>NZ_JBHTJI010000002.1:0-1306 GCF_042675665.1 Mariniflexile jejuense
ATTTTGACCCGTCCTGAAATAAGGCTACATAATTTTAAACATTATGTATAGAAACGACAAAGTAATCAGACGGTATTCAGAACCTTTTAAACTGAAAATTTTAGATGAAATTACAACAGGTAAACTTAACAAAAACCAATTAGGCAAACTGTATGGAATTGCGCCTACCACCATCAATGAATGGATTAGAAAATACAACCGTAAAGACCTTATGAACACCAGAGTAAAAGTGGAAACAAAAGACGAGATAACACGAATTAAGGAACTACAAAAGGAGATTGAACAGCTTAAAAAGCTACTCTTAAAAAAGGATTTAGATGCTTTGGTATTAGATTCATACCTGGAAGTAGCTGCAGAAGATCTAGGCTATAAGTCAGTTGCTGAGCTAAAAAAAAAGTTAAGTATAAAGCCTTAATCAAGGCCAAGGAAAAAGCTAAGGGATTTGCATCTTTAACTACCATAACCCATTGTTTCGGACATAAACGCAATGCTTATTATAAGTATAAAAACAGAGCTGATAAGCGTTTAAAAATAGAACAGCAGATTATTGAGATAATAAAGAAAAGACGCAAATCCCTACCTAGAGAAGGTGTGCGTAAACTTGTTAAATCCTTAGATAATGAGTTTACCAAAGCCAACCTTAAAGTCGGTAGAGACACACTGTTTAACGTCCTTAGGAAACATCAAATGCTTACACTTAGAAAGAAATATAGTGCCAGAACAACCAACTCGTACCATCGCTTTTATAAGTACAATAACATTATAAAAGATATTGAAGTAACCAGAGCAAATCAAGTTTGGGTATCTGACATTACCTATATCAGAACTATTAAAGGATTTTGTTATCTAGCCCTGATTACAGACATGCATTCTAGAAAGATTGTTGGTTATGACCTCAGTGACAGCTTAGAACTAAACGGATGCGTGAGAGCCCTTAATAAAGCTATTTATCAAGCTAAAAGCATTAATGGACTCATACATCATTCTGATAGGGGTATACAATATTGTAGCAATGTATACACGCAAATCCTTAAAAGGAAAAAGATAGACATTAGTATGACTGAAGAAAATCATTGTTATGAAAATGCCCTCGCAGAAAGGGTTAACGGGATTCTTAAAGACGAATTTTATCTCGATCAGACCTTTACAAATATAGCTCACGCGAAAAGAGCTACAAAAAATGCAATTAATTTATACAACGAAATAAGATTACACTTATCTTTAGACTTTAGAACACCGAATATGGTATACAAATTATCAGCGTAAAATCAATTTTAACCTGTAGCCATATTTCAGGACAAGACAT
>NZ_JBHTJI010000003.1:0-6863 GCF_042675665.1 Mariniflexile jejuense
TAAAAACGGAAACGGAAAACCAAAAATTGCGGAGAAAGAAAAATATCAAAAACTAAAAAAAAAGGACATTTAAATCTTTGTCTAAATTCAAAACCGCTACATAACATGGTATAAATTTAATTGCTTATAGTTACTTAATCGGAAAAATCCTGCGGATTTTTCCTTTGGCTTGTGTTTTTTTGCTATTTTAGTACCTAATCCACGCAACTAAAAATTATACAAAACGTTGGCATTAATTTAAAGCAACTACACCTCAAACTTTATGCTAGATAATATCATTGGTGAAATAAAACAGTTAGGAATTAAAGTAAATGGAAAATCTGAAAAAGAAGATTTAATAAAATTGACAAATACTTTAGACTTTGATTTCCCAAATGACTTTAAAAATTTCTATCTAATTGCAAACGGATTTTCTGATTACATTGGTTTTGAAAGACACCACATTTGGGATATAAATAAAATCTGCGAGGAAAATACTGCCGCAGATAAATTATATATAAAATTTTGCGACTCAATGCTATCATGCCCATGGATTGGTTTCTCCCGAAAAGACAGAAAAATTTATAAGGGTTATGGACTTGAAAATGAATTTGACGGAAATGCTGAATTTATAGCCGAAACATTTACTGACTTTCTAAAACTTATGACTAATAATTCAGAAAAACTCTATTAAAAAAAACTAATGCCAACACCGTATATAAAAAATTGCTAGTTTTATCCTAAACCAATGTTAGTTGCTCGTTTGCTAGCTTCTGATTTTCCTTCGGAAAATCCTCGCACACAAACACGCAACTTTCCATATACCAAACGTTGTAAACAATGTCCGAATCGAAACTTGAAATAAAAACAGGAATATGAAATGCTCAGTATGTTCAAGTGAAATAAATGAAAAATATTGCTCAAAGTGCGGACAATATTATAAAAATAAAAGAATTAATTTCATCACATTTTTAGGTGATTTATTTGACAGTATTTTTTCATTAGAAAAATCTTTTTTATTAAACATTCGAATTGGATTAAGTCAACCCGAATCATTAGTTTTAAATTATTGGAATGGATTTCGAAAATATTATTATAGTCCAGGGAAATTCTTTACAATAGCATCTTTATTTCTTATACTGCATTACTCAATTGCAAATGATTTTTTAGGTCTTGTAGTAACAAGTACTATTTCTTCACAGTTCGTTATTTTATTTGTAAATATTCTCTTGTTAACTCTTTCAAGTTTTCTAATCTATATACAATTCAAGAAAAATTTCTATGAACATCTAATCTTAAATATTTACAATGTAAGCTTATGGATAATTATTTTTTTTCCAATATCAGCAATTTTAAGTTTAACAGTAAATAATAATAGAACTGAACAATACTTTTATATTCTATATCATTTATTTGTTATTATTTGGAACTCGAAAGCTTTCGAATTGACCAAACTCAAGCGCGTTATTTTTGTTATAATAAATCTATTAATGTTTTATGGAGCATTGGGAATTTTAGTTTACAAGTATGGCGAATTTTGACCGAATAATTGAGTGAATAAAAAATGGAATGAATATATAAAACACTGTTTACAACACCGTGTATAATTAATTGCTTTGGCAAGTGCTTATCTGGAAAATTCCTTCGGAATTTTCTCTGGCAAGTATTTGTTTACTAAATTAGTTGCTTAACCACGCAACTAACCATACACAAACACGTTAGCCATTATTACCAAAATGAGAAACAGACATATTCCAACTTTAGCTTTTTTGGTTTTAATAAACTTCATTTGTTTTAGTCAAAATTCAATGAATGAAAATCCTAGAGTAAAAAAATTGAAAGAATCTACTAAATTTGAAAATGGTGAGATTTCAATTATTGCAAAGGTTATAGATTCAACAGAAAACATAAATATTTTTTTAATTAATAGGACAACAGACACTCTAAAAATTTTTGGTGGATATAATGCTGAAATTTTATTTAATAAAGAGATAAAAGATATAGATAGTATTTGGAAGCCTTTTGACGCATTATCTGAGTTAGCTTATTGGTGTGGAACAGGTTTACAAACTATCAGTTTACCCAAAGATTCATACACATATGAAATCTATAACAAATCAGTATATACGGGCGAATTAAACACAGAAATAAGATTTTCGTTTAGAGTAAAAGACTCATTAGTCATTTATTCAAAACCCATAAGTATTAAAGCAAACAATGATTTACTTCTTAAGCCATCAGACCGAATCGAGAAATATATTTACAAAGAATTAAAAGAAAATAACACTCTAAATTATAGCCAAAAAGAAAAATTAATTTTAAAAATAAGTTCAATACATTCTAAAGAAAGAAATTATAAAAAATCAATACTTATCTGTGAAAAATGGTTGAAAAACAATCCAAATTCCATTAGATTAAAATATGAATTGGCAGTTTCGATTTTTAAATATATTTCGCAACACAAAAGTGAATTAAATAAAGTTCAAATAAATATATTGTTAAGTAAGGCTATTAATGAACTAAAAACAATTCCCAAATCTGATAATCTAATCTCAATAAAATCAACTAAATATATTGACAATTATAGCAAATTACTACTATCTAAATCTGAATGGAACCAATTAAAAAAAGAAGAATGTACCACTGAAAACGATACTTGTTATTTTAGAGAGTTATCCGATGAAAAGATAGGAATATTATATAAAAATTAAAAAAACAATGGCTAACACCGTGTAAAAAACATTGCTTATTTTAGTTCAACCGTTTGGTCGTTGCTTTGTTTGCTAGCATCTGATTTTCCTTCGGAAAATCCTCGCACTCAAACACGCAACGTTCCTTACACATAAACGTTGTGTGTAATTTGAGAAAAATCCGTCGAATTATGGAAAACCGTAAAAAATTTAAAAAATAATGTTCAATTTTTATCAAAAATTAAAGTAAACTAAATGAAGAAATTTTTAAAAATCGCAGGAATTGGATGTGCAAGCATAATCGGAATTTTTATAATCAGCGGAATTTTAGTTGGAATTTTTAGCTCAAGTGATGATACCAAATCAACGACTTCAACCGAAAAAGAAACCGCAGAAAAAACAGTTGATAGCGTTCAAATTAAAAAAGACCAAATAACCAAAGACAGTCTTGTAATTGTTAAAAAACAGAAAAAAGAAAAGGCAGAAAAAGACTTGAACTCATTCAAAAAAAACGAGGACGAATTTAAAGAAACTACATTTTATAGAGATCCGAGAACACCATATTACACAAATGTAAATTTCATCTATCCATATATTGGAAAGAAAGCAGACTTTTATTATTTAAGACTTAAATTTCAATATGCTTCTGATGATTGGTTATTCATACAGAAAGGAATTTTATTGATTGACGGAGAACAATACACTATAACTGGAGATTGGGAAAAAGATAATGATTCAGGAATTTGGGAGTGGTTAGATATGTCAGTTGGAGAAACTGAATGCCTAATATTAGACAGACTTGTAAATTCAGAATCCGCTAAAATAAGATATGAAGGAAGACAATATCACGACGACAGAACTATAACGAAAAAAGAAAAAGACATAATCAAAAAGACATTGGAAATCTATGACAATGTAAAATAAAAACTACACACAACACAGTATAAAAAAAATTGCTAGTTTTAGCTAATCCAATGTTAGTTGCTCGTTTGCTAGCTTCTGATTTTCCTACGGAAAATCCTCGCACGCAAACACGCAACTTTCCTTATACCAAACGTTGTACTGCATTATGACCAATCAATAATCTAATGAGTTTATTTAAAAATTTGTTTTCATCAAAAACTTCTGAATCTGAAATAAATCGGACTAAACAACTTTACGAAATTGATAATGAAACCAGAAGAGAATTTTATCAATACTTGTTTAATTCTTCAACGGAAAAAGTCATCGAAATAATTGAAAAAGAAAAGATTGACTTTAATAGCTTTACGAATTCTGAAAAATCCAGCACTCTGTTAATAAAATCAATTTGTGACTGCAAATCCGAACTAAAAGGTTCTGAAAATCACGTCAAATTAATTTCTTATTTAATAGACAAAGGAGCTGAAATTAATACAAAAACAGCAGACGGATATAATGCGCTAGAAGTAGCTTTATCATTTCATGGTATGTCCAATATTTCATTGATTTTAATAAAAAGCGGAAAAGCGGAAATTAACTCGACAGAAAAACACGGAAATAATCCAATATTCACAGCAATCAGAGAGTATGGTCTGACTTGGAGAGAAGAACAAAAAGAAGTTAACCAATTGAGGTTTGAGATAATAGAAGAACTTCTAAATCGTGGAGCTGATTTGGATAAAATAAATAATCACGGAATAACAGCTAGAAAATGGCTTGAAAGACTTTCAGAAAATGATAGATTACATAATTTAATTAAAGAATTTGACAAAAAATAACGCAGTACAACAAAGTATAAAAAAAATTGCTAGTTTTAGCTAAACCAAAGTTTGTTGCTCGTTTGCTTGCTTCTGATTTTCCTTCGGAAAATCCTCGCACACAAACACGCAACTTTCCTTATACATCAACGTTAGCAAACATTAAAAATGACCATCGAACAAAATATTGATAATTGTAGATTTAACGGAAAAATTGACTCAGATGTAATTGAGGATATTGAAAAATCACTTGGAATAAGTATTCCTAGAAATTATCGTGACTTTATTGAAAATTATGGTTGTGGAAATATAAACGGATTTGACTTCTTTGGAGCATATCCGAATATTGATTATCGGAATGGAGCTGTTCTAAATATTTTATGGAGAAATATGGACGACAGAACTGATTATGGATTAAATCCGAAACTTCTTTTAATTGGAGATGCGACTTGTGGAGACTATTTCTGTATGGATACTGAAAATTTAAATTCCCCGATTTATTTATGGAATACATCTTTAAGTAAGGAGAAAATTAGCGACTTAGAAATCATTGCTTCGGATTTTAATAATTTGATTGAAAAAATATTTAAAGAACAATTATAAAAAACGTTTGCTAATAAAGTGTAAAAATAATTGCTTGTGACTTGCCTACTTGGAAATTCCTGCGGAATTTCCAATGGTTCGATTCATTTTTAGTAAGTTAGTAGCTTAAACACGCAACTATCCTTACACAAGCACGTTGGCATTCATTTAAACTGAACGATGAAAAACACATTTCTGATTTTATTAATATTTTCAACTTTGAGTTGTTTAAGTCAAAGCGTGACAACCGAAAAGGCTGAACCTGATTTAGAAAATCTGATTTCTGATTTTGTATCAACTGATTGGGGTAAGGTCTATAAAGCAAAGGATAGTTTACTGAATATCGGAAAACAATCAATCCCATATTTGATAAAATTATTGGACAATCCAAAGGACTTTAAAAAGTTAGAAAATACTGCTGACTTAATTTATCCAGGAGCAACTGAATTTTATGGACACGATTGGTTTATAAATTACGATTTGGACTGGATTGCTATTCGAGCAGGTTGGGCTTTAGAAAATCTGACTTCCCAAAACTTTGGTTTTACCGAGAATGTCATTACCGAAAAGGAATTAATAGAATTACACAAAAAAAACTATTCGAAATACATTGAAAACGGGAAACACGATGTAAACTTTGAAAGAACAAAATTCAAGGAACTCGATATTATAATAAAACGAGTAAAAGATTGGTGGAAAGAAAACGAAAATGGATGGACTGCTCTTAACGGACTGAAAAAAGCCATTTTTAGTGAAGATATTAATCGTCAATTAGCTGCAATACAACAAATGAGATATCCTCGATTTAAAATCAAAGGATATAATCAAGAATGGTTTGACCGAGAAATTAGAGACCGAATTATTGAATTGAATAAAACAGATAATGAGGAATTGAAATTACAAACAGGATATTTAATTAGAGAATAAAAAAACGAAATGCCAACACCGGCTATAGTTCATTGCTTCTGACTTTCCTCGCGGAAAGTCCTCGCAAATTTGCTGTCTTCGGTTTACGGCGGAAAATCCTCGCGGATTTTCACGCAACGAAACCATAGCCAAACACGTTGGCATACATTTGAAGAACGAACTTATGGAATATAAATGGAATCCCTTTGACGCAGGAAATTCGATTGGAACAATTGGTTCTGAAAATGGAAAAATACTTAAGGATGAGGAAAATCCATTTGGAGCAAGAATAACTTTAGAAGAAAACGGTTCAATTGCACCTTTTTCAATTACAGTTGGAATTTATGGACTAATGTTTCATACTGACTTTTATAGTTCGCTTGAAAATGCGGAAAAAGAATTTCAAACCTTCAAAGCAAAAGTTGAAAAAGTTATAGAACATTACTCGATTGACGAAAATAAAAGAGATTCAGAATGGAATGAAAAACATAACCAATTAATGGAACTACTAACCGAATGAAGAATAGGAATCGAATTTTTTATATCTGGATTTTAGGAAATGTCTTTTTATTGATAAGGTTCTTTATCGACCCTTATCTAATCCAATGTGAACCTTGTATTCCTGATTATCCTTGCCCACCGTGTCGAACGGAATTTGCAAAAGATATTTGGATTTATTTTCTAATTTGGAATTTATTAATTGGAATAGTGTTTACAGTAAAAAAGAAAAAAACGTATGCCAACAATGTATAACCGCAATTACGGCGGATTCGACTACGTCCGAATCCACTCGAAATTGCTAACATCAGTGCTTAACCGAAAATTAATGCATATTAACCCGTAACTGACGGTTATACGAGACCGTTGTACAACATTTAAATGAAACGCAATTTCACAATCATATTTCTAGTTCTAATTTCCACTTTATGTAACTCTCAACATTCTGAACGGTTTCTGGAACTTGTAAAAGATTTAGAGCAAATCACTT
>NZ_JBHTJI010000004.1:0-785 GCF_042675665.1 Mariniflexile jejuense
AACGAATTGGTATAAGAATAGTGCGCCAATTAAAAAAAGTCACGTTCATAACCTATAACATCGTAGCGCATTATTTTTATACGGTGTTGTGTTTAGTTTTAGTCACATGTCCAAAGCTCAAGTTTTCCTAGGTGATGATGATAATGTAAAAATAGATGAATTATCAAGAAAAATCATAAAAGACTTAGATGGTTATACTTTTAATCAGATAGAGACTTGTTTTTATAATATTATGAATCAAATTAAGTCGTCGTTAGTCATAAATTGTTCATGTATGCTTGATTTGAAAGACGAAATTCTTTAAACCAATTACTGCCTAATCTAATGATTTCACCGCCTTTTAACATTATAGTATCATTGTCAATTCCTCCAATAAGGTCTATGTTTAACTTAAATGTTTTTGATGGTATGCCACCTCTTAAAGATTGTCCATTACCGTCACATGGTGTTGCTGTTACTTTAATAAATCTCATATTTTTTATTTTTAATTAGTTAACGTTTAATTTGTCAGTCGCACGCAACAGTTGCGCACTGATTTGGTCAGTCATAATAAGAGAGAGGTTTGTAAATATTTCAAACTAAGTAATGTTTAAAGGGCTTGTTGCTACGAGCTAAAAAGTCCGAACAGTTTTCGCATCCCTTACGAGGGAATCCTGAACATAACACTAAATAGAAATCTTTATCTACTGGCGACCTCTCTCTATTTTTATATTTTTAAATTGCTAATGCTTCTCGTCTTTACTCATGTGTAGGTGGTTTTTAATTAAACACAACGTTTATGTATA
>NZ_JBHTJI010000005.1:0-4913 GCF_042675665.1 Mariniflexile jejuense
TTGAATTGACGGACTTATGTAAAGTCCTCTGTGGTTATTTTCTGAACTGAAATAATATCTGAAATCAATATTCATTGCAAATGTTTTTTCAGAATATTCTGTGTCTTTTGCATCATTAAGATTTCTACCAATCCTATCAAGTAACAAATCGTTAAATTTATTTCTATCTGTAAATCCGTCTTTTCCAGAAGCAAATCCAATTTGAATAGAACTTTTAGGACTTATTACTCTTTCAAATTGGAATTCATATATTCCTTCAAAAGCTGGAACAATGTTAAATTTAAAAATGTTTTTCACTTCTTTGTTTTCCTGTGAGAAACTTACATTGAATGTAAATATAAGCGCTAATAATAAGATTATTTTTTTCATTTGGTAGTTTTGTAAATGTTGCCTAACGTGTTTGTATATGGTTTGTTGCGTGGTTTAAGCACCTAATTTAGCAAATACAAACCGAATAGAAAATCCGCGAGGATTTTCGTAAGTAGGCTAGAACTAGCAATAAATTATATACGGTGTTACCACACGTTTTTATTTCAATTATTTTTATAGAATGTTCGTAATTGTCCAGTTGGACTAATATGAATAACATAATAATCTCCTTTATAATAAACACTTTGTTCGCCTACACGCCTAAAGTCTCTGTCAGGATTATCTTTAAAATGTTCTATAATTTCTTTCTCAATTTTTTTTAAGACAGTTTCAATTACTGTTTTAATATCTCTAAACTTATATTGAAAAACAGTTTTTGATTCAAATCTTTCTCCAATTTGGGTTTCGCTTACGTGTCGCATATAAATATGCAATAAATTTTCATAATCCCACCAAACTGGGATTTCTCCGTGAGTTAACCTTTCAGGTCTAAAGTCAGATGAGAAGTGAATCAACCAAGCTAATGCTTGTTTATAGTCTATTCCGACAGCTTTCCATTTCTCTTGGCTTTTTTGCAATTCTTTTCCTAGGATTTTTATTTTTTGGTCAGCCTCTTCCTTTATTGTATTTTCAAATTCTATTTTTTCCTCGTCGCTCAATAAATCTTTGTAATATTTACTGTTTAAGTAATGATATTTAAGTTCAGGTTTTATTTCGCCAGTTTCTACATTTTTGAAATTTTTCAAGTCCTCAATTGGCATTCTGTCTTCGTATTTTCTTAAGATAATTCCGTTATGTCGATTTATTTCCTCTGGGATTAATTTATATCCGCTTTTAAGTCTTTGGGAATTTAGCCATAACGTCATTTCTTCCTCGTCAACATCTGATAAATTAGAATTAATCGTTATTGGGTCAGGTAAATTTCGAATATCTGATTTCGAAAATTCATTCTCTACGGGTTGAGAGAATTGAAGGATTTCGATTATATCTGAAGCTAATACACCTTCAAATCGTAAATCTCCAATTTGTTGTTCAGTCAATTCGTTAAGTCCATTTCCAACTGCAAATTTGATTAATCCGTCAGTTTTTGGCAATTCCTCAATTGCAATAATATTTTCTAAATCGGCTCTTTCCTTTGGTGTGTAATAAAACTTACCAGTTATAAAATCTCCATATTTATTTCTTGCGTCAGAACCGAATCTGAAAGAGACAGTCACTACTTTGTCAAACTGACCTGAATATTTATATACTTCTTCTTGTGAATACGTCATTTTTCAAATGTGTGGTAACGGTCTCGGCTATGAGTAGTTGCGTGGGTTAACACTTAACTTTACAAGTACACACCAAACTGAAAATCCGCGAGGATTTTCAGAAGTAGGCGAGAACAAGCAATTAATTATAGCCATTGTTGTAACCAGTTTTTATTCGTTAATTTCTTTTACGTTATATACTTCTTTTCCTAAAGTTAAAAAACTAATTCTGTCGAGTTTTCCATTTTCATTATATTCAAACCTTTTGTAGAAAAAGTCATTATAAGATTCATTTTTCCCTCTCATTATTTTCAAATCAGGTTCGATTCGGTTCTTTACTTTATTTAAATTCAGATTATAGTCAAATGTGTACCAATTATTTGTCGAAAAGTGTCCAAATTCATAAAGTTTTTGGTCTTTATAATACAATTCAAATAATCGATGTCCATAATCATTATCAATTCCTTTTCGGCTTTTTCCGTACGCAAAAATTGTTGTTCCGCTATTTTGATTCACAACTTTAAAATCCGATAGATTCAGGTTTGAGTCTACCGTTAATTCAAACGTATTAAAGTCATAAAGTTTGGAAGAAATACTGGTAGCAATACTATGTTCGTCTTTTACTTTTTCAGCGTAATTTTTAAAACCATAGAAACATAAAATTCCGACTATTAGAATTAATAATAACTTCCGATTTTTATTCAGTTTCATTTGGTTCCTCAAATTGGTTACAACGGTCTCGTATAACCGTCAGTTACGGGTTAATATGCGTTAATTTTCGGTTTGGCACTGAAGTTAGCAATTTCGAGTGGATTCGGACGTAGTCGAATCCGCCGTAATTGCGGTTATACATTGTTGTAAAACGTTTTTTTAGTCAATTAGCTTTTGTTTTTTCGGTTTTATTACAATTTCATCGTGCAAGTTTGGGAAATACTTGAGCATTGTTTCTTTATCTTTCCCAGAAGTGTCGATAAAAGTCCAGTTCTGTCCATTGTCATTGGATATTCCAATTAAAGTATATTCAGATTCAATTTTTCCGCGAGGAGTTTTCATCTCAATTATTTGAGTGATAGTGCATTGTAATTCATTCCCTTTTTTTAGAAATTCAGAAGGGTTTTTAAAATTCAAGTCAGTAAAAGAAAAGCCATCATTTTTCATTTTATTCATACCATCTTTAGTAGCCTTTACCATATTCGATTTTCCGCCCATCATTTCGACAACTTTCGGATAGGTGTAATTTGCAAAGTTTTCAAAATCTCCAGCAAGGAAGAATTTTTTCATTTCTCCAAGTTGAGAATTTAAATTTTCGTTTTCAGTTTGAGCAAATGCAAATGAAGTAGTAATTGTCAGAATTAAAATCCAAATTTTTTTATTCATAAAGTTTGTCTTAAATGTTTTACAACGTTCTTGTGTATGATTTAGTAAGGGCTAAGTATAAACTACATCACACACAAGCGCAATTTTAGGTAAACAACAATTTTTATTAATAGACACCATTGCCCTTATTAATTATACACGGTGTTGTGTTTAGTTTTTTAATTGTTTATAACGTGTCTGCAATTTTCAAATATGTTTTTCATGGTTTTTGGTATAATTGGTATCATAAAGACTCTAATTGCTTTGAATGTTGGGTTGTTTATATTGCATCTCCGATAATTACTTTTTTACTTACAAAGTATTTCTTTTGTAATTAGGTATGTTCCTATTGTTGTAATTATAGGAATAATAAATTTAACCCAATTATCTGTTTTTTGAATCCAATATTTATTTAAAATCCAATTCAATCGAAATGCTTGTAATGGATTTAATTTGAAAAATATCTTTTGTTCTTTGTCGTTACTGTCTAAAAATGTTAGTATGTAATTATAACCGTGTGGGTAAACACCTAATTGGTATTTTGAGTGTTTACGAACAACAAAATCTGAATAATCTTTTGGTGAAGTTCCAGAAGGGTAATCAAATTTAATGCGCTGAATTATACCGTATTGAAAAACAACGATACAATCTATAAACTCAATAACTCCGTTTAGATACTTGCTTTTTAATTTCATTGTCAGCGTTTTTAAAGTCAGTCGCACGCAACAGTTGCGTAAGGCTAAGGTCGGTCAAAATTTTAAGTTATGTCAAAGTCAAATAATAAAAGTCAGTCGGATGATTGGTTGTCAAAATTCCCAAACACACAAATGGCTATTAATGAAATGAATCACATAAATTCTTTATTAAAGGAATATCAAAAAAATTATCCGTTTACTGAAAATTTTATTATCGTAAAAGACGAACATGATAAAGACGTCGAAGTAATATCTGTAACTATTGATACCGCGTTAATGATTTAATGTATTCAATGTTCTTCTCTACAAAAATAAAATTACCTGCTTTTCTCATTATTCCCACAATAGTATAGTCGTCACTACTTATTGCGTTCACAGAATAAGCCATTTCCTTATTCCAAAAGTCAAACCAATATATTTTATAATCCTTATCAGTCAAATACTCAATTGGAACAATAAAGAATTTGTCGATAGTTCCACCTTTCCTAGATTCAATCCTTTTTTCTAAAGGCTTTAACTTTTTTAATAATTCTAACGCTTCTTCTTTGTTCATGTGTTGGTGGTTTTTAATTAAACACAACGTGTTTGTATATGGAAAGTTGCGTGTTTGTGTGCGAGGATTTTCCGAAGGAAAATCAGAAGCTAGCAAACAAGCAACTAACTTTGGTTTAGGATAAAACTAGCAATTTTTTATATACTGTGTTGTATGCAGTTTTTATTATTCAAATTTTTCTTTCCACTCACGTTGTTTTAATTCAGTCAGCGAGTCAATTTCTTTTTGATATTTCACTTTCCAGTCAGTTCCGTTTTTATTGGTCAAATAATTATCAATTTCTGCGTTATAAATTTCAATTCCATTTAATTCAGTTCCACTCACAACACATCCAAATCCGACATTAGTAAATCCATATTTTCGACTTATTTTATCCATTTCCATTGGAGAAATCATTAATTCTCCGACTATTACTTTTTGAAGTAAATTGTTCTTAATGTCAGATTTAGCGGTTAAGTAATTAAATCGGTTAAAAAATCCGAAATTCCACAATCCAATTCCGATTAGAATTAATATTATTCCACTAAATATTATCGTTTTTCGTTTCATTTCTCAAATTGCATACAACGTTGATGTATAAGAATAGTTGCGGGTTTGCGTGCGAGGATTTTCCGAAGGAAAATCAGATGCAAGCAAACACACAACTACCTTTGTTTTAGCACAAAACCGCAATTATTTTTATACGGTGTT
>NZ_JBHTJI010000006.1:0-36637 GCF_042675665.1 Mariniflexile jejuense
CTTGGAACGTAAAACCCGACCCGACTTTTTAGGAGGGAAACGCCCAAAAAATAAAGTATAAAAAAAGCGGAAAAACTAAATTTTCCGCTTTACTTATTGTGTTAAAATGTGTTTTTATAAATTAAAAGACGCACCTAAATTAAGTGTAAACTGGTTGTGTAGTTTTTCGCCAGCATCTAAAACATCGGCATTGTATTTTGCTAATGGTACATTAAATTCTGTAAATAAACCAAACCCATCAGAGAAAAAGTAGCGCATACCTAAATGACCACCAAAATTTTTAAGACTTAGGTTTAAACCTGGATAAATATCAAAATGTTCATCAATATTAACAACACTTCCTAAATGGGCATTAAAACGCACTTTAGCATCAAAACGGTCGCCAAAACTTGCCGAAATATTATCATTTATACTTAATGCATACGATGATGATATACCAACAGATATGTTTTCGCCCAAACCATAATCATAACTAATGTTTACGCCTGTGGCATTGTTTTGCAAATTGGTAGCTAATTGTAATTTGTTATCGTTAGCGCCAATAAATACTTGAGAATTACAAAGTGTAATAGTAAAAAAAGCAGTTAATAAAATTAATTTTTTCATGATTTGAGTTTAAATTTTAAGTGTACAAATATATTACAAGTAATTGTAAATAGTAGTATTATTTATAAGTTCTTATGGGTTTTGGTAATGGCTTGTTGGTTTTTCCAGTCTATCCATTTTTGACCTTGTATGCGGCGCATGGCATTATCAAAATTGCGCATAATAACAAGGTTGTAAACTGCTTTACTAAAATTTTTAGGGTTTCTGGCAATGGCGCGCAAGCTCATAGAAAACCCGGGTGTTATGTAGCGCATGTAATGCCAATAGCCTTCGGGCATATATAAAACTTCACCGTGGTTTAGTTCGGTTTTATAGCCTTTTGCGTTTTTAAGCATGGGCCATTTTTCAAAATCGGGGTTTGAAAAGTCAATATCTTCACGTGTAATTAACGAATGTGGTATTTTGTATAAGTACTTATTTTGTTTTTGGTCGAACAAAATAATTTGCTTTTTGCCTTCAAAATGAAAGTGAAAAATGTTTGCCAAATCAATATCATAATGCATAAACGTATACGAATCGCGCCCACCAAAAAACAACATAGGAATACCTTTCATAAGGCGTAATCCAAAATCGGGGAACGAAAAATCTTTTTGCAATTGCGGTATTTCCTTAATGGCGTTCCATAAAAAAATACGGTATTTTGTGGGTTCTTGTTTAAGCAAATCAATATAACTGCTTAATTGCATTTTGGCATGTGGCTCATTAAAACCATCTTTATAATCAACAGGTCTATCGTCGTACAATGGTACAGTAATGTTGCCGCCAACGCTTTTCATGTAGTCTAAATTCCACTTGTGGTAAGCAGGCCAATGTTCAATAAAACGTTCAATAACCACAGGTTTTTGTGGTTTAAAATAGTGCTTAAAAAAGTCCTCTTTTGTAATTGTTTTTACACGAGGAATGTCTTGTAAGTTCAATGACAAAGCTTAAATAATTTAGTGAACCAAAGTTAACAAAACGGAATGAAACAGGAAATAGTATTTTGGGCGTTACCACAAGGGTCGGGCTTGGAGTTTATCCTGAGCGGCGTCGAAGGGTTGCAAGTCCTCGCTCCTGCGTCGCTGTGGGCTTTCCACGTCAATCCCTAACGCAAAGCAAGTTGCAGTTTGAAATTTTGATGTTATAAAAAAATTCCGCTGCAATAGCGGAATTTCATTTTTATTGTTCTTCAATAACATCATCAGTGTCTTTAGATGTTGGTTTCTTTTTTACTGGTGTTGTTTTTTCTTCAATAGGTTTGCCTTTTAAATATTCAGGCAATTCCATACCAGCCATATTAAACATGTCTTGTAATGGTGGTACCGATTGATACATGCCCGAAAGGAAATTAGCTGTTGATGATTTTCCATCTTTTCCACCACCATTTTCCCAAACAGTAACTTTATCAATTTTAATATTTTTAATAGCTTCGGCTTGTGTTTTAACCAATTCTGGTAATTTATCAGCAATTAATAATAATACCGCATCTTTTGAGTTGTTGCCAGCAGCTTTAACAATTTGGTCTAAACCAGCAGCTTGTTTGGTTAATATTTCATATAAACCTTGTGCTTCTGCTTGTGCTTTAAATAATATCGCATCAGCTTCACCTTTAGCATGTCTTCTTATACGTTCTGCTTCAGCTTCGGCTTCAATCTCTACTTTACGTTTATCAATTTCCGCAGGAACAACAATATCGGCTAATTGGGTTGAGCGTACACGTTCTGCTCTGGCGGTTTCTGCTTCTTTTTCAGCAGCATACGATTCTTCTAAGGCTTTTGCTGCTTGTACTTTTTCAGATGCTATCGCAACACGTTCTGCTTCCGCTTCACGCTGACGACGTAACGAATCGGAGTTTGCAACAGCAATTTTAGCTGTATTTTCACCTTCAACAGCCTGCGCATTTGCAGCAGCAACTTGGGTTCTTTCATCTTGTACTGCATTTGCTTCACCAATAGAACCATCTCTGTTTTTTTCTGCTACCGATTTTCTAGCAGCATTTATAGCATGAGCTGCAGCTTCTTTTCCTAATGCTTGGATGTATCCAGACTCGTCAACAATATCCGTAATGTTTACGTTTATCAGTTTTAAACCTACTTTTTTAAGCTCCGATTCTACACTTTCAGAAATGTTGGTTAAAAATTTATCGCGATCGGAATTGATTTCTTCAATATCCATAGAAGCAACCACTAAACGTAATTGACCAAAAATGATTTCTTGCGCCAATTCTTGAATTTCATTTTGACCTAAACCTAATAAACGTTCGGCAGCATTTTGCATGATACCAGGTTCGGTAGAAACACCAATGGTGAAACGCGATGGGACGTTTACACGTATGTTTTGTTTACTTAAAGCGTTAACCAAATTAACTTCTATAGAAATGGGTGTTAAATCTAAAAACTGATAATCTTGAATTACAGGTACAATAAACGCAGCACCACCGTGAATACATTTTGCCGATTGCCCACCGCCAACTTTACCATAAACTACTAAAATTCTATCGGAAGGACAACGTTTGTAACGCCTTACTAAGACGATAAAAAACACAAATACAAATAATACAGCAAAAATGATTGCTACTGGTAAGCCAAAATCTGGGGCTTGAGTTACTAATAAGGTCATGGTTATTTAGTTAATAGTTCAACAATTAATAGTCCGTTTTCTGTAACGTCTTTTACTTTTACTACCGATGTGGATTTTAAGTTAACATCGGCATCTGTTAATGCATCAAGTTCGCGTAATGCACCTTGAATTTTAATATGTACTTTTCCTATAGATGAACGGTTTGCGCCTATGGTAAGATATACTTCGCCAACAGCACCAATGGCATTTTTAAAGTTTAAGGTGCCGCTATCGTTAAGTTTTCGCATGTAGTAAAACATAGCGCCCATAATAACCATCATAACTAAGCCACAAACCAGTGAAATGATAATGGTTAATGGTTTTGAAAGACCAGCCTCCATACAAGCTATACCGCTCCAACCAAATATAGTGAAGAAGCCAATAAGGTTTTTAAAGGTTATAAATTGAAAGCCTATGCCTGTGTCCGATTCTATTTCGGCATCCGTATCCAAACCATCGGTTTCACCACCAATGAAGGTAAGCACCATCATGATTATGAATATTAAAGAGCCTAATAGCGCAATACCCCAATAAATTTTTGGAAATAATTCTAAATTACTAAACCAATCCATCATAATAAAACCGTTTATAATTTTTTTGTAAGGTAACTCTTTAGTTAGATTTATACAATACTAAAAATTAGATTTTATATATGAGTATTTTAAAATTATTATTTGTTACAGAAAAGGCGCTTTTATTTTATTAAAAAACCTCACAGTTTTTAAAAATCTGTGAGGTTTGTATTTAATGAATGAAAGTTTTTGTGTGTAATTAGTTAAAATTATATCTGAAACCAAATAATACATTGCTTGGTGGCATTGGTACATAACCAGCTTCAATATAATCGGCATTAAAAATATTACTTGCAGTTATAGTTAATTCAAACTGTTTTAAGTTTAAGGCTATAGAAGCATCCCACACATTATAGCTATCACCTGTGGTACGTTGGGCATATTTGTATATAATATTTTGACTTACATTTTTTAACAATTGTGTGCTTAAACGTGTTGTGAAATGGTGTTTAAGGGTGTTTAGTGAGTAGCGCGATAAGTCTTTATTTTGGTCTAGAATATTATCATCTAAAAAATTATAGCCAACAGCTAAGGTTTGATTGAAATTATTTAATTTAAAATTGTAAGCAGCATCTACCTCTAAACCTTTAGTGTTAACTTCGGCTATATTAGTTGCTTTAAAAATAGCATCTGTGGTATTTGTGCGTGTAAAATCAATCAAGTTTTGTGCGTCTCTGTTGTACAAGGCAAGAGAAGCTGAAAACTTGGGAGAGAAATATTTAATACCAATTTCTTGAGCAAAAGCTTCTTCAACTTCTAAATTAGGGTTTCCTGCTGTGCTTGAATCATTGTAATATAAATCGGTATAGGTTGGAATTCTGTAGGTGTAACCAATGTTTCCATAGGCTTTTAATTGGTCGGTTATTCTATAACCTAAATCAATGCCAGGGAAAGCATAAAAATCGAAATCTGAAAAATAGGTTACAGCAATACCTGGTGTAATATCCAATTTATCATCAAAAATTTTAAACTCATGTTCTAAAAATAAAGTAGTCATAAACCTATTACGGTCACCTAAATTATTACTGTTAATGTATACTTTAGAAAGGTCAACACCAAAGCCTGTTATACCAGCTTTTGATGTATAGTTGGCATTAACTTCTGCGCCCATTTTGTTGGTAATGTGTAGGTTACGGTAAAGTGTAGGGTTATTTCTGGAGTACACATATTCATCTTGGTTTCGTTTCCAATAAATACGTGGTGTAATGCTTAGGTTTTCACTTTTAAATTCTGTAGAAAAGGCTATCAAACTATTTTGTGTTTCTTCGTATTGATCTACAGCACTTGCTCTAGCATAAAAACCGTTAGCACCAAACTTACGTTCTTGAAATGTGGTAATCATTTCAATGGCTTGTTTGTTCTGGTTAAAAATACTTTTTACAAAATAGTTGCTGTTATCGTAATCGGTATTATAACGATATCCGTCTGAAGACATTTTATCAATATGTACAATATGCGATGAGTTTTCAAGTTTTGAACCTACAGTAACACCTGCATTTAATTGACCAAACGAACCTGTTTCCATGGTTGCTGAAACGGTATTATTTAATTCTTTTTTAGTTACAATATTAATAGCACCATTAAAAGCATTTTGCCCAAAAACGCGTGCTGCTGGACCTTTTATTATTTCAATACGTTCAATAACTGCAAGTGGTAACGCAGCATTCATGGTGTGATGTCCTGTTTGCGCATCGTCCATTTTTATACCATCAATAAGTAGTAGCGTTTGGTCGAAACTACCACCGCGAATGTATAAATCGGCTTGACTTCCTGAAGTACCACGACGTCTAATATCAATACCAGCTACTTGTTGTAGTAAATCGGCAATATTATTGGTCGCGCTATTTTTAATAGCTTCAGAAGAAATGATGGAAATGGTTCTTGAGTTTTCTTTAAATGGCAAATCGATTCGGGTAGAATTGATTATAACTTCACTAAGAGCCGTAGTATCTTGTTGTTTGGTTTGTTGGTTTTGAGCGTTTAAACCAACTGAAATTAAGATGATTAAAGCTAAAAAAAAGTAATTTTTCATTATGGATAATTGATTGTTTTTTTACGCTGCAAAATTCGTAACTTTCTGGACTAGTTAAATAGTCCAGTTTTAAAATAATGAATAGTCCGGTTAACAACCTTTTAAAGCAATTAATTCATCTTGAAAAAACAAATGCAACACCTATTTATATTCAAGCGGCACAACAAATAATTAATGCTATACAACGTGGTTATTTAACCGAAGGCGATTGGCTACCTGGAACACGCACATTTAGTGAATTATTTAATATTAATAGAAATACCGTTGTTGCTATTTATGATGAGTTGGCGTCGCAAGGTTGGGTTGAAATTATACCAAATAAAGGAACGTGCGTTTTAGTGCCAGAACAAAAAACGGTAGCTATTAAAGCAACGTCGCAGCGCATTGACCAAGCACGTGAATATGCAAAAACAACAGGTTTTCATTTTAAAACATCTTTAAACTTAGCATCTACACACGAAACCAGCGATAAAAAATACCGCGTTACTGATGGGCAACCCGATTTAAGACTGCATCCTACACATCAATTTTCAAAATGGTATAGTGCTTCAATGAAGCGAAAATCGTTAATTTCAAAATGGAATCAAACCTCTCAAACGTTGTTTTCTGCTTTCGAAGTCCAATTGTGTAACTATTTAAACGCCACACGTGGTTTTCATATTAAGTCGCATAACTTAATGAGTACACGAAGCATTGAAATGAGTTTGTATATTGTTTCGCAGGTATTGTTGCAGCCTAATGATGTTGTTTTGGTTGGCGATTTAAGTAACTATGCTGCAAACATGATTTTTCAACAATCAGGCGCTACAATTAAAACCATTCCTATAGATGATGATGGTATTGATGTAGAATATATTAGAAAACATTTTATAAAAAACACCATTCGTTGTGTGTATGTGTGCGCACATAGGCATTATCCAACTACAAGAGCTTTGAGTGCGGAACGCCGTTTGCAATTAATGCAACTTGCCAAAGAATACCAATTCGCTATTATTGAAGATGATTTTGATTACGATTTTCAGTTTGATGGTTCTGCTATGTTACCCATGGCAAGTTCCGATGCTAATGGTGTTATTATTTATTTAGGCAAACTTGGGCAATCGTTATTTCCAAGTTTTCAAACAGGGTTTGTGGTAGCACCAGAAAATTTAATTCAAGAAGCCAAAAATTATTTAAAAATATTGGATAGCCAAGGCGATTTAATTCAAGAACAAATGCTTTCAGAGCTTATTTATGAAGGAGAAATACATCGTTTGATAAAGAAAAACATCATCATTTATAAAGAACGACGCGATTTTTTATGCGAATGCCTTCGCAAACATTTTAAACAACAAATCCGTTGGGAAAAACCTTCAGGTGGTTTAGCATTATGGTTGCAATTCGAACCTAAAATATCGTTAGTTAAATTAGCACAGCATGCTGAACAGTTAGATTTATTTCTTCCAAAAACTATTCTGTATCAAGATAAAAACACTTGTAGTATTCGGTTTGGGTTTGGCGATTTAAATGAAGAGGAAATTGAAGTAATAGTTAAGAAATTGCGTGAAGCTTATAGTTCGGTATTAAATAATTTAAACACCTAAATAATTGATTTTTTTATATCATGCTGAAGATTAAATCAGAATGAAAAATTGTATTTTTGGAATTCTATCAATAATCATTAAGTTATGAAAAAGTGTCTTTTAATCTCATTATTTGTTGTTTCATATTTTGGCTTTTCCCAAAACAACCACATTGTAAAAACCGATGACGGCAGACGCGTTTGGTTAAAAGCCGATTTTACTTGGGAATACATTGATGCTGAAAGTCCTAAAACAAATGTTGTTGTAAATGAAATTAAAACGCCTGTTGAAAAAGACGCTTGCAAATTATCTAGCGATTTTGTTGAGCCAGAATTAAATAGTAAAATTCAATCACAATTAAAAAAAGGACGCGCCACTATTGAGCATGTTAAAGAAAAAGTAGCTAAAGATTATAATTGTGATCCTTCAGATGTTTTATTACTATCATTTACAGAACAAAAAGCAAAAGCTGTTTATAATTTTTGTGCTAAAGGCAAAAAAGTGACTTATAAACGCACCGGACATGCCATTATAGAAAGTGGCAAGTTTTTTTAAAGTATTTATATCATGTACGCCTTAGTAGATTGTAACAATTTTTATGCGTCTTGCGAGCGTGCTTTTAACCCTAACTTACGCAACAAACCCATTGCTATTTTAAGTAATAACGATGGTTGTGTTATCTCGCGAAGTGATGAAGCTAAAACTTTGGGCTTGCCTATGGGTGCGCCTATTTTTAAATGGGAAGGATTTTGTAAAGCTAATAATATTGAGGTATTCTCGTCCAACTATCCGCTTTATGGCGATATGAGTAGTCGTGTTATGGCTATATTAGAACAATTTACGCCCGATGTTGAGGTATATAGCATTGATGAAGCATTTTTAGAATTTAAAGGTTTTAAAAACTGTAATTTTAATGATTATGGAAGCCAAATTAGAACGCGAATTTTAAAATGGACAGGCATTCCAACCTGTGTTGGTATAGCACCAACCAAAGCTTTAAGTAAAGTAGCTAATAAAATAGCACGTAAATTTCCGAAGCAAACAAACGGTGTTTATGTTATTGATTCTGAAGAAAAACGAATTAAAGCCCTAAAATGGATTAAAATTGAAGATGTTTGGGGTATTGGTCGTGGTTTAACAAAACGGCTTAAAGCAAAAGGTTGTAATACTGCATTTGATTTTGTTCAACTTTCAGATGATTGGGTTCGAAAAAATTTCTCCATAACCCAATGGAAACTTAAAAAAGATTTAGAAGGCATTCCTACCTTGCAGTTAGATGAAGTTAAAACAAAACACGCTATTGCCACCACACGAAGTTTTGAATACACGTTTTCAGATATTGAAAACATCAAAGAACGCATTTCAACTTTTGCAACAAGTTGCGCTGAAAAATTGCGTAAACAAGGTTCTAGTTGTCATGTTATTTACGTGATTCTTAGTAGCGATAGGCATAAAAAAGATTTAGAACAACACCGAGGAAGTAAATTGGTGAGTTTATCTTATCCAACCGATTCTAGTCTAATAATAAGTCAACAAGCAGTTGAAGCAGTAACGAGTATTTTCAAAAAAGGCATTAAGTATAAAAGAGCAGGCGTTATTGTGATGGGTTTGGTAGCTACAAATAATTATCAGTTACAATTATTTGAAAAAGAAAATCCTAAGCACAAACCATTAATGAAAGCAATTGATGGTTTGAACAGTAAATATGCCGAAAATAAAGTAAAAATAGCCAATCAAGATTTAAAGCGTACATGGAAAATGCGACAAGAACGTTTGTCACCACGTTACACTACAAATATTAATGATATTATTAAAGTGAATAACTTTGGCTGTGGTTCAATATAAATTTCAGTAAGACAATATTAAATCATTATATTTGATTAAACACAAAATCATGATATTACATCAATCTAATAACTTAACGTTTTTTACACCCGCTGAAACAGATAGCTTAGGAGCGTTATTTTATGATACAGGTATTTCAGCAGGGTTTCCTTCGCCTGCGGAAGATTTTAAAGAACAACGTTTATCATTAGACAAGGAACTTGTTAAGAACAAAGAAGCAACATTTTTTGCACGTGTAAGCGGTCAATCGATGATTGGAGCAGGACTTGATGATAGCGATTTACTAGTAATTGATAGAAGTTTAGAACCTGCAAACAATAAAATAGCAGTCTGTTTTTTAGATGGAGAGTTTACTGTAAAACGCCTAAAAGTAAATGCAGACGGTGTATATCTACAACCAGAAAACCCCAATTATCCTATAATAAAAATAACAAACGAAAACGACTTTGTTATTTGGGGTATTGTTACCAATGTGATTAAAAAAGTATAAATAAATTAATTAAAATTAACCTTTAATTTATGTCTGGAACAGAGCAAGAAACTGCACAACAAAAAAGTAACACATTTATTCCTATTATAGTTATTGCAGGATTATTTTTTATTTTCGGGTTTGTTACATGGATTAACGGTGCGTTAATTCCATTTATGAAAACCATTAATGAATTAACCGATGCACAATCTTATTTGGTAGCATCTGCATCCTATATTTCATTTGTAGTAATGGCACTTCCAGCATCCTATATCATCAATAAAATAGGTTTCAGAAAAAGTATGTCTTTAGGGTTAATTGTTATGGCAATAGGTGCTTTAATTTTTATACCAGCAGCCGAAGCGCGTACGTATTGGGTGTTTTTAACAGGTATTTTTATTCAAGGCGCAGGCATGACACTGTTGCAAACAGCATCAAACCCGTATATTACTATTTTAGGACCAATTGAAAGTGCTGCAAAGCGAATTGCCATTATGGGAATTGCAAACAAAGTAGCTGGTGCTTTAGGGTCGGTTATTTTTGGAGCCTTATTATTATCTGGTATAGATAAAATAAAAGAACAATTTGAAGTTGTAGATGATGCTGAAAAAAGCCGTTTATTAGATATAATGGCAGATAGTGTTGTTATGCCTTATGTTGTAATGGCTATTGTATTATTTGCTTTAGGAATATTGATACGGAAAGCACCATTACCACACGTAGAGGAATCACCAATTGAAGAATTAAAATCTGGTAAAACTGCAAAAACAAGCATTTTCCAATTTCTGCATTTATGGCTAGGTGTTTTAGCATTGTTCTTATATGTAGGTGTTGAAGTAATTGCAGGAGATACTATTATTGCTTACGGTATTGCTTTAGGTATTCCTGTTGAACAAGCTAAGTTTTTTACGTTATTTACATTAATGGCTATGGTTGCAACTTATGCATTAGGTGTGTTTTTAATACCTAAATACATAAGTCAAGCTTTGGCTTTAAAGGCAAGTGCCGTTTTAGGTATTATACTTTCATTTTGTATTGTTTTCACAAGTGGATTTGCATCCGTTTTGTTTGTTGCCTCTTTAGGAATTGCAAATGCTTTAGTATGGCCAGCTATTTGGCCTCTGGCTTTAAATGGATTAGGTAAATTCACTAAAACCGCATCTGCATTGCTTATTATGGCAATTTCAGGAGGCGCAATAATACCTCCTTTATATGGAGCATTAGTAGATGCTAAAAAAGGTGAATTAATTATTGAAGGTGTTAGTGAGGTTTCAGCAGCTGCCGAAGCGTCTTCTTTTGGCTATTGGATTTTATTACCTTGTTACTTAATTATTTTATATTATGCTTTTTCTGGGCATAAAGTAGGATTAAAAAGTTAATTTAAAATTTATGTAATAAAAAAACGCGAAGCTTGTGCTTCGCGTTTTTTATATTATGATAAATAAAGTTTAGTCTGCTAAAACAATTACTTTATTATCTTTCATCTCAATAGTGCCAGATTCAATTTTTAGCAATGTTGTGTTTTTATCACCTTTGGTAAATTTGTTTTTAACCGCTTCATCTAACTCTATATTACCGGTAATTTTAACAAAACCTTCTTTTAATATAGATACAATAGGAGCGTGGTTGTTTAACATTTCAAAATTACCATTAACTCCTGGAACAGCAACACTTGTTACTTCTCCGCTAAACAACGTGGCTTCTGGTGATACAATTTCTAAATACATAATTTTTAAAATTGATAATTGATAATTGTCAATTGATAATTATCAATTGGATTATGCTTCCGCTAACATTTTGTCTCCAGCTTCAATAGCTTCTTCGATAGTTCCTTTAAGGTTGAACGCTGCTTCTGGTAAGTGATCTAATTCACCATCCATAATCATGTTAAAACCTTTAATAGTTTCTTTTATATCTACTAAAACACCTGGAATACCTGTAAATTGTTCTGCTACGTGGAACGGTTGTGATAAGAAACGTTGTACACGTCTTGCACGTCCTACAGCTAATTTATCATCTTCTGAAAGCTCTTCCATACCAAGGATAGCAATAATATCTTGTAATTCTTTATAACGTTGTAATAACTCTTTTACGCGTTGTGCACAAGCATAATGATCTTTACCTAAAATATCGGCAGTTAAAATTCTAGAAGTAGAATCTAATGGATCTACCGCAGGGTAAATACCTAACTCAGCAATTTTACGAGATAATACCGTAGTAGCATCTAAATGCGCGAACGTTGTAGCAGGCGCAGGATCCGTTAAATCATCCGCAGGTACGTAAACCGCTTGTACCGATGTAATAGAACCTCTTTTTGTTGAAGTAATACGTTCTTGCATCGCACCCATTTCAGTTGCTAAAGTTGGTTGGTAACCTACCGCAGATGGCATACGACCTAAAAGTGCAGATACCTCAGAACCAGCTTGTGTAAATCGGAAAATGTTATCAACGAAGAAAAGTACATCTTTTCCTTGTCCTTCACCAGCACCATCACGGAAATATTCAGCAATAGTTAAACCAGATAAGGCAACACGTGCACGTGCTCCTGGCGGCTCGTTCATTTGTCCGAATACGAAAGTTGCTTTAGATTCTTTCATTTTAGCTTTATCAACTTTCGATAAATCCCATCCGCCATCTTCCATAGAATGCATGAAATCATCACCATAACGGATAATTCCAGACTCTAACATCTCTCTTAAAAGGTCATTTCCTTCACGAGTTCTTTCACCTACACCAGCAAATACTGATAAACCACCGTGACCTTTTGCTATATTGTTAATCAACTCTTGGATTAATACTGTTTTACCTACACCAGCACCACCAAATAAACCAATTTTACCACCTTTTGCATAAGGCTCGATAAGGTCGATTACTTTAATACCTGTAAATAAAACTTCGGTAGAAGTTGATAAATCTTCAAATTTAGGAGCTTGACGGTGAATTGGTAACCCAGCTTCTCCAGCTTTAGGTAAATCTCCAAGACCATCAATAGCATCACCAATTACATTAAACAAACGTCCGTAAACAGCATCTCCAATAGGCATTTGTATAGGCGCTCCAGTTGCAACAACTTCAGTGCCTCTACTTAAACCGTCTGATGAATCCATCGCAATAGTACGTACAGTATCTTCACCAATGTGAGATTGTACTTCTAGTACTAATAGAGAACCATCTGGTCTTTTAATTTCTAATGAATCGTAAATTTTTGGAAGTTCAGCACCAGCACCGAATTCAACATCGATAACCGGACCTACTATTTGTGCAACTTTACCTGTAACTTTAGCCATTACTTATGTGTTTAATATTATGCGTTTTAATTGAATGAAAACACTTTTAGTTTCCGCGTGCAAAGATAATTTTTTTAATTTAAAATAAAAGTTGTTTTTAAAGCTTTTTTGCAATAAAAAAACGCCTTGGGTTTCAAGGCGTTTTAAGGGTTTATTAAATTAATTTAATGTGGGTGAATAATTTGTTGGGTAATCTCCTGCTTTTGCAACATTTCCTGAAGCGATAAAGTTTGAGCCAAATTTTGCATCGATAGCTTCTAAAAATTTATTAGCCATGTATGCATAGCCTCTTGCGGTAAGGTGAATACCATCTAGTCCAATAGCGCCACCTGTTGCTAAATTTGTTTTTAAAACAAATTGGTCAAAAGCTATACCGTTAGTTTTAGCACTGCTAAGAATAGTATTTAAATCTACTAAAGCTATGTTTGGATTTGAGTTAGCAATAGATGAAATAGTTGTATTGTAAGCATCAGTAGCATTTTTAATGGCTGTTTGTTCACTTGGAATTAACACCCATTTATCTTCTAGTGGGTTTGTAATACCTTCAACTGAAAATTGTCCAGCTAAACCTGCCGGTAATCCTTGAGTTAGTAGGAAGGCATAAACGGTAGTATTAACAGTTCCTATTACAGAGCTACTAGGTAGTAATAATAAATCGGTTGCTTTTGCTTGTCTTGCTTGTCCATAAAAAGAACCAAATAAACCTGCAACTTTATCTAATGTACCAGAATCTGTAGGCAACCCAAAAGATTGAACAAATGCTGGAAATGTTGGACTTGCTCTTAAAACACCTGTAATTTGAGCAGCTAAGTTTGTTAGTGTTTCATCCTTTATAACTACTGCACTAGCGGCATTTGTAGAAAATACAATTTTACGATCTGGAACTTGTAAAAAATCGAAAACTTGATTAAGTTGACCAAAAACACCATTTAAAGTTGGAATTAAAGGACCAAAAGAAGGGTTTGTTGGACTTAAAGGTTTAAATGGTACGGTTGTAAAATGTGGTAAATCTGTGATATAAGGTACATTTGTTACAACGCCTTTTGCACCACCAGAGGTTAAAGTAGTTACTAGATAGCCAAAAGTAGCATCAAAACCAACGCCAACAGCTCCTGCACTTGGTGTAATTGCGTCTGTGCCATCTCCACCAGATAAGGCATATCCTAGAACATCGTTTCCTCCAATTTCTGATAATGTGAAAAATGTTGGGCTTTTTGCCATAGCATCACCTAACATAGTTGCGGATGCGCTAGATGCCATTCTTATAAAATACGGGTTTGCCTTTTTTGTTGCTAAATTGGCAATATTTCCATAGCCATTAAAAAGTAAATGGTAACTTTTAGCACCAGGAACACCCATATTATTAAATGGCCCTTTTAGGTTATTAACAGCTAAATCTGTAGTCGATACAACAGGACCTATAATTGAAGCTAAAGGCACTGGACCTGCACCACCAAAAACTAATCGAGGACCGACAGTTGAACCAGGTAATTGTACGCCACCTAGAGCTATTCCTCCAATATTATCGTTCATTAATGGTTGTGTAAAAGTACCACCGCCTAATTTTGCAAATTGTTTTGATAATATGTTTGGAAACGAATTTTCTTGAGAAGCTTTAAATAAAGCACTATCTGTAAAACCAGCAGTAAAAGAAGCTCCAATTGAAACATAGTTAGAAAAATTAGCAGTTCCTGCAGTTAGTTCAGGTAATTCTGCAACTGGGTCAATTCTATCTATATCCTCAATGTCATTACATGCTGTAAACCCAAGTAGGATAATTGACAGCCATATATATTTTGTTTTCATTAGTTTAGTTTTCATATTATAAGTTGTTAATTGTCCATGATACATAATACATAGAACCTATGTATCCTGTTCCATATGCAGTGTAATATTCTTTTCCAGTAAGGTTTGTAGCTCCTGCCTTGAAAATAGATTTCATACTAGGTACTGTTAAGTTAATTTGAGCATCAACCACATGAAATTCTGGTACAACACCATCACCAAAAGTGCCTTCCCAAAAATAATTATCACTATATCTGTAAGCAATATTGAATCCAAAGTTTTTAAATAACTCAGTATTTCCAAAAGAAGCTTTGAATTTATGTTCTGGTGTATTGAAATTAGTTACAAAACTTGGGTATTTTGCTTGGTCGAAGTCTAGTTTAGCATACGTATAACTTCCGCTTAAATCAAAGTTGCCAAAAACTTTAGTAGATAATCCAATTGAAGCACCGTAAGAGTTAACATCTGCTTCAGCATTTGTATAAGTACCGTAAACTTGATAATCGTTATTTTTTATTGCTTCAAAAGCAGTAGCACTATCACTAATAACATTTCCATACAGTGGAGCTATAACTCGCCCTTGTGAAATAAAATCTTTATACTTGTTGTAGTAGGCACTAAAATCAACAATTAAGTTACTGAATTTACCTCTATACCCAACTTCAGCAGAACTAACTTGTTCTGGCTTAACAATATCTGGATTTGCTACTTGTAAAAGCGCTGAGTTTCCTGTGGCTGCAGCAGCTAAAGCAGAAGCAGCGGTATATGAATTTTCGTAACCTGCACGTCCTGTTTGTGTAACAGTGGCTGGTTGACCTAATAATTGGCCAGAAGCACTAACGTCATAGGGTCTTGAGTATCTATCTAAGTTATCTGGTGCAGAACCTGCTAAAACATATACACCTGTATCTAACCCTATAAATAAGTCTTGTGTGGTAGGGTTTCTAAAACCAGTTTGAACTGATGCTCTTATATTATGATTTTGGTTTACAGTTAAACCTGCCGAGATACGAGGAGAAAGAAAACCATCAAAAAATTCAGATTTATCATATCGTATAGAACCTGTAAGTTTTAAATCTAAGGCTTCATTTAACTCTAAATTTTTCTGAATTTGTGTGTAAACACCAAATTCTGAATAATCAATTGGACCGTTTTTATCAGTATAAATTGTTCCTGAAGAGTTTAAGCTATATTTTCTGTATGAACCACCAATTTGAATATCAGCTACATCAGTTAAGTGACTAAAATTGTAATTTCCATCAGCATGATAGTATTTTGAAGCATCTTGAAATTTAGAACCCGTTAAAATATCTGGATCATTAATACTTTTGTTAAATGCTGCTTTAAATTCTGGTGAACCTGGTTCAAAACGACCGTTTTCTGCTACAGCTCTTGCTGCTGCATGAGCTTCTGCATCGGTAGCACCTGAAAAAGTAGCTCCAACATAGGTGTTAATATAGTCTCCGAACCATTGGGCATCACTTTTCCAAGTTCTGTTAATTTGAATTGCTGTAGCAACCATATCGTAAGAATCGCCAGCACTATCTCCAACAACATAACCTCTTAAAAAGAAATTATTGTTTTTAATTTCAAATTTATGTTGTTCTTGAAAAAAGCCATTAATGTAATATCTGTTAGTGCCTTGGTAAATGGTTGAACCTGTACCAACTTTACCTACATACGATATTTCAAAGTCATTTTCAAAAGGTCTGTAATATAAACCCCAATCTGCTTTAACACTTTCAGCATTGTAATCGGTTAAATCACTTTCATCATAACCTGTTCTACTTACAGATACATTAGGAACAATACCAAGTCCGCCAGCTGCTGCTCGAATATTTGTTGAAACTACATCACCGTAAACATTTAAACCGTTATAGTTTACATTGTTGGCTCTTGTACCGCCAACCATATTTTTGTCTTCTTTACTATTAGCAGCCCAATCGGTTCCTTTCAAGTAGCCAAAATTAATTTTTCCAGCAAATTTATTGCTAAACTTGTATGCTGCACGAAACCCTAAATCCGTATAAGGGTTATCGCCAGCGGCTTTTTGAGAAGTTATGCCTTGTTTGTAGTATGCACTTATTCCAGCATGATCAAAAGGGTTTTTACTCTGCATAAACAAAATACCGTTAAAGGCATTTGCGCCATATAGCGCAGAAGATGCACCTGGTAATAATTCAATGCTTTGTACATCTGTTTCAACCATACCTACAAGGTTACCAATAGGGAAATTTAAAGCAGGAGTAGAGTTGTCCATACCATCAACCAATTGCATAAAGCGGTTATTTGCAAAAGTTGCAAAACCACGTGTGTTAACAGATTTGAATGTTAAACTGTTTGTATTAACATCTACACCTTTTAAGTTTTCTAAACTATCATAAAAATCGGCCGAAGCAGTGTTTTTAATTTCTTTTAAGCCCAAACGCTCTACAGTTACTGGCGATTCAAAAATACGTTCTGGCGTTCTTGAAGCAGAAATTACAACTTCATCTAAGGATGTGCCTTCTTTAAGAATAAAACTTAATTTTTGATTATTGGAAGTAACTTGTATTGTAACAGTTTCAAAACCGACACTACTTGCTTGAACATTAAATGGTGGTTTTTGATTAAATGTTAGTGTAAAATTACCGTCAAAATCCGTCACTGTTCCTGTAGACGTTCCAACAACAATAACGTTTGCTCCTGGAATGGGTTGATTATTATCGTCTGTTACAGACCCAGAAATTGTTGTTTGTGAATAAGATATACCACAAAACAGCAATAGTAATAAAGGGAGAATTGTTTTCATTTATTTTATTTAGTTAGTATTTAGTGAAACAATATATATATATTAATTCTTATTTTAAAGAAAAATGGAAATAAATTATGCATGCATAGTATAAAATTAACAAAAAATGACACAAAAAAATACTTTATATGTAAAATTTATGCTGATAAATGAGAAATCCCCATAATACAGATGTAAATTATGAGGATTTATTTTATGAAACAAATATTTTTTTTGTGGTTTATTCCACAGTTACAGATTTTGCTAAGTTACGTGGTTGGTCAACATTTTTTCCTAATAAAACCGCAATGTGGTATGATAGTAATTGTAATGGTATTGTAGTTAATAATGGTGATAAAAACTCTAAAGTTTCTGGAACTTCAATAACATGATCTGCAAGTTCTTTAACTTGTACATCACCTTCTGTAACAATACCAATAATTTTTCCTTTTCTAGATTTTATTTCTTGTATGTTACTTACAACTTTTTCATAATGACCTTTTTTGGTAGCAATAACAACAATAGGCATGTTTTCGTCTATTAATGCAATTGGACCATGTTTCATTTCAGCAGCTGGATAACCTTCGGCATGAATGTATGAAATCTCTTTTAGCTTTAAAGCACCTTCAAGTGCTACAGGAAAATTGAAACCTCTTCCTAAATATAAACAGTTGCGAGAATCTTTATAAATATCTGCAATCATTTTTATATGGGCATCAGATTTTAAAGCTTCTTCAACTTTTTTAGGAATTAATTCTAATTCTAATAAATGTTGACGGAAGTCTGAACTACTAATAGTGCCTTTGGCTCTGGCTAAACGCAACGCCATTAAAGTTAATACTGTAATTTGGGTTGTAAAAGCTTTTGTTGAAGCAACGCCAATTTCTGGACCAGCATGCGTGTAAGCACCAGCATCAGTTTCTCTAGCTATAGAAGAACCTACTACGTTACAAACACCAAATACAAATGCCCCTTTTGATTTTGCTAATTTAATTGCTGCCAAAGTATCGGCAGTTTCACCAGATTGTGAAATTGCTATAACAATATCATTTTCTGAAATAACAGGATTTCTATATCTAAATTCTGATGCGTATTCAACTTCAACAGGTATTCTTGCTAAATCTTCAAAAATATATTCGGCAACCAAGCCTGCATGCCATGAAGTTCCGCATGCAACTATAATAATACGATTGGCGTTTAAGAACTTTTTCATATTATCTTCAACACCCGCCATTTTTATAATGGCTTCGTTTCTTAAAAGTCGACCTCTGTATGTATCGGTAATTGCTTTTGGTTGTTCGTGTATTTCTTTTAACATGAAATGCTCGTAACCACCTTTTTCAATTTGCTCAAGGTTTAATTGAAGTTCTTGAACGTATGCAGGAACTATAGAATCGTCTTTTATTTTTCTAACTTTTATGCCTTTATGGAATCTAATAATAGCCATTTCTTCATCTTCAAGATAAATAGCATTTTTAGTGTATTCTAAAAACGGCGATGCATCACTAGCTATAAAAAATTCATCTTCGCCAACACCTACAGCAAGTGGACTTCCTAAACGTGCAATTACAACTTCTTCTGGTTTATTTTTATCGAAAACAGCTATGGCATAAGCACCAATAACTTGATTTAATGCAATTTGAACCGCTTTACCAAGTTTTACATTTTCTTGTTTTTTTACGTCTTCAATTAAATTAATTAAAACTTCGGTATCTGTATCCGATTTAAAGGTATAACCTCTAGATTTTAATTCTTGTTTTAACGAATCGTAATTTTCAATAATACCGTTGTGAATAATAACTAAATCGCCAGAGTTGGAAATATGTGGATGTGAGTTTACATCGTTTGGCACACCATGTGTTGCCCATCTTGTGTGGCCAATGCCTACGTTACCGTGTTTGGTTATTTCTTTACTAGCAAGTGTTTCTAGATCTGAAACTTTACCTTTTGTTTTGCAAACTTTTAAATCTGTACCATCAAAAAGTGCAATACCAGCACTATCATAACCTCTATATTCTAATCGCTTAAGTCCTTCAATTATAATTGGATAAGCGTCTCTAGTTCCTAAATATCCTACAATTCCACACATAATTTAATTTTTTGATTTTTTGGGGTTTTTAAAATTCAAAGCAAATATGTAAAATAAATACTAACGACAGATAAATATTATATGAAGTTCTTGATTTATACGATAAAGTTCATTTTTTTTACAGAAACTATTTAGTATTTGTATAAAAAATCTTTAATTTCATCTTTCTATTGGCCGGAACATTTGATTTTGTTCCGTAAAGTCTAGTGCCTCTTGGTGTTATAATACTAACAGTTGGTACAGATGTTACTTCGTCTGTACTATTTAAAATTTTAGCATTTCCAACTAGGTTTACATTGCTAGATAGTGTTAAACCTAATTTTGTATTGGTTGAATCTCTTAACAATATGTTATTTAAATGCTCGGTTAAATGAATTTTGTATTTTGAAACAGCAGCATTGGTATTGCGTAAGCCTAAATGAAAATAAGTTGAAAAGTATGGTGCTGATGTATTATTTACTGTTGGGTCTGATGAATAATCATCAACAGGAATATTGTTTTTTATATCATACGCATAGAGTCTATCATATTTATGGTAGTCATCGCCATTAGTGTATTTTGCTTGTGTTGGCATTGTTTCATCTTCATAAACAATTAGTTGTGCATCGTTTATTAAGCGTTTTAAAATGTAGTTGCCATTGGCATCTTTTTTATAGTTACCATTTCCAATCGGAATTCTGTAATCGTTTAAAAATGTTTCTAAAGCATTTGCACCACTAAACAAATCTACAACAGCCATAGAACCTTCAGTGCCTTTTAAGTATAGTTTTTCATCTCCGGTAGTTCTATCGCCGTTTAAAAATGGTACAGTACTATAATCGTTATTAAAAGTGTTTAAAATATTGCCAGTAAATCTTAAAACGTAACTGGCTTGTGTTTTTTCACCAGCAACAGAAGAATCTTTGGAATAGTATATTGTAATATTTGCGTTTGTAGATGCTAGGTTTAATAAAATCATATTACCATCACCATTAAAAGGTTCGGCTTTAAAATACAAGCCTCTAAAGTAGTTGCTAAATTCACTTGCACTACTTAAAGAGGAAGAGCCTTCTTGGTCAATAATTGCTGTTTTCCAAAAAGGATTTTGTAATTTAATTCTCAATGCAGGTGCAGATTGTGTTGTAACTTTATTTGTTCCAGTACCAATACTAGTTTTTGTTGGGTTGCTACTAGGTACAATAGAGTCGGTTGCATAAACTAAATTTCCTTTAAGCGATGGAGAATCAAAGTTTATGTTGGAGCTGCCGTTAAGCACCGTTCCATCGGCTTTTGAAAAGTAGTTTTGTCTTTCGTTTGTGTTTGAAAAAGGATCGATATCTCTAATTAAATATTTATTTTGGTAAATATATAATTTGAATTGCTTAACAGAACCGTCTGATTTTCTACCATATAAGGAATCTAATATAGTATATTTTGTGCTGCCATCTTCATTTGTTCCAGTAATTCTATTAAAATAAGGAATGGTTAATATAACCGAATCGATAACAGGATTATCGCCAAAATCTGGAGCGTAAGTAGATGGTACTAATTGCGTAACTATACTAGCTATGGTTTGCCCATAAGCAGGATCGTTATAAACACCAAGTAACGTTGAAGATAAGCCGTTAATTTGCAAAGCTTCAAGTTTTTTGTTGTATGCTGCTATTTGAAAACTTACACTATCAGTAAAAAAATTTGCGTTTTGCTCTCCAAGCACATTGCTTTCAATAACTGAAAAATCTTTATCGCAAGCTAAAAAAGAGGCTAAAAGTAGAGAAAATACTAAGGAAAATTTAAGGGCTTTAATGGTCTTCTTCATATAAATTTGAAATGAATGTATAGGTTTAGCTTAAAACGCTGTTGTTAAAAAATGTTTTGTAAGCTTCACCAAATTCATCTTTACTTTTGTATTCTAAAACGGGTTTATTCGACGCTTTTAAATAGGTTTCTAAATCTTTAGGGATATCTTCTGAACCTACTATTAATGCATCCGAATAATCAATAGCAACTTTCATTAAGTTAATGTATGAAGGTTCTTCAAGTACTTTAATAGCATCTTCATTAAGATTGTCAAATTTAATTTTATTATGCATATCTTTATTTAACGTATTGTTAAAACTTTGATTGTATACAGAAGTTACTATTTTACTTTCGTTAAATAATGGTTCGTCTTTGTAATATTCTTTTAAGTATATAGGTAATAAGGATGCCAACCAACCATGAACATGAATAATATCTGGCGACCAATTTAATTTCTTAACTGTTTCAATTACGCCTTTTGCAAAGAAAATAGCGCGCTCATCATTATCTGGAAATAATTTTCCGTCTTCATCAGTTAAGGTTGCTTTTCTTTTAAAATATTCATCATTATCAATAAAATAAACCTGAATACGTTCTTTAGGGATAGATGCAACTTTAATAATGAGTGGCATATCCAAATCGTTTATCACTAAATTTATTCCAGAAAGTCTGATAACTTCGTGTAGTTGATGGCGTCGTTCATTTATATTGCCGTATCGAGGCATAAAAATCCTTATTTGACCACCTTGTTGATTCACCAATCTTGGTGCTTCAAACGACATTGAAGAAATTTCAGTTTCTGGTAAATAAGGTACTACTTCAGATGATACATATAATATCCTCTTATCTTTCATATGTTTGCTTTTGTTGACTTTTAATGGTCATGTTCATTGGGTTTTTAACAATTTTAAAAGAAAATAAATTTGAAAAAGCCCAACACATAAACACGTTTCTTATTGAAATTCAAAATAAAAAACACGCAAAAGTACAAAATTTTATGCAGATTGGTTGTAAAATCTTAAGTTTGCACCCGTTAAATTTATATTAAAACGTGGAAGTTTACACAGAAAAACAACAAATAGTAGCTGCAATTGATATTTTTAAGGCTAAAAAACTTACTTTAGGATTGGTTCCAACCATGGGAGCATTGCATGAAGGGCATTTGGCATTGGTGAAAAAAGCATTAAAAAATAACGATTATGTTGTGGTTAGCATTTTTGTAAATCCTACACAGTTTGATAATAAAGAAGATTTAGTAAAATACCCAAGAACGTTAGAAAGTGATGTAGAGTTGCTAAAAACCATAGACGAGAATACTATTTTAGTATATGCGCCAACGGTTGAAGATATGTATGGTGAAAAAACAACATCAGAAACTTTTGATTTTGACGGGTTGGAGTTTGAAATGGAAGGTAAATTTAGAACTGGTCATTTTGATGGCGTTGGTACTATTGTGAAACGCTTTTTCAATATTATAAAACCAGATAATGCTTATTTTGGTGAAAAAGATTTTCAACAACTTCAAATTATAAAAAAACTGGTTGAAAAACACAACATGCCTGTAAACATTGTTCCTTGTTCTATATATAGAGAAAATTCTGGTTTAGCCATGAGCTCACGCAATACCAGACTTAAGCCAGAATACATGGAAGCAGCACCATTTATTTACAAAACATTAACAGCAGCCAAAACACAATTTGGTACAAAAAGTGCTAATACTGTATCGCAATGGGTTGAAAAACAGTTTGCAAGCCATAACTTACTAAAGTTGGAATATTTTATAATTGCCGATGCTACAACCCTAAAAACAATAAAACGTAAATCAAACCATAAGCAATATAGAGCGTTTATAGCAGTATATGCCGATGATATTAGACTAATAGATAATATCGCTCTAAATTAATTATCTTTGCCACATGCAAATACAAGTAGTAAAATCTAAAATTCACAGAGTAAAATGTACCGGTGCAGAACTTAACTACATTGGTAGTATTACTATTGATGAAGATTTAATGGATGCCGCCAACATAATTCAAGGTGAAAAAGTACAAATAGTTAATAATGACAATGGCGAACGTTTAGAAACCTATTGCATTCCAGGGCCTAGAAAAAGTGGTGAAATTACCCTTAACGGTGCAGCAGCAAGAAAAGTTTCGGTGGGCGATACGCTAATTCTTATTACATATGCTTTTATGGATATAGAAGTTGCAAAAACATTTAAACCATCATTAGTTTTTCCAGACGAAGCCACAAACTTGTTACAATAGTTGTATGAGCCAAAACATAAAAAAAGCTTTAAAAATTATACTCCCATTGTTACTGGGAGTTTTTTTAGTGTACTATACACTATCTAAAGTTTCTTTACAAAATATTTGGGGTTATTTTATAGCATCTAATTATTGGTGGATATTATTTGGTGTTTTTTTAGGGCTTTTAAGTCATTTATCACGTGCCTATCGTTGGCGTTTTCAGTTAGAACCTATGGGGTATAACATTAAGTTTAGCAATAGTGTTATGGCTGTTTTTGCTGCCTATTTAATAAATTACACCATACCACGAGCAGGCGAAGTTGCCAGAGCAACAATAGTTTCTAATTATGAAAATGTACCTTTTGAAAAAGGCTTTGGTACTATAGTAGCAGAACGTATTGCCGATTTAATTGTAATGTTTTTTATAATACTTGTTACATTATTTCTTCAGTTCGATTTTATTTATGGCTTTTTTGTCGAAAAATTTGATGCAACTAAAATCTTAATAGCTTTAAGCATTTTAATTTTATCACTAATAATCTTTTTTAGATTTATAAAAAGAGGAAAATCAACACTCGCAGTTAAAATAAGAACTTTTATAAATGGCTTATTAGAAGGTGCTTTAAGTGTTTTTAAAATGAAGAAAAAGTGGGCATTTATTTTCCATACACTTTTTATTTGGGCTATGTACATACTTATGTTTTATGTAACATCTATAGCTATTGAAGATTTAGAAGGTATAACTACAGGAGCTATATTAATAGGTTTTATTGCATCTAGTTTTAGCATTGCAGCCACAAATGGAGGTATTGGTTCGTATCCGTTAGCGGTTTATGCAGCGTTTTCAATTTTTGGAATTGCAGAAGAACCTAGTATAGCTTGCGGATGGATTATGTGGGCATCTCAAACCCTTATGATTATTGTTTTTGGTGGTTTATCCTTAATTTATTTGCCAATTTATAACAGAACAAGTCCCAAAACCTAAAGACCAATTCCCTTTTTTTAGTTTTAAGTAATTTCATACCTTGCGTTATAAATCTCAAATCATTTTATAGGATGAAACATTTACTTTCTATTTTATTAATTTTTTGCACCCTAAATAGTTATAATGCGCAAGTAAAATACGAAACCTTCGAATCTGTAAGGTTGGGGCAAACCAGAGAAATTAAAATTCAATTACCGCGAGGTTACAGTGCTACCGATGCTAAAAAGTATCCGTTATTTATTGTTTTAGATGGCGATTACATGTTTGAAGCCGTAGCAGGAAATGTAGATTATTATACCTATTGGGAAGATATGCCAGAAGCTATAGTAGTTGGCATTAATCAATTTGATAAACGTTATGAAGATTGTATGTATTCAGAGCAAAACTCATTGCCAATTGAAACTGGCGCACGTTTTTTTGAATTTATAGGTATGGAGCTTATTCCACATATAGAAAAAAAGTATAAAGCATCAAATTTTAGAGTTGCCGTTGGGCACGGAGAAACAGCAAATTTCATCAATTATTATTTACTAAAACCAGACCCAATTTTTAAAGGTTATGTAGTTATTAGTCCAGAACTAGCTCCAAAAATGCTTGATTATTTGCCAGAAGTATTACGCAAAATTCAATCTAAAACTTTTTACTATTTAGCAAATACAAACAACGATACTGCTTCAGTTAAACAGATGACAGATGCTTTAAATACCGATATTTCAGCTATAGACAATAAAAATTTATTGTATAAATTCAATAATTTTGAAAAACCATCACATTATTCGGTGCCAACGCATGCTATTCCAAATGCTATTGAAGCTATTTTTAAAGTATTTCAGCCAATAAGTAAAGACGAATACAGTGAAACTATTTTAAAATTAGATGGTTCTCCAGTAGAATATCTTCAAGAAAAATATAAAACGATATATGAGTTATTTGGCATAAAAAAACCAATTCTAATTAACGATTTTAAAGCCATTTCTGCAGCTATTGAAAAAACAGAAAAATTTGAATATTATGAAGCTTTAGGTAAAATAGCACGCGATGAATATCCAAAAACAATGTTAGGTAATTATTATTTAGCACGGTTTTATGAAAATACAAACGAGCCTAAAAAAGCCATGAGAACCTATCAAAGTGCTTTTACTTTAGAGGAAATAGCAGGTTTAACAAAAGATTTAATGCTTCAAAAAGCCGATGCTATTAAAGCTGATTTTGGGTATTAAAATTCAAATACTAAAATTTCAAATACCAATTCAAAAATATTAATGGCCAAAGTAAAAACAACTTTTTTCTGTCAAAATTGTGGTTCGCAATATGCTAAATGGCAAGGGCAATGTAATGCTTGTAAAGAGTGGAACACCATTGTAGAAGAGGTAATTCAAACACCTGAAAAAAGCAATTGGAAATCACCAACTTCAGCAGTAAAAAAAGCAGCTGTACCATTACGCATTCAGGAGATTGATGTGTCTAATGAAGCTCGATTAGATACTTTTGATGGCGAATTTAACCGCGTACTTGGTGGCGGCATTGTACCAGGTAGTTTAACCCTTTTAGGAGGAGAACCAGGCATTGGAAAAAGCACGTTATTGCTTCAAATTTCATTAAAATTACCATATAAAACTTTATATGTTTCGGGTGAAGAAAGCCAAAAACAAATAAAAATGCGTGCTGAACGCATCAATCCAAACAACAATAATTGTTACATTCTTACTGAAACAAAAACGCAAAATATTTTCAAACAAATTGAAGCTTTAGAACCAGATATTGTAATAATCGATTCCATTCAAACACTTCATAGCGATTATATAGAATCATCTTCAGGTAGCATTTCACAAATAAAAGAATGTACTACCGAACTAATTAAATTTGCAAAAGAAACCGCAACACCAGTTTTATTAATTGGTCATATAACCAAGGATGGTAACATTGCAGGACCTAAAATTTTAGAACATATGGTTGATACGGTTTTGCAGTTTGAAGGCGACCGAAACCATGTTTTTAGAATTTTACGTGCCCATAAAAATCGCTTTGGTTCTACAAACGAATTAGGTATTTACGAAATGCAAGGTTCTGGTTTGCGAGAAGTTTCAAATCCGTCTGAAATTTTAATCTCAAAAAAAGACGAAGAACTTTCCGGAAACGCCATTGCTGCAACTTTAGAAGGTATGAGACCTTTGATGATTGAAGTGCAAGCTTTAGTAAGCACTGCAGTTTACGGTACGCCACAACGTAGTGCTACTGGTTTCAATGCCAAACGATTAAATATGTTATTGGCTGTTTTAGAAAAGCGTGCAGGCTTTCGTTTGGGTGCAAAAGATGTGTTTTTAAATATTACTGGCGGAATAAATGTAGATGATCCAGCAATCGATTTAGCTGTTGTAGCGTCTATATTATCATCAAATGAAGATGTTGCATTACAAAAAGATGTTTGTTTTGCTGCTGAGGTTGGACTTTCAGGAGAAATTCGACCAGTACAGCGAGTAGAACAACGAATTTTAGAAGCTGAAAAATTAGGGTTTTCAACCATATTTGTATCGAAATACAATAAAATTTCGCTTAAAAATACAGGTATAAAAATTCAATTAATTTCTAAAATTGAAGATGTTGTAAGTTATCTTATTTAATTTTATTAACCGCTAAATTCTTCTTTCTTACAAGGAAAGAAGTTCTTTGTCGACAAAATAAGCATTTTGTCTGATTTTTATTAGGTTTTGTCGATTTTTTAGTTTATTATTGCGCAATTATTTAGTCAAAATAGTTAATTTTTTGATTTTATAGATTGAATATTTCTTCCCTCAAGTATAGATTCAAACTATGTATTATATTGGTTTAAAATACGTAAGTACTTGATAATCAATATGTATTTCGTCGGTTATTTTTGCAAAAAGACAACCGTTGTAGAGTAATTTTGAGTTTTTAACGAATAAATAATGTAACTAATTGAATATAAGTTAGTTTAGATTCACCCAAATCTATTACAAAATGAAAACAAAACTACTTTTTAAAGTATTGCTATTTGCTGTACTTTTAATTTCAGGCTATACTTATTCACAGGATTCTGATGGTGATGGTATTATAGATTCAACGGACTTAGATGATGATAATGATGGTATTCCTGATGATATAGAATGTCAAAACTTGCTGAAAGACAGTGGATTTGATAACAAAACTGGTCTTAATTATGGTAATAACATTGGCGTTAATATTTCTCCGTGGATATTAGGATCAGGAAATCAAGCTAACATTGTAAAAGTAGATGGCACTGGAGGCTATGATTATGGCAACGGAGGTCCTTTTGAAGATGCTAATCCGTTAACAGGCGCAGGAGTAAATCAATATTACTTAGATATTGCTTCGGGCTCAAACGACTTTTATCAAGTAATAAATGTTGGATACAATGCGCGATTAACTTTTGGGGGTTATTTTTCATCAAGAGATGGCTTAACGGGTACAGCCCAAATAAGAATATTTACAGGAAGTCTAGGAGGTTCAGGAACACTTGTCGCTGATAGTGGTATTTTTACTGTGGCACCTATAAACGGTAGTTCTGCAAATACACCTTGGCAACTTTTTCAAGATGTAGTAGAAGTTCCCGCAGGAACTTATTCTTTTGTAGTTAGTATGGATAATGACATGAATTTTGATGAAGGATTTACAATTGCATGTTTAGACAGAGATGGAGATACCTACTTTGATTACATAGATATAGACTCTGATGATGATGGCATACCAGATAATGTTGAAGCACAACCTACAATTGGTTATGTTCCTCCTAGTGGTCTAGGTGCTGCTATAACCGATACTAACAATAATGGTTTAGACGATGTATATGATCCTAGTTTAGGAGGGATAAATCTAATGAATTTAGTGGATACAGATGGAGATGGAATTTATGATTATTTAGATCTCGATTCGGATAATGATAACATACCCGATATACAAGAAAATGGTATGGCAAATTCATTCACACCCACAGATGCTGATGGAGATGGACTTTATGATGTGTTTGAAACCAATGGTATAATGGATGTTATTTTAGATGTAAATGAAGATATAGAAAACCCTTCAGATTTAACTATTTTACCAGATGTAGATAATGATAGATTTATTGGTGGTGATTTAGATTATAGAGATTATTTTGATGGAAATCCACCATCTATAGCAACACTAGATTTTGACGGTGTTGATGATTATTTATCTAGAACCTCAATTATTAATGGGTTGAATGATGTTACTATTATGTCGTGGGTTAAATCTGATACTGGAAATTCTGCAAATATGGTCATTGCTGGTGAAGATACAGCTTGCCAATTACTGCTAGAAAACGGAAACAGACCAACTTTTAAAATAAAAACCTCTGGGAATGTAGTTAAATATGCAGGTAGTTGTAGTTGCTCTGCTATAAATTTTGATGAATGGCATCATATAGCAGGTAGTTTTTCAAGCACAACGGGTTTAATTAAACTTTATGTAGATGGTGAATTGATTGATACTTTTGATACAGGAATTACAGGTGCTGCAATCGCAGTAAATTCAAACGCTAATGGCACTTTTGAAATTGGTAGATTTTCAAATAAATTAACACATGGGCAATATTTTAAAGGAGATATAGATGAGGTTAGAGTTTTTAATTCACTACTAACTAAAGACCAAATACAAAGAATGGTTTATCAAGAAATTGAAAACAATTCTGGCTATGTAAAAGGAAAAATTGTTAATAAAGATATTGTTGATATAGCAACATCTAATAAAATACCTTGGGCAAAACTTCTCGCATACTATCCTATGACCAATATAAAAACTGGTGTAACATTAGATTATTCTAGTTATGGGCGTACTATAAGATTGCATAATATAAGAACAATAGAAGAGCAAACAGCACCTATGCCTTATGTAACAGCATCTAATGGTGCATGGACATCAACATCTACATGGTTAAATGGAAATGTTTGGGATATTGAAAATATAGCTGGTAATAAAAACTGGAGTATTATTAAAATAGCAAACAATATTACTGCTTGTCATCCTATAAAAACCTTAGGTTTAGTTATAGATTCATCAAAAACCCTTACAGTTCAAAGTGATAATGTTATAGAGAATTCATGGTATTTTGAGCTGAATGGTACTTTGGATTTACTAGGAGATTCACAGTTAATTCAAACCACTACTAGCGATTTAGTAACCTCGGCAACAGGTAAAGTGTTGCGTCGTCAAGAAGGAACTTCAAATGCATTTAGATATAATTATTGGTCATCACCAGTAGGAACAATAGGAACAACAAGCTTAACCAATAATAATGCAACAACAAACAACACAAACAATGCTCCGTTTAAGCTAAATATGTTAAAAGATGAAACAGGAACTAATTTTCAGTTTACATCTGCTTATGATCAAACAGGTAAAATAAGTACAACTTGGTTATACACTTATAAAAACGGCTTAACCTATTGGGATTGGGTATCCATAACCCCTACTACTAACCTAAATCCTGGTGTTGGATACACACAAAAAGGAACGGGTAATGCTGGTTTACAACAACAATATATTTTTGAAGGCAAGCCAAATAACGGTACAATATTAGTAAACGTAACCGATAAAGGTGGAGCAGGTTCTGTAACCTCGGTTTCAAAAACAGAGTATCTTTTAGGTAACCCCTATCCATCTGCTTTAGATATTCATAAGTTTATAGACGATAATGTTGGTGTTATAAATGGTACTTTACTACTATGGCAACAATGGGCTGGAGATTCTCACTATTTAGATGAATATAAAGGCGGTTATGCACAAGTAAATAAATTAGGATCGTGTAGAGCTTTTCAATTTGTTGGGTTTTATGGAGCAAATAATGGTTCACAAGATGGTACAATATTACCAACCAAATACCTGCCAGTTGGACAAGCGTTTATGACCGAGATAATTGCCAATGGCAACGTGGTTTTTAAAAACAGTCAACGTGTATTCATTAAAGAATCAGACGCAAATGGTACTTATAACAACGGTTCTACATTTTTAAAGTCGGGTACTTCAAAATCTAAGAGTACTTCTGAAACCGAAATAGAGCAAGCCAATGTAATGCAAAAAATGCGTTTAGAGTTTAATTCGGTAGTAGGGCCAAAAATGCGACGTGAAGTATTATTAGGTTTTAGTGAACTTACATCAGATGGCTTTGACTACGGTTATGATGCTGAATGTGATGACGCAAGTAATAATGACTTCAATCTAAATTTAGATGGCAAAAACATGAATATGCAAGCTTACAGTTCAATTACCAATGATAAAGTAATTCCATTAAACTTCAAATCATCAGGTAATAATACTTTTGAAATTAAGGCAACAGAATTTGAAAGTATCGATGAAAATCAAGAAATTTATTTAAGAGACAATGCAACTGATACCTATTTTGATTTAAAACAAGGAACAGCATATAGATTTACATCGGCACAAGGAAAGTTTAATACCAGATTTGAGCTTGTTTTCCAATCAAAACAACAAAGTTTAAGTGCTGAAGAAGCAACCATTACAGAAAACTTTATATACTACCAAGGAACAACCAATACCTTGTACGGAAAAAAACTAAATACATCCATAGATAAATTGTCCATAGTAGATATGCGTGGTCAAATAGTGCAAGAGTTTACCAATGTATCACAAGAAACCTTGAATAATGGTATAAAAATATCAAATGTTTCAACAGGAGCATACATAGCTTGGTTTAAGGCAGAAACAGGACAGGTTATTACTAAAAAGATTATAGTAAATTAAAAGTTTTTAAATAAATCTAATCATCATAATTCTTCTTTTGTAATGCTGCAAAAGAAGATTTTTTTTAATTAAGTACACTAAATTAAAATCAAAAAACAATAATATTCTTACAAAATAAATCATTTAATCGTATAAAATGGTTTTTTGTCGGAAAAAATATCCCATTTTATTTGGCTTAGTCAATATTAAGTAATAATATTGTTGTGTAAAATTATTACTTAGAACCAATAATTTAGTGTTTTGTAGGTAACTTCCCCAAGTTGTCTTCAAAATAATTCTCAAAAGAGAAACGATAAAATCTTAACCTATGAAGATAAATTACACTAACTCGAATTATGGTATTTTAATATTTGTTGTTTTTGCATTTCTTTCAACAGGCAATATAAATGCACAATATTGTACCCCTCAAAATGTTGGATCATTTAACACCAATTATATCTCAAACGTTTCATTTGGAGGTATTAACAATAAAAGTACTGGTTCTACAGGAGGTTATACTTATTATTCATCTGTTTCAGCAGCAAATGTACAAGTTGATAAAACCATAGAAGGCACTGTAAGTGTAACTATTGATGGTTGGAATAAAAACCATAATACAGTTGTTGTATGGGTAAACTTTAATAATAATGACAACGATTTTGAAGATAATGGAGAGCAATTCATATTCAATTTTAAAGACAATAATAATACTTCAGGCAACAAAATTGTAGATGTACCAATAAGTATAAAAATACCCAATAATGCAAAATCTGGAGTTTCAAGAATTAGATTTGGTTTAAGAACAGGTAAAAAAGAGAATTTCACATCGTGCGACTATAACTACGAAGCTGGGGAACTGGAAGATTATAAAATTAATATTATATCCGATAATAATTCTAATCCAGGAGGTGATGATGAACAACCTGAATATTGTACACCAAAAAATATAGGAAGTTTTAACGTTAATTATATTTCCAACGTTAAAATAGAAACTATAAACAACAGTAGTACAGGTTCAACAGGTGGTTATACCTATTTTTCTTCATTAACAGCTGCCAATATATCAGTAGGAAAAACCGTTGAAGGTATAGTAAGTATAACGCTAAACGGCTGGAATACAGATAAAAATACAGTTGCTGTTTGGTTTAATTTTAATGAAAGTGAAGATGATGATTTTGAAGACAGTAATGAACGTTTTTTATTCACATTTCAAGATAAAAATAATAAGTCAGGAAATAAAATTATAGAAGTACCTATAAGTATTCCAATTTCTGAAACAATTAAATCGGGGAATTCAATATTAAGAATTGGTTTAAGAACAGGTACAAATACAAATTTCACGTCATGCGATTTTAACTACGAAGCAGGCGAAATAGAAGATTACAAAATAAAATTTACAGCTAAAGAAGAAACGGTTAGTCCAGATATTGATACTGATGGCGATGGGATATTTGATTCGGTAGATTTAGATGATGATAATGATGGTATTTTAGATACAGATGAAAATAACATTTTAAGCTATGGTGGTTTTGAAAATGTACCAACCACAGTAAACGGTAATAACCAAGCAGCTGAAGGAGTAAATACAACAACCATATTACCATGGATTCTTATTCCTGGAGAACTAGGTTCTGGAGGTACTCCAAATATTGTACGTGTAAATGGAGGTGCTTATAACTATGGAAATGGCGGACCACCATTTGATGCTAATGTAAACACAAATACCGTAGGCTTTAATCAACATTATTTTGATATTAATGGTAATGCAGATATATATCAATCTTTTACCATAAACAATAAGACAGAAATTGTTTACTCAGGTTATTTTTCACCTAGAGATAATAACAATACTGCAACGGCCAAAATAGCAATTTACTTAGGTGTAGGAAACAAAAAAATGGGTGCTAATTTAGTTTCAGATACAGGAACTATTGCAATTCCAATTCAAAACGGTTCATCTTCAGCTACACCATGGACGTTGGTTCAAGGTAAAGTTACGCTCAATCCTGGAACATATTCTTACGTAGTAACCATGTCTAATTATTCAAATTTTGATGAAGGTTTAGTTAAAGTTGCAAACTCAAATTTAGATACAGACGGCGATGGAATAGCAAATATATTTGATTTAGATAGTGATAACGATGGTATTTTAGATGCAGAAGAAGCTGGCCACGGAAAGGCTCATACAAACGGAGTTGTAAATGGAAGTGTAGCCTCAGATGGTATACCAAATGCAGTTCAAAAATCAGCAAATAGTGGCACTGTAAATTATATACTAAAAGAAAGTATAGATGATATGGATTATATACCAAACTATTTAGATTTAGATAGTGATGGCGATGGTATCCCAGATAATATTGAAGCACAAAAAACCATTGGTTATGTAGCACCTTCGGGTACTGTAAACGTGTTTGGTGTTGATACTAATTATATTTCAGGATTAATTCCAGTGAATACTGATGGAACAGATAATCCTGATTATTTAGATTTAGATTCTGATAATGAAGGAGGAAATGATACGGAAGAAGCAGGTTTAACGCTTACAGGAAAAGATTCAGACTATGATGGGCTTGATGATGGTATAGACACAACAACAGGATATGCTGATGTAAATGGAAATATTAATGACCCTAGTTTATTGCCAGACGCAGATGCAGATGTTAATGATGAAGGCGATGTAGATTTTAGAGATGCCGTTTTTACATTATCAAATGTGCCACCTTTTGCTATGTTGTATTTTGATGGTAAAGACGATTATTTATCAGGAAAATCATTCATTACAGGATTAAGCGAAGTTACAATAATGGCTTGGGTAAAGTCTGATACTGGAAATACAGAAAACATAACCGTTGTTGCCGAAGATGTAGCTTGTAAATTATGGCTTAAAAATGGCAACAAACCTATGTTTACTGTTGGTATAGAAAAAAACACAGTAAAACAAATAGGCGATTGTACAAACTGTAGTATTAATTATAATGAATGGCATCATATTACAGGTAGTTATTCAAATGAAACAGGTATTTTAAAACTTTATGTTGATGGAAATTTAATGGATTCTTCTAGTGTTAGAAAAGGAGCATCTTTAACCCAAAGTTCAGATGCAAGTAACATATTTGAAATAGGTAGGTTTTCTAACAAAAAAACACAAAGCGAATACTTTAAAGGTGATATAGATGAGGTTAGAGTGTTCAATAAAGCGTTAACAGACAGTCAAATACAACAAATGGTTTATCAAGAAATTGAAAACAATAGTGGTTTTGTAAAAGGTACTGTAATAGCAAAAGATATTACTGATAATGATACAAAAAACAAAATATCATGGGAAAGTTTAATAGCTTATTATCCTATGACCGATATAAAAAACAATAGTACATCCGATTTTTCTAAAAATGATTACGACTTAAAATTAAATAATATAGGAACCATTTTAGAACAAACAGCACCAATGCCGTATGTTACTGGTTTTGATGGGAAATGGGGAAGTAAAGAAATTTGGTTACATGGCGATGTTTGGGATGTTGAAAATGCAATTAATAATAATAGCATAGTTAAAATATCAAATAACATTACAACAGAAAGTTCTATTAAAACCATAGGACTAATAATTGATAGTGAAAAAACATTTACTGTAAATGGCGATAATGCACTATTTAACAGTTGGTATTTTGAATTAAATGGAACGTTAGATTTAAAAAACGATTCTCAATTAATTCAAACCAAAACGAGCGATTTAGTAACCTCTGTTACTGGTAAACTGTTGCGTCGTCAAGAAGGTACATCCAATGCATTTAGATATAATTATTGGTCATCTCCTATAGGAACACAAAAAGCAACAAGTTTAATTGATAATAATTCATCAACTAATAATATTAATAATACACCATTTACATTAAACATGTTAAAGGATGAAACAGGGTTTAATATGGCATTTACATCAGCTTATAATCAAGCAGGAAAAATAAGTACTTATTGGTTGTACAGTTATAAAAATGGACTAACCTATTGGGATTGGGCTTCTGTAAAGCCAAACATACCATTAGAATCTGGTGTTGGTTATACTCAAAAAGGTACAGGAAATGCAGGTTTACAACAACAATATATTTTTGAAGGCAAACCAAATAACGGTACTATTTTAGTGCAAGTTACAGATAAAGGAGGTCCAGGATCGGTGTCAAATGTTTCTAAAACAGAATTTTTATTAGGAAACCCATATCCATCAGCTTTAGATGTACATAAATTTATTGATGACAATAGAAGCGTTATAAGTGGCACATTAAATTTATGGCAGCAATGGGGTGGAAACTCGCACTATCTAGATGAATATCAAGGTGGTTATGCTCAAGTAAATAAGTTAGGTTCGGTAAGAGCATCTCAGTTTGTTGGCATTTATGGTGCTACAACAGGAGCACAAGAAGGTACAATGCCACCTTCAAAATACTTGCCCGTTGGGCAAGGCTTCATTGTAGAAGTTATAGCCAATGGAAATGTTGTTTTTAACAATAATCAGCGTGTGTTTATAAAAGAAACTGATGCAGATGGAACATATAATAATGGTTCGATTTTTTCAAAATCTAATAAAAGTCAATCAAAAACTAACTCAGAAGCCACAGTAAATCAGTCAGATAATATGCAAAAAATGCGTATGGAGTATAATACAGTTGTTGGACCAAAAACTAAAAGAGAAATATTATTAGGCTTTAGTAACCTTACATCGGATGGCTTTGACTACGGTTATGATGCTGAAAACTTGGAAGCAAATAACAACGATTTTAATCTGAATTTAGATGGGAAAAATATGCTAATGCAGGCTTATAGTCCTATAACCAATGATAAAGTAATTCCATTAAACTTCAAATCATCAGGTAATAATACTTTTGAAATTAAGGCAACAGAATTTGAAAGTATCGATGAAAATCAAGAAATTTATTTAAGAGACAATGCAACTGATACCTATTTTGATTTAAAACAAGGAACAGCATATAGATTTACATCGGCACAAGGAAAGTTTAATACCAGATTTGAGCTTGTTTTCCAATCAAAACAACAAAGTTTAAGTGCCGAAGAAGCAATCATTACAGAAAACTTTATATACTACCAAGGAACAACCAATACCTTGTACGGAAAAAAACTAAATACATCCATAGATAAATTGTCCATAGTAGATATGCGTGGTCAAATAGTGCAAGAGTTTACCAATGTATCACAAGAAACCTTGAATAATGGTATAAAAATATCAAATGTTTCAACAGGAGCATACATAGCTTGGTTTAA
>NZ_JBHTJI010000007.1:0-656 GCF_042675665.1 Mariniflexile jejuense
AAACGGGCTAAAATTCCGCAATCTTGTTTTTTTTCTGTTTTTAAATTCCGTAAAAATGTGCATTAAATCTCAATATTTTTTCCACAAAACTTGCGTTTGAGTGCGTGTTTTTAATGCAAGGTAACGCTAAGTATATGGCAAGTTGGGGATTAAAATGTGCCACCCTATCAAGCCACGACAAAGTAAATTAACAGCACAAATATTGCAAGTTGGAACGACACCCCCAATTTGCTATATACATTGTTAGGGTGCGTTTATATTCAAAAATTATGAGAATCGAATTTATTTTAACTTACAATTCAAAGCCACAAGAAATGGTTGAATATCCTTTTGTTAATCCAATTTTAAAGGATAAAGAAACACTATTTCAATTTGCAACTGCTCAATTATCTGATGAAGAAAAACAAGAGCTTGTAAAAATATCATCTTGTGTATTAATTGATGATGGAAATTTTGAAGAGCCAGAATGGTACCAAGAATCAAATGGTAAATTATGGATTGAAAACGGTGTGCTGTCTTAAATGCACCCTAACGTGTTTGTGTAAGGATAGTTGCGTGTGAAAGCAACTAACTTACTAAAAATGGGACGAACCAGAGGAAAATCCGCAGGATTTTCCGAGTAGGCAAGAACCAAGCAATTATTTTTACACGGTGTT
>NZ_JBHTJI010000008.1:0-2306 GCF_042675665.1 Mariniflexile jejuense
ACGTTAGCAAACATTAAAAACCTACCAAAAATAGATAACATGCGAAAATTAATTTTACCTTTAATTTTATTATATACAGTATTATTTTCTTGTGAGAGTGAGACTGCAAATCCTGCAGATAATGAAGAAGTCCCAATAGAATCTGATTGTAAAGAAATCATTCCTTCAATTTGGGTTAAAGGAGATGGTTCTATTTCTAATCCATATCAAATAGAATCAGCAGAACATTTATTTTATTTAGCTCAGCAAGTAAATGATACACTTTCAGTTAGTATTAATGATTACACATCTAAGTATTTCAAATTAGTTTCTGACATAAATTTAAGTTGCAAATCATGGACTCCAATTGGAGGACTAAAAACAGACTATATTTTTAATGGACATTTTGACGGCAACAATAAATCCATTTCTAACATTGTTATTGATTACCCCGAAAAAAATTATGTTGGCTTCTTTGGAATTATCGGTTATAATTCTTCTATAAAAAATTTACTTTTAGAAGGAGATGTTAATGGATATGATTTTGTTGGAGGGATTGTCGGAACTTCTTTGTCAAAGAGCATTACTAATTCTTCATTTACAGGCAATGTAATTGGCAATGATAATGTCGGAGGGCTCTTAGGATATGAAACTTCCAATGGTGTTAAAATAGAAAACTGTTCATTCAATGGAATAATTAAAGGTAATGAAAAGGTTGGCGGGGTTGTTGGAAGATCAGTCAGAAATACATTAGAAAATTGTTCTGCAAATTTAACATCGCTAAATGGTAATTTTGAAGTTGGAGGTATTACGGGTTACTCTTCTGGAGATATGATAAAAAACTGTTTTTCTTTGGGGGATATTGGTGGTGAAAACATGGTCGGTGGAGTGACAGGTTGGGCGGAATTTTCAACAAATTTTGAAGATAGTAATTTTAATGGTTCTCTTTCAGGTAAAACAAAAATTGGTGGAATTGTTGGATATTTATCTGGAGATTCAAAAATTTCAAAATGTTATAATAAAGGAATTATTGAAACTTCAGGAGTAGAAGTTGGCGGAATTGTTGGTAGTTTATATAACGGTACGGTTGAATTATCTTATAATATTGGCAATATAAGCGGAATTGCCAGGTGTGGTGGAATTGTCGGTAGATGTGATGCTCTTAATAATAAAATATCTTATATCGAAAATTGCTACAACATTGGCTCAATAAACTGTAATTCACTTGCCGCTGGTATTGTTGGAGGTGCTGGCATTGCAGATATAAAGTATTGCTATAATATTGGGCTAGTGCCTAATACAAGCAGAAGGATTTCTGACAATGACAATATTGTTGTATACGATTATGATGGTTTTAGTACAACCGTAAATGTTACTGCTTGTTATTTCTTGGAAGGTGATTATCAGTTTTCAACTGATGGAATAAGTAAATCAATATCAGAAATGAAATCAAGTACCTTTATTAATCAACTCAATGGAGCTGCCAATATTCTATGGAAATCGGATATATCTCCAAATATTAATAGTGGTTTTCCAATTCTTAATTGGCAATAATTGGGTATAATAATATTTATCAAATTATGGGAATTCAAATAAAACGTTTGCTAACAAAGTGTATAATTCAATGCTTCTAATTTTCCTCATCGGAAAATCCTCGCGCTGAATTATTGCCAGTTTTAATTTACTAACTTAGTGCCAAACCCACGCAACGCATCATACACAGACCGTTAGCACAAATAAATGAAAAACCATATGAAAATCATTCCGACATTATTAATTGCGATTAGCTTAATATTATCTTGCCAACAAAATCCCGATGAATTAATAAAAGGTGTATGGCATTATGTGGACAAAAAACCGCCAAAACCCACATTAACTAAAATGACCGAAATTTCAGAAAGTGGAGAAGAAAAAATTATTGATTTAGAAAAAGAATATCCAACAATGAACGAACTTCATTTCTTTCTGACTTTTAAAAATAATTCCTTAACTCAAAATAAGTTCGGACTTAAACTTACAACTGAATTTAATATAAAAGACAATATTATTTATTTAGATAAAAAACCTTTCTTTAAGATAATAAAACTCACCGAAAAAGAATTAATTGTTCAAAGAATAGATAGCGGAAATCAAACAAAATATGACAAAGTAGAATCAGATTCTCCGTTATTGAAACTAGCGGAATAAATTACTTGTGCTAACACCGTATAAAAAAAATTGCTAGTTTTGGCTAAACCAAAGTTAGTCGCTCGTTTGCTAGCTTCTGATTTTCCTTCGGAAAATCCTCGCACACAAACACGCAACTTTCCATATACAATCACGTTGTA
>NZ_JBHTJI010000009.1:0-4925 GCF_042675665.1 Mariniflexile jejuense
CAAGCCAAAGGAAAAATCCGCAGGATTTTTCCGATTAAGTAACTACAAGCAATTAAATTTATACCATGTTATGTAGCGGTTTTGAATTTAGACAAAGATTTAAATGTCCTTTTTTTTTAATTTTTATGTTATTCTTTCTCCGCAATTTTTGGTTTTCCGTTTCAGTTTTTAGAATTCCGTTCTATTAATTTTTACTAGCTTAAATTTTTAGAAATTCCGTTATTTTAATAATTCCGCAAACTTTGTTTTTTTATACAGTTCAAAAATCTAGTAATATTCCGCTTAATTTCCGCAAAATTTACGTTTGCTTTTTTCTGGGTTTTTACTGCTACATAACGGTTTGTGTAAGGATAGTTGCGTGTGCAAGCAACTAACTTACTAAAAAAGGAACGAACCAGCGGAAAATCCGCAGGATTTTCCGAGTAGGCTAGAACCAAGCAATTATTTTTACACGTTGTTAGGCAATGTTTTTTATTTTTATAAATAAGGGATTAATTCCATCTTTTTTTTATTTTCCTTTGCTAATTCCATTATTCTAACAATTGCAGAAACCCTAGTTTTTTTGTCAGCTTGAACATAAATTTTTGATTGGTCAAACCCAATAATTCCGAGCGAATCCATTTTTTTAATAATTGAGTCATATGCGACAATATTATCATTTAAATAATAATTTTCTTTTTCGTCTATTTTTATTAAAATGCTTTTTAAGCTGTCAACAGATTGTGTTTTCATTTCTGGAATTTTCAAGTCAATCGCCGAGTATTTTGGACTTGATTTACAGTCTGTCAAAATCAGTCCGCAAATAATTAGAAAAGGTATTGTAATTTGTAAAGTCCGTGTCATTTTTCAAATATTGCCTAACGGTTTTGTATAAGATTAGTTGCGTGGTTTAGCAACGAATTTAGCAAATACAAACCGAATAGAAAATCCGCGAGGATTTTCGTAAGCAGGCTTGTACCAAGCAATTAATTTTATACGTTGTTGTAGCCAGTTTTTATTTTTTCATTTATAATTCCGTATTCTTTTTTTTCAGTCGGTCTGGAAATCAGCGTAAATATTTCGCAATCAATATTCAATTCCGTGTTCAATTTTATTTTATTGCAACATCCAGATATTCTGTCCGTTTTTTTTAATTTTCCTTTTTTTGAGTCAAATAAAAGAACTCTGAATCCAGGTTCATTATTTTTTAAATCCCATTTGACAAGTGCGAAATGTTTATAATCTTTTGTCCAAGTTTGGATATTCTGCCAGTCATTATTCCGCTTGATTTTAAAATCAGATTTTCCAATAATATTTAATTCCGCCAAATTATATGGGGAACCGTGTCTTATTTCTCCAATAATATCAAATTTTATTTCGAACGGTTTCATTTTTCTCAAATTGGCTACAACGGTTGGCAATATGGCATGAAGCGGATTGCGAGCGGTTAACTATCAAACCGAGATGAAGTTGAAACGGGCCTAAACCGCTCCAATTAATCACTTCTCCGCTTTTTGCTATATTGCGTGTTATGCGGTCGGCTTTTTTTCTTTCGTCCGTTCCAATTTTCATTTTGTCAAACTTAAATATTTTTCAAAAAGTCTTGTAAACCCGTATTCAAATTTCGGTTTTGTTTCGTCAACTATAACTCTCAAAGTTCCAATGTCCTTTACAAGTCCTGTAACACTCTCACCTTTTTCGGACAATTCAGAAGAAGTGTTCGTGAAAGTCTTTCTATATTTTCCAAAGTCAGGATAGCCAACTTTGAAACTGAATATGTTTTTTTCAACTGTGTCTGTAAACGAAAACGAACCTTCTTTAAGGTCTAAGTCAAAATGAAAGTCTGGATTGTTTGTTATAACCTTGTTGTCCAATATAAAATAATTGAACTCTTTGAAAATTGTGTCACAGCTACCGTTTTTGTCAATGAAGCAATACCTTACTCCATAAGTCTCTGTCGGTAAATTGTATTTGTAATAAAGCGCTGTTATCAATAAAAAATTTCTGTCTTCTGTCGCTTTAAAAATGTCAACGGGTTTTAGACTTTCATAGTCATTTACTGCTTGTCTTGCAACTCGTAGTTGATTTGTTGGAAAATATTCTCCTTTCGGATAGAAGTAAGTCAGCAGAGTAAAGTCAAGCAAGAGTATTAATAAAAGCAAAACTGTCTTGTTGAGTTTAACTTTGTCCCTAAAATTGTAATAACCCAAAGCACTTAGTCCGCTTACTAAAAATATAATTGGGTAATAAAACAACAAACAAAGTCCATAACCACAAGGTGTCGGGAATAAACTCAATGTCAAAATTGGAATTGTCACACTGAGTAGGAAAATCAATATTGCTGTTACCTTCTTTTTAGTCATTCAATGTCGTGTTGTGTCGTCTTTCAAGCTGCCGCATAACGGTTACGTATATGGAAAGTTGCGTGTTTGTGTGCGAGGATTTTCCGAAGGAAAATCAGAAGCTAGCAAACAAAGCAACTCACATTGGTTAAGCTAAAAGTAGCAATTTTTTATATACAATGTTGGCATTAGTTTTTTAATTCCGTTAATGTTTTTATGTTTTCTTCCGACATTATATGTGTTATCGCAGGTTTCTCATACATTTGGTGTTCTCCGTTTTTTATATTTCCTAATCTTATATATTTTGTCACTGAACCTTTATTTATAATCCTAACATACGAACAACTGTCAAGCCATTTAATACGATTGAGTTTGTCTTCAAATCCAACAGTTTTAACTAGTTCATAATCTTTGTTATTTTCCGAATATCGAATAATAGTATCAATTCCATTTAGGAAAGTACCATATTTTATTTTATTACAATCTTTTGGACTAGAAACAAATTCGATTTTGTCTTTTTCTATTAAGGATTTAGGTTCACTTTTATTATGGTCAGTGAAAAAAACTTGATTAATAATTAGGAATATAGGCATTCCAATACTAAATAAAATATGCGTGATATAAAATCCGAGTGCGCTAATTCCAAAACTTTCTTTTTTATTAATTGCAGCATAAACAATTAAATACATAAATAAAGTTCCAGCTATTATTGCGGTCCAAGTCCGAATTGAATCATTAGAAATGAAATCAGTATTGTATCCTAATAGGATGAACAAATAAAATAAAAAACCAAAGAAAATTGGACGGATTATTGATTTCAGGATTTCTTTCATTCAAATTAATGCCAACGGTTTTGTGTATGATTAGTGGCGTGTTTAAGCCACTAATTTAGCAAATACAAACCGAATAGAAAATCCGCAAGGATTTTCGTAAGCAGGCTCGAATTAGCCATTAATTATACACGTTGTTACCAGCAGCTTTTTATATATATACTAAATTCGTATTTAATCCCCATTCTCTATCTCGTTGTGAGGAAATATATTTAGTAATTTCTTCCAAAGATTTGTGTTTAATAATTCCCATTCCAACACCCGTCCATAAATCAATTATTTTTTTTGAATCATATTTAATAAATAGAAAATGTGTTGAACTTCCGATTCCGCCTGTTGCGTATGTCATAACCAAGACATCTTCACTTTTAGCGAGAAATATTAATTGCCTTTTTGGTATGTCTTTTTCAGCAATACAACCTGCTTGATATTCCTCTGTAGGATTTGCTATGCTAAATTCCGTCGCAATACAATCCAATACTTTTTTGATATGTTTTGGGATTGAAATTTTATCATTGTAAACAGCAAATTTTTCACTTTTAAATTCATTCAAGAAACTATCTAAATTTTTGTTTTCAAGTATTTGTTTTTCATCAATTTGGTAATCGCAATTTTTTTGTGCAAAACCATTTAAGGTAAGTAGAACTATAACAATGCTGAATTTTAATTTTTTCATAACTTTCATTTTAGCACAATTTTGGTTTAAGTTGCTGGTAACGTGTTTGGCTATGGTTTCGTTGCGTGAAAATCCGCGAGGATTTTCCGCCGTAAACCGAAGATAGCAAATTTGCGAGGACTTTCCGCGAGGAAAGTCAGAAGCAATGAACTATAGCCGGTGTTACCTGCAGTTTTTTAATTCCGTTATTATTTTTTCTGTCATTTCTCCTCCAATTATACAACCAGAACAAGTTCTTGTTATCATTGGGATTCTTTTCAGTTCCTCAATTCGAGCATCAATGGATTTTCTCTGAATGTCACTAAAGTCAGTCAGATTGCAATAATAGAATTGTACAGCCATTAATCGAGTTGCTGGATTTATACTGTAAAGCAAATATTCACAATTGTCATTTGCGATTATATTTTCAAATAATTTTCTATTGTCCATTAAAGTCATACTTTCTCCGCAATAAGTTCCAAATATTATGGAAGAGAAAGGATTCATTATTTGATTCAGATTGTTGTCATTTCTTTTTTCGATTCCAGTCAGAGGTTCATTTGCTTTTTCAACTCCGAAATAGATTGGTTCAACTTTGTAATTATCATCAATTTTGAACATTGCAGAAAGTCTTTCCTTATATAATTTCTTTAGTTTTTTCGATTTGTTTGCTTTGATATAAGTTGAAAGTTGATATGAAATAACTTCGTTTTTATAGTACAGGATTTTATAATGAAACGTAATACTACCAATTCCTTTTCCGTCCTCTTTAAGTTGATAGTCAAATCCTAAATTCTCCCGATTTTCATTTTTAACTTCGAGAGTTTTTAATACTTCAGAAGTAGAAGTCTGGTATGCTTTTGTTAATTTAGAAATGAAGGATGTGTCAACTCTCACATAATATTTTTCTACTTCAGTTTGTTGGGAAAATGAATCGCTCCAGACTCCTAAAGTCAGAATTAATAATATGTAGATTGCTTTTTTCAAATTGCAGGTAACGGTTTTGTGTATGGTTTCGTTGCGTGAAAATCCGCGAGGATTTTCAGATTAAGAAACCAAGATAGTACATTTGCGAGGAAATTCCGAGTAGGAATTTCAGAAGCAATGAACTATACATGT
>NZ_JBHTJI010000010.1:0-634 GCF_042675665.1 Mariniflexile jejuense
CACAACGTTTATGTATATGGAAAGTTGCGTGTTTGTGTGCGAGGATTTTCCGTAGGAAAATCGGAAGCAAGCAAGCAAAGCAACTAACATTGGTTTAGTATAAAACTAGCAATTTTTTATATACGGTGTTGGCAATAGTTTTTATTCATTAAGATTAATTACTCCTTCAAATTCGGGTATCATTTTCAAATCAGAATGTTCTAAAGGATTTTCATTTAACAAACTTAATTTACGCATTTCAAGTAGTCTCTTTACAGTTGTTTTAAAAGCATCATTGTTAAATTTAGTTTTCAATTCATTGTTAATTAATTTTTCAAATCCGTTTTGTAGTCCATTCCAAAATATTTCTTGATTTTGTTCATTCAAACCTCTTAAGTCTAAATCTTTTCCAATTATCATTTTTCCAGATTCTTGGTCAATAAATCCAGTTCCCCATTGATTTGAATCGTTAAGTTTATATTCTTTCGGAACTTTTTTGGACAACCATATTGATAGTTCAAGTCCTTTTTTATTTATAGAAAGTTCATTAGCAACAATTCGTATTATCTCATCGTAAGCTCTCCAGCTTGAGATATAACAACTTCCATCTTCTATAGTTATGAATCCTTGCGCCATGTTTAAATTATTGCCAACG
>NZ_JBHTJI010000011.1:0-666 GCF_042675665.1 Mariniflexile jejuense
GAAGGAAAATCAGATGCAAGCAAACACACAACTACCTTTGTTTTAGCACAAAACCGCAATTATTTTTATACGGTGTTGTGGTTAGTTTTTTTCTAATTATTGATGTCAAAATTAATGTAATTCCAACGTAACATATCCAATTTCTAATTCGTTGATGCACAAAAATCATAGGCGTTCCATCTTCTGAATACGCTTCGTAAGCCTCATAAATAAATCCAAAATAAATCAGAGTTGGAATTAAGAATATAATTCCTAAAATCGCAAAATATTTGGGTTTTATTTTTTCCGTTATTAAGTCATTTAGAATATATATTATTGGTAATGTATGATAAAAGACAATTATATATTCGACATTTTGTTCGAAGTTAAATTGCTTTAAAAATACGTTTAGATAAATCAGGAATAAAATCAGTAACACAATTTTAATTCCGTTTAAAACCTTTTCTGAAATTTTAAACCTTGTTTTCAAAATTTCTTTTGCGGTCAAGATTGTCAGTCCGAAAATTGTCAAAAGCGAAGTTAATAAATTCAAGTTTGAGTTTAGAAATCCGATTGATTTAGGATTGATTAATAAGTCCAGAAATCCGAGTATTGAAATTGAAAAAATCAGGATTTTAATGTAATATTTTGCTTTGTTCATCGGTTTTTGTCAAATTAACCACAACG
>NZ_JBHTJI010000012.1:0-4405 GCF_042675665.1 Mariniflexile jejuense
GAGACAACAGATATTTTAGGTTTAGGAAAAGCTTCACCTGACGCCTTTACTTTTTGCCAATCAAATTTTTTATTAAATAATCTTTTAAACATATTTAGTTGGTTTTCAAATGTTGGGTAACGTTTAGTATATGAAGCGTAGCATCCCGTAGGGTGCTATGATTTCATATACATTGTTGGCGGTAGTTTTTATTAATTATTTTTGTTCATTTAATCTGTCTATTTGGTCTTGAATTGGTTTAGGGTCAAATAGTCCATTACCAATTTCGATAGCTTTTTCATAAAACGGAATAATATATTTTGGGAAACTTCTTTTTTTAAAAGGGTTTTCCTCTTTATCCATTTTCTGTTGTCTTAATCCACCAAATTTTAGTAGCAAGTTAGTCGCCCTTGCAATTTCGGAAGGTTCTTTCCTATCTGATATATTGTTTACTAGTTCGTGAAATTCAACATCACTTTGATTAATGTCTTCTTTATTCTCATAACGGGTCAACTGTTCTCGCATTTCAACAGTTTCAATGTTTGGCATATTAAAATTAATGTTATGTCCTTCATACATATCATACTGCCCATTATACCATATTCCTGAATCGTGCCATTTGCCGTAGAATTGAACCGAGTTCTTAATTCTAAAACCTTTTAGTCCATTATCACCACCCAGTATTGTTATTTCGCAAGGATTTGGAAATGTTCCGTTAACTACTTTGTCTTCTGTGTAGCTTGAAAAAGCATCAAGGTATAGTGTCTTAAATGACTCGAAAAAAGTTAGGACGTTATCTACTTTTGGGTAAAAGAATTCTGAAACATTAAATGAAGAAACGCCCAAACTTTCAATTACAATTGGTTTAGAATCGTGAAGTATGTACTCTTCTTCACTTAAAGCATAGGCAGAATGAAAAAAGGTATTCCTAATTTCTTTAATATGATTCTCTTTAAAAAAATCGATGATGTGGTGTTTACTCGCATCGTCTAGAAGCTCAAATAATGCCTCTTGCTTTTCACCTATTCCTAACAACCTTTCATATTTGTTGGTCTTCCAAAACAAGTAAGATGATGGTTTGTATCCAAGTTGAACATTACATAGACTGCCAATAATATTGTAAAAATCACTATTCTCGAAAAAGGTAGAATAAATTAAAGCGCCAATTCTTGTTTTTTCTTTTCCGTTATGATTGTTATATAAATTTTGGTAAAATTCAATTGCTTCAAACCATTCGTATAAATTGGTCATTAACTTATGAGTTCCCATACCTCTGTAGTTCAACAGAGTCAAAACAAAATCAAATTCGCTTCTTTCCTTAGCTTCTTGGAATAGTTTTTTTAAATCATTAATTAACTCCTCCATTTAGATTAGTTTTAATTACCGCCAACGTTTATGTATAAGGAAAGTTGCGTGTTTGTGTGCGAGGATTTTCCGAAGGAAAATCAGAAGCAAGCAAACGAGCAACTAACTTTGGTTTAGCTAAAACTAGCAATTTTTTTTATACGGTGTTGTACTGCGTTTTTATTTTATTACTCAATAAGGTTTTTAATTTCTGCATTGTTTTTAGAAATCCATTTTCCTTTTATTTTTTCATTCCATTTGCTTAAATTCGGAAATGAGTCTTTCAAATTTTCCTCAAACTCATAACAATCCAAAAAGAAAACACTATCTTTTCTTATGATAAGGCATTTGTTCGAATAAGGTTTTTTCTTTATTGAATCCCAAAGTCGGACTAATTCATGAAATCTTTTGTCAAAAGCTCCAGAGTTCTTTCCAGTATTATTTCTAACAGTTATGATAGTATTTCCACCTTTGTAGTATTCAATATCAATTATTTTTCCGTTTAATTCTAGAGGGATATTTTCGTTTTTAAAAACGTCATACATTGTTGTATTTCCGCAACCAAATATTAGGATTGTCATTAAAATCATAAGAATTTTTCCAAAAAATAAATTTCTCATAGGACGTTTTTCAAATGCAGTACAACGTTTTGTGTATGATTAGTTGCGTGTGCAGCAACTAATTTAGTAAAAAAAACTTGCCAGAGAAAATTCCGAAGGAATTTTCAGGATAAGCACTGCCAAAGCAATTAATTATACACGGTGTTACAAAACGTTTTTTATTTATCTCTAGCGTAATTGCATTCATCATCAATTACTATTTTCTTATCAATTTTCTGATAATTTATCAACCTTTCTTTTGTACCCAAATTGCCATAATAATCTATATAATATCGTTCAAAAAAAAGTCCATTATTTAAATGGCTTCCACTTTTCCATTCTTCATATGCAGTTGTGAAATCCAAAATGGGCAAATGAAATGCTGTTTCCTTATCGATGATATAATATATAATGCCAAGTTTCTTCCTTTTTGTTCTTTTCGGTTTGACTGATTCCAGTTTATACCTATCATAAGCTTTTCCATTGATGACAGTATCATTCAGTTTAATAAAATCGTAGTTCTTAATCTCGTATTTATATTGACTTTGATAACGCATCACATTTTTACACTCAATATCTATAAATTCTGCTTCATCAAGACCAGATTTCAAGTATGTAACATTGGCCGACACCCCGTTATTGTCTATGAAAGAAATTTTATTTTTCAAACTATCCATTTCTGTTATTCGTGCATGATATTCATTGTTCTTGGAGTTTGTTAGATAATATGCTTTTTTGGTCTTATTTACTTTCCTCAATGTGCCATCGTTAATTTTAATGGAATCCTGATGGAAAGTTATTTCATACTCAATTAGGTAATCAAATTGATATATCTTTTGTGAAAAACAAAATGTTGAGAAAAAAAGAAAAGTTATTGTAAAATGTTTCATCTAATGTTTTGTAACGGTTTGTGTAAGGATAGTTGCGTGTGCAAGCAACTAACTTACTAAAAATGGAACGAACCAGAGGAAAATCCGCAGGATTTTCCGAGTAGGCTAGAACCAAGCAATTATTTTTACACGGTGTTGCCCACCGTTTTTTATTCCGATTAATTATTTGGTATTGCTCCGACAATATCTAATCCGATTGATTCCACGTCTTTATAATTCTCAACATCCAATTTAAATTCTGTTACTCGATTTGGTTGAAAAACTTGGTAAATAGTATAGTCTTTAGTTCCAATTACAGATTTTGTTTGAGAATAGTATGTTATTCTCATGACTAAATCTTTATAATCGGCAATGGTTGCTCGATTAGTTACTTTTCCTTTTAGTTTAAATTCAGTTCCCCAAAAACTTTTATTATAATTTCCCTCAACGCTTAAAAAGCGCAAAGGGTCTGAATTTTCGGTTTCTTCAATTGTCATTTTTTGCTCAATGTATGATTGAGGATTGTCATTATTATTAAACAAGTTAGGTATAACTGCAAATCCAATAATTACAAGAAGAAGCACAAGTCCCAAAAGCTGTAAATTTCGTCCTAATTTCTTATCCTTTTTAATTTGTTCATTTTGCGTTGATTTTGGTCTAATCGGTGGTGGTGTTGCTTTAGGAAATAAACTTTTCAATTCGTCAATTTCATCAGCATTAGTCCAATCAGAAATTCCTTCATACCAAACTTCTGTTTTGGCTGTAATTCCTTTACTTTTCAAATCGGAAATGTCAAATGGTCCTTCTTGCTCAGTTCCGTTGTGTAAGTAATATTTTTTCATAATTAATTCAGTTTGTTTTTAGTTACAATGCTTTTTCAAATGGTGGGCAACGTTTATGTATAAGGAAAGTTGCGTGTTTGTGTGCGAGGATTTTCCGAAGGAAAATCAGAAGCAAGCAAACGAGCAACTGACATTGGTTTAGCTAAAACTAGCAATTTTTTTTATACGGTGTTGTGCGTTCGTTATTTTAATCTTGTCAAATTTCCATCGTCAAATCCAGTTGTAATATATTCTGATTTGCTCAAAAAACAATTTTTATAATCCTCCGTTTTCATAAAGTCTTTAATAAGGTTTATTGAGAAGTCCAAAACAATTTCCCATTCTGCATTATTTAGGTCAGCTTGGTATAAGTCAAAATATTTGTCTTTTGGTTCATATTGAACATCACAAGCCCAATCTTCATCTTCCGTGTCATATTTTTCAGAACCAATTAAATAAATCATATATGATTCGCTAGATTCGAAAAGTCCAAAGTTGAAAGCAATTATTTTGTCATTTGGTAAATCTGTGGATTCTATTTTATTTATCCATTTTGAAAAACGTTCAGGAATTGGTGAATCTTCTCTTTTTTCAATTTTATGATTATCCTTAATTGCTTCTCTTTTTGTTCCAAATATTGATTGAAGTAGTTTTTTCATAATGACGCACAACGGTCTCGTATAACCGTCAGTTACGGGTTTTAAGTTACTGTTTTTCGATTAAGAACTGACGCTCGCAATTCCGAGTGGATTCGGACGTAGTCGAATCCGCCGTAATTGCGGTTATACATTGT
>NZ_JBHTJI010000013.1:0-1362 GCF_042675665.1 Mariniflexile jejuense
TTGAGTAAATCCAAATCAAAAACGGAATTCCTAACCAAAATAACCAGAACAATTCTTTCGGATTTTTACTTAAATATTCTCTTGTCATTTTTGTGTTCAGGTTTTTTCTGAAATTGTGGGCAACGTTTATGTATATGCTTTGTAGCGTATGTAAGCCGAAAGATAGCAAATAAAAACTGACATAGAAAATTCGGTAGAATTTTCGGAAGTAAAAAGAACTAGCTATAAAGTATATACTTTGTTACCAAACGTATTTTATATCAGTTCATAAGTTCATTGACGTACTGAAACCTTTATTTTTTTTGAGCGTAGGCAAATTGCTGACGTAGGAAGCAAAACTATTTATTTACGAAATAATCCAATTGACCTTTTGATAGGTTTGTAATTAAGTTGCTAGAATAGAATTTTGGATTAAATATAACACCAGTTAAATATGTTTTGTTCCTGTTTGGTTTAGGGTATTCAAATGATAGTACTTCAATGTTACCGCTTCCATAATTCGCAGCCCATCCTTTAAATTTTTTAAATCTTAGATAATGCTTATTATCAGCATCATCACAAAGAAATGTTATTAAAAATTCTGGATTTTGATTTATAAAATCATTAATTATTTTACTTATTGTAATACCTATTTTTAAATCTTTAACTCTTTTAGTAGTTATACCTTCAGTAAAAGAGTCTATATCTATAATATAAATATGTTGAATAGATTCAAATGATTTTAATTTATGAGAAATGTTTGTGAAAGACAAACTAACGCTATAATTATAGTCTGTATTAAAAATAAAAAGAGGATGTCCAGCATCCTCAATTAAACTATATTTATACATTTAGATTATTTAGCTATTTTTAATTCGCCATTTTCTAATTTACGTCTTATTTCTTTTTGTCGTTCACGCTTTTCCTCTAACATCTTGTCAAAGAAGTTAGCGACTTTATTGCTTATTATTTGTGTTTTATTATTCATAACTTAAATAATTAAATTAATCGCTTTGTTACGTGTTACAAATTTACAATAATTGTACCATTTGCGAAAACACTTAATATCTATTATTGATATGCCTTATAATAGATTTCGTTTATAGCGAAAACAAAGCAAATCAAAAAATATTATATATAAAATTAGTCGTAAAATATAAATTTTTATTACACAAAACAAGCTAAAAAAAGCGTCGGAAAAAAATAAAGAGATTCAGTTAGTCAGTTTAGTAAAGAGTAGTGAATTTATATGTTTGTGTAACGTCGCGTATAAGAATAGTGTGGGTTTGTGAGCGGCGATTTTCCGCAGGAAAATCGGAAGCTTGCAAATACACACAAACTTTCGATTGAGCGATTTGTCCGCATTATTTTTATACAATGTTA
>NZ_JBHTJI010000014.1:0-2746 GCF_042675665.1 Mariniflexile jejuense
AAATTAAGCGGAATATTACTAGATTTTTGAACTGTATAAAAAAAACAAAGTTTGCGGAATTATAAAAATAGCGGAATTTCTAAAAATTTAAGCTAGTAAAAATTAATAGAACGGAATTCTAAAAACTGAAACGGAAAACCAAAAATTGCGGAGAAAGAATAACATAAAAATTAAAAAAAAAGGACATTTAAATCTTTGTCTAAATTCAAAACCGCTACATAACATGGTATAAATTTAATTGCTTGTAGTTACTTAATCGGAAAAATCCTGCGGATTTTTCCTTTGGCTTGTGTTTTTTTGCTATTTTAGTACCTAATCCACGCAACTAAAAATTATACAAAACGTTGTAAGCAATTTAAGAAAACCGAGGAAATTTGGTAGCATCATCAGATAAAGAATACAAATTAGCTAAACGAATAAAGCAGAAAAAAAGTGGAATCGATTCCAACTTTTTGGAGTTGGCTAATTGGATTTCAGAAAAATACGAGGTGAATGTAATAAACATTACTCACGAAATAATGAACCACGACAACCGAATTAGAATCGGAATTGCTGTTGAAACCGAAAACGACGAAATCAAATTCAAAGAAAGCGATGAACAGTGGGCTAATTACAATGAAAAAATTCAGAACGCAATCGCAGAAAAATATCTGGAGATTTGCAAAACTTTAGAAATCCCAAATGAAAAAAGTATTCTTGGACTAACAAAAAAACTGAAACCAAAATTAAAAGATATTTTCGTTTCGGCTTCAGCATTTGAACCATTAGCAAAAGAAGAAGCAAATGGGCTGATTCCAGAACCTAAAATAAAAGAATTATTAGCTAATCTAAACAATAACAAAGTTTGGACATTATCAAGGTGCTTTGCAAGTACGACTTTATTTGTTTTTGATGATAGACAAAAAGAGAAAATAAGTAAATCGGACTTCTTTAAAGAACTAGAAAAAAGATATTTTGAGTTGCTAAAAGAATATGACGAATTTGATTATTGGAAAAGAGATGAATTTAAAATTGGAATTGACTCAAAACAAAATTTTGACGAAAATTATGAAAGCAGTTGGTTTTATTATTACAGATAAAAAACTGCTTACAACAATGTATAACCGCAATTACGGCGGATTCGACTACGTCCGAATCCACTCGGAATTGCAAAAGTCAGTTCTAAACCGAAAATTAGTAACTTAAAACCCGTAACTGACGGTTATACGAGACCGTTGGCAATAATTATGACCAAATGAAAAACCTTCTGATTTTAATATTGTTTTTTTCTTTTAACCAACTGATTTCTCAAGAAAAAATTGGAATCAACGATGTATATTATGAGAACTATTTAGCATACAAAATTTCGAATGATAAATTGTTTAGCGGAATTCTACAAAAGTTTAGAAAAAATGGACACCTAGTTTATGATGAAATTTACGAAAGTGGAATTTTAATAAAAACAACTCTATACTTAAATGGAAAAGGAAAACCTGCTCCATTTAAAGTAATCCTTTACCATGAAAAAACTTTTACACCAAAAACTGAAATAGAATATAGAAAACCTCCTTACGTAGAATACACTCACTTTGATATTAATGGAGTGAAAACATTAAACGAAGTATATACTAATGACATACTAACTTATCAATGTAAATACGTCAATGGAAAAAAAAATGGGGTTGAATTTTGTATAAATGATGACGGAACAAAAACAGTTAAGGAATATATTAATGGTAAAAAAATAAAATAACTATTGCCAACACAGTGTAAAAATAATTGCTTGGTTCTAGCCTACTCGGAAAATCCTGCGGATTTTCCTTTGGTTCGTTCCTTTTTAGTAAGTTAGTTGCTTGCTCACGCAACTATCCTTACACAAACCGTTAGCCTACATTTAAAAAAAATGAGACTATTTAGAAAAATAAGAGAATTCAAGTCAAAATTTAGTTCAATTCCTGAACTTGATAATACTTTTGATTTTCCATATTCATCTAATAATCTTGAAAGGCAAAATCAAATATGGAACAATCTACAAAAAGGAATATTGCTTGAAGATGAAAAAATTCTTATTCCGTGGAATACACCTTTCAATCAACTTGATAATTATAAAGAAAAAAGATTAGATAAAGGAGACCGAACTGAATGGTATTTGGGAAAACACTCAATATTAGACGGATATAAAAGTAGTTTAGGAATTAGTATGTGGATATTTTTGCCATGGTCAAATCCTTTTGAGCGAGTTACTGAACTTCTTGGATTTGGAATTGACGGATATGAAAAATCCATTAAATTAAAAAACCATTTTAAAGAAGTGCTTGGAGAACCAACATTAACAGATATCGAATTTGAAAATGAAAATTTCTTTGAAGGAAATTATAATTGGGAAAATAGAGGAGTTAAAATTCAAATCAATGGATTCGATATGCATGGTTCTCGATATTTTTTAAATATTGGATTAACTAAAAACAAAAATGAAGAGTTTTTGAATAATTCATGATAAAATAAAAAAACGTGGGCTAACACCGTGTAAAAAACATTGCTTATTTTAGTTAAGCCGTTTGATACTTGCTTTGTTTGCTAGCTTCTGATTTTCCTTCGGAAAATCCTCGCACACAAACACGCAACGTTCCTTACACATAAACGTTGGCAATAATTTAAACATGGCGCAAGGATTCATAACTATAGAAGATGGAAGTTGTTATATCTCAAGCTGGAGAGCTTACGATGAGATAATACGAATTGTTGCTAATGAACTTTCTATAAATAA
>NZ_JBHTJI010000015.1:0-2601 GCF_042675665.1 Mariniflexile jejuense
CACCGTATAAAAAAAATTGCTAGTTTTGGCTAAACCAAAGTTAGTCGCTCGTTTGCTAGCTTCTGATTTTCCTTCGGAAAATCCTCGCACACAAACACGCAACTTTCCATATACAATCACGTTGTAGCCAATTTAAGAAAAATGCCGAGTAACATTCAAAAATATATAACCGAAAATTGTCAGTACTTATCTGAAAAAGATATTCTTCAAATGAATGAATCTGATAATGGGCCTATAAATAATGTTTTGAATGGACTGAATAAACATTGTTACGGAGTTTGGTTATTAGATGACAAAACCGACAACAATTATCTTTTATTTTATATCAACAATAGAATTGAATTAAGTGGTCTTGTTTGTAGATTTAAAATAAATGATAAAAAACGGAATGATTTTACTCTTGGGTTTGCAAAAGTTATAAATCAAGAATATCCTAAAGACACTGATTTAATAGAAGTCTTCAACACTTTCCAAAATCATACGAGAACTATGTTGGAAAAAATAAATCGGTTTACTTATGGAAATGAAATAGCAGGTAAAAACGGAACATTAATAGCAAAAGGTAAAGCTGGTATTGATTTTGTTCCATTTGTAAACAAAAAAGAGGCTTTTAAGGATATCTTTTTAACAGATAATGAAAGTGTAATAGAGGAAAATGGAAATAAAATATACTTAATGTTTAATCCAAGAAATGGCTACACAAAAATTGGACGAAGTATAAAACCAAAAGTAAGAGAAAAAACTCTTCAAGGAGAAGACCCAGAAACTGAAATCATAGCATTGTGGAATTCACCAAAATCAACTGAAACAGATTTACATAATATATTTAGTGAGAAAAGAATTCGTGGAGAATGGTTTAATTTAGGAATATCTGACTTGTTAGAAATTAAAGAAAAAATGAAATAAAAACTGGCTACAACACCGTATAAAATTAATGGCTAGTTCTCGCCTACTTACGAAAATCCTCGCGGATTTTCTATCTGGTGTTTATTTGCTAAATTAGGTGCTTAAACACGCCACTAATCTTATACAAAAACGTTGGCAAACATTGAAAAAAAATTCTTCTAAAAATGAAATATAAATATCTAATTATTCTGATTATTTTTAATTTTATTCAAGTTTCTTGCACAAATGAAGAAGACAATTGTTTAGCAGAAAAACAAGAAATTATTGAAAAATTTAATGAATTAATTGAATCAGCTAATGGTGATGAATCGAAAATTAAAGCATTAATAAAACAACGAGATGACAAAATCAGAATATTAGGTTGTTAATAAAAATGAAAACAATGACAAAACTGAAAGTTAGTTCTTGGAATGACGGAAAACAGAACCCAAATGGAAATGGGTATGGAATTAGAGTTGGAAAAAAAGGAAGAGATTATTTTAAAAAAGATATGTCTGAAATTAAACTGTCAATAGAAAAATCTAAATTTTTTGAAATTAAATTAAGTTTAGGATTTTGGAGAAATTGTCCTGAATTTAGGGATAAAAGAATTGGAGAATGGCTAATTTTAAATAATTTAGCTCCTTGGAAAAAAGGGAAAAATCCTAAATTTAACCTAACAGTTTTAGGCAATAATGAATTTCTCTTGGAAAGAATAAAGTGAAGATTATAAAAAATTGAATTATTAAAACGGAATTAAAAACAACGATTTGCCAACACTGTATAAAATTAATTGCTATTTTAGTCCTTAATCAAAGTTAGTTGCATTTTTGCTACTTCTGATTTTCCTTCGGAAAATACTCGCACACAAAACCGCAACTAATCTTATACGAAAACCGTTGCCAGTAATTTGAACCGAAATGTGCCGATACGGAATTAATGCATATAAACCACATTACGCTTGCTTTGAATGTAAAAAAACATTTAAAAGAAAATTAATTGTTGATATTGACAGAGACTTTAAAGATTGGGAAAAGCAATCTCACAAATGTCCAGAATGCGGAGGATTGACAGCAAATATGGGGCTTGACTTTGAATCGCCTAAAAAGTCTAACTTGAAAGCGTGGAATCATATTAAAGACCTATATGAAACTGGAATCACTTTTCATTCTTGCGGTTGTACTGGACCAGGTTACATTCCAAAGGACAAATCTACTTTGATAGACTTTCTAAATGAGAAAAAAGAAATCTACATTGAAAATTTACGTTTTTGGATGACAAGAATAGAACCAAAGACAGAAAGCGAAAAGAGTAAAGATTGGGATAAAAATTCACATTTCTTATTCAGCTTGCCGAGTGAGTTTAAAACTGGAACAAAAAAGAAAAGAAAAACTGACTTAAAAAAAGCGGTTGAATACTGGACTGAAAAAGTTAACTTAATAGAAGAAAATATTAAAAAAACTACTGGCAACAATGTATAACCGCAATTACGGCGGATTCGACTACGTCCGAATCCACTCGGAATTGCTAACGTCAGTGCTTAACCGAAAAACACTATCTTTAATCCCGTAACTGACGGTTATACGAGACCGTTGTGGTTAATTTGACAAAAACCGATGAACAAAGCAAAATATTACATTAAAATCCTGATTTTTTCAATTTCAATACTCGGATTTCTGGACTTATTAATCAATCCTAAATCAATCGGATTTCTAA
>NZ_JBHTJI010000016.1:0-1053 GCF_042675665.1 Mariniflexile jejuense
CATTGTATAAAAATAATGCGTAAGTTTATTTCTAAATCTAAAGTTAGTGCTTGTTTGCTTGCTTCTGATTTTCCTACGGAAAATCCTCGCACTCAAACTACGCACTATTCTTATACGTAACCGTTGTGCGTCATTTAAGAAAAAACCCGTGAAATACATTAAACTGATTTTAATTTTACTTTTTTTAAGTTCGTGTTCGACGAATAAATCAGTAGTTGGCTTATATGGAAAATGCGGAAAAAATTATTTTGCTTGCACTCAAATTGAGTTAAAATCGGACAAAACATTTGAGTATTTTATTTTTATGGATGTTGGTGGCGGAACTGTAGTAAAAGGAAATTGGGAAAAAACATCTACTGACAGTATAAAACTGAACACATTTGAACAACCAAAAAATCCGAGCACGACTTATAGTGGAAAAATAAATCCCGACCAAATTGACGACGTGAAAATCACAATCCGAGATTTGGAATTACCACTTGCAGCAGCATTTATTGTAATTAATGACCAAAACGAGGGAAAAGCAGCAGACGTGAATGGAATTGTGGAATTGGAAACTCAAAAAATAAAAACAATTACATATCATTATTTAGGACAAAAAGAAACAATAGAAATTGACAATCCGAATTATAACGAAATAGAAATTATTGTGAGAGATTTGGACTTAAACGCTGTTCCGAGATTTTTGACTGATAAAATAATGGTTTTGAATAAAGGAAAATTGTTTTTTAACGATGGATATTCATTAAAGAAAACCCACTTGAAAAACAGACAATGGAAATAAAAAACGAACGCACAACACCGTATATAATTTATTGCTAGTTCTAGCCTACTTACGAAAATCCTCGCGGATTTTCTATTAGGTTTTTATTTGCTAAATTAGGTGCTTAAACACGCAACAAACCATATACAACAACGTTGTAGTGCATTTTGACCCGTCCTGAAATAAGGCTACATAATTTTAAACATTATGTATAGAAACGACAAAGTAATCAGACGGTATTCAGAACCTTTTAAACTGAAAATTTTAGATGAAATTACAACAGGTAAACT
>NZ_JBHTJI010000017.1:0-794 GCF_042675665.1 Mariniflexile jejuense
AACGTGTTTGTGTAAGGATAGTTGCGTGTGAAAGCAACTAACTTACTAAAAATGGGACGAACCAGAGGAAAATCCGCAGGATTTTCCGAGTAGGCAAGAACCAAGCAATTATTTTTACACGGTGTTGGCAACTGGCTTTTATTCCACATTTTCAAAAAATTGTACTGCAAAATTGCAGAAGTCTATTATTACTTTTTTGTCAAGTTCAAATTCTTTTCTACTTCCAAGATAGTTTTTTGAAGTCGGTGTAATTTCCTTTCCTTCTTCCAATTCCTTGACAGAAATACATTTAATATGCTTTTTGCTTACTAAAATTATGTACGCGTTTCCATAAGGATAATCTTTGGGTAAATGTTTTGGTAGAAATTCTCCACTTTTTCTAAACTTTACTTCTATAAAGAATACCTCATTAGTTTTTGGACTTTGAATTACAAAGTCAGGCATTCTTTTTATTTCAGTTGCTACTTCGCTTTTAACGCCTTTTAATAATTCCATTATTCCTGGAATAGTATTTTCCATTCCGTATCTAAAAACGTTGTAGCCTAATGATAAAAACAATTCCTGAATAAGAGTTTCTGCGATTCGACCTTTTATCATATTGTACCGATAATTCCAATCTTTATCGTTTAAGCCTCCGTCAAAATCCTCTTCGGTCTCTTGTTGTTCAGATGTTTCTGGTTTATTTTTTTTATTTTCAGTTTTGTAGCAAGAATAACATAATCCTCCATTGAATTTTGTGTATTCGCCACATTCTATACATTCTGCCATAGTTTTTTTTCAGCTTGTTGCCAACG
>NZ_JBHTJI010000018.1:0-636 GCF_042675665.1 Mariniflexile jejuense
AACGTTACCCAACATTTGAAAACCAACTAAATATGTTTAAAAGATTATTTAATAAAAAATTTGATTGGCAAAAAGTAAAGGCGTCAGGTGAAGCTTTTCCTAAACCTAAAATATCTGTTGTCTCAACCACATTAGAAAATGGAACAGTAGCAACTGCATGGATTAATGTTGGATACAGGAACTATCCTTACAAAGAATTCTGTCAAACTCTCGGAATATTGAATGTCGATTTTGAAGATATGGGCGGACTGGATTATAGCGAAATCCAAACATATCTTGACACTGAATTAAACAAAGCTTGTGTCTCTCATTTAATTTCTAGAATTCCTACAGAAACAGGAATTGAAATGTTATTTTATTTTGAAAACCAAGACATAATACAAAACAAATTAGAAGAACTTTATAAAAGTGACGACCTGCTATTTGACTTTGGATGTCGCTTAAAAACTGATTCTGAATGGGAAACTATTGACAACATGATGAAAAATTATTAAATAAAAAACGTTGGGTAACACCGTGTATAAAAAATTGCTATTTTTAGCTTAACCAATGTGAGTTGCTTTGCTTGCTTGCATCTGATTTTCCTACGGAAAATCCTCGCACACAAGCACGCAACTTTCCATACACATAGACGTT
>NZ_JBHTJI010000019.1:0-602 GCF_042675665.1 Mariniflexile jejuense
AACGTTTATGTATAAGGAAAGTTGCGTGTTTGTGCGAGGATTTTCCGAAGGAAAATCAGAAGCTAACAAACAAGCAACTAACTTTGGTTTAGCTAAAACTAGCAATTTTTTTTATACGGTGTTGCCCACAGTTTTTTATTTTATCCGTTTTATATATTCATTCAATTTCGGTTGTATGTACCAAACTCCAATTATAAAATACCAAATTCCAAAAAACAACCCAATTCCATTTGATTGTTTTAATTTTTCGGCTTTTTCAAATTTTATTATAGTGATTGATGTCAAAATCATTAGTATAAACACACAAACCATTGCTCCGAAATGAAAAGGCAAAATTGCATTCATATCCGCAATTCCAGATATAAGCAAAGTTAATCCAATAGGAACATAGATAATCGGATAAGCAACAAGTCCAATCATAATTATTTTATTCAGTTTTCCGCTTTCAGGGGTTTTCTTATTCAGTTCAATTCCGATTGAGTAAATCCAAATCAAAAACGGAATTCCTAACCAAAATAACCAGAACAATTCTTTCGGATTTTTACTTAAATATTCTCTTGTCATTTTTGTGTTCAGGTTTTTTCTGAAATTGTGGGCAACGT
>NZ_JBHTJI010000020.1:0-1535 GCF_042675665.1 Mariniflexile jejuense
AACATGGTATAAATTTAATTGCTTGTAGTTACTTAATCGGAAAAATCCTGCGGATTTTTCCTTTGGCTTGCGTTTTTTTGCTATTTTAGTACCTAATCCACGCAACTAAAAATTATACAAAACGTTGTGTTTAATTAAAAACCACCTACACATGAGTAAAGACCAGAAGATAAAGCATTTAGAAGGAGTTATATACAGATTGACCTATAAAAACAAGCCAGATGAACTGTATGAAATGATAAATTCAGAATTGAATAACGAGCATGGTTCTGAAATACCGAACCAGCAATATGTTAAAGATTTAAACAACACAAAAAGAAAACTTGGAATTGATAGTTTTAAAGAAAGTAAAAAGAGTTTTAAACAAGATATGACAGATGAAATAGACAGGTTGAAATTTAGAAAATGATTTTTTCATCACACAGAAAAGAACGTGTGGAATGTGTTATTAAAAACACAAACTCATTTATTGTGTTGACAATGTATCTTGAAGCATAACGGTATTTTTCACCACTATGATTATTCTCTAAATCTACTGATACACATTTTTCATTTATTTCAGTATTAAGTATAACTGTATCGGATTTTGTTTTATTATGAATATATATAAGCATTTCACCTTTATGAAATTCATCGTCGAAAAGGTATGTTTTAGACAAAGAAAAGTCATTTTCTAAAAGGTACTGTTCTATTTCGGATTTTAATGACATAACTTTCGACTGACCTTACTCAACCGCAACTGTTGCGTGCGACTGACATTAATTATATGAACACAAAACTTATATTTTTATCTACATCATGGAGCAATCGCTCTAATAAATACTATATTTCATTTTATAAAAACAAAATAAACACCTACAAAGGAATTAGACCATTACAAGAAGGTAAAGGCTATGAAAATAAATTAGACTATGAAGTTTTAATAAACTCAACATTTGAAATTGAAAAAATAGATAAACTTGACCGAAATCAACTTAAAACTAATGCAACACACAAAATAACTTGTCTAAAACTTCATGAAAAAATTGTTGGCACTTTACCGTATTGTATTAAATTAAACTGGTTTCAAGAATTTTATATAAATTGGCACAAGCAAAAATATATTGTACAATCGTTAGATTTTAAGAAAAATATTTTAGCAGGTATTTTTGGCGCATTGTTCGGGATGTTTATAACAATGGTTTTTCAAAATAACCAAAGCACAATCATCGAACCAATAGCACCGCCGCAACAAGAAATAAAAAAAGCCTTAGACCGTACAAATGACCAAATAAATGAAAAAAAACTGAAAACAGATTCAATAAACATTCAGCAATAACTAAACACAACACCGTATAAAAATAATGCGCTACGATGTTATAGGTTATGAATGTGACTTTTTTTAATTGGCGCACTATTCTTATACCAATACGTTGCCCACAATTTCAGAAAAAACCTGAACACAAAAATGACAAGAGAATATTTAAGTAAAAATCCGAAAGAATTGTTCTGGTTATTTTGGTTAGGAATTCCGTTTTTGATTTGGATTTACTCAA
>NZ_JBHTJI010000021.1:0-646 GCF_042675665.1 Mariniflexile jejuense
GGTAACGGTTTTGTGTATGGTTTCGTTGCGTGAAAATCCGCGAGGATTTTCAGATTAAGAAACCAAGATAGTACATTTGCGAGGAAATTCCGAGTAGGAATTTCAGAAGCAATGAACTATACATGTTGTTGTAGGTAGTTTTTTATTTATGTTCATATAGATACCATTCTGTCAGTGTAAGATTGGAAATCAATAATTTTTTTCCAACGTACAATTGGATAATTCCGATTTTCTTTTTGTTTTCCGTAATGATATTCCAATTCAGATTTGAGTCAAATTCCAGAACATCGTGTTCATTCAGTCTGTTTTCGCTGTTACTTTTCCACCATCCTTTTCTGATTGAGTTGTTAGAAAAAAGTATAATTATTTGATTAACCAATACAAGTAAAATCAGTATTTTAATTAGTTTGAAAATCTTTTTCATTGGTTTAATTCAGTTCTCTAATAATTAATCCAATTCCGATTATTACGCATCCAATTCCAGCTGTTTGTAATTTAAAAGATAATCCTCCTGTTTTATTTTCTCGCTTTAAATCTTGATAGAATTTAATTAAAAATATTCCAAGAATAATTAATAGTATTCCAATAAGAAGATTAATCCAATCCATTTATTTTTTATGAGTTCTGTTAAATTACCTACAACGTT
>NZ_JBHTJI010000022.1:0-256889 GCF_042675665.1 Mariniflexile jejuense
ATGCAATTAATTTATACAACGAAATAAGATTACACTTATCTTTAGACTTTAGAACACCGAATATGGTATACAAATTATCAGCGTAAAATCAATTTTAACCTGTAGCCATATTTCAGGACAAGACATGCTGAAAAACTTAATCTACATATCAATAATATCAATTTTCATAATCTCTTGTGACTTAAAAACAGCAGATGACTATTACAATATAGCATTTGATTTAGAGGAAAAAGGAGAATATGAAAAAGCTATTCCGTTTTTGGATAAAGCAATCGAAAAAAGACCTAATTTTCGACCTGCGCTTATAAATCGAGGTGCTGACAAATCAGTAATTGGAGATTATATTGGAGCTATTGAAGACTACCAAAAAATCATTGAATTTGACCCAAAAAACACTATGGTTTTAATGAACATTGGGAATAATTATAAAAGGCTCAAACAATATGAAAAATCGATTAAATTTTACACAAAAGCTTTAGAAACTAAAGGGGCAATTAAATCCGATAGCATTTACTTGGAAATTAACTTTCTAAATGAATGGGACAAAGATTCTGATTATTACGTTAGAAAACACGAAATCGAATATGAACGTGGAATTTCATATGTCTATGCAAAAAAATATGAGAGTGGAATTCAAGATTTGGAAAAAGCAATTAAATACAATTATGAATTGCCAGACGCATTGAGTTGGACTGGACAAGCATACTATGAAATGAAAGACACATTAAATGCAAAAAAATTTTTGACTCAAGCAGCAAAATACGGACTAATAGACGCAAAGGAACTATTAGAAAAAATGGAAAGTGAAAAATGAAACTATTTCTAAATATTATAAAATGGATTTTGATTATCCTTTTCTTTCCACTTTCTCTGATTTTTGTGGCATACTATAGACAAAAAAGAGAAAAGAAAACTTATTGGATAAACGAAAATGAATAAAAAAGCACTACTTACAACACCGGCTATAATTCATTGCTTCTGACTTTCCTCTCGGAAAGTCCTCGCAAATTTGCTATCTTCGGTTTACGGCGGAAAATCCTCTCGGATTTTCACGCAACGAAACCATAGCCAAAACGTTAGCTGTAATGGTAGCGCAGAATCAAGAATCTAATGTAATTATAAATCAAAAAACCTGACGTTATATTTTCATAAAACAATAGTAGATTTTATTAAGGACGCTTCTTAAATGTTTGGCGAAATTTGTACCAACATTTAAAAACAGAAAAAATGAAAATCGTAATTACAGGTTCACTCGGAAACATCAGCAAATCTCTTGCTATTGAATTGGTACAAAAAGGGCATTCGGTTACAGTTATTAGCAGTAACCTTTCAAAACAAAAAGAAATTAAAGATTTGGGAGCAATTCCTGCCATTGGATCGATCTATTGAAGACGTAACATTTTTAACCAAAACGTTCAAAGGTGCTGACGTTGTATATTGCATGTTACCTCCTTTCAAATTTAAAGAAAATCCTAACCTTGACGCAAGAGCCGAAGCTTTTAGACTTGCTCAAAATTATACCAAAGCAATTGAACAGGCTGGTATAAAACGGGTAATTCATTTAAGCAGTATCGGTGCTCATCTGGAATTTGGCAACGGTCTTCTTGCCTTTCATTTTATGGCAGAAAAAGTTTTCAAAGAATTACCGCATGATGTGGTTGTTACTACAATGAGACCTGTTGGCTTTTACTACAACGTGTACGATTTTGTAGAGTCTATTAAAGGAAATGGTTTTCTTGATAGTTTTATCGGAAAGATATTAACCATTAAATATTATGGTTTAAAGGGCTTTCTCCAAGGAAAAAAAGGACTAATTATGTCTAATTATGGTACCAAAGACAAAATGCCTTGGGTTTCGCCAATTGATATTGCTACTGCCATTGCAGATGAAATAATTACTGTAAGCAATTACAGAAAAGTGAGGTACCTGGCAAGTGAGGATTTAACCTGTCAAGAAATAGCAACAATTTTGGGAAATGCCATTGGAAAACCCTATTTGAAATGGGAAACTATCAGTGATAAACAAATGTTTAGTGCTTTAAAACAGTTTAAAATGCCAGACAGTTTAGCTCAAGACATTACCGAAATGAATGCAAGTATGCGTAGCGGATTACTATTTGAAGACTATTACAAAAACGTACCAAAGTTGGGTACTGTAAAATGGAAAGAATTTACCAAAGAATTTGCAGATAAATACCATCAACAATAAATATCAAACCATGAAATTCAAAAAATCAATACTTATTTGTGCATTTGTTTTATTAAAAACACAAATGACAATTGCTCAAGCAAATACTGTTACTTTAGATGTTGTAGGCTTTAAAAACAACGATGGCAAGTGCCTCGTATACGTTCACGACAAAAAAGACGGTTTTCCGAATAAGAATCAGATCAAAGAAATCTACTTCCCTATCGTGGATAAAAGATGTGTTGCTACGATAACTTTAGATACTACAGGTGTATATTCCATAACCGTACTACACGATGAAAATAGCAATAACCAAATGGATGATAATTTTTTTGGCAAGCCGAAGGAGGGATTTGGTGTATCGAATAATCGTATAATTACTTTCAAACGACCTAAATTTGAAGATGCTGCTTTTATGTTCAATGGACAGCCATTGCATGCTATTATAAAGTTGAACTATTATTAATATGACCTTAAAAAAATGGATATATTAGATAGCTTTCTTGAGTTTTTTAAAGATAAAAACAAGCCTCTGCTTCTTTACGCATTGCTTTGCTTTTTTGGAGGATTGATTTGTCTACTTTTGAGTAAATACAGCAATCTTCAGGTTTCAGGTGTTAGTGCTTGGGCAAAGCCTTTTAACTTTTTTATTTCCATAAGTATTTTTGCATTCTCTATGGCTTTATATTTAGACTATTTAGACAATCAAAAACAAGTAACTATTTATTGTTGGAGTTTTATGATTTTTTTATCTATTGAGTTGTTAATGATTGCTGTACAAGCGGCACGTGGCAGAAAATCACATTATAATATAGATACACCATTGGATAGAGTTATTTTTGCGTTAATGGGTTTGTCTATAACTGTAATATTAATTCATACCATTTATATTACATTTTTGTTTTTTATTCAAAAACAATTTAGTGTTAGTGACGAAATGATTTTGGCTATAAAATTAAGTTTAATAATTATGGTTATATTTATGTTGGAAGGCTATGTAATGATAAGCCTTTCTAAGCATACCATTGGTTCAGAAGATGTTACCAAAGGGATACCTGCTTTTAATTGGAGTAAAAATTATGGTGATTTGAGAGTGGCACATTTTTTTGGAATGCACGCTTTACAAATCATTCCAATTCTTACATTTGTTTTGGCAAGTACTAAAAGAGATGTTTACCTTATAGCTTTTCTGTATTTTGTTTTTGTTACATTTACATTGATTCAGGCTTGGCAAGGGAGGCCATTCATTAAATAAAACTATGGAAAATAGTACACCGTTCAGAATTAAAACAATTAGTGAATAACACAACATTTTAGGTGTTTCTAAACCACAACACCCGTTAATTAGCCTAATAAGTTTAGAAAATTTCAAGCCTGTTGCAAGCAATACCAAAATCAGCGTTGTGTTCGATTTCTACATGGTTTCATTAAAACGTAATTTCACAGGAAATATCAACTATTTATATGGGCAACAACCGTACGACTTTGATGCGGGTATTTTATTTTTTATTGCTCCGAATCAAGTGTTCTCGTTTTATGCCGATGATGATTATACTAGTACAGGCTGGATGTTACTTATCCATCCTGATTTTTTATGGAATACCGTTTTAGCCAAAAATATTACAAAGTATGAGTATTTTAAATATTCTGTAAATGAAGCATTGCATCTTTCCGAAAATGAAGAAACCATTATTGAAAACCTAATTCAAAATATTCAACAAGAATATCGTAGTAACATTGATAAATTCAGCGAAACAATCATAATTACACAAATCGAAACCCTTTTAACCTACGCTGACCGTTTTTATAATCGCCAATTTCTTATCCGAAAAAAGGTTAATCATCAAATTTTAAATCGTTTAGAAGCCATTCTTATTGACTATTTCAACAATGATGATTTGCTGCTAACAAAAGGAATACCGACTGTGCAATTTATTGCCGAAAAACTAGCAGTATCGCCAAATTATTTGAGTGGCTTGCTCAAAATTTTGACTAGCAAAAGCACACAAGAGCACATTCACGACAAATTAATAGAAAAAGCAAAAGAAAATTGTCTACTACCAACTTGTCAATGAGTGAAATCGCATATCAATTAGGTTTTGAATATCCGCAGACATTTGGAAGCTTATTTAAGAAAAAAACAAACTTCTCACCTTTGGAATTTAGACAATCTTTCAACTAAAAACCACTACAGCTAACCGCCGTTTGGCAAGATTGCGAATTTTGTGGTAAAATCACGTTTACGTTTCGCAAGAACTTTTATCTTTAACGAAAAATTTAAGGTTACGAAGTTCGCAACCTCGCCAAGCGGCCAACCGTTAGGTGCAAGTCGAAAAAACCGATATGAAAAAAACAAAGAGCGGAAAATTTATTGAATGGACACCGATTTTCGACATAAAAAATAGCGGATATTTTGCTGGAGTGGATAATGACGGAAATTGGTTCGCCGATACAGCCGAAGGACTAAAATCCCTCGATGAAGGCGGTGGAATTGGAATTCTACCGATACTCAAAATGACCAGAGACGAATTTGACTCATACCTGAATGAAAAAATCAGGAGTTCGGATTTAAAACCTGATTCTAAATTATCGGAATTAGCAACTAAAATAATGCACTTGAGTTTTGGAATTTCGACTTACTGGGCGGAATTAGGAATTGAATGGTTGAATGAATCTGAAATCAGCTCGGACTTGAAAAAGACATTGAATTATTTGATTGAACATAAAATGTATAGTCAGAAATTCAGACATAAAGCATTTACAAAAATTAAACAATACGAACGGAAAAAGACCAGCACCTAACATTGGCTATAATTCATTTTGGACTTGCAATAAAAAGTCGGACATTTTTTCTAAGACCTATGCTACATTTTTAAATTGATAAAATTCTTGTTCTACTTCATAAGGAGTTTTATACCCTAAAAAGGAGTGTAAAGGTTTCCTATTGTACCATATTTCGATGTACTCAAAAACAGCTGTTTTAGCCTGCTCAATAGTTTTAAAATCATCATCATAAATAAGTTCAACCTTTAATGTTTTAAAGAAGGATTCAGCAACGGCATTATCCCAACAATTACCCTTTCTACTCATAGATTGGGTTACCAAAGGGTTGGATTTAATAAAAGTTCTAAATGTTTTTAAGGCGTATTGTATCCCTCGATCTGAGTGAAATATTAACCCCATGTTTATAGTACGCTTGTTTACAGCCATTTTCCATGCAGGAATAATAGTTTGATTGGTATGTAAACTTGTGCTTAATGACCAACCTATTACCTGCCTATCAAACAAATCAATAATCGTGGTTAGGTACAGCCAACCTTGATTGGTCTGGATGTAAGTGATATCGCTGACCCAAGCTTCATTCAACCTACTTGGGTTAAAGTTCCTGTTCAGCAGATTTCTGCAAACAGGATAACCGTGGTTGGAATCTGTAGTTGCCTTAAACCTCCTTTTGTGTTTGCTTGCCCAATTGTTCATCCTCATAATTTTAGCCACTCTGCATCTGGATATACAGTACCCTTTGCGTTTTAGTTGTTCTGCTATTCTTGTGGAGCCATAACGCTGTTTACTCAGGTCAAATTCCTTTTTTATTAAATCTGTAAACAAGCTATTTTCAAATGTTCGTTTTGATGGTCCTGATGTGTACCATCTATAAAAACTGCTCCTACTTACTTTAAAAACTTTGCACATCTTCTCGATGGGGTATAAATGCCTATAGCTGGCTATAAATCCATAGATTTGCCATCGTTCTTGGAGAAGATGTGCACGGCCTTTTTTAATATCTCAAGTTCAAGTTCCTTTTCTCTAAGAGCTTTACGCAATCTTTTAACTTCTAATGTGTCATCAGGTATTGCTTTTTCTGGCTTAGGAGATATTGTTGTTTTAGCTGCCTTACGCCATTTATAAATCCTTTGGACTTCTAAACCCAACTCGTCTGCTAATTCTTTTATATTCTCTCGTTGGTAACTTAACCGAACTGCTTGCTCCTTTAATTCAGGGCTGTAATATCGTTTTTTCATGTTTCTAAGATATTTGTTTTGTAACAAACAGTCTTAAATTTTATGTCCGAGGAAAGTTAGCAAATCCACGCCAGATACCGGTGCAGTTTTAAATCACTTAAACTGAAAAATAGGTTAATATTAATTTAAAAATAACTTCAAATTCCTAAACCTTGACCACCTCCAACTTGAATGGTTTCTGCTGTTAAAAAAGAGGCATCATTACTTACTAAAAAGGAAATAACAGAAGCGACTTCTTCTGGTTGTCCTAATCTGCCTAGAACGATGTTATTTTTCCAAGAAGCAAATACATCTGGGTTTGAAGATTTAATTTCTTTGTGGAAAGGTGTATCGATAGTTCCTGGTGAAACGGCATTTACTCTAATTCCATATTCTGCCAAATCTTTAGCTAAAGCTCTGGTTAAAGTATGAACTGCGGCTTTTGAAGTTCCATAAACTCCTGCACCTGGACCACCAGCATTCCAACCTGCAATAGATGTATAATTTATAATTGATGGATTATCACCTTTTTTAAGAAACGGAATAGCTGCTCTTGAAGCAAAGAAAGTTGAATCTAAATTTAAAGCCATTACAAATCTATAAAATTCAGTAGTCATACCTTCAAACCTAGATCTTCCTCCTAGTCCGCCTGCATTATTTACTAAAACATCTATTTTTCCGTATTTTTCACCAATTGTATTAATATTTGCTGTTACTTCTTCTTCTTTAGTAACATCAAATCCATAATATTCAGATTTAATTCCTAATGCTGTTAGCTCTTCTACTCGTTTTGCACCTGCTTCATCTTCAATACCATTCAATACTATAGTGTATCCATCGTTTCCTAATCTTTTTGCTACTTCAAAACCAATGCCTCCTGTAGCTCCTGTAATTACAGCTACTTTTCCTTTAAAATTACTCATATTTATAAATTTTGATTTATTATCGTTTATATTAAATTACTCTATTGACTCTATGTTTTTTGCGAAATAATATATAGCACCAACACCTAAAGGCACAAAAATGGCTATGGCTATAAAAATGGGTGTATATGAAACTTCTGCTATTATGGGAACTAAAAAATTCATGATGATAACCGAAAACACACCAACCATTCCGCCTAAACCTGCTAATGATCCTACTGATTTTCCGCTAAATAAATCACTTGGTAGCGTTTGAACATTTCCAATTGCAAATTGAAAACCAAATAGTACAATAAATACTATTGAAACAAAGCGCTCTGGCGTAGAAGCAAATAAAACTGTAGCCACTAAACCTAATACCATAATAATACCACCAATTAAAATGGTTGTTTTTCTGCCTTTATTAATAGAATTTGTGTTAGAAATTATTTTTCCTGAAACATAACCTCCTGCAATGCTACCAAGTGCAGCACCAACATAAGGTACCCATGCAAACATGCCCACTTCTTTTACATTAAATCCGTAAACATCAAAAAGATAAATAGGCATCCAACCTACAAAAAGCCACCAAATAGGTTCTAGAAAAAAACGACCAACTACTATAGCCCATGATTCTTTGTGTGAAAGAATTTCTTTTAAACTTAGACCTTTAGTGCTTTCTGTGGCATTTTGATCGGCTTTACTTTGTCCTTCTATGATATATTTTTGTTCTTCTTCTGTTATCCAAGGATGCTTTTTTGGTCCTGCTTTATTGATTAATAACCAAGGAATAATCCATAAAATACCAAAAGAACCTACAACCATAAAGGTTATTCTCCATCCAAAAGCTACGAATAACATTGCAATAAATGGTGGTGCAATTACAGAACCAATGGATGCACCAGCATTAAACAAGCCTTGTGCTATAGCGCGTTCTTTTATAGGAAACCATTCTGCATTACTTTTTACGCCACCTGGCCAGTTGCCAGCTTCAGATAGTCCTAAAGTACTTCTAAAAAATGCTATTGAAAATAAGCCGCGTACAGTAGAATGTAAAAATGACGACAAGCCCCAAACACCAATACTTATTACATAACCTATTCGAGTGCCTACTTTATCAAATAATTTTCCTGAAAACAATTGCCCAAGCGCATAGGCAACCATGAAAATATTAAGTATTAAACTGTAATCGTTTTTTGTTAATCCTAAAGATTTGGAAATTGAACCTTCTACATTTTCATTACCCCACATAATGGAAAGCGCACTTCTATCAATGTAATTTATTACCGTAGCTAGAAATATTAATCCAATAATTAACCAACGTAATCCTTTAATTTTCATGTTTTTAAGTTTAATAATAGACCAAGAAACTTTTTAAAAACATAGCAATAAAATACTATGCTTATTTAAAAGCCATACACTTTAATAAACTTAGTAGCGATTAGATATACTTCTTTTGAAATAAAACTGAAGAATGTTTAAGTAATTGCTATAATAAGTTTAGTGTTCCCTCCTATTTGTTTATTTTATTTTTTTTTAGATTAAGGAGAAGGCGTGCAATTTCAACTTAATCAAGTGTTTATTCATATTTATATATTGTAACAATATTGATACAGTGCCTTAAAATGTATTTTCATTTTTTCTCTGGCTAACTGCGGATTTCTATCTTTAATAGCTTCATAAATATCTGTATGTTCTTGTATTCCTACAAAAGCTTGATTTTCATCACAAACATGATATTTTGCGAAGTTTGTTATAATCTCTGGTGTTATAGTTAACATAAACGTATTCATGGTACTATTTTTACTAGCTCGTGCTATTGCCAAGTGAAATAATAAATCTTCTTGTACAGCATCTTGATTGTTTAACACCTTTTTTGAATAGGCACTTAATGCATCTTCCATATCTTTTAAATCGTCGTCTGTTCTTCTTAAAGATGCAAGTTTAACTGTTTTTAATTCTAATAAGATTCGTGTTTCTACAAGCGATTTAAAATCTGGTTCTTCCAAACGTAAAATGTCATCAATCATTCCATTCATAGCTATTACACCAATATTGGCTACAAATGTGCCACTTTGTGGAATTGATTTTAGTAAACCGTAATATTCTAATTTTTGAATAGCATCACGAACATTGCTTCTGCTTACTTCAAACTTGTCTGAAAGCATACGCTCTGAAGGTAATTTGTCGCCAGGTTCTAAATTTTTATAATTTATTAATTCTCTAATCTTGCTGATTATTGAATTTTGAACCTCTTGATTCTCACTTACTACTAACGTCTCTAATTTCATTTTAAATCTTTATGAATTGGTTAACCAGATATTGTCGATAAAATTATAAAAAAATACGGAATCTATCTTGTTTTTCCTAAAAGGAAAATTATATTATTTATGAGACACTTCTAGTTCGTAATATTTAACCTTTGCAAAAGCTCCTTCATCTCTTGATTGAAAATAATTTCCTGCCTTGAAATAGTTTTCAAAAATTCCCCATTTTTTCATGTGAATATTTTCATAAACTTTATATTCGCTGTTATTTAAAACCACTACCATCTTTCCATCGGAAACTTTTACTTCTAGTGTAAATTTTCCAAAACCTACTTCTTGTTCAAAATTAAAACCTTTATCATCATCCCAAGCTTCTTCGTGTAATAGCGCATCGCCTGATAAACTAATGTTTTTTACTTCTTTAGTTTTTACTCGAATTTTCCCATTTTCCCAATAAATTTTTAAAATAGGTGGTGCGTTGTTATCTTTTTGTCCTATCAAATCGCGTTGTTCATTGGTTAAGCGTCCATGAATTTGCATAATTATAACCTTGTGATACTTACCATCTGCATCTTTTGAAACCGATTCCATGGCCAATTTTCCCTTAATTGTTCCACCTTGTGCAAAAGTCCAATTCACGTTATTGTCTCCAGGCACCATTTGTTCACGTAATTCGGAACGAGAATACTTGGTGTTAGCTGTAGTGGCTTCACTTGGATATGCATAAAATACTAATGCGCCACTGGTAGAATCATTATACATATAAGGTATTAATCGTTCATCTGTAGCATAATTTAATATTTGTGGCGGCTCAACATTTGTAGCGCTACCTTTTTCATTTAATTGCGGTGTAGTAACACTCCAATGGCTTAGATCTATATTAGGTAACTTGTATCTTTTTTTCTTTTTGTCTTGAGAGTTGGCACTAATTGACAGAAAAGCTACCATTACTATCAGCACAAAATTTTTTAAATAGGTAACATTTCTTTTCATTTTTTTGTTTTATTATAATTAATCATATTGAAAAACTTAAAAACCAATTTCAGTATTTAACTGAATAAAGAAATTGGTTTTTATAAACTTTATTAATACCCCGGATTTTGTGGTATTGTGATTTTGTTATTTGTATCTAACTCAATTTGAGGGATTGGTAATAACAAGCTATTTGCATCTACTCTTTCTAACAAAATAGGTAATGTAACATCTTCTGTATTTTGAGTATAAAAAGAATATAACATTGGATGAATTGTTGTGAAATGATTTTCCATTATCCCTACAGCATTAAGTGTTGGTAGCGTAGTACCATAGCGCAATATATCGTACCATCGTTGGTTTTCAGCAATAAATTCCCAACGTCTTTCATTTGCAACAACAAGGTCAAACTTGGCAGGTGTATTTATATCAGTGGTAGTTAAAGGTGTGGTTAATCCTGCTCTTGCTCTAACCAGATTAATGTATCTTAACGAATTAGCATCTGCACTTCCTGCTGCTTCTGCATACATTAACAACACATCTGCATAACGTATAATTGGGAAATCAAATTCTGAGTCATCTCTTACTAATAGCTGATACCAAAATTTTGTATAAAATAATTTTTGAGGTACACTAGCATCTGATGAAGCACGAATAAACCCTCTACGAACATCGGATGTATTAAAAGAATCATACAGTTCTTGTCCTGGAGCATTGTCGCCTTGATTTGAAACTACAAAAACAACATTACCATTGGCATCTCTAGAATGTGCTGCTGGAGCAAAACTAGTGGTGAATGTTGAGCCTAAATTACCTTGACCTGATTTATAACGGATTGTAAATAATATTTCCTTGTTTAATTCATTTGTAGTTGAAAAAACATTTGCATAACTACTTTCTAAACCATAACCACTGGCTGCAATGACATCTGTTAATAAAGGCAACGCTTCAGATTTACGACCTAATGTTAAATACACTTTAGCTAGTAAAGCTTTTGCAGACCACGCATTTGCTTTTCCTGCATTTGCAGCAGTAATGCTTGTGTATTTAGCAGTATTTCCATTGGCTATAGCGTTTTGCAAATCGGCAATAATTAAATTATAGACTAAATTTTTATCAACTCTATTAATAACAGAAGCATCAACAGATGATACAGGCTCGTGTACCAGAAACACATCTCCAAAAAGACGCACTAAGTTGAAGTAATGATACGCTCTTAAAAAACTAGCTTGTGAAGCTACGTCTTTAATATCTGCAGCAGAAGCATCAATAGAATTATTACCATATACAATAGAACCATTACTATAATTAACATTCATTTTATCTAACAAAATATTAGTGTTTTTGATGTTAACATAAGAGTAGTACCAAAAGTTTTTCAAATTAGTATCGTTAGTATCTATAAAGAAACAATCATACGATAGAAAAAGGATATTATCTGGAGAAGTAGTTGCTATTTGATTCATTACCGCATTATCAGAACGTAATTCTGTAAATTTCCATTCTTCGGCTGCTGGTAACCTCATACCTGCATAACAAGCGTTTAGTGCAGTGTTCAATTCGGCTGTATTAGAAAAATAAATTTCTTCTGTAATATACGATTGCGGATCGATAGTGATAAAATCTTCACCACAACTGGTAACACTTAAAAGTAATACGCCAATTAAAAATTTATATACTATTTTCATACGAAATATTTTTTATAATTAAAATTTAACATCAAAACCTAAAACCAATGTTCTTGGTATTGGATAACCACCTCTATCATAGCCAGTAACCAGAGTATTTGAATATGTACCACCAGAGCGTCTGCTTTCTGGGTTTAATCCTCTAAAATCTTTAGCTGTTATGTATAGTAAGTTTTGCCCTGTAAAATACATTCTAAGTTGTTTTAAACCAATTTGTTTAACCCATTTATCATCTAAGGTATAACCAAATGTTAAGTCTCTTAAAGCAACATATGATGCATCGTCAATACCATAATCGGTTAAAACCCAATGTATACCACCATTTGTTTCGTATGGTGTTTTACCATCACCTGGATTTGATGGACTTACCCAACGGTTTTTAGTATAATTTGTAACCTGTCTTCTTGCTTCATTATAACCAGTATCTCCTTGGTACATTTCAATACCTTGAACACCTTGAAACGAGAATGACAAATCAAAACCTTTGTATTCGAAGGTATTAGTTATTCCCCAAGTAAAATCGGCATACGGATCGCCTATTACAGTTCTATCATCGGCATTAATAAAACCATCCTCATTAAAATCTACAAGTTTTAAAGCACCAGGAGTTAATGTTCCAATTGAAACGTTTGAGGTTGTAAATCCAGAATCATCAATTTCTTGTTGTGATAACCAAACACCATCGGTTTTATAGCCATAAAATTGTACTAATGGACTACCAACTTGTGAAATATATTGTTCACCTCTTTCACCTGTTTGTGGCGTTTCAGCATTACCTCCAAAATCGGTTAATTTAAGTCTGTTTGATGCATAATTTGCTGTAGTTGACCATTTAAAATTTTCGGTAGAAATATTAGTTGTTGATAATTCAATTTCATGACCACGATTACGAAGACTACCAACGTTATTCCATGATAATGCTGTACCAGAGAATAATTGGTTGTTTGTTTGTAAAAGTAACTTATCGGTATTAGACTCATAAAACTCTGCCGATAAATTAACCCTGTTTCTAAACAAACCTAAATCGAAACCTAAATTGGTTGAAACTGTTGTTTCCCAAGTAATGTCTGCATTTGCTCCAACTGCATTTGGTGTAACTTGCCCATTTGCAACTGTACCATTACCAGAACCAGAAACATAGTTAGCACCTTCCAAAACATTTAAATAAGGATTGTAAGCATTACTACCACCTAATTTATCGGTACGGTTATTTCCTGTTTCTCCATAAGCAGCTCTAAAATTTAATCTGCTAATAACATCTGATGATTTTATAAAATCTAATCTTGCTAAGTTAACACCTCCTGAAACTGAAGGGAATGTTCCCCATTTATTTCCTGGACCAAATTGTGATGCACCATCCGTTCTTATGGTACCAGTTATGTTAAATAACCCATCATAAGAATATACTAACCTTCCATAGTATGATAATAAAGCGGTAGCATTTTTAATTTCACCTCCTGGGTCTGATGAAGAGTTCAAATTTGCCTTTACTATAGTACCTGCATTGTTAAAGGTTCTAATATTTTCATTTGGATAATTTTGACCTGTAAAGCTTGAATAATAATAATCTGTTCTTTGTGCAGAAAAACCAGCTAAAACATTAAATGAGTGTTTATTGAAATCTTTTATATAATTTAAAGTATTCTCAGATAATAAATCTTTATAATTATTTCTTATATAAACAGCATAATTTTGATTTGTTTCAGAATTTGCATTTGTTCCAACCCACTGTAACCTATCGGAGTATTTGTAGTAGGCATTAGCTGAAGTTTTAAATGTTAAATCTTTAGTGATTTTATAAGTTAAATCGAAACTTGATTGAATTCTAAACTCCTCTTGATCATCATCTTGTAAATTTAAAACCTTAAATGGATTAATACTACTTGTTGTCCATGGATTAGAAAGGTTTGTACTTGTATATGTAGTACCGTCTGGCATTAAATAATTTGGAAACACCAAACTATAAAAGTGTTGTGGGTTAGCATAATCTCCAACCTGCACATCTGAATATGCTCCACCTGATTGAATAAATGCTAAAGTTTCTGCAGTATGTTTTACAGGAATAAATGTTGGAAACCTGAAATAATCCCTATAATCATTGGCTGGTCTTTGCGTTTCACTGTAAGTAGGCGCAATATTTACACCAACCGATAATTTATCATTTAAATCGGCGTCTAACTTTAATCTGAATTGGTATTTTTCATAGTTACTTTTTTGCATCATACTTTCATCACCATTGTAAGCACCTGAAATTCTATATCTTATTGATTTTGAACCACCAGACGCACTTAAACCTATGTTTCTAAATACTCCTGTTCTCATAAATTCATCCTGATATTCAGTACCTTTTCCATCAAGAAAATTTTGCTCGAAAATGTATTGCTTTTGAAACCCAATAGATACCGTAGGAACCGTACCTGTCCATAAAGGATCGTTTAATCTTAGCTCACGCTCTGCATACAATTGCCTAACATAATCTGAAGCTGATTGAACATCATATAATTTATAAGCACTTTTAAAACCAACTGAGTGATTAAAGCTGTATGTAGTTTTTTTATCACTACCACTTTTAGTGGTTACCAAAATAACACCATTTGCACCTCTTGAACCATAAATAGCTGCTGATGAAGCATCTTTCAACACAGATATATCTTGAACATCGGCCATGTTTATAGATGCTAAACCGTCATCAATAGGCTGACCATCAACAACAACTAAAGGATCTGGACTAGCATTAATTGAAGCTTGCCCTCTAATTCTAATCACTGGCGATTCGCCGGCGGCTGAAGAAGTATTTTGAATTTGTACACCTGCAACTTTTCCTTGAAGTGCTTGATCTACTCTAGAAACAGGCAATTGATCCATGTTTTCATTTTTATAGGTAGAAATAGAACTGGTTATATTTGATTTTTTTAGAGAACCATAACCAACTACAACAACCTCATCAAGTTTTGCAACATCTTCTGCAAGTGTTATATTTACTGTTTTTTGGTCTTTAAAAATTTGAACTTGGGTTACAAATCCAATATAAGAAAATTGTAAAATATCGCCATTTTTTACTTCTATTTGATAATTACCATCAAAATCGGTGGTAGTTCCTTTTGATGTGTTTTTAACAATAACATTCACTCCAGGTATTGGCATATTATCTGTAGCAGATATTACCTGTCCCTTCAATACAGCTTTCTGTGCGAACAAACTCATATTGAACACTAATATTATAATTAAAATTAGCTTAGTTTTTAAATTCATAATTAGTTTTTTTATGTTTTAAAATGTAAAGTTTTTTAGTTTGTTTAATACTAAATTTGGTTTTTTAGAAAAATTCTAATTTGGTTTCACTTTATAAAAACATAATAATTCGCAGAAATTTATATAAATTTGCTATACATGTTTTTTATTTAAGTAATAGCGTGTAATAAGTTTTACTTCCCTCCTAAAAGAAGTAAACCATTTTAAAAAGGATAGGCGTGCACCTGTCCTTTTTTTTTAATTTTTATTTTATTGTTAATGCCATTTCTGAGTATTGATTATTAGTTTTATTGGATAACCAAATTGGTAAACCAATCTGGTTATCCAAATATAAATAAAATTATTATAATAGCAATGCTTAGTTTAAAATAATTATTATAAAGACATTTATTTTGTAGTAAAATAATACTACAAAAGCATCAATAAGGTTTTTTATATTTTTTTATCACCAAAATATGATACTTTGTTACCACTTAAGAAATCTTCTCTTACGGGACTGAAAGTGTCTATTAATATTCCTGCTTCCAAACAAACTGCACTATGCAATAAATTTGGCTCTATATAAACACCATCACCAGCTTCTACAATTTTCTTGTTACCATCAATTACAAATTCAAATTTACCTGACACGCAATAAGTAGCTTGAGTATGAAAATGTTGATGTGGTGCACCTAACGCACCTTTTTCAAATTTTACTTTTACCATCATAATTTGATTATCATACCCTAAGAATTTTCTAGATACACCTCCACCAAGCTCTTCCCAGTCTATATCTTTTGTAATGATGTACTTTTCACTAAATCGTTTCATATTATTTTAATTTTTAAGTATTTCTGTTAATTTATAAACACCTATCCATTCATAGGTTATATCATCTATTTTTATTTGATGGTTGCTTGTTTTTGATTGATCATTTAATGAAAATAAAAACAGGTAATTTTTATTAGATTTAGTTTCTATTTCAATAGCCATATATAAATGATCACTGTAAACCACTTTTAGATTTTTTACACTACTAAAAGCATTTGTAGCTATTTCATCAACAGGATTGTAATGCCCATGAGATTCTAATAAAGACACAAAATAGGTGTCTTTACTATTGGGTTTTCTAATAATGAAACTAGGTTCTTTACGTAAATTAAAATTTGGATCGTTTGCACCAATTCTTGCGAAAATTAATTCATCGGTTTTTGAAGTAATTGTTGTAAGTGTATAAAAACGTTGTGCATTAAACCATGATACTTGTGCATTTTCTGTTAATGTTTTACCACTAGCCTCTTTCCAAAGATGTTGATAACCATTTTTATTACCCAATGGTTTTAAAGATTCTGCCGTTTCATAATCAAAATTAGTAGACATTAATTGCCCCATATAGTAATAAGGTAAATCGTATTGATTTTCATTTTCAGAAGTTACTTTTACTATATCTAAAAGAAACGAATTTTCAAAATTATCATTTTTAATAAGCGCCATGGTTCTGTGAATTTCAGTTCCTGGATACGCATTGGTTTCCTTTGCGCTAATTAATTGTACTTTAGGGTTTGAAGCATCAAACAAATAAATTTCTGAATGGTGCAAACTACCTGTTTCAAAATCTCCATTAAAATGTGAAGTTTCGTTTTGAACAATGGTATTATGAGTTATGGTTTGTTTAGCCCAAGTAGTGTTTTCTTTTAAATAATTACCACCACCCTTTTGTTGTATGTTTACAAAACGAGCCATTCCATAATCTTGTATCACTTCACAACCTCCTTCATAATAAGAAAATGACAGTTTATCGTAATGACCATGACTTAAACCTTGTGCGGAATATTTCATAACCAATGAAAGTTCCCCTTTTGATCCTGGAAATCTTAAAATAGCAACACCACCTTCATCTCCATTTTTCCCATCGCTAAGATTTATAGATTTTTTTACAAACGGTGTTTCTAAACCATTACGAACGCCTATGGCTACAGCCAATCCAGAATCGTCTAACTGCACTTCGCCTTGTTGTTTAGCTATTGACAGTAAATTGGTGTTATTCCCACCAAAAAAGTAACCAATATTTACAGCTGAAACCAACTCTCGAGAATAATATGACATACCTTTTTGTCCATCATTTAAAGGAAAAAAATTACCATCGGCATCAGTTAAATTTAACAGTGTATTTATCGATTTTAGCAAAACACCATCTTTATATTCAAAAATTTTAAGCTCTGGTTTTACATTTTGTAACGCTTCGGCGAATACTAAAAAAGGATACATAGCATATCGCTGATAATAAGGTCCTTCGGTATAATAACCATCAGGTGAAAAAGGTTCTTCTAAATTAGCTAGAAATCCTACTTTTTGTCCTGGTTTTTTAATAAAACCACCATCGTTATCTTTAGCATCAGGATCAATATTATCGGTTTTTAAACCATGCAAAGCACGGTCTAATAACTTAGCGTCATCCATAACCAAAGCAATCATGCCTACAGCAACATTACCCCAAGTACTGTGGTTATGAACTCGGTTAAAAAACTGCGGATTGTTAATTGAAATAAAATCTGCAAATGGTTTAAATAGGTTTTTTTCTAAATGATTACGTTCTTTTTCGGTTAAATAATTATAAACACAATCATAAGCTTGTGCTACATAAACCAACCAATTAGAATCATTTAAACATTGCCAAAATAATTTACCACGTGCATACGAACGTGTTTGCGGGTGTACGGGTAAAGTTGGATATAACTTAGCATACGCCATTAACATATCCTTTACATAATTTGCATAGAGTTCATCATCTAATATTTGATATAAAACCCCTGCTTTTTGTAATATTAAAAAGTTCTTTTTATGTCGTTCGTGTGTATAACCTCCCGAAAAATCTTTAGGTATAGGCACTTCGATACCTGCTAAAATTTCAGCATCTACTTCCGCTTTAACTTTTGCTAATGTTTCATCAAAAAGTGGCACATTGCCTAATTGAGCTTTTATACTTTCTACACCAGATTTAGTTAAAATTAAACTTGGGTGTTCTTGTTTTTTTATTTTTTTTGCATTAGTATCTCCTTTAGTTTGCGCTTTACACGATGCACTAAATATTACTAAAACTATAAAAGCAATTTGAACCTTGTTTTTTAAAAACATGCGTATTCTTTTTTATGATGAAGCCAACAAAAGCCTACATTTATTTACAACTATATTGAACAACCTTTTTGTACTACTTAAAACTATGATTAAATTTTAAAAATTTAACCGTTACAAATAATTGGTTTACCAATTTGGTTTACCAAATATAGGTTTAATTTTTTAGGTGTCAAAACATAAAAAGTATTTTAACGTTTTTTGAATGAAATTGTATGAGTTATTGAAGCAAAAACTAAATGCAATACATAAACTTTAATACATAAGTTTAAGTGCTAGGTTTTGCACAATTTCAATACTTCCTGAGTTATTAATAGTATTATTTACAGGTTTTTGACCCTTTTCTCCCCATAAAACAGCGATGGTTTTAACTGGATTATTTTGAAATGTATTATTAGAAATGTCTACATTTACAATACCTCTATTTTTTATTAGAATACCGTCTAATTTTCCTGAATTTGAAAAAATATTACCATTAAGATTTAAGTTTCCTCCTATAGTTGATTCATCATAACCTCCACGATAATAATCTAAAACAACACCTTGTATGTTATCAAATTTTGAATTGGTTATGGTTAAAAACTCAGCATTATAATCGCCTCCATCATTGGTTTCTTTATTAAGCATAAATCCGTTTTCACAATCTTTAATTACTGTATTTGAAACCGTTATACTATCAGCAAACGAGCCTTTTGAAACTTCTAAAACACTTTTAAAATTTGAAATCTCGGTATTTTCAATATTTAAGTTATAAGTTTTACTCATGTATTTATCAAGCGTTGTAAACGCGTTTTGATTTGAATTTCCTTTTAAAAGCACATTTTTAAGTGTTAAATTACCTTTAGGATGTATTTCGAAAGCTGTTTTGGGCGAAGAAAAAACTAGTGATGCTTTATTAGTTTCATCTGAAACGATAGAAATTGTTTTGTTGATTATTATACTTGAACTTATATGATAAACACCTTTTTTAAGTATTACCACATCACCAGATTTGGCTTTTTTGATAACTTTTATAAGTGATGAAACCGAAGAAATTTTATAAGTTTTTGGCTCTAGTATTTCATTTTCAACTGAAAACCAATTTGTACCGTACTTAGTTTTATCGATTAAAATATTGTTTTTTACAGGATACACAATAGCACCTATACTATTGCCACTAGCTGTTCTATTGGTTCCAAATAAATCGTTGGTTATGGTTTCAAAATCAAAACCCTCATACGTATTGCTTATATTTTCATTAAGCACAAACAAGTTGGTTGATTTCTTTTCCAATAAAATTGATTCCATTTTCAAACCATTAGGTTTTACTTCACTATTGTAATCATGGTTAATAACGTTGTTTTTAAATTTTACACCATCTACTTTATCATAATTTACAATAGGATTTTCATCAGGTATTTCATTATATATTAGATTGTTTGCTACAATAACACGCTCTGGTCGTTCCGAACGAATTTCGGATGGTGGCAATACCTCTTTCTGACTTACATTTGAACCTACACTAAATTGCCAAGGCGATTTGCAATCGATAAACGAATTATATGCTATAACAGCATCGGTTACTTGGTTGTAACGATTTAATGGCGATTTTGGAATGCCATTCATAACAGCTAAAGCACTTCTAAAAGCTTCACCTTTAATTTTATAGAAATAGTTATTGGTAATCCAATGTCCTGTATTAATAACTCGAATACCACCCATAAATTTTGAGTTTTCGTTACCAATAAATATGTTGCCATCAATTTTGGCGTAATTACCATGTCTTAACACCAAAGAACCTTCACTTTCAAAAAAAACATTGTTTCTAAATTCATTAAAATTGGATTTGCTTGAAATTATTTCTATTTCGCCATTACATCTATCAAATAAATTATTGGCTACTAGTGTATGCGATGGCGTCATGGAAGTACCACTATCACCCAACTGAATGGTTTCTCCATGTGGTCCACCTTTTCGTGGACGTGGTCCAAAATAATTATTAATTATTTGGTGATAATTATAAATATTTTCGTTGCCTTCTAACTTTATCATTATAGTTGGCCCAAAATTATATTTTCCTGTAATGTAGCAATAGCTTACCTCGTTATGCCTACCCCAAAACTCAATCCAATGGTCGCTTACATCCCTATCAGGTTGAGTAAATGCTTCAATTACACATTGGGTTATTTTACAATGGTTTGCAATAGTATCATTATCAATTTTAAATTGAATAACATTTTTTGAAGGCGTATAACCATTTTTAAAATACAATCCATTAACTTCCAAATAACTACCTCCTAGTTGTAAGTTTGAAACGCCTTCAATAGTTACCTTTCCTTTTTCTTCAGCTGTTAGAATTATAGGGTTTTCTTTAGTTCCTTTTCCATAAAACTTAATTTCAACATCCTTCCAAATACCATTGGCAAGCACAATTTTAGTTCCTGCTTGACTATTTTTTATGGCTGATTTAAGTTCTATCTCATTGTTTACCTTAACTGTATTTGTTTGAGCTAAAGGTTTGAATGACACAAAAAAGACAAATAGACTTGAAATAAATACAAATACCTTCATTATTTAATTAATCTTATTTTAGTTTTAGTTTTTTTTATTTTAAAATTTAAGCTTCAAGCCATAGCTTTTGAACACTATTTAAATCGCGTTTCATGGCATCAAAAATAACTTTTTTATCAACTGTAATTTCTTGATTTCCTTTTTCTGCGCCACCTAAATCGTACTCTAAATGTAAAGATACAGGTGGTTTTATTTTATATTGTTTTAGAAGTTTAAAATACTTTGTAAAATCTACCATACCTTCACCTATTGGTACATTTAATGCCTCCCACTTACCATTTACAATACCCCATTTAAAATCTTTTATAACCATTACTTTTATATTTGGATATAGTAATTGAAGTCCATTTTCCCAGGAATAACCACCTTCAACCATTGCATGTCTTATATCGTATTGTGTTCCAAAATGTTGTTTATTAACAGTTTCAAGGATTTTTTTAACTTCCCAATATGAAGCACCAACACTTGTACCAGCATGGTTTTGATAACAACCAATTAAAGCTAGTTTTTCGTTCAAATGTCCTAAGTTTTTAATCTCTTCTTGATAAATTTGAAGGCTATTTTCCATAGAAACACCTTCTTTGTACTTAAACCAATTTGTTCTATAATATGAAATTTGTTCTTTTGATGCTGCTTCTAAAATAGCGACATCTAAAGCATTGTTTGTACTCTCAATACTAGTTGTAATCATTTTACAATTTACGCCGCTAGCCTTAATAGCCTTTACTGCTTTAGGTAGTTCGGTTTTTACCAATTCGGGTAACACATGCCCATTAGGACGCACTGTTAAATCTACCCCCGAAAATCCCATTTCAGCAGCCATTTCACCAGTAGTTTTATAATCTAAAAATTGCAGATGCTTAGAAAAAATACTAATATCTAGCTTATCATTTGACTCTGAAAAATCTGGAAATGAAAATGCAGAAAACTGCAACAAACTAGCTGCACAGGCACTTTTAGCAATAAATTCTCTTCTAGAAACAACCATATTATACTCTTTTTAATTTATGACTATGATAAAGATACTATTAATTAAACCATTATACTTTATACACAAAAAGCCTTTAATTACTAAAGGCTTTTTGAATAAAAAACAAAAATTCAATACCAAACTATTTATTATTCAATAATTATTTTTTTAGTTGTGCTGCTACCTTCTGCATTAATTTTTAATAGATAAATGCCTTTAGATAAATCAGAAACTGAAAGTTGATTATCTTTTAAAGATGATTGTGATTTTACTTTTTGACCTAATAAAGTGTATAATTCAACAGAAGATATTTTTACATTATTAGCCTCGATTGAGATAACATCTTTTGCTGGGTTTGGGTATATTTTTAATTTACTAGCCAATTCATTTTCAGAAACACTAAGTGGTGCTTGACCAGTAACAGATTGCCAAGTATTACCTATTCTAATTTCATCTAAAATTGTGGTTGGAGTTCTCGCATTCGATTCTAAACTTAATCTAACAACTACTATATTATTTCTTGATCCTGTTGAAGAATCAGCAGAAGTATCAACAGTTGGTGCTGGTTCTAAACCAGATATATTTGGGTTAATCCATATTTTAGATAGTTGATTTGCAATATCATAAGCAATTACAACAAACACATCATCGCCAGTATTAAAAACTGTTGGAGACCAAGCAGCTGCAGATGTACTATTAGTTTCAGAAACACCAACATTAAAAGTAGTTTCACTCACTTTTCTAAGATATACAGCTGAACAATAATTGTAACCATTCGAATTACTGTTAACTTTTCCAAATGAATAAATAAAACCGCCAGCAAGATCAGTTACTAAAGATTGATCTGTAACTTTAAATATAAAAGAAGAATATATTATACCTGACGAACCTTGATCTGGAATTGGAATTACAGGATCATCTGAACCACCTTGAAATTGTATAGCTTCACCTGTTTGAGAAAAAGCTAACTGATTTGGTAAACCAGACCAAAATGGCGATGCAACCATAAATGGATCTCCATTAGTATTGGTTGTGTATGTACTTAACCAAGGACCCAAATTACCTCCAACACTTACAAGTGTAGTAAGCGGATTAGGATCTGCAGTTACAGTATAATTAAAACCTTCATAATAAGGTAAAGTAACTTGCCCAAACGACAAAGCCGTTGTTAAAAACAAATTAAAAAGTAAAATTTTTTTCATAATGTAATAGTTTATAGTTGTTATTAAAATTTATAATCTGTTTTAATGCAGATTATTTTGAGTTTTTTTTGGTTATCCAATTTGGTTTACCACTTTGGTTCTCCAAAAATAGCAAAAAAAATTTATTATCATAATCCTATTGAAACTTTTTTTGAAAAATTAACATAATCAGTGAGTTACATTTCATTGTTGTTTTAAAATATATTCTATATATTTGGTTTTCCAATTTGGTTAACCAATTTATTGTTTATGAATAATTTTAGATTTAATTTTAGATTTAATTTTTGTTGCTTTTTGTTATTAGCAAGTCAAACTATTTTTGCTCAAGTAGAACTTAATGCAAACGGACCAGGTGATACTTATGAATTAATTAATTCGGTTTTAGCTCCTGGATATGATGTAACAGAAACACCAGATTGCATTCATACATCATTTGGAAGGCATATTGATGAGTTTTTTGACACCAATCTTAACACGAATGTTTTTAGGTTTTATATTCATTTAACACCTGATAACGACCGTTGTACTACGGCTACAGATAGGCAACGAAACGAGATAAAAGTATATGATAAATCGCCAAGTAATTTAAAAGCGGTTGAAGGAGAAATTGTTGTTTATAAATGGAAATTTAAATTGCCTACAGGTTTTCAATCTTCATCTAGTTTTACGCATATACATCAATTAAAATCGGTTGGAGGTTTATATGAGGCTACACCAATGTACACTTTAACAACACGAAAAGGAACACCAGACCAATTAGAATTAAGGTATGCTCAAACATCATCACAATCTACTTTAAAAAAAACAGATTTAACACCTTTTAAAGGAACTTGGGTTGATGTTACTGAAACTATAACATATGGTACAAACGGAAGCTATAGTATTCTTATAAAAAGAGTTTCAGACAATACAGAATTATTTAATTATTCTAGTAGTAATATAGTAAATTGGCAAACAGGCGCTGATTTTGTAAGACCAAAATGGGGAATATATAGAAGTTTAAACACGCCTTCCGACTTACGAGACGAAGAAGTATTATTTGCTAATTTTAGCATAGAAGAAATAGGTTCATTATCTGCCATCTCACCAAAACAAACATCCTTTAAAATATACCCTAACCCCGCAGATACTTCAAAAGTAACTATTCAAGCTTCTCCAAATAGTTTCGATTCAATTTACATATACAATAATTTAGGGAAATTAGTAAACACTTTAATTTCAAACAATACTACAATAGATACAACTAATCTTAAGTCTGGAATTTACCTTATAGTATTTAAAAAAAATGGTATTAACGTAAGCTCTAAAAAACTAGTTGTATTATAATAACGTATGTTTCAAGTTTCTGTACACAAGTCCATTAATAAAGTAACACACTCAATATCAACACATATTATTAACATAAAATAAGTTGTAAAGTTTTAAAATAATAATATATTTGGAAAACCAAATTGGTAAACCAATTTGGTTTTCCAAACAAACTAAAACTATTATAAAATGAAAAAAACTACTTTACAGAAATTTAAGGTGCTATTTACACCAATTAAATCATTTAAAGCTTGGTGTTTTATTGCTATTATTACTTGCTCTTGTAACATGTTTTCTCAAACTTATGTTACTACTTCTAGCGCATTACAAACCGCCGTTACTGCTGCATCCCCGGGCGATGTTATAATAGTAAGAAATGGCACTTATTCCAACTTTAGTGCTACATTAAGACCTTATGGTTCTGCAGGAAACCCTATAACTATCAAAGCTGAAACAATAGGAGGTGTTATTCTAACAGGTACTTCAAGATTCACATTCAATAAAGCTTATCATGCCATATTAGAAGGATTTACTTTTAACTGTACTGGGAATAGTACTATGGTAAAGTTAGAAGGTTGCAATAACATTAGAGTAACTAGAAATGTATTTGAAACAGCACAAACAAGCTCTTCTAAATGGGTATATATTGGTGGCGTTTATGATGACACTGTTGAACCATACCAATATTTAAGTCATAATAATCGCATAGATCATAATGTTTTTCAAAATAAAACAATGCCTGGTCATTACATAACTATTGATGGTACTAATGAAGTTATACAATCTCAAAATGACAGAATAGACCACAACTACTTTAAAAACAATAGCCCGCGTGCCGTAAACGAACAAGAATCTATTAGAATTGGTTGGAGCAATATGTCAAAATCAAGCGGCTATACAACAGTGGAATATAACCTATTTGAAGATTGTGATGGCGACCCAGAAATTGTTTCTGTTAAATCGTGTGACAATGTAGTAAGACACAATACGTTTTTAAGAAGCTACGGAACATTATCACTACGCCATGGCGATAGAAACAGAATAGAAGGTAACTATTTTTTTGGTGGAAATAAAGCTATTGGTACATCACCAGATGGTGCAACCTTATACACAGGCGGTATTCGAGTTTATGGCTCAGATCATGTTATTATAAACAATTACATGGAAGGTTTAAACGGCACCAAATGGGATGCGCCCATTACCCTTACACAAGGTGATGTTACAAGTACTAGTACAAGCCTAAGTTCTCATTTCAGAGCTGAAAATGTTACGATAGCTTACAACACTTTGGTTAATAATACTAATGGAATAGAAATTGGTTTTAGCAACAACGGTGCTTATAATAAAACTTTAAGCAACATAAAGCTTATGAATAACCTAATTACTGGTTCACAAAATGCGTTAGTAGCTATTAAAGACGGAAACGACCAAGGTGCTAATATTACATGGACTAACAATTTAATATATCCAACAGGCAGTGCAACTACCATTTCTGGCGCAACAACAACATCTTTTAACACAAGTATGGTTGTAAATGAAAACCCTAATTTATCTTTTGATGCAACTATAGGTGTATGGCGAACAACCGGCACATCGCCTCTTTACAATAATGCAGTAACAACCGAAACCATAAATGAAGATATTGAAGGGCAAACTAGATCAACAATAAGTAACCCAGGTTCAGATCACTATAGTTTAGAATCTGTTCGTTACATGCCAATGACTCCAAGCACCGTTGGACCAAATGCTTATGAACTAGATGATACTTCTGAAAATATGTATTTATCATCAATAAGTAATTATGCTGCATCTGGCAGTTCTCAATCAGTTACAGTTACTTCAAATGTTAATTGGAATGTTAGTGATGATGCCGATTGGATTTCTGTATCACCTTCATCTGGCACAAATAATGGAAGTTTCAATATTATAGTTTCACAAAACACAACCTTCACATCTAGAAGCGGCGTAGTTACAGTTGTAGGTGGTGCATTAACAAGAACCATTAGCGTTACTCAAGATGCTGCAAACCCACGAATAGGGTTAAACCTTATTAACAAAACTGCTTCTGATGCAGCAATAAGCTATGTATCAAACGAAGAAGTAAATGGTACTACTAAATTTAATTATGCTATCAATAGTCTTGATAAAGATTTTAACACCCAATGGGCGGGTAATGGTGCACTTGACCCAAGTGGTAGTAATAATGCCATTATTATATACGATTTAAAAGGATCTTTTGATTTAGATTTAGTTGATATAGCCACAACTAATGGAAAAACCTATTATTTACAAATTTTAGTATCATCAACTGGTATTGCCGATGGTGATTTTTACAATCCTTTTCCAGCTGGAGACCTTGTTAGTAATACCGATGCTAGTTTTAAAGCTTTTGTGCTTCCTACAACTGCTACAGGCACAAAATATGTTAAAATTATAGGTAATGGGCAAGTAGGTAACACTAGTAGATTTACAACTTTACATGAAGTAGAATTTTACGGTAATGCATCACTTTCTGTTGATAATAGATTTTTAAACAATCAAGTAAAAATATATCCTAACCCTGTAAAAGACGTATTAACATTAAGCTTAACAAATAATAGAGTAAACACCATTCAAGTTTTTACTTTAGATGGAAGAAAGGTTATAGAAAAACAATTAAACTCTGTTACTGGTTATATAAATGTTGATATATCTTCATTAAACAACGGTTCTTACATTATTAACTTAATTGCTAATGATGCTACAAAATACTCTAAAATGTTTGTTGTGGCTCATTAAAATAAAATAAAAAAACCTGTTCAAATATGCATTTGAACAGGTTTTTTATATACTGTTTGAAACGATTAACTAAAGGCTAAACCTCCGTTAATATCAACATTATTTCCTGTTAAGAATGAAGATTCATCACTAGCCAAATAAGCCACTAAATCTGCCACTTCATCGGCACGACCTTCTCTTCTAAGTGGTGTTGAAGCTGCTACTTTTTCTCTTATATCATCTTTAGTGAAATCGTCATGAAATTTAGTAGCAATCATCCCAGGGCAAACTGCATTAATTCTAATACCTTGAGGTCCTAATTCTTTAGCCCAGTTTCTTGTAAGAGTCATAACTGCTCCTTTTGAAGCTGCATAAATTACCGATCCTGCTCCTCCACCATCTCTAGCTGCTTGTGATGCAAAATTTACAATTGAAGCACCTTTACCCATTAGGGGTTTAAAAGCTTGTGTTACAAATACAGTTCCTTTAAAATTTACATCCATAACTAAATTATAGAATTTTTCATCTAATTCTTCAACCGTTTTTCTTGCAAACAAACCTCCTGCTACATTTACCAAAATATCAACTTTATCTCCAAAGGCTTCTTTGGTTTTGGCTACCATATTATTTATGTCTGATAGTTTATTTACATCGCCATAAACAGCAATGGCTTCGCCACCAACGGCTTTAATAGCTGACATCGTATCATCTTTATCTTTATCACTATCAAAATAGTTTACAACAATTTTAGCACCTTCTTTTGCTAGCTTTACGCATACCGCACGCCCGATATCGCGACCACCTCCAGTTACAACTGCAACTTTTCCTTTTAATTTTCCCATTTTATTAAATTATTTTTTTGAACTTGCTTGTTCTTTATAAATTAAACCTCATAAAATAATTTAACTTTAGTGTAAATGTTAAGCTAATTATTCTATTCTTCTTTAATATTTTCACAATATTGATATAACATTTTGAAATGCTTTTTCATTTTTCTTTTGGCTATTTGACTGTTTTGCGCTTTAATTGCTTCGTATATTTCTTTATGTTCAATTACTCTTAATTCATCTAAAGAATCATAATCTGTATGATATTTTTTAAACTCTACAATTATTTGTGGCGTAATACCAATCATAATTTGATTCATGGTAACATTGCCACTTGCTTTTGCTATAGCCAAATGAAATAACAAGTCTTCTTGAACAGCATCTTCGCCAGATAATAATTTGGCTTCATGTGCTTCTAATGCTTGTTTAATTCTTTGCAAATCGGCTTCACTACGCCTTTTTGCTGCCAATCTTACTGCCTTTAACTCTAACAGAACTCTGGTTTCGACCAAGGATTTGAAATTAGGCAACCCAAGACTTAAAATATCGTCAATCATTCCATTCATGGCAATAGAGCCTATATTTGCAATAAATGTTCCGCTTTGAGGCATTGATATTAATATACCGTACGATTCTAGCTTAAGTATTGCTACACGTATGCTTCTTCTACTTACATTAAACTTTTCAGCTAAAATTCGTTCAGCCGGTAATTTATCACCTGGTTGTAAATGTTTTTGACTTATTAAATCGCTTATTTGTGAAATTAATTTTTTAACTCGAGTAGTAATTTCTTGATTTTCATTTTTTGAAAGGACATCTAAATTCATAATAGATAAATTTATAATTAAATTGGTGTACCAGATTGGTTCGGTAAATTTATTAAATTTATTGTATTATAAAAATGCTCCTGTTTTATGTAATCTCTTTTTAAGGTTAACCAACTATAATTAAAAATAAGTTGGTTAACCTATAAAAAACTAAACTAACTCAAATTAAAAACTGCACTTTATTCGTATCCAGGATTTTGAGTAATTACACCATTAGTAGCAGTAATTTCTGAGTTTGGGATTGGAAAAATATGGTAATTGCTATTAACTGTTAATCCCATTTCAGCATCAACAGTACTAGTTCTTACCAAATCAAACCATCTATGTCCTTCTAAAGCCAACTCCACACGTCTTTCTTTTGCTATTGCAGTTCTAACAGCTGCTTGAGTTGTTGCAGTACCCACTAAACTGGTTAATCCAGCTCTGGTTCTAATTGCGTTTAATCCAGCTAGAATAGTTGCAGATTGAGTTCCATTTGCATTGCTAGTTTCATTCAAGGCTTCTGCATTCATTAAAATAACGTCAGACAATCTTAACTCTATAAAGTCTTGTTCAAGATTTAAAGAAGTACCGAATTTAATGCCTTTTTTATTTACTACATCAATAGTTAAAGCTTTTCTCAAATCTACTCCACCAGAAATAATAGCACTAGAAGCATTCGCATCAAACGCAGCTGTTAAGCGTGGATCTAATGGTGTTGGAGATTTTGTATCAGCACCTCTAAACCAAGCTTCAAATTCTGTAAATCCATATACATCAGAAATTGATGATGAGAACTTTGTTGCAAATAGTATTTCTTTACTTGCATCTTTTACTACATTAGCAAAACTAGTTTCTAAAGTAACGCCAGCAGTTGCAGCTCCACTTACAACAGCTCCAAGTTCTGTTACAGCTAAGGGATAATTACCACGGTGCATATACACTTTGCCAAGAAAAGCCTGTGCAGCTATTCTTGATGCACGCCCACTTGCTTTTAGTGAATTATCTAAACCATCTCTTGCAGCAATAAAGTCTGGAATGATGATATTATCATAAATTTCTGCTTTAGATTTTCTAGCTAAAATAGACAAATCTGATACATTTGGTGTTGGAGATAAGTTTACAGGAACATCTCCAAAAACCATAACTAATTTAAAGTACGACAAAGCTCTTAAAAATTTTGCTTCAGCTACCTCTGTAGGTTTAGTTGAATTATCTATAACGTTGTTAGCACTTAAAATTGCTTTATACAAATTACTATACAAGGGACGGAAAAATTGTTCAACCAAATCACCTCCTGCTAAATCTCTATTGTATCTATCAAATGCAGGATAAGGTTCTTCACGCATCAACATATTATCTGCTCTAAAATCGCCCATTACCACCAATGGTGTTGCAGCTCCTGTTTGATAGTGATATGCGGCATACAAAACAGGGGTGTAGTTTGTTAAAGCGCTTGACTCAAGCTCTTTTGGCGGTGTTTGATCCAAATCATTGTCACATGCTGTTACTAACAGCATTGACGCTAATACTACATATATAATTTTCATTTTTTTCATTTTTTCTTAATTAAAAATTAACGTTTACACCAAAGGTAAAACTTCTTACAACAGGGCTCGCGCCTTCTTGGTATCCGTAGGTTGTTGGACCTGCATAACCTGAATTTTCAGTTTCAATACCTTCTGGGTTAAATGAGGTATAATTATCTCCCATGATGTATAATAAATTGGAAGCTGCAACATACACTCTCATAGAGTTCACACCTACTTTACTTATAAAATCTGGTTTAATAGTATAACCTAAAGTTAGGTTTCTTAAAGCTATGTAAGAAGCATCTTGAATTCCTGACCCATGTGCATTTCTAGTTTCAACATAATGTTTACCACTTACATCGGCAATTCTATCACCATTAGCATCAAAATCAGAACGTAATCTACCTCCAAATTGTGATTTCCAGTATATTGGGTCGATGTTATAAACTTCTGCTCCTTGCGATCCTTGAAATTGAAATGATAAATCAAAATTCTTATAGTTCATATTACTTGATAACCCCCAGTAAAAGTCTGGTGTAGCAGAACCTAACTTAACATAATCATCTTCATAAGTGATTTTACCATCATCGTTTTGATCTACAACATACCACTCAGAACTCCCGAATCCAATATTTCTTGATGGATCTGCAATATATTTGGTTTCAACCTCTCCAGTTACTTGATAACCCCACATTTCACCTACTTCTCCACCAACATAATTTCTAAACTCAGGTCCTCTACCAGATGGTCCTCCATAAATTTGTCTTGGTAACTCGGTTAAATCTCCTAAACTTGTAATTTCAGTATTAACGGTAGATAAGTTGGCATTTACACTCCAAGAGAAATTGTCTTTTTGTATTAAATTTGCATTTACTTCAAATTCCCAACCTGCACTTGTAACATCGCCACGGTTAAGTACAATTGAAGGCGTACCTAAAACTTCAGAAACACTTTGATTGATTAACATATCGTTTACATCAGATGTATAATAATCTACACTTAATCTGAAGCGATTATTTAAGAACCCAGTATCTATACCATAGTTAGTTTCTTTGTTTGTTTGCCAAGTTAAATCTGCATTAGCAACATTTTGTGGTATTAAAAATGCAGATCCAAAAGCTGTTGGAGCTGTACTTAAAATACTTAAAGCAGAATAAGAGCTTAAAAATGACTCAGTTCCTAAAGAACCTGTACTGAATCTTGGTTTTAATAAACTAATTATATCACTATCTTCTAGGAAAGCTTCTTTATGCATATTCCATCCAATAGATGCTGCAGGGAATGTTGCAAACTTTTTATTAGCTCCAAAACGAGAATCACCGTCTCTTCTTAAAGAAACTGACACTAAATATTTATCGTCGTAAGCATAGTTAACTCTACCAAATACACTACGTCTAGATCTAGTTTCGTCTACTTCTCGTGTAACCACATCTGCAGGATTGAAAAATGAATAATTTATTGGTAATCCGAAAGGCACATTCGTACCTGTAGAAACCATACCTTTGAAGTAAGTGTTTTGATACTCTAGCCCAACAACAGCAGCAACATCATGTTTATCTGCAAATACTTTTGAATAACTTAAAGTTGTTTCACTTAAAACTGTAGATTTTTTAATGTCTGAAATATCTAAATCTGTTTGATTAGAACGTTGTTGACCATCAGACAATTGTCCTTCATAAAAGTAAGAAACATTATTATTTAAATCTGCTCCAAAAACGGTTTTTAAATCCAAACCATCCATGATATTGAATTGTAAATAAGTACTCAAATTACCAAAATAATTTTTTGCCCAACGACGTGAATTATCAAACTTAGCAGCAACACCAGCATCACCTGTTCCACCAATACCATTTTGGTTTCTACCATATTGCCAATCGTGAACTACATCGCCTGGTACTAAATTGTAAATACTTCTGGTATCAAGACCGATACCTCTATAATCTTGATCAAAAGATCGTCCAAAATTATTTGATGTAAATCCTGAATTGAATAATGCTTGTCTCTTTTGATCTAATTCTTGAACAAAGGCAATTGACGCAGCAGTGTGATAAATAGGACTTATACTATATGCTCTTAAAAGGTCTCTCATTTCCCATGGCACAATGTCTTGATTACCATAGAATCCGCTTAAACTCATTCCTGCTTTAAACTTATCGTTTAAATTAGCATCGATATTCATACGTCCTGTTACTTTTTCAAAACCTTGACCTTTTACAATACCTTCAGTATTTAAATATCCAATAGATGCGAAAGCTTTTAAATTTTCAGAACCGCCACTTACACTAAAATCGTGACTTGTTGAATTACCACTTCTAAAAAGCCAATCTTCTACACTCACAACATCTGGTGCGTTTGTGTATGCATCTAATCTATATTGTAATAAACGAGGATCTGTTAATGAAAGATCGTAAGCATCTGTTTGTAAATCAACAGCCCATTCACCAGCAGTTTTAAGCATTTCTATATCTTTAACATACTTAGCCGATGTACTAGTATATGCATTATAACTAAAACTAAGTTTACCTGCTTTACCTTTTTTTGTTGTTACCAAAATAACACCATTAGCACCTCTAGACCCGTAAATAGCAGATGAAGCAGCATCTTTTAAAACCTCTAAGCTTTCAATATCATTTGGGTTCACGGTTGCTAAGTTTCCAGAAATTGGATAACCATCAACAACAATTAGTGGCCCAGAATCACCTGAAATTGATGAAGCTGCTCTAATTTGGATTTTAGGATCAGAACCTGGTTCACCACTTTGATTTTGGATTCTAACACCTGGCAACTTACCCGCCAATGCATCATCCACACGTGCAGCCTGAACTGCAGCAACATCTTCACCACCTATTTTAGCAATAGCTCCTGTTAAATGTGATTTTTTACGAGTACCATAACCTACTACCACAACCTCATCAAGTTTGCTAGCATCTTCTGCCATAACAATGTTTAAAGTAGTTTGATTAGTGATTGTAATAGATTGTTTAATATAACCTAGGTATGAAAAATTAAGTACATCGCCTTTTTTAACGTTTAACTCAAATTTTCCATCGAAATCTGTTGCAGTACCTTTTGTAGTATTAGCTACAATAACATTAACACCTGGTATAGGCATACCTGCTCCATCTTTCACTGTTCCTGATAATTGATATCCATTTTGTGCAAATAATGATACGTTAAATATCAATACTAGCATTAAAATTAGTTTAGTTTTTAAATTCATTTGTGAACTTGTTTTAGTTTAATAATTAAGAATTCAATACCTGATTGTATCGATTTTAGAGAACAGAATCTCATTCATTACTCACATTATCACAACAATTAAATTGAAACTACAAAGGTTTTAGTATCTTTGTTATGAGTATATGTAAGTTAACATGCTTAGTTTTTACTTCGGGTCCAAAAGAAGTAATACTGTAAAAGGATAGGTAAACACTTATCCTTTTTTATTTAAATAGGTTTTAGTTTCATAAGATAATCGCTTAATGTTTTAGTTAGTTTTATTGATTTTTTTGGTTATCCAATTTGGTTATCCAATTTGGTACACCAAATATATGTTAAAAAAATGTTATAACAAAATATTTTTAATAAACTAGTTTAAGAAAAACCTTGAGTAATATATTCAAACTGAAAATGTTCCACCAAAATCTGTCAAAAGTTTATTGGATACTCTTTTATTTAAGATGCTTCGTGTTTTTTAAAAGTCCTAAATCTAAATTGTCAGTACCTTTTCCTATTAATGGAGAATTAACTAATAAATTATATGATTCGCCATCAAAACCAGGGTTAAAAGTCCAAAGGTTTTGCACGTTATAATTTTCATCACCAGTTACATCAAGTTTATCAGTTTCATAGAAATTATTATTCAGAATATTTACAACAGGTTCTCCTACTACTAGATTCATTTTTACACCTTTTGTATTATTTAAAATGTTGTTTTTAATATCAATAACTTGAACGCCATATAGCGACAAAGCAGCTTCATATTTGTTTTTACTTCCAAAACCAACATTATCTAAAACATTATGTTCCATTTCTAAAAAAGGACCAAAAGTACTTTCGTCTTTTCCGCCTCTATACAATCTTAAAGCAGTGCCTTGTACATCTTTAATACTATTATTTTTCATGATAAAATATTCTACATTATAAGCTCCAATATCATCAGTTTCTGTATCTAATGCTGCAATGTGACCTGTAATATTTTTGAATTTTGAATTTTGAATACTGATAGTATCTGCAAATGTGCCTTTAGCAACTCGCAATACATCAAAAGAATGATTTACAATGAAATTTTCGAAATCGCAATGATTAATAAATAATTTATAGTTTTCTGTCATTGAATTTTTACTGGTGCTTATTACCGAATTTCCAGCGTAATCTGGCGATTTTTCACCGTCAAATTTTATATTTTCAAGTGACAAACTGCCGCCATTTTGAATTTCGAAAGCCAACATGCGTTCAAATAAAATGGTTGGTTTTTCGGCTCCTGAAGCCTTAAAAGTAAGTGGATGATTAACAATTACTGCTTTTGTTAAAATATATATTCCACCAGATGTTAATTCTAAAATATCTCCAGGATTTGAGTTTTTAGCAGCATCAAACAAGGTGTTAATGCCTGCTTCTACTTTAATGGTTTTTCCTGAATCTAAAGCAACATAATTATCTGCTTTTGAATACCATGAAACACCTGTATTTTCCTTTGTAGCAATATTTGGACTTATTGTTATTTTAGTTTTTATTTTATCAGACTTCGGAATTAAAAACCCTTGTTCATTTTTAACTAATTGAATGTCTGCATTTTCAAATCCACTTGATATGCCAGATTCCATATTATTTCCTAGAATGTTATCTTTAAAAGTAATACCACTAATATCATCATACACTGTAAAGATGTTTTTCTTATGATTATTATAAAAAATATTTCCTGAAATTTCTGAAGTTTTAGGCGCTTGACTTCTTTCTGCATCGCTTCCCGCACATAATTGAATGTGGTCGCAATTAACAAATGTATTGTTACTTACTTTTGAATTTATAACTGGTACATAACGATTTGGTGGCGAATTTGGCACACCATTCATCATAACAAAAGCACCTCTAAAACGATAACCAGTTAAACCTACATGATAATTGTTAATTACGGTTTGTGTTTCATTAATAACACGAACACCACCTGTACTTGGTTTTCCATTTCCAATAAACACGTTGCCATCAACCAATGTTTCGTTCCCATGCCGCATGGTTAACGTACCTGTACACTCAAAAAAAGTGTTGTATTTAAAGGTGTTTTGACATGATTTGTTTGAAATAATTTCATGTTCGCCATTGGTTCTATCAAAATAATTAGATTCTACCAAGGTATTTGAGTTTTCTAGAGCATTATGGCTAGTGCCAATTCTTAAAGTTTCTCCACCGTTATTCCCGTAAGTAGGTCGTGGTCCAAAATAATTATGGTCTATTTTATGATGGTTTTCAATACTTTCTTTAGTATCTAATCCAACAATCATGGTAACGCCTAAATTCTTTTTACCAACTATATGGTTGTGATCTATTCTATTATTTTTTCCATAAATAGTTACCCAATAATCTTGATACTGTCGCTCTGGGTTGTTATAATTATCAATAACACATTCGGTTAATCGGCTATTGTTTGCTAGTTCTTCTCTACTCTTTCTAAAAGAAATAACAGCATTTGTTGGTGTAAAGCCGTTTTTAAAAACCAAGCCTTCAACAATTAAATAATTGCCTGCCATTTGAAGATTTGAATTCCCCTCTAAAGTTACTTTACCTTTTTCTTCAACAGTTAATTTTATAGGTTTTTCTTTTGTGCCTTTACCTTCAAAAACCAATTCGGCGTCTTTCCAAACACCATTTTTTAAGGCTATAACATCGCCTGGTTTTGCGTTTGAAACGGCATCATTGAATTCTGTAATGTTTGAAACTATATTTTTTGTATCATTTTTTTTATTGCTACAAGATGTTAAAACTATTGATGTTAATAAAAAAATTATGAAGTGAATAAGTGTTTTTTTCATGATTAAATTTTAAAATATTACTGTACCAAATTGGCTATTAAAAATATTCGAACAACGCAATTACGCCATTGTAAGATATAATACAAGCAAAAAGAAGCGACGCAAACAAACCAACATTAACGAAAACACTTGTTTTATAACCTTTCATAACTTTTTTATTGTTTACCATTAAAATGATTCCTAGAATTACTATGGGCAAAACAAAAACGTTGAATACTTGCGACAAAATCTGCATTTCAATAGGGTTTGCTCCAAAAACAGGAACAATTAAAGCAACTAAACAAGCAATGAAAGTTATTATTCTGAATTGTTTTGAGTTAGTATCTAACACTCCCGATTGGTAATCCGCAATCAATAATGGAGCAATTAATAAACAAGGAAATATTGATGACAAACCTGCGCTTAACGTACCAAAGAAGAAAATACCAACTGCTAAACTACCTGCTACAGGCTCTAAGGTATTTGCCATGTCAAGCACTTGTGTTACTGGATTACCTTGATGATATAATGCACCACATGCTACAGCCATAATAACTGCACTAATTACAAACACCAATATAGCCGCTGTAATGGCATCTTTTTTTTGTTGTTGTAAATGCTTTATATTCCAACCTTTGCCTTTAACAAAAAGCGGTCGTGATAAAAATGTTGCAGCTGCCATTGTTGTTCCAACAAATGCTGCAACCATCATTTTTCCTCCTGGAACATCTGGAATTGAAGGTATTAAACCCATAACCACGTCGGACGGTAACGGGCTAACAAAAAATAATGACACAAAAAATGAAAGTGCCATAAAGGTTACAAAAATGACTAATATTTTTTCAAAAAAAGTATACTTTCCAACTAGCAATACACCATAAAAAACAACAAGAATAACAATGGCTATTACAAGCACCGTTTCGTATTTATAGTTTACTAAACCTTGAAAATTCATTGCGAAAATTTCATAAAGCATGTTAGCAGAAATTCCTAAAATACCCATTAAAGAATTCCATTGACCGAAAGAAATCCCGATAATAATCAAAATAGCTAACAGTTTACCTCCTTTAATATGTTTTTTAAAACCATAAAGCGCGGTTTCACCAGTTATTAATGCATAATTTCCGTAGGCAAACATAAGAACACCAGAAAACAAACAACTTAATAAAAGCACCCATAATAATTGCATACCATAAGTGCTTCCTGCAACAATCATGGATGTTACACTACCAGTTCCAATAGTATATCCAATAGCAAAAATACCTGGTCCAAAACCCAATACTATTGCTATAATTTTTTTTAATATTGAATTATTCACTTTTAGTTCTGACATGTTTGGTTTTATTTAGTTAGTTGTTGTTTTTGACAATTTTTAGCTACCAGTTGGTGTGGTGAAATTTTCCAGTAGCATCATCGGTTCGTTGGTAAGTATGCGCTCCAAAATAATCGCGTTGGGCTTGAATGATGTTTGCAGATGAATTTGCAGTTGTATATCCATTTAAAAAATTAACAGATTCACTTAAACACGGAATTGCCAATTCATTTAAGACACATTGTGATACTACTTTGTTTATTGATGGCTTTAATAATTTTACTTGATTAATAAGTTCTGCGTTCTTTAAAATATTATCATCATGTTTTAAAACAGGAATTAATTCTAACATAAAATCAGATTTAATGATGCAACCATTGGTCCATATTCTTGCAATTTCGCTTAAATTTAAAGTCCATTTATAGGCTTTTCCTGCTTCGGAAATTAATTTAATACCCTGATAATGATTCATAATACGAGCAAACTGATATGCTTTTAAAACATCATCAATATCTAAACTAAACGATGAAGGTTTTATATTAAAGTTGTTACTTGCTTGCAGTCGTTCTTCTTTATAAAATGAGGTGTAACGTGCAAACAACGCCGAAGCTATTAAAGTACTTGGGGCACCTAGTTCTGCGGTAGCAATGGTTGTCCAATTTCCTGTACCTTTATTACCTGCCTTATCTACTATCTTATTAACGAGCCAATCATCACCATCTTTTTTTCTTAAAACATCGATGGTAATTCCTAACAAGTAACTATCCGCTTTTGGCTTCCAAGACTCTAAAATAGTGGCAATATCATTTGGGTTTTTCCCCATGTTTTTCAGAATGGTGTAAACTTCTGCCAACAATTGCATTTCAACATACTCAATACCATTATGCACCATTTTTACAAAATGCCCACTGCCTTCTTCACCTACATAGGTGCAACATGGTAAATTGTTAGCGTCTTTGGCAGCAATACTTTCCAAATACGGTTTTATTAAATTATAGGTTTCTTTATTTCCACCTGGCATGATGGAAGGACCTTTTAATGCCCCTTGCTCACCTCCTGAAACGCCTACGCCTATAAAATGAATGTTTTTTGTATTTAAATAATCGTAACGCTGTTTTGTTTGTAAATAATTTGAATTTCCTCCATCTATTAAAACATCGCCTGCCGATAAAAAAGGGATTAAATCTTCAATCACCATGTCGGTAATTTTTCCAGCATTTACCATGAGCATGATTTTTCTTGGGGTTTGTAATGAATTTACAAAAGCCTCGATATTTGAAAATGCTTGAGCCGACTCCAATTCTTTATGGGCTTTTTTGAAATTAATAGCCACATCTTCCTCGGTGCCTTTTTCCTCTCTGTTGAACATGGAAATTTTAAAGCCTTTTTGAGCCAAGTTTCTACTTAAACTCTTCCCCATAACCCCTAATCCAAATAACCCGAATTCCGATTTCATTTGCATTTCCTTTGTAATTTTTTCAACAATTTCTTCTGGTTTTAAACCAATCTTTACTTGAAAAGCATCATCTGGTTGCTCTAAAGTATCAAACTGAGATTGTAATAAACTTGATGACATAAAGTGATGTTCTCTTTTGTTTATTCGTTCTAAAATTTGATTAAAACTTCCTGATAAATGCACCCATTTTACGTTATTACGTATATCCGTATTTAAAATATCTCTGTAAGATTTTTTTAAAGCAGAACAAACAATGATGCAGCTGTTTTTTTGTAATTGCTCTTTAGCTAATTTATTAAGCGTAACCAGCCAACCATATCGGTCATCATCATTAAGTGCTTTGCCATTACGCATTTTATCTATATTCGATTGCGGATGAAAATCATCACCATCAAAAAAAGGAATATTAAGTTTTTCAGATAACAACTTTCCAATGGTGCTCTTTCCACAACCTGAAACGCCCATTATAAAGATGACTTGGTTTAAATTATTATTCATTTTCAATATTTATTTGGCATGGTACCAGATCCAACAGTTGCTTCTTTAAACCAAACTTCTGCATAACAGCCATTGGCGTATTGTTTTGCTATATCGCCATTATAAGTTTCAGAGCCTGTATGCCAAACAATATTTTCTTCAGGATCTTTTCCGTTTGTTTGGTTATAAGCACCTTGCTTAAAATTCTGCAACTCGCCAGCATAGGCATTTGCCCGTTCTACACCGTCTCGACCTATTGCAGCATATAATGTTTTTATTTGCTGAGGAATATTTGAATATTTTGAAAATTCAGATTTCGTTAAGCTTTTAGTGAACCTTTTTGTTTCATGACCTTTGCTTATAAAAGTGAGGTGCATTACACCTTCATAAACATTTATTTGATAACTGAATTCTTCCCCCAATTCGATACCTTCTTTTGGTTCTTCTGGGTATGAATTTGGACTTAACCCAACAACAGACATGTCATTTCCCCAAACAGCGGTTGAATAATCCCAACGTTTGGAATTATCGCCTTCTGTATTAATTTCATAATTCCAATAAACAGAACCTTTTTTATGACCTGGAATTTTTTATAGAAAATCTTTAAAGGTTCATTTTCATGACCTTCGGTACCATGAATTTGCCCTACTACAACAGCATATGAAGCGGCAACACGAGCATCACCAGAAGTTGAAACATGCATTACTTTTAATGTGCCTGTTAATTTTCCACCTTCTTCAGTTTTCCAATGTTTTTTCTGTCCTAACTCTGTACGTGTATTGCTCGAGTTTTTTGAAGTTATACCCGAATTAGGTGTTTTATAAACAACCCAATCCGTTTTTCCATCATTTGAAACATAAAAAAAATCTTTATGCTCCACATTTACTAAATCTTTAATGCTTTTACCATCGCCGCATAAAATAGTAAACTCGTCCATAAACGGAATGAAGTCACTTGGATATTTTGGCACTTCACTTTTATCAGCTTTGGACATTTTACCATACTGTAAACAATTGGTAAATAAGAACAAAACACTAATAATTAAAACATAAATGCATTGTAATTTATGGGTTATGGTGATCATTTTAATTGTTTAATATTTAGTTTAAACCAAATTGGTACACCAATTTGGTTAACCAAATATATGAAAAATTTTTATAAACCAATAAATTATATGTCATAAAAAAGATAATTATAAAATACCTATTATAAACTTGAAGTAAAATTTAATTTATGATTAGGAAAATATAAAGCAAAAAAAAACACCGTTAATATAAAACTAACAGTGTTTTTTAGAATTGTAATATGTCGGGGTGGCAGGATTCGAACCTGCGACCTCCTGCTCCCAAAGCAGGCGCGATAACCGGGCTACGCTACACCCCGATTTGGTTATCTTTAATTTGCGGAGAGACAGGGACTCGAACCCTGGCGACAGTTACCCGTCGACAGATTAGCAATCTGCTCCATTACCACTCTGGCACCTCTCCTAAGTCTTATTATGAACTTGTGCAATAAAATTGCGGTTGCAAATGTAATCTATACTTAATAAGAACGCAACTATTTTTTCTGTTTTTTTTATAATTTATTCTGGATATTCAATTCGTAAATGGTAAATGTTTGCTAGCTTGTGTTTTAGCACTTTTTTAATGGATTGAATCTCTTTGAAAGTGATATTAGCATTTAAAAATTGACCGCCTTCTATTTGTTTATCTATAATATTTTCAACAAAAGCATCAATTTTTGTTGATGTTGGATCTTTCAAACTTTTTGATGCTGCTTCTACACTATCGCACATCATTAAAATTGCTGTTTCTTTACTAAATGGTTTTGGTCCAGGATAACTAAAATCTGTTTTGTCAACATCGTCAAAATCATTTTTTTCTTTCATATAAAAATAATAAACAACGCTAGTACCGTGGTGTGTTCTTATAAAATCTATAACACGGTCTGGTAAATTATTTCTTTTTGCTATTTCTATACCATCAATTACATGTCCTGTTATTATTCTGGCACTTTCTTTTGATGATAATTCGTCATGCGGATTAATAGCGGTTGATTGATTTTCTATAAAATACGTTGGGTTTTTCATTTTACCTATGTCATGGTATAAAGCTCCTACCCTAGCCAACATGGCGTTTGCGCCTATTTCATTAGCTGAAGCTTCTGCAAGATTCGCAACGTTTAAAGAGTGGTGAAATGTGCCTGGTGCTTTGTTAGACAGTTCTTTAAGCAACTTTGAGTTTGTATCGGACAATTCTAAAAGTGACACATCGGACACTAAACCAAAAATCTTTTCATAGGCGTAAATTAATGGTTGAACAAACAATGTGGCAAGTCCACTTAACACAAACCATATAAACATTTCCCAATTAATGGTGTCTATACTACCTTCATGTATTATAAAAAAGGCAAAATATGCAATAATATAAATTGAAGTAATTTGCCCAACAGAAATAAATAAATTGGCGCGTTTATATAATTCTGAAACCGTTAAAATAGTTACTATACCCGCAATAATTTGCAAAAACATATACTCATAACTATTAGGTACAATAAACCCTAAAAGCAGTACCGTAATTACATGAGCAAACAACCCCAATCGTGCATCAAAAAACGCTTTAAATATTAAAGGTAAAATACAAATAGGAACAACATATACAAACTTAGAATTGTAATTAACAATTAAGGTTGTTATAAAAATCATTAAAAATACATTGAAGAAAATAAATGTAACTTTCGTGTTGTTTTCAAAAACTTCATCTCTATACTTCCTTAAAAATAACAATAACATTAACAATGCTAATGATACTAGTAATGTATAGGCAAACAGTATCCAATTATAATTGGATTTACTCCAAACTTGCGATTCGTATTCAGATTGTAACGATTTTAAAATTTGATATTGCTCATTATCAACCACTTCGCCTTTAGAAATTATTAAAGTACCTTTTTCAACATTGCCTCTAGCGTAAGCTATTTTATTTAATTCTTCTTGAAATCCTTTTTCGGTAAACGATTTATCATATACTAAATTAGGCTTTACAACATCGAAAAATAACGATGCAAAATTTGTTTTATACTGTGTTAAACCTTGTTTTTGTAAAATGGTATTAATGATAGAAGTGACTTCGTCTTGCTTAACTAAATCTGAAAAAAAGCCATCTTGTTTTTTAACTCTATTATCTAGAATTGCTATGGCTCTTCCTTCATTAAAATCATAACTTTCACTTAAAACACCAAAAGCATAAAACTCAGATAGTATTTCTTCACCTACTTTGTATAAATTAGTGGATGTTCTTTTAAGTAATGAATCAGGAAAAGCTGTTTTAAATTGTTGTTTGTATTGTTTTTTTACCTCAGTTTCAACAGTATTATCTAAAACAAAATATAAAATTGAATTATCTTCTATTGTCTTTTTCTCAAGTGCAATTTCCTCATCCGATTTCTGAATAGCAAAATTAAAAGGTGCTAATAAAACTTCCGATTGCCAAGGTTTTCCTTTTTCAAAATTGTATTTAAATTTTCCGCTTTTTGGAAATAAATACACAATTAAAAAAGTGGTGCATAAAAATAACAGTCCTTTATAAATTAAGGAATGGTTTCTATATAATTTATTTATAAAGTCTTCCATTTAAAAAATTAAGGAAAAACCAAAAGTAGTAAAATTATAATCTAATACCATTTTTTATAATAAGCTAATCATTCAAATTTCTACTAAAAAATGATTATTTTCGCATGTATTAAGCTTAAAAATTGAATAATGCATAAAGACGTAGTAATTGTATCGGCAGCAAGAACACCAATTGGTAGTTTTATGGGTGCGCTTTCATCCATTTCTGCGCCTCAACTTGGTGCTGTTGCCATAAAAGGTGCGCTAAGTAAAATAAACTTAAAACCAGAGTTGGTTGATGAAGTTTTAATGGGCAATGTAGTACAAGCTGGAACAGGTCAAGCACCTGCTAGACAAGCAGCTATTTATGCAGGCATACCTAACACCGTACCTTGCACAACTGTAAATAAAGTTTGTGCTTCGGGTATGAAAGCCGTTATGCAAGCAGCACAAAGTATTGCACTTGGCGATGCTAATATAATTGTTGCTGGTGGTATGGAAAACATGAGTTTAATTCCACATTATTTACATGCTAGAACAGGTACAAAATTTGGACCAACAACCTTGGTTGATGGAATGCAGAAAGATGGTTTAGTTGATGCTTACAACCAAAATGCAATGGGAGTTTGCGCCGATGCTTGTGCTACTAAATATAATTTTTCCCGAGAAGAACAAGATGCTTTTGCCATACAATCATACAAACGTTCGGCAACTGCATGGGAAACTGGTAAATTTGATAATGAAATTGTTTCTGTTGAAGTGCCGCAACGACGTGGTGAACCTTTAATAGTTAGTAAAGATGAAGAATTTACCAATGTAATTTTAGATAAAATTCCGCAATTACGACCAGCGTTTTCAAAAGATGGAACTGTTACTGCTGCCAATGCTTCAACTATAAATGATGGTGCTGGAGCAATGGTTTTAATGAGTAAAGAAAAAGCGATAGAATTGGGTTTAAAACCACTTGCAACCATAAAAAGTTATGCTGATGCAGCGCACGAACCAGATTGGTTTACTACAGCGCCTGCAAAAGCTTTACCAAAAGCTTTAAATAAAGCTGGTATTAGTATAAAAGAGGTTGATTTTTTTGAATTTAATGAAGCTTTCTCTGTTGTTGGTTTAGCTAACATGAAGCTTTTAGGACTTACCGATACTAACGTAAATGTTAATGGTGGTGCCGTTTCGCTTGGGCATCCACTTGGCTGTTCGGGTGTTAGAATCATCATTACACTACTAAATGTATTGGAACAAAACAATGCAAAAATTGGTGCAGCTGCTATTTGTAATGGTGGTGGTGGCGCATCGGCAATTATTATTGAACGCTAAAATATTTATTATTTTTTATTGATTATTTATTAATATGGATTACAACACTTACTATTTTCATTTTATAAAGTCTTATGTTTTGTCCCTTTCAATATATAATTATCAATAAAAAATAGACAATAATTATATGCAATACGGAATTTGTAACTTAAGCATTGTACCTTTAAGAATTGAACCTGCTGATGCGAGCGAACTAGTATCGCAAGTACTATATGGCGATGTTTTTAAAATTTTAGAACAACGCAAAAACTGGAGTAAAATTAGACTTGCTTTTGATAAGTATGAAGGTTGGATAGACACAAAACAACTTATTGAAATAACAGAAGACCAATACAACCAACTACATAAAGAAACACCAAAACTTTCAATTGATTTGGTAGAATTTATTGAAGATAATACCCAACAGTTACACCCTATTCTATTAGGTTCTTCATTAAATGGATTGGACTTATTAAACCACAAACACGATGGCTCAATAGTTGAAGGTAAAAAGGCTAAAGAAAACATTGTAAAATCGGCATTCTTATATTTAAACGCTCCTTATTTATGGGGTGGAAAAACGCCTTTTGGCATTGATTGTTCGGGTTTTACTCAAATGGTATATAAACTTAATGGTTACAAACTATTACGCGACGCATCACAACAAGCAACACAAGGTGAACCTTTAAGTTTTATTGAAGAAAGTGAACCAGGAGATTTGGCTTTTTTTGATAATAATGAAGGTATTATTACCCATGTAGGCATCATCATGAGCGACAATTACATTATACATGCAAATGGTAAAGTTAGAATTGACCGATTAGACCATTCGGGAATATATAATGTAGATAGAAAGATACATACACACAAACTTCGTGTTATTAAAAAAGTGATATAAAAAATGCCGCAAATTGCGGCATTTTTTTTATGTATTTAAACTAATTTTAGTTTCCTCCAGCTGCCTCAAGAGCATCAACTTTAGCCTTCATTTCTTTGTGCTTTGCAGTTTCCCCAAGAATGCTATAAATATTCATTAACGTTTTAGCTGCACTAATATTTTTGCCATCAATTTCTAATGCTTTCACTAAATATGGTACTGCACCTTTGTATAATTCTTGACGTTCTGCTCTTAATTGATCATAGCGTAAATCATCTTTTTTAGAACTACCTAATCCATTCATTTCTTTAATAAGCCCTTCTTCTTTTGATAAAATTAAAGCTGCTAAATTTATATATGCATTAATGTAATCTGGACTTAACTCTATTGTTTTTTCATAGTAAGCCTTTGCTTTATCAGGTTGCCCAGATTCTGCAGCAATAACCCCTAAATTGTATTGTAACTCCGGATTGTTAGGTTCCATTTGAGTTGCTTGTTCTAATAAACTTTTAAATTCTTCTGTATTACCCATTTTGTAATGGATATTAGCTTCATTTAAAATTAGGTTTACATCATTAGGACTTTCAGCTCTTGCTTCTTTCATAGCTGCAATTGCTTTTTCATTATCACCTTTATTTACGTATATAAGTGCTACATTTTTAACAATCTCAGGTTTTTTTGATTCTGTAGTACGCTCACCTGGGTTTTTATGACTTTTAGCTTTTACATAAAGATCGCGTGTATTTTTATCTAGAACTTCTTCTTCACCTGTTTCTACATTGGTTGCAAAATACTGTTTTTCAATACCTGTATAACCTAACTGTTTAAGCTCTTCATAAATAGATAATGCTCTATCAAACTCTTGAACATTTACAGCTGTTGCTGCTGCGTAATATAAAAACAAGGTGTCTTTTGTGCTTAATTTATAAGCTTTTTCAAAATATTTTGAAGCTGTAGAATAATCTTTAGTTTCGTAGAATTTATTTCCTTTAGTTAAAATACCATTAACCATTGTTTGTTTTAATTCTGTAACTTCAGATGAAGATCCACTTACACTTTTTAAACTTTCTAAAGCAGCATCAACATCATTAATAGTACCTGCACCACCTGCATATAATGCTTGGGCATGTAATAAGTAATATTGATCCTTTAATTTATCATCCATAGATGACATTAATGGCTCTACTTGTTTTAAAGCTGATTTAGCTTCTGCATAATTGCTTCCTTTTATAGCTTTATCTGCTTCTTTCAATTCCTTTTTTTGAGCAAATGAAAATGTGCCTAAAGTAATGGCTAAAGCTATGGTAATCTGTTTTTTCATTTTAATAATATTTAATTTTAATTTTCTGTGTTATTTTCGTCTATGTTAGTATCAAGAGTTGTGCCAGCATCTAAATCATCCCTATTTTCAACACCTTCCAACGTTTCTTCTTCATCTTCTTCATGCATTACCTTTGCAACCGCAGCGATAGAATCGTTGTTTTTAAGGTTTATTAGTTTAACACCTTGAGTTGCTCTACCCATAACTCGAAGATCTTTAACACCTAATCTTATAGCAATTCCAGATTTATTGATAATCATTAAATCATCATTATCGGTCACACTTTTTATTGCTACTAATTTGCCAGTTTTTTCAGTGATAGAAATGGTTTTAACACCCTTACCACCACGATTTGTTATACGGTAAACTGGTTCACCATCTTCAGGATCATCAATATATGTGCGTTTTCCATAACCGTTTTCTGAAACTACTAAAACCGATTCTTCTTGTGGGTTTTCAATAGTTACCATTCCAATTACTTCATCATTTTTATCAGCAAGGGTTATACCTCTTACACCTGAAGCACTTCTACCCATCGGACGTGTTTTTGCTTCTTCAAAGCGAATGGCTTTACCAGATTTTAGTGCAAGCATTACTTGACTTTCACCGGTTGTTAAACGCGCTTCAAGTAAAATATCGTCTTCTTTAATAGTAATAGCATTGATACCGTTTGTTCTTGGACGTGAGTATTGCTCTAAAGACGTTTTTTTAACCTGACCTTGTTTAGTAGCCATAATTACGTAATGACTGTTTATATAATCCTCATCTTTAAGGTCTTGTGTGCAAATAAAGGCTTTAACAGCATCATCTTGCTCAATATTTATTAAGTTTTGAATGGCACGACCTTTAGAGGTTTTACTACCTTCTGGAATTTCATAAACACGCATCCAGAAACATTTTCCTTTTTGGGTGAAGAACAGCATGTATTGGTGATTGGTACCAACAAATAAATGCTCTAAGAAATCTTCATTTCTGGTGGTTGAAGCTTTTTGTCCAACACCGCCTCTATTTTGGGTTTTGTATTCTGATAATGAAGTACGTTTTATGTAACCTGCATGCGAGATAGTAATAACTACTTGCTCATCAGGAATCATATCTTCAATACTTAAATCGCCACCTGCGTATTCAATTACCGAACGACGTTCATCACCATATTTTTCTTTTACTACTATTAGTTCTTCTTTAATAATCTCCATTCGACGCTCTTTTTTATCTAAGATGTCTTTCAGGTCGATGATTAATTTCATTATTTCTTCATATTCAGAGCGCAATTTATCTTGCTCTAAACCAGTAAGTTGACGCAAACGCATCTCTACTATGGCTCTTGCTTGAATTTCTGAAAGTTTAAAACGTTCGATTAAATTTTCACGAGCTTCATCAGCATTTGAAGATGCTCTAATAATTTTAATAACTTCATCAATATTATCTGAAGCTATAATTAATCCTTCTAAAATATGAGCACGTTCTTCTGCTTTACGTAATTCATAAGTTGTACGTCTTACTACAACTTCATGTCTGTGTTCAACAAAATAATGGATTAATTCTTTTAAGTTTAATAACTGTGGACGACCATTTACAAGTGCTATATTATTAACACTAAAAGATGATTGTAACGCCGTATATTTGTATAATTTATTAAGAACGATGTTTGGTATTGCATCACGTTTTAACACATAAACAATACGCATACCATTTCTATCTGATTCATCACGAATGGTTGCTATACCTTCAAGTTTCTTTTCATTTACCAAATCAGCAGTTTTTTTAATCATTTCTGCTTTATTAATTTGGTAAGGAATTTCGGTTACAATAATGCACTCACGTCCTTGAACTTCTTCAATATTGGCTTTTCCACGCATTACAATACGTCCACGACCTGTATGAAAAGCTTCTTTTACACCATCATACCCATAAATAATTCCTCCTGTTGGGAAATCGGGTGCTTTAATGTGCTTTATTAACTCGTCTATTTCAATATCGTTATTTTCAATATAGGCAATAGTGCCATTAACAACTTCGGTTAAATTGTGAGGTGGCATATTTGTTGCCATACCTACTGCAATACCCGATGCGCCATTAACCAAAAGCCCTGGAATACGTGTTGGTAATACGGTTGGTTCTTGTAAAGTATCGTCAAAATTTAATTTGTGGTCTACAGTTTCTTTTTCAATATCTGCCAACATGTCTTCAGATATTTTACGCATACGTGCTTCTGTATAACGCATTGCTGCAGGACTGTCACCATCAATAGAACCAAAATTACCTTGTCCATCTACCAACATGTAACGCAAACTCCATTCTTGAGCCATACGTACCATAGCATCGTAAACCGATGTATCGCCATGTGGATGGTATTTTCCTAAAACTTCTCCAACTATTCTTGCTGATTTTTTGTGTGCTCCAGTTGCTCTTACTCCTAGCTCATGCATACCATAAAGCACGCGTCTATGTACTGGTTTTAATCCATCTCTTACATCTGGTAATGCACGTGACACAATAACCGACATTGAATAGTCAATGTAAGCGGTTTTCATCTCATCTTCAATATTAATAGGGATCAATTTTTCTCCTTCTGCCATAAATAATTTAATTAAGTTTTATGAGTTTTTCAAAACATGCTAATATACATATTTCAATAGTTACAGAGATTGATATAAGTCATTTTTTCATGTTTTTTATTAACAATTATATATGTTTTTTTCGTTAATAAATATGACGGCTAAAATTTTGATTTTATAAAGATTTTTTCGTCAATTAGCAACTTTCATATGCAATTATTAATTATTTTATTAAAGCCATATGGTATCGCTTTATTTTAGTGATGTTTTTTGCAAAAAACTTCTTACTAATGGCGATTTCACACATTTTAAGGTATAGTTTTTGCCATTAGTAAAATGTTTTAGTATTTTTAATGCAGAAAGGAACTTAATTATGGACGACAATTTTTCCCCAAGAGTAAAAGACGTAATTGCTTATAGCAAAGAAGAAGCATTGCGTTTAGGTCACGATTTTATAGGAACAGAACACTTAATGCTTGGTCTTTTGCGTGATGGTGATGGTAAGGCTATTACTATTTTAAACGCCTTAGAAGTCGATTTAAACCATTTAAGACGTAAAGTTGAAATATTAAGTCCTGCTAATCCAAATATAACAGTTGCAGCGAACCAAAAAAAGAATTTACACCTTACAAGGCAAGCAGAACGTGCTTTAAAAACAACTTTTTTAGAAGCAAAACTATTTCAAAGTACCTCTATAAATACAGCACATTTACTACTTTGTATCTTAAGAAATGAAAACGACCCTACTACCAAGCTTTTAAATAAGCTTAAAGTTGACTACGATAATGTTAAAGAACAATTCAAATTTATGATAACAAACGACAGTGATTATATAGAACCAAAAGCAGAATCATTTCAAGATGATGACTCGCATACAGAAGACGATGGTTCAAAAGACAATATTTTTAACTCGCCAGCAGGAAAAGCTAATAAAAAATCTAAAACACCTGTTTTAGATAATTTTGGACGCGATTTAACTGCTTTAGCTGAAGAAGGTAAATTAGACCCTGTTGTTGGTAGAGAAAAAGAAATTGAACGCGTTTCTCAAATTTTAAGTAGAAGAAAGAAAAACAATCCGCTTTTAATTGGTGAACCAGGTGTTGGTAAATCGGCCATTGCTGAAGGTTTAGCACTTCGAATTATAAAACGAAAAGTATCACGTATTCTTTTCAATAAACGTGTAGTAACTTTAGATTTGGCAAGTTTAGTTGCAGGAACTAAATACCGCGGACAATTTGAAGAACGTATGAAAGCCGTAATGAACGAGCTTGAAAAAAATGATGATGTTATTTTGTTTATAGACGAAATTCACACTATAGTTGGTGCTGGTGGCGCAACAGGAAGTTTAGATGCTTCAAACATGTTTAAACCAGCTTTGGCACGTGGTGAAATACAATGCATCGGTGCTACTACTTTAGATGAATACCGCCAATATATTGAAAAAGATGGTGCTTTAGAGCGTCGTTTTCAAAAAGTAATTGTAGAACCTACTACTGTTGAAGAAACTATTGAAATTCTTAACAATATTAAGGCTAAATATGAAGATCATCACAATGTTGATTATACACCTGAAGCTATTGAAGCTTGCGTAAAATTAACAAGCAGGTATATGACCGAGCGTTTTTTACCAGACAAAGCTATTGATGCTTTAGATGAAGCTGGTTCGCGTGTACACATCACCAATATTGAAGTACCTAAACAAATTATTGAGCTTGAAAAACAACTTGAAACGGTAAAAGAAACTAAAAATTCGGTTGTTAAAAAGCAAAAATATGAGGAAGCTGCTAAATTAAGAGATGATGAAAAACGCCTTGAAAAAGAATTAGCTATTGCTCAAGAAAAATGGGAAGAAGACACTAAACAACACCGTGAAATTGTTACAGAAGATAACGTTGCAGATGTTGTTTCTATGATGACTGGCATTCCTGTAAATAGAATAGCACAGACTGAAATAAACAAATTAGCCGAATTACCAAACTTAATTAAAGGTAAAGTTATTGGTCAAGACGATGCTGTTGCTAAGGTTGTAAAAGCCATACAGCGTAACCGAGCAGGACTTAAAGATCCTAACAAACCTATTGGTTCGTTTATATTTTTAGGGCAAACAGGTGTTGGTAAAACACAATTAGCAAAAGTACTATCACGCGAATTATTTGACAGTGAAGATTCGCTTGTTAGAATAGACATGAGTGAATACATGGAAAAATTTGCTATTTCTAGATTAATTGGTGCGCCTCCAGGATACGTTGGTTACGAAGAAGGTGGTCAATTAACTGAAAAAGTAAGACGTAAACCATACGCAGTTATTCTTTTGGATGAAATTGAAAAAGCACATCCAGATGTTTTCAACATGCTACTTCAAGTATTAGATGATGGCTACTTAACCGATAGTTTAGGACGAAAAATTGATTTTAGAAACACTATTATCATAATGACTTCTAATATTGGTGCTAGAAAACTGAAAGATTTTGGAACAGGTATTGGTTTTGGTACATCATCACAAAAATCGCAAGAAGATGCAAACGCAAAAAGTGTTATTGAAAATGCACTTAAAAAATCGTTTGCCCCAGAATTCTTAAACAGAATTGACGATGTGGTTATGTTTAATGCTTTAGAAAAAGAAGATATTAATAAAATTATTGATATTGAACTTACCAAACTTCTGCTAAGAATTAAAGATTTGGGATACATACTAAAACTTAGCGATAAAGCTAAAGATTTTATTGCCGATAAAGGTTTTGACAAACAATATGGCGCTAGACCTTTAAAACGTGCTATTCAAAAATATGTAGAAGATGCTTTGGCAGAAGAAATTATTACGTCTCATGTTGAAGAAGGCGACCAAATAAGTATTGATTTGGATGAAAGCACTCAAGAATTAAGTATTAGTATTCAAAAAGCTGAAAAGCCTACTGAGTCATAAAAATAAATTTAATGTTACTTAAAAGAACCCCTACATTTTAAAATATAGGGGTTTTTTATTATAACAATTTAAAAATAGGTAACATCAAAACTACCCTCGGTAATTTCATAACTTTGACCACCTAAAACTGGACTTGCCATAAAATTAAACATTCCAACAATTCTTTTTTTAGCTTTATCATGTAGCGTAATTGTTAATTTACTACCCGCATTTTGAGATACATTACTATTAGTTAAAGATAAATTATATTGTCCTAATGGCGGTGTAAAACTTGAAAAAGTATAATCTCCTTCTACGATATCGGAATTTAAAGTTAAACCAATAGTTTGCAAATTATTTTTAGTTGCACTTATCCCAATAGTCGAAAAACCTGGCAAACTAGTAGCAACACCTTGCACCGCATCTTCAACAAACTCTACACCATCAACTTTTGCAAAAAAAGTATTTTTACCACTTGGTGGCAATGCTTCTGTGGTATAAGAAATTTTGCTGAATACACCATTTGTAAATTCTTTAGTTCCTAGATTTTGATTTTGTCCAGTGAAGAAAAAAGTACCAGATATCGTTTTATTTTTAGTGTCAATTTCTGTAATTTTAACTTCTCCTTGTGAAGTAATAAAATCAGTAGCACCAATCCAAACATTACCATTACCTGTTTTTGTATTTGTACTATATGCTGCAGCATTTGTTTCAACTTGATTTGCAGTAACTCCAATTTGATAAGTACCTATTTTACTAGCAAAAATGGTTAAGATTATTGCTTCTTGATTAACACCTCTAAATCCTGAAATATTGATTACATCATTTAATACCGTAGCAGAGGTAGCATCTGAAGTGAAAGTTTTGCCATCAAAATCAACCTTTAACAACCCTTTATTATTATTTTCAATAGATTGATAATCATCATTAAAAGGCTCAATATTACAAGATGTAATTAAACATGTAAATGCTAAAACAACAGCCAACACAATACTTTTTTGAAACTTCATATATAATAATATTTTTTTACAAAAATAAGTATTTAATATTAATTTTCATACATTCTAGGTACTCTAAATAATAAAATAATACCCGCTAAAAAGAAAATAAACAAAAACAAAATACCATTTCGCATACTGCCTGTAATTTGGTCTATAGATGCAAAAATTATCATACCAATTACAATGCCTATTTTTTCAGCTACATCGTAAAAACTAAAATATGAAGTGGTATCATCTGTTTCAGGTAAAAATTTAGAATAGGTAGATCTCGCTAGTGCTTGAATACCACCCATTACCATACCAACTAAAGATGCTGCTATGTAAAACTGCAATGGTGATTCCATGAAATAGGCATAAAAACACAAACTCATCCAAATAAAATTAACAACTATTAGTGTTTTAATATTCCCAAATTTAGCTGATGCTTTCGATGTTAAAATAGCACCTACAATGGCTACCAACTGTATTATTAAAATACTAACGATAAGTCCTGTAGTTTTTTCACCATCATCACCCCAAGCTATTTCTTCTTCACCAAAATAAACCGCGACTAACATAATGGTTTGAACCGCCATACTAAATACAAAAAAAGCATACAAATAACGTTTCAATCGTAAATTTTGCTTCAATTGTTTCCAAACCAAACGTAATTCTTTCAATCCATTAAAAATGACAGCAGTTGTAACTTTATGCCCAGACGAAGTTCCTTTTGGCAACCAATAAAATGAATATTGACTAAACAATGCCCACCACAAACCAACGGTTATAAATGAGTAACGCATCATTTGCATTTTTGAAGCACCATCTTCTTGACTCATAACCATTATCAAATTGATTATCAGTAAAATAACACTTCCTACATAACCAAGTGAAAACCCTTTAGCACTAACGCTATCTTGTTGTTCTTCAAAAGCTATATCTGGCAAATACGAATTATAAAATACCAAACTTCCCCAATACCCTATTAAGCCCATAAAGTAAAATAGTAAACTGATATGAATTTTATCTGGTGTAATATCAAACCAATACAACCCAATACAACCTGCACTACCAACATAACAAAAGAATTTTAAAAAGTTCTTTTTATTACCAACATAATCTGCAATACCAGATAATATTGGAGATGTAACTGCTACCACCAAAAACGTAAACGCTGTAACAAAGGTTATTAATGCGGTACTTTTAAAATCATATCCAAAGGCATGAACCACTTTTATCTCGCTTAAAAATAACGCTGAGTAAAAAATTGGAAATATTGACGATGCAATGGTTAAGGTGTAAACTGAGTTTGCCCAATCGTAAAACGCCCAAGCATTTAATAGTTTTTTACTTCCTTTTTCAAGTTGATTCATAGAAACAAGTATATGTAAATAAAAAAAGCTGCCTTTTTAAAGCAGCTTCAAAGTAAGTAAATATTTTTAATTCTATTTTAATAAATGTTTATTTAAAAGAAGTTACTCCAAATTTTGCAGCTTCTTGTTTTGCTGTAGGTGCTAAAGCTGTAAGATTTGCAATTCTTGATTCGTTTGATGGATGTGTGCTTAATAATTCTGGTGGTGCTTGTCCACTACTTCCTGCACTCATACGTTTCCAAAGTTCGGCAGCTTCATCTGGATTATAACCAGCTATCGCCATTAAATACAAACCAATTTTATCGGCTTCAGTTTCATGCGCTCTACTAAATGGCAACATAACACCTACTTGCGACCCAATACCGTAATATTGGTTAAATGCGTTTCTAGATTGTTCATCTTTTATAGCTATGTTTCCAGCAATAGCAACACCTTGTTGCACATAAGCAGCACTCATACGTTGTTGCCCATGGTTTGCTAATGCATGCGCTACTTCATGCCCCATAATTGCTGCTAAACCCGTTTCACCTTTTGCTATTGGTAAAATTCCTGTGTAAACAACAATTTTTCCTCCTGGCATACACCATGCGTTTACGGTTTCATCATTCACTAAATTATACTCCCATTTATAGTCATTTAAGTAACCTACATGTCCGTTAGCATTTAACCAACGTTCTGCTGCAACTGCAATTTTTTGTCCAACTCTAGTCACCATAGCAGCATCTGAAGTACCTTTTACCACTTTGTTTTCAGATAAAAACTGGTCGTATTGAGCAAACGCTGTTGGAAACAATTGCGAATTTGGCACCAAAGCCATTGTTTTTTTTCCGGTAAATGGGTTTGTAGCACATGCAGTAATTAACCCAATTGTACCTAATATTATAGTTGCATTCTTCAGTTTCATTTTTATTGTTTTAAATATTCAATAAAAATACAAAAATTGTACCTTATTATTTTAGACTCAAAAATAATTTATTCGTCACTTAAATTAAATTTAATTTTATTGTTTGTTATGTATCACAAATATATTCGACCAAAACAGCATGTTAAACCTCAAAAAACTACAAATGAAAAAATTACTGTTTCTTGTAATTACTTTGATATTATTCAATTGTAATGGAAATGCTCAAAAAGAAAACAAAAAAGTGTACAAAGTTTCCAAAACCGATGCTGAATGGAAAGCTGAGTTAACCGACATGCAATATTATGTTCTTAGAAAAGCAGGAACAGAACGCGCCTTTTCAAGTGCATTAAATAAAAATTATAAAAAAGGTGTTTATTTGTGTGCTGCTTGTAGCACGCCTTTATTTAAAAGTGAATACAAATATGATTCTGGTAGTGGTTGGCCTAGTTTTGATAGAGAAATTAAAGGCAATGTTGCTTTTGGAACAGATACCAATTTAGGCTATACTCGTGATGAAGAGCATTGCGCAACGTGTGGTGGTCATTTAGGACATGTTTTTAATGATGGTCCAAAAACTACTGGAAAAAGACATTGCATTAATGGTGCTGCATTAAAGTTTATTCCTGAAAAATAAACTCTAAAAATTCCAAAAAGCAAATCTCAAAACCCAACTTAATTCCATCTAAAAAAGCAGTTTTAGTAACTTGTTTTTTGTAATTTAGATTTTGAAATTTGAATAAAATGGAAAGCTATTTAGTAAGTATTATTAAACAATTTGAATATTATAAAAGTTTAGGCGACAAAACGTTTAATCAATTAACTTTCGATGAAATTCAATGGCAAAGTAGTGAAGATTCTAACTCTATTTCAATAATAGCAAAACATATTATTGGTAATATGTTAAGTAGGTGGACTAATTTTTTAACTGAAGATGGCGAAAAACCATGGCGAAATAGAGATGATGAATTTAAAGATACTTATACATCAAAAGAAGATTTATTAGCTGCTTGGGAAACAGGTTGGTTTTGTTTACTTAACACTTTGAAATCTTTAAAAACTGAAGATTTAGAACGAATTATTTACATTAGAAACGAAGGCCATACTGTAACAGAAGCTATAAACAGACAATTAGCACATTACCCCTACCATATTGGGCAAATAGTTTTTTTAGGAAAGCTTTTAAAAAATGACCAATGGCAATCACTTTCCATACCAAAAGGAGATTCGCAAAAATATAACGATGCTAAATTTAAAAAAGAAAAAGGCATTCGTCACTTTACCGATGATGTTTAATTTTTATTTCAAAAAAGTTATTAAACCTAACGCTTTAGTGCTTTCTTAAAAGGTCTAATAATTAAACGTGCTTCTCTATCAAAACGCACATAATTATAAACCCAATTAATAAAAACTACCATACGGTTTCTAAAACCTATTAAGAAAAACAAGTGTACAAACATCCAAACGTACCACGCAAACACACCTTGAAATTTGAACCTTGGCAAATCTACAACTGCTTTATTTCTGCCTATGGTTGCCATAGAACCTTTATCATGATATTCAAAAGGTTTTAAGGGTTTATTTTCAATTAAGCGAACCAAATTTTCTCCCAATTGTTTGCCTTGTTGAATGGCAGGTTGAGCCATCATTGGTAATCCATTTGGAAATTCACTAGTAGTCATACAAGCAACATCACCAACTGCAAAAATATTTTTAAATCCTTTAACTAGATTAAATTCATCAACTAATAATCTATCACCTTTAGCAACAAAATCGCCTGCACTTAAACCTTTAATGGCAGCGCCTTTTACACCTGCTGCCCAAACTAAAGTGGCGGTTTCAAAAGTTAAATCGGTATTGGTAGTCACTGTTTTACCATCGTAATTGGTAACGCGTACATTTTTCCAAACGTTCACCCCTAGTTTTTCCAAAAAATCTTCGGCTTTTTCAGATGCCTTATCACTCATCCCTTTCAAAATACAGTCACTAGATTGAATAATGTGTATTTGTGCCAAACGTGTATCCAAATCAGGATAATCTTTTGGTAAAATGCCATTTTTAATTTCTGCTAAAGCACCAGCAAGTTCTACACCTGTTGGTCCGCCACCTACAATTACAAAATTCATTAAAGCATTTCTTTCGTTCAAATCGGAAGTTAATAAGGCTTCTTCAAAATTTTCAAGTATTAAGCTTCTTAAATTTAAAGATTCAGGTATGGTTTTCATTGCCATACTGTTTTTTTCAATTTCTGAATTTCCAAAATAATTTGTTTCAGCACCAGAAGCAACTACTAAATATTCAAATTTAAGCTCGCCAATATCAGTTAAAACCTTATTTTCAACTGTGTTTATTTCTTCAACATTTGCTAATCTGAAATGAAAATTAGGAAAATCTTTAAGTATTTTTCGAATAGGATACGCAATAGAATCGGGTTCTAAACCTCCTGTAGAAACTTGATATAATAAGGGTTGAAACGTGTGATAGTTATTCTTATCCAACAGTACAACTTGTACTTCTTGTTTCGATAATTTTTTTGCTAACGAAATGCCTGCAAAACCGCCGCCTATAATAACAACGCGCGGATAACTTGTTTTTGGTATGTTCATAAACTACTAATTATAACAAAGGTAACAAAAGATATAAATTTAAAGCGTTCTAAATTCATTATTAAAAATACGTTTCGTAAATTCGTAGCCTGTAATTAACGATTAAAAAAATCTCATGAGTAAATACGATATTATTGTTCTTGGAAGCGGACCTGGAGGCTATGTTACAGCTATTAGAGCGTCGCAATTAGGTTTTAAAACTGCTATTGTTGAAAAAGAAAACCTAGGTGGTGTATGTTTAAATTGGGGATGTATTCCAACAAAAGCCTTGTTAAAATCTGCTCAAGTATTTGAATATCTGAAACATGCAGGTGATTACGGTTTATCGGTTAAAGATTATGACAAAGATTTTAATGCTGTTGTAAGTCGTAGCCGAGGTGTTGCCGATGGAATGAGTAAAGGCATAGAATTTTTAATGAAAAAAAACAAAATTGACGTTATTAAAGGCTATGGAAAACTAAAACCTAGCAAAAAAATTGATGTTGATGGCGTTGAATACAGCGCAGACCACATCATTATTGCAACTGGTGCGCGCTCTCGTGAATTACCAAGTTTACCTCAAGATGGTAAAAAAGTAATTGGTTATAGAGAAGCAATGAGTTTATCAAACCAACCAAAAAAGATGATTGTTGTAGGTTCTGGTGCTATTGGTGTTGAGTTTGCTTACTTCTACAACTCTATGGGTACAGAAGTTACTATTGTAGAGTATTTACCTAATGTTGTACCAGTTGAAGATGAAGATGTATCAAAACAATTGGAAAAATCGTTTAAGAAAAGTGGTATAAACATTATGACTTCTGCTGAAGTTACAAAAGTTGATACTTCTGGCGATGGTGTAAAAGCTACCGTTAAAACAAAAGATGGTGAGCAAGTTTTAGAGGCTGATATTATTCTAAGTGCTGTAGGTATTAAAACTAACATTGAAAACATTGGTTTAGAAGATGTTGGCATTGTTGTTGACAGAGATAAAATTTTAGTAAATAATTTCTACCAAACAAATATTCCTGGATATTATGCAATTGGCGATGTAACACCTGGTCAAGCATTAGCACACGTAGCTTCAGCTGAAGGTATTTTATGTGTTGAAAAAATTGCAGGAATGCATGTAGAAGCTTTAGACTATGGAAACATACCAGGTTGTACTTACTGTACTCCAGAAATTGCAAGCGTTGGTTTAACTGAAAAACAAGCAAAAGAAAAAGGAATCGATATTAAAGTTGGTAAATTCCCATTTTCTGCTTCAGGAAAAGCAAGTGCTGGTGGTAATAAAGATGGTTTTGTAAAAGTTATTTTTGATGCTAAATATGGCGAATGGTTAGGTTGCCACATGATTGGTGCTGGCGTAACCGATATGATTGCCGAAGCTGTTTTAGGTAGAAAACTTGAAACTACAGGACACGAAGTATTAAAAGCAGTACATCCACACCCTACCATGAGTGAAGCGGTTATGGAAGCTGTTGCTGCTGCTTATGATGAAGTAATTCATTTGTAATGCCCCACCTAGCCTCCCAAAGGGGAGGAATTTCCACTCTGCTGGTAATAAAAACAAAATATAATTATAAAAAATGCGATTCTTTAATTCAAGAATCGCATTTTTTTCTTCATTCGAGCAAGGTTCCTCCCCCTTTGGTGAGGCTAGGTTGGGCTTAAAAAGCTTTGAATAGCCAACTCGTAACTCTGCAAACCAAAACCAAGAATAACACCTTTTGCATTAGGCGAAATATATGATTGATGCCTAAATTCCTCTCTACCAAATGTGTTAGAAATATGTACTTCAACTACAAGAGTTTCAATACCTTTTATGGCATCTCCAATACCTATAGACGTATGTGTATAAGCACCTGCATTTAAAATAATGCCATCAAAACTAAAACCAACTTCGTGTAGTTTATCAATAATAACACCTTCAATATTCGATTGAAAATAGTCTAATTGAACTGTTGGGTATTTACTTTTTACTTCTTCAAAAAACTCTGTAAACGTTAAACTACCGTAAATTGCTGGTTCACGTTTACCCAAAAGATTTAAGTTTGGACCATTAATGATTATTAGTTTTTTCATGCAGTAAATATATTAAAAATTAAAACTATTAGATTTAATTATTCATATTTTTACATCCATGAAATGGCAAAATGCATTAAAAGATTATCGGTTATATTTAAAAATAGAACGTGGTTTATCAAAAAATTCTATAGAAAATTATAGTCTTGATGTTAATAAGCTAATTGCTTATTTAGAAGTTAATAACATTAATGTTTCTCCTATTTCAATTTCAACTGAAATAATTCAACAATTTATTTATGAAACTGCAAAAGTTGTTAATACACGCTCGCAATCGCGCTTAATTTCAGGGTTACGAAGTTTTTTTAACTATTTGGTTTTTGAAGATTATATAACTATAAATCCACTTGAACTAATTGAATCTCCAAAAATTGGAAGAAAATTACCCGATACTTTGAGCATAAATGAAATTGACAGTTTAATTAATGCGATAGATTTATCGCAAATATATAATGGTATATATATTGGGCAGCGCAACAAAGCTATTTTAGAAACTTTATATGGATGTGGTTTACGTGTTAGTGAATTAACAAACCTAAAAATATCTGATTTGTTTTTTGATGAAGGCTTTATAAAAGTAACCGGCAAAGGCGACAAACAACGTTTTGTTCCTATTGTTGCCGACACCCAAAAATATATTAATATTTATAAAAATGAAGTTAGAACACATATAAAAGTAAAAGCTGGTTTTGAAGATACTCTGTTTTTAAATCATACAGGAAAACAGCTAACTAGAGCTATGGTTTTTACTATTATAAAACAACTGGCTGAAAAAATAGGACTTAAAAAAAGTATTTCTCCACATACATTTCGGCATTCATTCGCTACTCATTTATTAGAAAATAATGCCGATTTACGTTCCATACAATTAATGCTTGGGCATGAAAGCATTACTACTACCGAAATTTATGTGCACTTAGATAAGAGCCATTTAACAAAGGTTGTTGAAAAATATCATCCTAGGAAGTAAACTTTATGCTTTATGCAAAATTAAAAATCCAGCATAATGCTGGATTTTTAATTTATTATAACTAAGATTCCTGTTTTTGCAGAAAGTATTACTTGGCAATATTAACCGCTCTTGTTTCTCTTATAACAGTTACTTTAACTTGACCAGGATACGTCATATCGGTTTGTACTTTTTGAGAAATACTGAATGATAAATCGGCTGCTTTTTGGTCGTCAACCTTTTCACTTTCCACAATAACACGTAATTCTCTACCTGCTTGAATAGCGTATGCTTTTTTAACACCATTAAAACCAAAAGCAATATCTTCTAAATCTTTTAAACGTTGAATATAACTATCTAAAACTTGACGACGTGCACCTGGACGTGCACCTGAAATAGCATCACAAACTTGTACAATTGGTGCTAACAATGATTTCATTTCTATCTCATCATGATGCGCTCCAATAGCGTTACAAACTTCATCTTTTTCACCAAATTTCTCAGCCCATTGCATACCTAAAATAGCATGTGGTGTTTCCATATCTGTTTCAGCATCTGGCACTTTACCTATATCGTGTAATAAACCAGCACGTTTAGCTAATTTTGGATTCAATCCTAATTCTGCTGCCATAACACCACAAAGTTTAGCAACTTCGCGTGAATGTTGTAATAGGTTTTGTCCGTAAGATGAACGGTATTTCATTCTACCTACCATTTTAATAAGTTCAGGATGTAAATTATGAATTCCTAAATCTATAACGGTACGTTTACCTACTTCAATAATTTCTTGCTCTATCTGTTTGGTTGTTTTTTCAACAACTTCTTCAATTCTTGCTGGGTGAATTCTGCCATCGGTTACTAATTTATGTAATGATAAACGCGCTATTTCACGTCTAACAGAATCAAAACATGATAATATAATAGCTTCAGGCGTATCATCTACAATAATTTCTACACCTGTTGCAGCTTCAATAGCACGAATATTTCTACCTTCTCTACCAATAATACGTCCTTTAACATCATCAGATTCTATATTGAAAACAGACACACAGTTATCAACTGCTTCTTCGGTTCCAATACGTTGAATAGTGTTAATAATAATCTTTTTAGCGTCTTGTTCGGCAGTTAATTTAGCTTCTTCCATTGCACTTTGAATAAATGCCATGGCATCATTTTTAGCTTCACCTTTTAAAGATTCTACTAATTGATTTTTTGCATCTTCAGCAGAAAGACTAGAAATTATTTCCAATTGTTGTACTTGACTTTTATGTAGTTTATCAACTTCTTCTTGTTTCTTTTCTAAAACATCTAATCTATGAGCGTAGTCTTTCTCCTTACTTTCCAAACTTTCGTTTAGTTTTTTAGTTTTAGCTAGTTCATTTGATACTTGAGATTCTTTATCACGCGTACGTTTTTCAGCTTCGTCCATTTTTTTATCGCGGGCGAAGATTACTTTTTCGTGTTCAGATTTTAATTCGATAAACTTTTCTTTCGCTTGAAGAATTTTATCTTTTTTTATTGATTCGCCTTCGCTATTGGCTTCTTTTAAAATTAAAGTAGCACTCTTTTTTGCTTCCTTAACAAGTTTTGATGCATTGTTTTTCTCCAATACTTTAGCAATAATAAAGCCTAAAATTAGGCCAACTAGTATGCCTACAGCTATCAATATAATTGAGTTATCCATTTGTGTTTAGTTAATTAGTATATATAAAAAAGCCTACACCAGTTTAAAGTTTTGTATAAACTCCTTAAAAACAAGTTTAGGGTTAACAAGCTGATCAAGGATCTGCTAGGTACTGAAATAAATTCAGTAGATGCAGCATGCTTTTACAACTTAAACTCACCCTTTTTAAAGAATTAACGTTGAGTTTATCAAAAAAAATATCTAATGTAGGCAGTAACTTTTTTAGTTTCTTTTAAAGAACGTTTAAGAGACTAAATGAGATTGCAATAAACTGTTTAAAGCATTTAGTTTTTCTTCTACATGCTCGCTAACACTCTCTCTATCAATAGACTTCTGTTCTACTTGAGATGCAAATTGTAATGCGCACATTGCCAATACATCTTGTTTATCTCTAACAGAATAACTTTGCTCAAATTGCTTTATCATGGCATCAATGTTTTTAGCTGCTTTACGTAAACCTTCCTCTTGACTTGCATCAATGGTTAAAGGATATACTCGATTAGCTATAGATAGCTTTATTTTAAGCTTTTCTGACATTGATTTTAGTTGCTTATTCAGATAATTGAGCAATACAATGATCAATATCTCTAATTAATGCGTTTATTTTAAGCTTAGTTTCTCTTTTATTATCGTCACTACCAAGCATTGTATTTGCCATTTTTAGAGCTTCATATTTTTCTTCCCAATTTACAATTTGTTTTTTTTGGCTAAGAATTTCTTGCTTTGAAATTTCTAATTCTTCATTCAATTTCAAGTTTGCAAGCTTCAAAAGTTCTAATTTATGTAATACTTTACTAATTTTGTTTTCTAACGAATCTACAATATCTTCAATATTACTCATTTACAAATTTCAATACTTATCTCACAAAGTTAACATACCTGTTTATAAATTACAATTGTTTTTCAATAAAATTTTAAAAATTTCGTTATTCCTCAAAATCAATACTATGGCTTGATTTTTGTTTTTTGTTTTATTCTTTTGCACATTCACAACTTATTAATATTTTAGCACGAACTCCTTTTATATGCGATTAATCCTATATCTTTTTTTAGTTTCCTCAATAATTACGTATTCTCAAAATAATTATCCGCAATACTATTTTGGTTCGCCACTTGAAATTCCTTTAATACTTGCTGGAAACTTTGGTGAATTACGCTCCAATCATTTTCATTCGGGTTTAGATATTAAAACGCAACAACGCGAAGGTTTAAATGTTATTGCTGCCGCCGATGGTTTTGTGAGTCGTATAAAATTGAGTCATTTTGGCTTTGGAAAAGCATTATATATTATGCATCCTAACGGCTATACAACGGTTTATGGGCATTTACAACAATTTTCACCAGAAATTGAAGCTTATATTAAAAAGCAACAATATGAGAAAGAAACTTTTGAGATTGAATTGTTTCCAAACGCTGAAACGTTGCCTGTTACAAAAGGAAGTTTAGTTGCTTATAGCGGTAATACTGGTGGTTCTGGCGGACCGCATTTGCATTACGAAATTCGTGATAAAGATGAACGACCCATGAATCCTATGCTGTTTGGATTGGATATTAAAGATTCTTCAAAACCTATTGTTAGTACCATTTATGCATTTCCTTTAGATGAAAATGCTTCAGTAAACAAATTAAATTCTAAACAAAAATTAAGACTAATTCCGCTAAAAAGTGGCGATTATACCACCGAAAGCATTGAAGCTTTTGGCAATATTGGTTTTGGTATTGAAACAACTGATAGACAAGATTTAGCTGCAAACTCAAATGGTGTGTTTAATATTCAAACATACCTTAACGGAAATCAAAATTTTGAAGTTGATTTTAGTGTGTTTTCATTTGATGAATCTGGTTGCATTAATCAATATATCGATTATGAACATTATACAACTAAAAGAGAACGCATTCAAAAATTGTTCAAAAAAAATAATCCTCTAAGTATTTTAAAACCAACTTTAAATGATGGTATTATATCCATTAATGACAGTGTTTCCTCAATTTACAAAATACGTGTGTCCGATTTTAAAAACAATGAATCATTTGTTTACATAAATATAAAAGGCAAAAAAACTTTGGTTACAAACCCTGTAAAACCTAAAATTACTCCTTATTATATAACAGCTAGCCAAAGTACCAATTTGAAATCTGGAAATGTATCGGTTGATTTTTATCCTGATACCTTTTATGAGAATTTTTATATTGATTTTGATGTAAAAAATGACACTTTAACTTTACATGAAGATATTGTACCTACTCGAAAAAATTTCACTATAAACTACGATATTAGCAGTTATAGAGATGTTGATAAAAACAAACTATACATTGCGCGTTTGGTTGGCTATAAAAAATACCCTTTGTATTCTTCTACCAAACGAAATGGCAACATACTATCTACCAGTACAAAAACACTTGGTACTTATGCCCTAGCTACCGATACTGTAAGCCCAACTATTACCGCAATTAACTTTAAAGACGGACAATGGTTAAGCAATTACAGGTTTTTAAAAATTAAAATAGACGATGCACTTTCTGGAATTTCTAACTACCGTGCTACTGTAAATGGTAAATGGATATTAATGGAATACGATTATAAAACCGACACACTTACACACGATTTTAATGATAATGCTATTAGCGAAGGTAAGAATAATTTAAAAGTAATTGTAACCGATAATGTTGGAAATAGTGCTACTTTTGAAGCAGTTTTTTACAGAAAATAAATTACAACAAAATTTGAAAACAAAATTTCTAGTTTTTACCTTATTCTTTTTCTCAGTCATTGGGTTAAGTAATTCGCAAACCGCAACTATAAAAGGTGTTATTTTAGATGAATTTAACGTTCCAATAGCCAACGTAAACATTAAAACAACAACCAAAGGCACAACTACAAACGCTAATGGTTTTTATATTTTAGAAATACCTGCAAACCAAGATGTTTTGGTTGAATTTACACATATTTCACACAAAAAAGTAATCAGCACTTTTAATTTAAAAAATGGTGAAGATTATGAATTTAACCCAGTTATGAGCACATCAATTGAACAAATTGCTGCCGTAGTAGTAACCAATAAACGCCAACGCGATGTGGAAGGCATCATAACTTTAAAACCTGAAACAATACGTAAAATACCAAGCGCCAATGCTGGTGTTGAAAATCTATTATTATCGCTTCCTGGTGTTAGTAACAATAACGAATTAAGTACACAATACGCTGTACGCGGTGGTAATTACGACGAAAATTTGGTGTATGTAAATGATATTGAAGTATATCGTCCGTTTTTAGTACGCTCTGGACAGCAAGAAGGTTTAAGTTTTGTAAATACAGATATGGTGCAAAACGTCGATTTTTCGGCAGGTGGTTTTCAAGCAAAATATGGCGATAAATTATCATCTGTTTTAGATATTACCTATAAAAACCCGTATCAATTTGAAGTTAATGCCGATTTTAGTTTACTTGGTGGAAGCCTTTCTATTGAAAACATTAGTAAAGATTCAAAATTTTCGGGCATTGTTGGTTTACGTTACCGCGATAACAGTTTATTTGTAAATGCTAAAGAAACTGAAACCAATTTTAAACCATCGTTTGCAGATGCTCAAGCATATTTCACTTATAAATTCTCTAGTAAATTTCATTTGAATTTTTTAGGAAATGCCTCTATAAACAAATACAATTACCAACCACAAACACGTCAAACCAATTTTGGAACATTAACCGATCCTATTGCGCTTTTAGTATACTATGAAGGTCAAGAAAAAGACCGTTACCAAACTTATTTTGGTGCTTTTAAAGGAACTTATTTTGCAAATAACGATTTAACTTTAAAACTAATAGCATCTAGATACCACACCACAGAAGAGGAATATTTTGATATTTTAGCACAATACAGACTTGGAGAAGTTAACACAAATATAGGTGAAGAAGGTTTAGGAGAGGTTGAGTTTAGCCGAGGTGTTGGCAGTCAACTTAACCACGGGCGAAACGATTTAGATGCTTTAATAACCAATATAGAACATAAAGGCGATTTTAATATTAATGATAACCGCATTGAATGGTCATTAAAATATACCAATGAAGATATTCGTGATAGACTTATAGAATGGGAAGTTATCGATTCAGCTGGGTTTTCTATCAGACCACCAAAAACACTACCTACAAACGAGCAACCTTACACACCTTATAGTGGACCATTAGAAGCTTTTCAAAATGTAAGAGCTACCAATTACACACAAATAAATAGAATTCAAGCCTATGCACAATGGAGTAAACGTGCTACTTTAGGCACAAGCGATGTTTGGTACAATGCTGGTGTGCGTGTACATAATTGGTCGGTTAACGATGATAATTCGGCTTCATCAAACCAAACTGTATTTAGCCCTAGAGTACAATTTGCTATAAAACCGTATTGGGAAAAAGACATGCTTTTTAGAATTGCTGCTGGTTTATACTACCAACCACCATTTTACCGAGAACTGCGTGATGCAAACGGTGTTGTTCAACCTAATGTAAAAGCGCAACAATCGTTTCATTTAGTATTAGGAAACGATTACAGCTTCAAAATGTGGGATAGACCATTTAAATTAACTTCTGAAGCGTATTATAAAAAACTAACGGATGTAAATCCGTATACCCTAGAAAATGTTCGTATTCGTTATTCAGCAAATAACAATGCTGAAGCGTATGCCTATGGTTTAGACATGCGATTAAATGGTGAATTTGTTCCAGGAACCGAGTCGTGGTTTAGTTTTGGGTATTTAAAAACTGAAGAAAACATAAATAACCAAGGTTATATAGCACGACCAACAGACCAACGTTTAAAGTTTGCAGCCCTTTTTCAAGATTATGTGCCAAATGTACCTAATATGAAAATGTATTTAAACTTAGTTTACAATACAGGATTACCAGGAGGTTCACCAAGTTATGCTAATCCATACGATTACCAAAACCGTTTACCCGATTATAAACGTGCCGATTTAGGCTTACAATTTGTTTTGGTTGATGATAAAAAACAATTTGATAGCGGTTGGAAAAAACCATTTAAAGAATTATCGTTTGGATTTGAAATTTACAACATGTTTGATGTTCAAAACTCTATAACAAACACTTGGGTTCGCGATGTTTATACAAAACGTCAATATGCTATTCCTAATTATTTAACACCGCGCGTTTTTAATATTAGAACAACTATGAAGTTTTAGTTATTCAACAAACGCTTTTAAAACACCAACCACATAATCTATCTCTTCTTTGGTATTGTAAATACTAAATGAGAAACGAATAGATGGCTTTTGCAAATCATTTTCACTTAAAATTTCAGTTAACACATGCGAGTTTTGATTGCTTCCACTTTGGCAAGCACTACCTTTAGAACATGCAATGCCTTTTAAATCTAACTGAAAAAGTAACATTGCAGCTTTTTTAGGTGGTATTGGTAAACACACATTTACTAGCGTGTATGTGCTTTTTTCTAAGTTACCAGACTTTCCGTTGAAGGTAGCATTGGGAATATTTTTCTCAATTGATGAAATAAAGTATTGCTTTAAGTTTTTTATATATTCCGTTTCTTTTTCTAGGTTTTGATAAGCACATTTTAAAGCCATTTCCATACCAACAATGTTATGCACACTTTCGGTGCCTGCTCTAAGTCCACGCTCTTGTTCTCCACCTAAAATAGATGGTTTTAAAGCAGAATTTCTTCTAATAAACGCAAAACCAACACCTTTTGGGCCATGAAACTTATGCGCTGCAGCAGCTAAAAAATCTACTTTAACATCTTGTAAATCTAAATTATAATGCCCAACCGACTGTACTGCATCTGTATGAAATAAAGCATCATTCGCTTTGCATAAATCGGCTACTTTTTTAATATTTAGTATGTTACCAATTTCATTATTAATATGCATCAAACTCACTAAGGTTTTCGCTTCACGTTTCAATAAAGTTTCTAAATGCAAATAATCAATTTTTCCATTTGGTTTCAAATCTACATAACTCACAACTAGTTTATAGTCTTTTACTAGTTGTTCTATGGTATGCAAAACTGCATGGTGTTCAATTTTTGATGTTATAATGTGTGTAACTTTCAAATCGCGAACAGCACTTTGTAATATTAAATTATCAGCTTCTGTACCACCAGACGTGAAAATTATTTCACCTGCCGATACGTTTAAATAACTTGCAACAGCTTTTCTTGTTTTTTCGATTAATGACTTAGACGATCTACCAAAACTGTGTGAAGATGAAGCATTACCATAGTTATTATTCATAACTTCAACCATAGCTGTTATCACTTCACTACGTAGTTGCGTAGTTGCTGCATTGTCAAAATAAACCTGTTGCATATTACTTTTTTAGACCCCAAAAATACTTAGAATAAAATTATTATTAATAAGCTACGTTATAATTAACAATTCGTTTATTTTTGTGAAGAAAACCCAAACCTGATGCGTAAGTTATTTTTTGTTATTCTATCCATTACCGTTTTAAGCTTTTATACTTGTAGTGATGGCGATATTATTAATGTTGAATTTGATTTTGATAACACCTTTCAAGCTTGCGGAACCGATGGTTTAGTGTTTTATAAAACAAGAAACGATCCTTCAGAATCTTTATCAATAAAAATTTCTGGGTTAACAATTGAAGATATTTTAGAAGTTGAAGATGATAATATTTATGAAGCCGATTTTCAATTAAGTGCCACAAATGTTTTTAATTACAGAACATATAGCAATACAACCTTGCCAAATAATTTGTTTTGTAATGACATACCACTTTCTGAAATAAAAATTAAAAAAGATTTGGTTAGTACTAGCGGAAAAGTACATATAAAAACTGTTTTGACAGAGGATGATAATGATGGCATTCCTGCCGCTTTAGAAGATATTAATGGAAACGGTAATTTAGAAGATGATGATACTGATAAAGACGGCATTCCTAACTATTTAGATGTAGATGATGATGGCGATAACGTGCTTACAAAAGATGAAAAACCAAACCCAAATGGCGATAACGATTTAAGTGATGCTCAAGATACCGATAAAGATGGCATTCCTGATTATTTAGATACTGATGATGATGGCGATGGTGTTTTAACACGTGATGAAGAAAACCAGTCACAAGACCAAAATCCTGCAAACGACATTAGCATACTGCTACCCGACTATTTAAACCCAGCCGTTGCAACAAGAGTACCAGCAACTGCTTTTAGAGTACACACAATTTATGAAACGTATGTTGTAACACTAACGGTTTCAAACTTTAATTTAGAAATAATTTCGTTGGATGTGTTTGATTTTGGTGTTTTAGAAAACGGAAAATTATCTAGCTCTAGAACAAAAGTAGCAACGTTTAATTAGTCGTTAACCGTATTCTGGTAAATATAAACTTCAGTAGCGCCAACACCATATTTTTGGTAATTGGCATCGTAAAATTTGATATTACTATATCTGCCAAACAAATATTCTAATTCAACTTTAAGCACGCCTTCACCAACACCATGAATAAAAACCATTTTTTGAATGCGTTTTGATATGGCATAATCTAATTGGCGTTTTGCTGTATCTAGCTGAAGTGTTAGCATATCGTGATTAGTCATTCCTATTGATGATTTAACCAATTGATGAATATGTAAATCCACTTCCATTGTAGGTACAAAACGCTCTTTTGGCTTGGTTTTAACTTGCTTTCTTTTTACTGATAATTCCTTTTCCTTTATAGCTGTATTAGGATTTGCATGCGAAAAAACGTTTTTCTTTAAACTAACTTCTGGGGTTCTTTTAACTAGCTCGTTACTTTCAAAATCAAGCAAAAACCCATCGTTTGTTTCAATTGAAATAGTATTTCCAACTATTTTTTTAATAATACCCGTCATAGCTTCATCTAAAACTAAAACGCTATCACCTACTTTAAAAATCATAATTTTTAGTTTTCGTTTTCGTCTAAATTAGCATCTTCATCTTGCCTACTTGGTATTGTTTTCGAAATTCTGTAAACGCCTATCATAAGCAACATAATACCACCTATTAAAATATACTGGTTTTGCTCTGTGCCCGTTTTAGCATAAATAGCTACAATAGCACCGAGAATTATAATTATATAATTTAAATATTTCATTGTTAAAATTTCGATTAATTAGGTATAAAAATACATTAAAATTAGAGTTAAGTCTCTTTGAAAATGATAATATTTCTAAATATTTACAATTCAAAATTAATAAAACAATTATGCATGGTATGTAGTATTTTTTTAAATTTGAAAAATTCAAAATTATAAAATGTCCTCCTTAGAAGATTACATGTTGCCTTGCTTAAACAAAAAACTTTTTGGTTTTGAGTGTATGGGTTGTGGCATGCAACGCTCGGTAAGCTTAATACTTCATGGTGATTTTATTGGTGCATTTTATATGTATCCTGCTATTTATACACTAATTCCTTTATTTGTGATTATAGGTATAAATTTTTTATTTAAATTTAAAAATTCGAATAAAATTATAAACGCACTCGCTATAGCTACTGTTTTTATAATTATAACAAGTTTTATAATCAAGAAAATCTAAAAACAAATCCATGAAAAAAAATCTTAACACGACTCTAATTTACGTATTATCAATATTTGGTTTACTATGTTGTTGCTTAGGTGGCCTTGGCGTATTTTTAGCTGGTCCAGCTTATTTTATGGCATCAAACAAAGTAAAAGATGCGCAATTAAATCCTGATGATTACGAAGGTGATATAAATGCAATGAATACTGCAAAAACAGTAGCTTTAGTAATTACTATTATATGTGCAGTAACATTACTATATAATATTTATGATTTATCAACTGGCGGTTGGGAAAAAAGACAGGAAGTTATAAAAGGCTTTATGGAAGGTTACCAAAAAGGTGTAAGCGGTCAATAATAAAAAATTATATCTAATAAAAAGGCTCACAAATTTGTGAGCCTTTTTGTTTTTAATTTTCAAACTGCTTAAGTGTTTTAATAATGATAGCAACACAGTCTAGCAATTGCTCTTCAGTCATTACCAATGGTGGCGCAAACCTAATAATGTTTCCGTGTGTTGGTTTTGCCAGTAAACCATTATCGCGTAATGCTAAACAAATATTCCAAGCGGTTTTGCTATCTTCAGTATCGTTAATTACAATAGCATTAAGCAAACCTTTTCCTCTTACTAAATTTACTATGGAGCTCGTTTCAATATACTTGTTTAACTCACTTCTAAATAGTTTTCCTAATTCATCCGCATTTTTAGCTAAATTTTCATCTTTAATTACTTGTAAAGCGGCAATAGCAACAGCTGCAGCTAACGGATTTCCACCAAAGGTACTTCCATGAGTTCCTGGAGTTAAAACATTCATAACATTATTATTTGCTAAAACAGCACTAACCGGATACACACCACCACTTAATGCTTTTCCTAATATTAAAATATCTGGTTTTACATTTTCATGGTCTACCGCCAACAGTTTACCTGTTCTGGCAATACCCGTTTGTATTTCATCTGCAATAAATAATACATTGTATTGTTTACATAAGGCATTTGCTTTTTTCAAATAACCTTCTTGTGGTACATATACGCCAGCTTCACCTTGTATGGGTTCAACTAAAAAACCTGCAATATTCGTATTGTTTTTTAATACAGTTTCAAGTGCGTTTAAATCATCAAAATCGATGTTTATAAACCCGTTTGAGTACGGACCAAAATTTTTGTTTGCTGTATCATCACTTGAAAATGATACGATTGTTGTTGTACGCCCATGAAAATTTTTGTTGCAAACAATAATTTTAGCATTATTTTCATTAACACCTTTTACTTCGTAAGCCCATTTTCTACATACTTTTATCGCAGCTTCTACAGCCTCGGCACCAGAATTCATGGGTAATAACTTATCAAAACCAAAATACTCGCACGCAAATTTTTCGTACTTTCCAAGCATATCATTATAAAATGCTCTAGAAGTTAGCGTTAAGGTTTGTGCTTGTTTAATTAATGCATTTACAATTTTTGGATGGCAATGTCCTTGGTTTACAGCAGAATATGCCGATAAAAAATCATAATACTTTTTTCCATTCACATCCCAAACAAATACACCATCGCCTTTACTCAAAACTACTGGTAATGGATGATACGTGTTTGATCCGTAATTTTTTTCTAAATCAATCGCCTGTTGCGAAGTTAATTGTTCTAAAATAGCCATTTTTTTAATTTAAAGTTAATGCTTTAAAAGACTGTTTTACGTATTAAAAAACATAAAAAAATCTAATTAAATCTCGCTTAGCGAGTAAAATAACCATTCCTTCTGTACCTTTATTTTCTCGAAGTATTCGAAAAAGCAGCGTGGGAGAGAAATCATCCCCGGATAGACATGCAAGTTAATAAATATTATTTGAAGTTTTAAAGTAGCAAGGTGGTAAAATTTAAAAGATACTGATTATCAAATGTTTGATATAATGCTTTATCAATTAACCTATTTTCAACTTTAATACTTTAAAACTTTGTAACTAAGCATTCAAAAATCGTTAATCAAAAATCGTTAATCTTTACAGGTTTCATTACTTTTGCAGCATGTCAAAAAGAACAAAAAAACAAGCCTTCACCAATATTGAAGTTTTAGATGCTGGTGCTAAAGGCAAAACTATAGCTAAAGCACCCGATGGTAAAGTTATTTTTCTGTCAAATACGGTACCTGGCGATGTGGTAGATGTACAAACATTTAAAGCTAGAAAAGCCTATTATGAAGCTAAAGCTACCACGTTTCATAAATTATCTAATAAAAGAACAACTCCAGTTTGCGAACATTTTGGTGTTTGTGGTGGTTGCAAGTGGCAAGATATGGGTTATGAACACCAATTGTTTTACAAACAAAAGGAAGTTACCAATAATTTAACCCGCATTGGACATATTGAACTACCTGAAATAACACCCATTTTAGGTTCAGCTAACCAATATTTCTATAGAAATAAAATGGAATTTTCGTTTAGTGATAGTCGTTGGTTAACGCTAGAGGAAGTACAATCGGATGCCGATTTGGGTGATAGAAACGCTTTAGGTTTCCATATTCCTGGTATGTGGGACAAAATTTTAGACATAAAAAAATGCCATTTACAAGCCGATCCTTCAAACGCTATTAGAAATGCAGTAAAGCAATTTGGACTTGATAATAAGTTTGAATTTTTCAACACCAGAAATCAAACAGGTTTTCTTCGTACTATGATGATTAGAACTTCTAGTACTGGCGATGTGATGGTAGTTATTCAATTTTTTAAAGAAGATAAAGCTAAACGTATTTTGTTATTAGATTTTCTTGCTGAAACCTTTCCTCAGATAACCTCGTTACAATACATCATCAACGGAAAAGCAAACGATACTATTTACGACCAAGACGTTATTTGCTATAAAGGTGAAGACCACATTTTTGAAGAAATGGAAGGTTTGAAATTCAAAATAAATGCGAAATCGTTTTACCAAACAAACTCAAATCAAGCATTTGAATTGTATAAAATAACAAGAGATTTTGCAGGTTTAAAAGGCGACGAATTGGTATACGATTTATATACAGGAACAGGAACCATTGCACAGTTTGTTGCAAAACAAGCTAAAAAAGTAATTGGTGTTGAAGCTGTACCAGATGCCATTACTGCTGCTAAAGAAAATGCACAATTAAATAACATAAACAACGTTGAATTCTTTGTAGGCGATATGAAACATGTTTTTAATAGTGAATTTATAACCGCACATGGGCAACCAGACGTTATTATTACCGATCCGCCTCGTGATGGTATGCATAAAGATGTGGTACAACAAATACTAAATATTGCTCCTAAAAAAATAGTTTATGTAAGCTGTAATAGTGCTACACAAGCTAGAGATTTAGAGTTAATGGATGCGATGTACAAAGTAACAAAAACCCAAGCTGTTGATATGTTTCCGCAAACATTTCATGTGGAAAATGTAGTGCTTTTGGAAAAACGATAAGTTGTTAGTCGTAGAGCTGGTTAGCTGTTTTTAAATCCTAACAACTTAACAACAAACAATAAAGAAATTAATGAAAAAAATAAGTTTCCTTTTAATACTAATAACCTGTGTAGGCATTGGCATTACGTTAAGTTGCGAACCAGACGATATTTGCTCTGCAAGTACCTCAACAACGCCTAATTTAATAATTGAAGCCTACGATGTTAACAATCCTGAAAACATAAAGGCAATTACCAAATTAGTAATTGGTGGTGTTGGAAATGATTTTATACTTACAAATGGTATTATATCGGCATCAAAAATTGAACTGCCTTTAAAAACCGATGCTAATACAACGCAATATATACTTATTAAAGATGCTTTTATAAATACCAACGGTACGCCTGATGATACCAGCGACGATTTTTATGATGGTAATAAAGATACCATTACAATAAATTACACCCGAGAAGAAGTTTATGTATCGCGCGCTTGTGGCTACAAAACCATATTTAAAAACGTAACATTTGTTATTGAACCTGATGGCAATAACTGGATAAAATCAAGACAACCTTTAAACGATAACCAATCTGTAGAAGATGAAACAGAAACACATTTTAACATATATCATTAGTAGCCTAACGTGTATGCTTTTGTTTTCTGTGTCTATAAACGCTCAAAACGATAGTATTTCAAAAACAGCTAAAGATTCTATCAAAATTAAAGAAAAATACGGACTTCGTGTTGGTGGCGATATTGGCAAACTAATACGCTCTTTTGTTGATGATGATTATACAGGCTTTGAAGTTTCGGCAGATTTTCGTCTAAAAAAGCGTTTATATATAGCTGGTGAAATAGGCATTGAAGAAAAACAAACCACAACCGATTATTTAAATGTAACAACCAACGGAAGCTATTTAAAAGCAGGTATTGACTATAACATGTATCAAAATTGGTTAGATATGGATAACATGATTTATGCAGGTTTTCGTGTTGGTGCCAGTACATTTAGTCATAACTTAAATAGCTATACCATATACAATACAAACCAATATTGGTCGCCACAATTTAGTTCAACCGATTTAAAAGAATACAACGGTTTAACCGCTTTTTGGGGAGAAATTATACTTGGCATCAAAGCAGAATTATTAACAAACCTATATCTTGGTTTAAACGTACAACTTAAAGTGTTGGCTAGTGAAACCGAACCCAATAATTTTGAAAACCTCTACATTCCTGGGTTTAATAAAACCTACGATAGTAGCGGTATTGGTACTGGTTTTAGTTATAGTTTAGCATACCGAATTCCGCTTTATAAGAAGGATAAATAGTTCTTTTTTAAAAATTATATATTTGTATAAATTTTCAATTTTACGTAATGCCTAAAAACACATACAAAATAGCCGTAATTCAATTAAACTTGAATAATACGCCAGAAAACAATTTAAAAAAATGCATTCAATGGGTTAAAGATGCTGCTAAACAGGGTGCAGAAGTTATATCGTTACCCGAATTATATAGCAGTCATTATTTCTGCCAAAGTGAAGATGTTGAAAATTTTTCGCTTGCAGAACCTTTATATAGCACATCTTTTATTGCTTTTAGTGAACTAGCCAAAGAACTTGGTGTTGTTATTATTGTACCGTTTTTTGAAAAGCGTATGGCTGGTGTGTACCACAATAGTGCTTACATTATTGATACCGATGGTACAGAAGCTGGTTTGTATAGAAAAATGCACATTCCAGACGATCCGCATTTTTACGAAAAATTCTATTTCACACCTGGTGATATTGGCTTTAAGGCCTTCCCTACTAAAAAAGGAACTATTGGTACCTTAATTTGTTGGGATCAATGGTATCCTGAAGCTGCCAGATTAACAGCATTACAAGGTGCCGATGTATTATTTTACCCAACTGCTATTGGTTGGCATCCACAAGAAAAAGCGCAATATGGCGAAAACCAACAAGGTGCTTGGATGAACGTTATGCGTGGTCATGCCGTAGCCAACGGTATTTATGTGGCAGCAGCAAACCGCATTGGTTTAGAAAAATATTTACCAGAAACCAACGGTATCGAATTTTGGGGTTCATCATTTATTGCTGGTCCACAGGGTGAAATTTTAGCACAAGCATCGGTTGATAAAGAAGAAATTTTAATAGCCGAAGTCGATTTAAGTTTACAAGAAAATGTGCGTCAAAACTGGCCGTTTTTACGTGATAGACGTATCGAAAACTACGGCGATATTACCAAACGTGTTATCGATAAATAGTCGTTTTATAATAGCTGAAGCATTAATTTACACACAATACATGGTCAGGTAGAGCGCAGTCAAGACCTAATTTTCAAGTTATTAAGTTAAATAACCTCTCGACTGCGCTCGAGGTGACAATTCAGATAGTATTAATTACAAAAAACAAAAATGAACGATAACTGGATATTTCCTGCTGAATGGGAAAAACAACAAGGTATTTTATTGTGCTTTCCGCATAATGGTAACGATTGGCCTGGGAAATACGAAGCAGTACAATGGGCGTTTGTTGAATTTATTAAAAAAGTAGCTTCTGTTGAAGAAGTTATACTAGTTGTTGCCAACGAAAAACTAAAAACCAAAGTTACGGGCATGCTAGAATTGGCACACGTACAGTTAAAAAATGTGTCGTTTATCATTCATAAAACCAACCGCAGTTGGATGCGCGATTCTGGACCTATTATTGTAAAACAAGGAAATAAACGAAAAGCCATAAACTTCAACTTTAATGGTTGGGCAAAATATACTAACTATACTTTAGACAAGCACGTTCCTGCTAAAGTTGCAAATTTTTTAAATATCCCATTGGAACAAGCCATATACAACGGAAAACCTTTCATTTTAGAAGGTGGTGCTATTGATGTGAATGGAAAAGGCTCGTTATTAACTTCAGAGGAATGCCTACTCCACCCAAGCATCCAAGTACGAAATGCAGGCTTAACTAAAAAAGACTACGAAGCTGCCTTTAAACAGTATTTAGGTGTAACCAACGTTATTTGGTTAGGCGATGGTATTGTAGGCGATGATACACATGGGCATATAGACGATTTAGCGCGTTTTGTGAATGACGATACCATTGTTACCGTTGTTGAAACCGATAAAACTGATGCCAATTACAAGCCACTACAAGATAATTTAAAACGCTTGCAATCTGCCACTTTAGAAAACGGTAAACAACCCAATATTGTTACCTTGCCAATGCCTAAAGCGTTAGAGTTTGATGGCATTCGTATTCCTGCTAGTTATGCCAACTTTTTAATACTAAACAAAACGGTTTTAGTACCAACCTTTAATGATGCTAACGACCGTGTTGCACTTAACATTATTGCAGATTGTTTTCCTGATAGAGCCATTATTGGTATTGCAGCCACCGATTTTATTTGGGGCTTTGGTACACTACATTGCTTGAGCCAGCAAATACCTCAGTAAAATACTCATCATTGCGAGCACAGTGAAGCAATCTCATGATACTTTTCAATAGCTACCTTTTTTGTTTATAGTTTAAAATAGACAGATTATTTCGGTCATGCTTCCCTCGTAATGACGCTATGGAACGTCATTGCGAATGAAATGAAGCAATCTCCCTATTTATTAACAAAAAGCAATAATATATTACGCTTTAAAAACTGTAAAGGTTTAATTTGAGAGATTGCTTCGTGCCTCGCAATGACGGGCATTATTAATAAATACGTATAACTACGTATTGCTTTTTTGGTAAGAAAAATCTAACTTCGCTTATCGTGTGGATATAAATCATTGAAACTATTTTATATCATATCGTTAGGCACAATTATGATGAAAAAACATCTATGAAAAAAAAGCTACTTAATTTCTTATTAATTGCTTCAAAAACACTTGAAAAATTACATTTCAAATTTTCCGAAAAAAAAGCAGAAAAGTTAGATTATTCATCTCTTTCTCCGATTGCTAACGGTGATAAAGAAGGCCATTACTCAAAAGCTCTACAATGGGCTCTTGAAAATCGTGAAGATGAGGATATCAAAAACATTGCACTCACTGGACCTTATGGCTCAGGTAAAAGTACAATTCTGAAAACTTTTCAAAAAAACTACAAGGGAACTGAATTAAAATTTCTAAATATTTCTTTAGCAACATTTAAAGAGAAAAAACCAAAATTTGATGAAGAAGGTAATCTTATTGAAAAAGATAAAGAAGAACTTTTAAGGCTTATAGAAACAAGTATATTACAACAAATTTTTTATCACGAAGATGACAAAAATATCCCTGATTCAAGATTTAAAAAAATTAAAAGCTATGGTGCTAAAAAATTACTGTTAACCTCGCTTGGGATTTTACTATTCATAATAGCTTTATTAAATTATTTTAACCCTTATCTTATTCAAAGTATTTTTAAAGATAATCCTTTAAGTGTTTTTACTTGTGACACATTACATTACAGTAGCATATCAATAATTTTAATTGGTATTTTCTTTATCACATATAAATCTATTAGAATTATTAGCTCTATAACAATTAATAAACTTAAATTTCAAAATGCTGAAATAGGAATTGGAGAAAGTATAAATAAATCTATATTAAACCATCATTTAGATGAAATCCTTTATTTCTTTACAATAAGACCTTACAATGTTGTAATCATAGAAGACCTTGACCGTTTTGAAGAAACTGAAATCTTCACAAAGCTTAGGGAAATTAACCTTCTATTAAACAACTCCGAAAAAACCAAAAAGAAAAATATCACATTCATATATGCCGTAAGAGACGATATGTTTTCAGACAATGAAAGGATTAAGTTTTTTGATTTCATAATTCCCGTTATTCCAGTAATTAATTCATCAAATTCTAGTGAAATTTTACTACACAAAAAGAAAAAATATAGTTACAATTTAACTGAAACTTTTATTGACGATATATCCTTTTTTATTGACGACATGCGTTTACTTCATAATATAACTAATGAATTTTATTTGTATAAAATAAAACAAGGAGAAACTCCATTAAATCAAGATAAATTATTCGCTATAATTACTTATAAAAACATCTATCCAAACGATTTTGTCTCTTTAAGTAAAAATGAAGGTTACTTATATGATATTCTAAACGCTAAATCAAAATATGTAAGTCAAGAAGTCAATCGAATTGAAAAGAAAATATCTATTTTGAAAGAAGAGATTAAAAACCTCGAATCGGTAAATATCAAAAGCATAAAAGAACTTCGTCTATTATATATAATTAGAGTAATCGAAACGTTAGGTAATTTTAATTCATTTATCATTAATAACAAAATTATCACGATTGATGATTTATTAAAAGATGAAAATTTTGAATATTTAAAAGAGAATAAAATTTACTTTCAAACTCCCGTTAATAATTATTATAGCAACAGCCTTAATTATCAAGAAAAAAAAGTTACCTCTTCTTTTTCTGAAGTTGAAAAATTAGTAAACCCCGTTAAATCATATGATTTAAATGAACAAGAAATTATTGATATTCAATCAAATAAGTCTAACTCTTTAAGAAAAGAAATACAAGAGCTTGAGAAACAAAAAATTATAACTAGAAATCTAAAAATTTCTGAATTATTACAATCAAACAGAGAAATTGATCTAAATATAAATGAAAACTTAAATGCAGATTTCATCACAACTATAATTAGAAATGGATATATCTCAGAAGATTATATTGATTACATTTCTTTGTTTCACGAAGGTAGTATAACAAGAAATGACCATAAATTTATTATCAATGTAAGGAACAAACAAAAATTAGAGTTTGACTATAAACTTTCAAAAATTGATAAAATAATTCCAAAAATAAATCCAATTGATTTTGACTCCGAATTTATCTTGAATTATGATTTATTAGATTTTTTACTTAAAAATCATAGAACTAATAAGGTTCCTTTAGAATATGTTTTCACCAAATTAAAAGATGAATCCTCTACTTCTATTCTATTTATAAATGGTTTTATTGAAATAACAGAAAATTTAAATCTATTTATTAAAACTCTAAGTGAATATTGGGTTGGTATTTGGGGATATTATGTAAATGATGTTACTTATTTGTCTGAACAATTAAATAAAATGTTAAAATACATCATAGAATATGCAGATATTGAATCTATTATTAAAATAGATAAACAATCTAATCTCAAAAGTTATCTAACAAAAAATCCTGAAATTTTAAACATCACTTCTAACAATGATAAACTAGTAAATATTATCTCTGATTTAGAACTAAAATTTATTGATTTAGACTTTGAGAATTCCCCAGAAAGTATTTTAGAGTTTATTTACAAGAATAATCATTATGAAATTAACGAAAAAATGGTTAGTAAGTTTATAAAAAAATATGGTGAATTTGAACAAGTAAGCTTTGATAATTCTAATTATTCTTCAATTAAAAACTCAAAATCTGATGGTCTTATTAATTACATAGAAGCTTACATAAATGACTATATAAAGAATATTTACTTAAAGCTTGATACAAATATTAATGAGGAAGAAAAAACATATTTGGGTTTATTAAATCATTCCGATTTAAGTTTAAAACTTAAAAAAGAAGTTATAAAAAAAGTAGCTACAAAAATCTCTGACATTTCACTTGTTGAAAATGATAGTTTGCTGTCATATATTATTGAAAATAATAAAATAGAGCCTAAATGGGAAAACTTATTGTTCTTTTTCAAAAAATCCGAAGATAAAATATTGGACTCAACTATTGGCTTCATTAATATTATTGAAAATGCTAACAAATTAGCAGAAGTAAAAATGCCTACTAAAGTTAATGACGAAAATATTTATGGTGTATTATGCAAAATCTTAATGCAATCAAACAACATTAATAATGAATCATTTGATTTAATTACAAATTCAATTCCTTTTTGGTATAGCGACTTAGACATTGCTAATCTTGATGAGGAAAAAGTTCACTCATTAATAAAGAACAGAGTAATTAGACCAACAATTGAAAGTTTTGAAAACTTAAAGGAAAACTACAAAAAGTTAAGCGTTGAGTTATTAGAGAAACATAAGGCCGAGTTTATAAAACTAATTGATGAACTTGTTTTAGATGAAAATGATTTAGAGCTAATCTTAAAATCAGAAATACTTAACAACTTAGAAAAACTCAAATTTTTGGACACTTGTTCAAATGACACTGTTGCATTAAACTCAGAAAATTTGAAATTAATAAGTCAACTTATATTAAATGATAGTTCATTTCGTATAAATGAGTTGCTTTTAAAAGATTTAATTTTAGACAAAAGTGTATCAATTATAAATAGAATTAAATTATTTAACAAGAATCTTTTTAGCATTGATGAGTCTTATATAGAGAAATTCTTAATCAATTTAGATAGTAGTTATGCAAAAATTACAAACAAAGATAAAAGGACAAAAATTCAAGACACACACGATAACAGAGAATTATTAACTAATTTGAAACGAAAAGGTTACATTTCAAGTTTTTCAGATGGATTATTTGGATTGAGAGTAAATCATAAAAGGAAATAATAACATTGCCTAACAACAGATAAAAATAATAGCGTTTTAATTGCTTAAGCGAAAGTGAATAAATATAAAAAAGGTCTGTGTTTAACCGAAAAGTTAGTGCGTGAAAATCCGCTACTTTTCATATACAAACACGATAATCGCAACCCCAATCCCCTACTACTTCATATACTTACCCTTTTTACTACCAGCATACATTTCATATTTAACCAAACGTGCTTCTAGTTTTGCGTTAAACAACTGTATTTTTCTAGAAGGGCGTAAACCTACATGTTTTAAAGCATCTAGGTTACTGGTTATAAACCACGCATCAGTATTTGGGTAACTTTGTTTTAAGGTATCGCCAATATTTTTATAAAACTCCTGCATGTCTATATTTAAACGCTCGCCATATGGTGGGTTAAACACCATATGTAGTTTTTCGTCGCCTCCTTTTTGGGTTTTAAAAAAATCTTCGTGTTTTACGGCTATAAAATCGTCTAACTGGGCATTTTTCACATTTTCAATGGCTTTGGTTACGGCACTTGGTGCTTTATCGTATCCTATTATTTTATAATGAAAATCGCGGGTTTTATTAAGCAACGATTCTTCAATTTTTTCAAATAAATCGACATCCCAATCGTTCCAACGTTCAAATGCAAATTCTTTTCGCATCAGGTTTGGTGGTATGTTACAAGCTATCATAGCAGCTTCAATAAGCATGGTACCCGAGCCACACATAGGGTCCATAAAATCGGTTTGTCCATCCCAACCCGATAGCATAATTAAACCTGCTGCCAATACTTCGTTTATAGGTGCAATGTTGGTGGCTATTTTATAACCACGCTTATGTAAAGAATCGCCCGATGAATCTAATGAAATAGTGCATTGATGCCTATCTATATGCACATTTATTTTTACGTCAGGAAATTTTAAATCTACATTAGGTCGTTCGCCTGTGGTATCTCTAAATTTATCTACAACAGCATCTTTGGTTTTTTGTGCTATGTATAGCGAGTTTGTAAACAACTCAGAATGTATTGTGGCATCAACAGCTATAGTTCCTGTTGGTTTTACATACTGTTCCCAAGGCATTTTGTATATGTTATTATACAAATCGTGTTCATTATTTACAATGAATGTATGTATTGGTTTTAATATTTTAATAGCTGTACGCAAGCCTAAATTTGCTTTGTACATAAACCCTTTATCGCCCGAAAAAGACACACTACGAACGCCTGTTTTTACGTCTTGTGCACCTAGCTGTGTCAATTCTTTTGCTAATAAATCTTCAAAACCAAATAGGGTTTTGGCTACCATATTAAAATTTTCTTCCATTTTTTATCTCGAATAGATTGCAAAAATAACGTAATTTTGCGGTAAATTAACTAGCTATTGCTTATAATGGGTTAACGATTACGCATTTGTTTATATTTTAAACTAATGAATTCGTGAATGCTTTGCATTTAAAGCGACATCCTTTTTTTGAAGCACGAAAAAAAGATATAGCAGAAAGCTTGACCTCGATTTTTTTCGGGATAACCCTAAAAATAAAAAAAAGATTCTTGCCTACGCAGGAAGTTGATATGAATAAAGACACTACAACTTGGTTTACTTCTTGGTTTGACACGCCATTTTACCATATTTTATATAAAGATAGAGATGAAACGGAAGCGCAGCATTTTATGGATACGCTTACCAATTATTTAAATATTCCTGAAGGTGGTAAAATATTAGATTTAGCTTGTGGCAAAGGACGACATGCCATTTATTTAAACGAATTAGGGTTTGATGTTACTGGTGCCGATTTGAGTGAAAATAGCATAAAATTTGCCAAACAGTTTGAAAATGACACCTTGCGTTTTGAGGTGCATGACATGTGTAAACCGTTTAATAAACCGTTTGATGCTGTTTTTAACTTGTTTACCAGTTTTGGGTATTTTGATAAGGATGAAGATAATTTAAACACTATTAAAGCTATTAAAACCGACTTAAACGATGCTGGTTTTGGTGTTATTGATTTTATGAATAGTGAATTTGTTATTGCCAATTTAGTGCCCGAAGAAGTTAAAACCGTTGATGGCATTGCCTTTAATTTGAAGCGTTATGTGGAAGATGGTTATATTGTGAAAGATATTAGCTTTACTGCCAATGGCGAGAATTACAACTTTCAAGAACGTGTTAAAGCCTTTACTTTAACAGATTTTGAGATGCTTTTTGAAAAAGCAGATGTTTATTTATTAGATGTGTTTGGTGACTATAAATTGCGTAAGTTTAATGCAAAATCATCTGAACGTTTGGTAATGATTTTTAAGTAGAATAATTAATTAAATTTAAGTGTTATTTTTTTAAATGTATAAGTTTATTTTCCCAATACTTGCTGTTATTATCGGCTTTATTTTGGCTACCATTACCAAAAATCAAAAATCATTTAACATAAAACTCCTACTCTCTTTTAGTGGTTCGTTTTTATTAGCTTTAACACTTTTTGAATTATTACCCGAAGTTTATGAACACCTAGACACTAAACTTGCTGGCTTAATAATTATGTGTGGCATTATGCTTCAATTGGTTTTAGAATTATTCTCGAAAGGTGCAGAACATGGGCATGTACACATTCATAAACATGAAACGGCGTTTCCGTGGTCGTTGTTTATAAGTTTATGTATTCATAGTTTTTTAGAAGGGTTTTCTATACACGACCATAACGATATGGTATATGGTATTTTAGTACATAAAGTACCAATTGCAACATTAATTACCATGTTTTTAATGCAATCGCACTATAGTAAAACACAAATTGCTGGGTTTTTATTGGTTTTTGCATTTATGACGCCTTTAGGAACTTTTATTGGTAATACTTGGGAAGCTGTTACAGCGTATTCGCAAATAATAAATGCCATTGTTATTGGTATCTTTTTTCATATTTCTACCACCATTTTATTTGAAAGTGCCGAAGGACACAAGTTTAATTTATCAAAATTCATATCTATTGTAGTTGGCGTTGGCATTGCGTATTTAATTTGAGCCTTTAAGCAAAATGAAAAAACTTTCTAACTTTTAACTGTTATACATTTAAACTTAAACCGTGTTTTCAAAAGAAGAATCTAGATTATTACGACAAGAATTTTGGACGAGTTTCGGGAAATCGTTTCCACGGAAATGGATTTTGTATGATACCAAATTGAAAGGTTTTAGCTTTAAATTTCATTTTGATACTAAAAGTGCGCTGGTTGCTTTAGATTTGGAAGATGATTTAGAATTCAGAATTAAATATTGGGAAAAATTAGTTGCATTAAAATCGATTTTGATTGATGATTTTTTACCTGAAGCTATATTTGAAGAAGAATATCTGCTTGAAAATGAAAAAGAAATTTCAAGAATTTACATTCCATTAGATGAGAAAGTATCCATACACAACAAAAACACATGGCGAATTGTGATGGAATTCTTTAATGAAAAAATGAGTTTGTTCGAAGCTTTTTTTGAAGACTACAAGGATGTGATTGAGCATTAAGCTTTAGCCTTTAGGCTTTAGGCTTTAGGCTTTAGGCTTTAGGCTTTAGGCTTTAGGCTTTAGGCTTTAGGCTTTAGGCTTTAGGCTTTAGGCAAAATTATTAATTGTTAATTGTTAATTAACTCATAACTCCTTCTTCATTAAAAAATCATCCATAAAAAATCCATTTCCAATATCAAGTTTTATAGAATCTGCATTTTTAAAACCTAATGCATTGTATGCTTTAATGGCGGTAACGTTGTTAATATTAACGGTTAATCTGATGGTTTTTAAGTTATAATCTTTAGCTTTTTGTTCTATAAATTGTAACGCGGTTTTCGCTATTTTTTTACCTCGATAGCTTTTTAAAACATATATCTTGCTCAAAAAAAGTGCTTCCTCTTCCTTTTTAATAGCAATGTAACTTACAGGAATAGCATCAAACGTAATTATAAAATATTCAAAACCAGTATCAACTTGATTTTTGATAGCTTCAGCAGATTGAAACTTTTCAAGCATATAATCAATTTGTGGTTTTCCAACCATAGGAATATAATACTCGCGCCAAATTTCATCGGCTAAAATGGCTATTTGATTAATTTGATGTTGTGTTGTGGCTGAAATAATTTCTATCATACTAAATCACATAAAAGAAAATCATAAAAAAATGAAATACAGCACCAGCAAGCACAAACACATGCCAAATAACATGGTTGTATGGAATTTTTTTAATGGCGTAAAATAGGATGCCAACAGTATAAGCTAAACCTCCAGCAAATAACAACAATACACCATTGCTATGCATCAATTTAGAAAGATTTGTAAAATCGAATACAATAAGCCAACCCATAACTAAATATAATAGGGTTGAAAATATTTCGAATTTTCCTGTGAAAAATAGTTTTAAAATAACACCAAAAGCAGCAATACCCCAAACCACATAAAATAGTGTCCAGCCTAAACTATCATGCAATGTAATGAGTAAAACAGGTGTATAGGTACCAGCTATTAAAAGGTAAATACTAATATGGTCTACAATACGGAAATAATGCTTTTTAACAGTATCTTTTACAGAATGATACAGGGTTGATGCTGTAAATAGAATAATTAAAGATAACCCATAAACAATAACACTAAATAAGCTCCAATTGGTTTTATTACCATTAAAAATAATGAGTGATATTAAGCCCAATACACCAAAAATTGCACCTATAGCATGGGTTATGGCGTTTAATCGTTCTTGTAGTGGTGTTTGTTTGTAAACTAACAACTTATTTATTTTTCTGCTTATCCAACCAAATATCGGTTAAATCCATAAAATTATACTCTTCAGCAGCTTTTTGTCTTACTAACAATCCGTTTCTAAAGCTTCGCTGTAAAATATCTTCAATTAAATAATCTTCGTAAACATTTTTTGGGTCAAATGGTTTCTTTAACGAAATATCAAACATACTTGCCGTGGTGTTGTACCAAAATGCACGCCAACCACTACGCAATTCTTTAACCAAACCAAACGTAGTTTTCCCTGTTTGGCGGTGTATTAATTTTACCAAAATTTGACCTTCAGTGCGTGTTAATTTTTTTAATTCATCTGAAAACTCACCTTCAATATATTTTTGAATCATTTTTGTATAACGGTTCTTGTCACTTTGCTTTTTCATAGATTCTAAACGCGCGTTTAAAGAATCTAAGCGTTCGGCAGCAAGTTTTGCGTAAGGATATACTTTTAAGGTTTTGCGGCGTAAAATTAAATACCTAATTCTATCTTCTTTACTGGCAAATTTCATATCTGCAAGAATGTAAATAGGATTTAAATTTACCACCGTTTGCGCTACAGAATCGCCTTCAATAATCATATATTCAAATTCTGTATCATCTTCTTCCTCATCCTTTATTTGAGCAAATAAAAAAATGGGCAATAGCAAAAACAGATATATAACAAAATTCTTCATAAAAATATACAGAGCAATATTCTTTCAAAATTAATAAATTACAGCTTCTAAAACATTTTTTTTGTATTTATATTATTAATTTAGTGCAAAACTTTAACACAAAACGATGAAGAGCATTTTAAACAAAAAGTCGATGGACTTTTTAGAGAAATATTTAAATAATGCAGCACCTACGGGTTATGAATGGACAGGACAAAAACTGTGGATGGATTATTTAAAACCTTATGTAGATGAATTTATTACAGACACTTACGGTACAGCGGTGGGTGTTATTAACCCAAAAGCAGCGTATAAAGTTGTTATTGAAGGACATGCCGATGAAATTTCGTGGTATGTAAATTATATTTCGGATGACGGTCTAATTTACGTGATTAGAAATGGCGGTAGCGACCACCAAATAGCACCAAGTAAAGTGGTAAATATTCACACAAAAAATGGCATTGTAAAAGGTGTTTTTGGATGGCCAGCAATACATACACGTAAAACAGGCGCTGAAGAACCACCAAAACCAGAAAATATTTTTATTGATTGTGGTTGTAAAACCAAAGATGCAGTTGAAAAATTAGGCGTTCATGTAGGTTGCGTTATTACCTATCCTGATGAATTTCATATTTTAAATGGCGATAAATTTGTTTGTAGAGCTTTAGATAACCGTATGGGCGGTTTTATGATTGCTGAAGTGGCGCGTTTGCTAAAAGAAAACAAAAAAACCTTACCATTTGGGTTGTATGTTGTAAATGCAGTACAAGAAGAAATTGGCTTGCGTGGTGCCGAAATGATAACGCAAACTATCAAACCAAACGTAGCTATTGTAACCGATGTAACACACGATACTACAACACCAATGATTGAAAAGAAAATTCAAGGCGATTTACAAATTGGCAATGGTCCGGTAATTGCCTATGCACCTGCGGTACAACAAAAATTACGCGATTTAATAACCGATACTGCCGAGGCTAAAAAAATACCATATCAACGCAATGCCTTATCGCGTGCCACTGGAACCGATACCGATGCGTTTGCATATAGCAATGGTGGTGTAGCATCTGCTTTAATTTCACTTCCGCTACGCTACATGCATACAACGGTTGAAATGGTACATAAAGATGATGTTGAGAATGTAATAAAACTTATTTATGAAAGTTTGCTTAACATAAAAGATGGCGAAACTTTTAGTTATTTTAAATAAAATTTCTAACTAAAAATTATAATAGATTGTCTGGTTGAGCGAAGTCGAAACCTACTTTTAATAACCTATTTGTAGTTCTCGACTGCGCTCGAACGGTCATATTTAGTTTATTTTGATTTTAATGGACGAATACATAGACATTGTAGATAAAACCGGTAAACCACTTGGTAAATCGGAGTTAAAATCGGTTATACACCAAAAAGGGTATTATCATCACACAGCACATGTTTGGTTTTACACAAAAGATGGGCATGTTTTACTATCGCAACGTTCGGCAAAAAAAAGTATTTGTCCGCTTATGTGGGATGTGTCAGTTGCTGGCCATATTGATGCTGGTGAAACTGCAAAACAAGCTACCGTAAGAGAAACTAGAGAAGAAATTGGTTTAGAAATTTCTGAAACCGATTTACAAAGCATTGGTGTTTTTGAATGCTTTCAGTTGTATGATTCTGGTATTATTGATAATGAATTTCATAATACATTTATAGCCGAACTTAAAGTGCCATTAACAAAATTAACGCCTCAAAAAGAAGAAGTTGAAGCTTTAAAATTGGTTTCAATTACCACTTTAAAAAACCTTATAAACAACATTGGTGAAGGCAACCATTTTGTGCCTTCAAACAAAACCTATTACGAATTTGTTTTTAAAACCATTGTACAAGCCATAAATTAAAACTAACTTTCTTTTTTGATGGATTTATTACTCTTTTCCATAACGCCTATAATAATTGTTATTCTTTATATCTATTTTAAAGACCGCTACGAAAAAGAACCTAAAGAATTATTACTTTATAATTTTCTTCTTGGTGGTTTTGTTAGTATCCTAATTACTACGATTTTATATTATATTTTCAACATCATATTACCATTAACCAATACTACCAGCGTACTACAACAATTTATAAAAGCTTTTTTTGTAGTCGGTTTTTCTGAAGAGTTTAGCAAATACCTTATTGTTAGGTATTATTCGCAAACGCATAAAGAATTTAACGAACCGTTTGACGGCATAGTGTATGCCGTTGTGGTATCAATGGGTTTTGCAGCTACCGAAAATATTTTTTATGTTTTAGAAGGCGGTTATGCAACAGCACTTTCAAGAGCGTTTACAGCCATACCAGCACATGCGTCGTTTGGTATTTTAATGGGATACTACATGGGTAAAGCTAAGTTTTCAAACAACAAGGTTTTATACAATTTAACAGGCTTATTATTTGCCATAATTTTTCATGGTGCCTACGACTTTTTCTTGTTTATAGACTTTATTCCAGGTATTTGGGTTGGTGCTTTTATATCGTTAATTGTAGCACTCATACTATCTAGAAGAGCTATAAAAAAACATCAGTTAGATTCTCATTTTAGAACTTAAAAGTTGTATATAGAATTCAAAAGCGAATCCAAATAATTTGATTGGATTCGCTTTTTTATTATTATCTCTAAAGACTATAAAATCAATAAAACCCCAAAATATAAATTGGAGGTTCCTAAACCAACATTAAATGTATTACCTTTTGAATCAGAACCTATTTCATAATCTCTTTTTAGATGAGAATATCCAATTGCACCAATATTGGTATTTATTAAAACTTTTTGAGACAAACCATAAGTTAAACCTGGACGTAATCCAATAAAAAATGATTTTTCACTACCTTTTGTTGCATTACTACTATTATCTGCATATTGGTCTTCATTCAAGAAAGCGTAAGACACTTCACCTTGTAGATTAAAAGCAAAATTTTTACCAATAGACACATACTTTCTAACATAAGGTGTAATACTATAACCTAAACTTTTAAATTCATTAGAATTAGAAGGATTGATAGTTTTACTATTATAAATATTAAAACCAGGCATCACACCTATTATCAAATTATCATTTATAACGTATCCTAAATCTGGTTTTATTGAAAATGAATTTCTTTTGATATTTGAACTATATAACTCGTAATCATCTTCAAATTGTTGCGAATTAAAACTAACTACTCCACCAACAATCCATTGATTTTTTGAAATTTTAAAGCTTTCTTCTGAGTTTTGAGCAAAAGTAAATGTACTCACTAATACTAATGCAATAATTAAATGTGTTTTCATAAATATGGTTTTAAGATTAGATTTATGTTTGCCAAATATTGCACCAATAGTTAAATATTGACATTAACTTATCTTAAACTAATTGTAAATAAATTATTATATATCTATAACAGATATTTTTACATAAAAAAAGCGAACCATTTGGTTCGCTTTTTTACTTTATTGAGATTCCTGCTTTCGCTGGAATTAAGTTAAATATGTAACGCTCTATCTTCAGTAGCTGCTAATGCCGCTTCTTTAATAGCTTCCGTAAATGTTGGATGTGCATGAGACATTCTTGAAACATCTTCAGCACTTGCTCTAAATTCCATAGCAACAACCGCTTCTGCAATCATATCGGCAGCACGTGCACCAATCATGTGTACGCCTAAAATTTCATCAGTTTTCTTATCAGCTAAAATTTTAACAAAACCATCTAAATCCATACTTGCTCTACTTCTACCTAATGCACGCATAGGAAACGATCCTGTTTTGTATTCCACACCAGCTTCTTTAAGTTGCTCTTCGGTTTTACCAACAGCAGCCACTTCTGGCCATGTATAAACCACACCTGGAATTAAGTTATAGTCGATATGCGGTTTTTGTCCAGCCAATGTTTCGGCAACAAACACACCTTCTTCTTCAGCTTTGTGGGCTAACATCGCACCTTTTACAACATCACCAATAGCATAAATATTTTTAGCACTGGTTTGTAAATGGTCGTTTACTTCAATTTGACCTCTATCGGTTACTTTTACGCCTGCAGCTTCGGCATTTAAACCATCTGTATATGGACGACGACCAACAGAAACTAAACAATAATCGCCCTTAAACTCGATTTCATTGCCTTTTTTATCATCAGCCTTCACAATAACTTCATTGCCTACACGCTCAACAGATTTTACTTTATGAGACGTATTTATGTTGAATTTTTGTTTCTTCAATACTTTATTAAGCTCTTTTGAAAGTCCGCCATCCATTGTTGGAATAATGCGATCCATGAACTCAACCACAGAAACTTCAGCACCCAAACGTTTGTAAACCTGACCTAACTCTAAACCAATAACACCACCACCAATAACGATTAAATGCTTTGGAATTTCTTTTAGTTTTAAAGCTTCGGTTGATGTGATAATACGCTCTTTATCAATGTTGATAAATGGCAAATTTGAAGGTTTACTACCTGTTGCTATAATAGTGTTTTTAGCTTCAATTTCAATTGTTTCTTCACCTGAAATTGTAATGTGAGTAGCGTCTTTAAAGCTTCCTAAACCTTGATACACATCAATATTATTTTTCTTCATTAAGAAATCGATACCGCCTGTAGTTTGATCGACTACCGATTGTTTACGAGCAATCATTTTTTCAAGATTAACTTTAATATCTCCAGGAATTTCGATACCGTGTTCTTCAAAATGTTTAACAGCATCTTCATAATGATGCGACGAATCTAAAAGTGCTTTACTTGGTATGCAACCAACGTTTAAACACGTACCGCCAAGTGTGTTGTACTTTTCAATAATGGCAGTTTTCATGCCTAATTGTGCGCAACGAATTGCTGCTACATATCCTCCAGGACCCGAGCCAATAACGGCTACATCGTATGAATTCATAATATATTTTTGATGTTCGTTTGTTAAAAAATAATTGAAAGTCAAAAATACAAATGTTTTATTTGGAAGCCAATAAAAAACAAGGCTTTATAAAGCGAATTTGTAATTTTAATAATAATGTGATTTTATTTTTGTTAAAATGCGATAATATTGACGAAACAGTGATTCTAATTAATTTTCTTAATTCTTGTTTTGGTTAATATGTTTCAAAATCCATTCAATTTCTGGATCGGTTTTAGTTTTTACGTCTTCAATAGTATGTGTTATTTCAACATCGGGCTTAATGCCAAATCCATCGGGCATTTGTTTGTAAGGTGTTTCAATTTGCATTAAACCCATTCGTATTTTTAACTTTGTGTTGGGTAATTGATAAATTTTATAAATACCTGCAACACAACCGTTGTATGCACCACCAGTTTCTTCACCTACAAAAACAGCACGATTGGTCGCTTTTAAATGTGTTGAAATTAAGGATGATGCTGAAAATGAATTACCATTAATTAACACATACATATTGCCCTTGTAGTTTAATGGATTTGGCTTTGCTTCTTTTGAAAATCTTAGCTTGTAGTAAATACTTCCATCACGTTTTTTGGTTTTAATTAAATTATGCGCCACAATGATGGGTGATACTAATGCGGAAACTATTTTTAATGATGTTGGTGAACTATTACTCATTAAAAAATTGAAATATGGCAATCTGTTTTTTACTTCACTTTCTTCAACAAGTTTATAATTATCGTTAGTTAAAAAGGAATATAAATAGGATATTTCAGCAATTCTGCCACCACCATTATCACGCAAATCGAGTATGAGGTTTTTTGTTTTTGCCGAATCTAACGTAGCAAAACTTTCTTTGTAAAACTTTTTATAATTACCGTTTGAAAACGATTCAATTTTCATGTACGCAACCGTACTATCTGCTTCTAAAAAATTGAAATTTCGGGTATATGCATCGCCTTTTATTAAGCCATGCTTCTTGTTGTATTTTCGTTTGTTTTGGTTTGCTATTCTATTTGCTTTTTTCTCAGTTTTTGTAAGTTTCGGTTTTGCAATTTTTAAAGTATCGTTTGTAGAAATAGAGTCTTTCTTTTTATTTTTTTCTATTTGTTTAAACGTTTTGGTAATTAGTGAATCGTGTTGCTTAAAGGCTACTTGTAAACTATCAAAATAACCGTGTTCTTTAACGTGTAATCTACTAAAAACCTTTCCTACATACCTGTTGTATAACGTTTTGTTAAACCCGTCTGAAGCAAAACGTGTTTTGTAGGTGCTTATTAAATGTGAAACATGTTCATTGTCAATCTTAACTACTTCGCTTCCAACTAATGTAGAATCTTCACCTCGTGTGTTGGTTACCCATAGTTTTTCATCTAAAAACTCGAAATCTAAATCGAAAAACTCCTGTTTAAATTTTCGTAATTCTTTACGTTCTTTTTTTGTAAACCGCTTAATAACCGAACCAACAGCAATATGTCCTTGCTTTACGTTTGCTACAACAGGTGCTAACTTTTTATAAAACTCGCGCGATGTTAATGGTGAATTTATTGATTTTTTTAAGCTATCGAACTTAAAATCTAACTGTTCTTTTGGCGTATATTGATACAGTTTAGGATGGTTTTTTTTTAACTGAAAATACAAATTATCAACATCGCTTCGCAATGCTTCAACCGTATGTTGCATGCTTATTTGTTGGTTGTATTTTTTAACACTACTACACGATGTTATTAGTATTAAAGCCAGTAAAAATCCTAAAAATTTCTTCATTCAAAAAATAAAATCAATCTAAACAAACGCTAATTTACTTGTAATTATGGTTTAAAAAACGGTATTAGTTTTTATTTAACTTTTCAGTAAAATCAAATCAATCATTAAAAATAAATTTATGTAATTTTGTACGGCATGCAAAAAAACATAAACATACAAAACAAAAAGGCGCGCTTTCTATACGAGATTTTAGATAAGTACACCGCCGGTATTGTGCTAACAGGCACAGAAATAAAATCGATACGCAGTAGTAAAGCATCTATTGCCGAAAGCTTTTGTGAATTTAATGCTAAAGGCGAACTTTTTGTAATTAACGCAACTATTGAAGAGTATGCGTTTGGTAATTATTACAACCACCGCCCAAAAGCGGAACGAAAATTGCTACTAAACCGAAAAGAATTAAAAAAATTACATAAAGAAGTACAAAGTACAGGTTTAACTATTATTCCGTTGCGATTATATATTAACGAAAAAGGCTTTGCTAAACTAGAAATAGCACTGGCTAAAGGTAAAAAGTTATACGATAAACGTGAAACAATGAAAGACCGCGATAATAAACGCGATTTAGACCGCATTAAAAAAAGCTTCAAATAAAAAATTACTAATGAAAAAAGTTCTATTAATTGGGTTACTATTTTTAGCATTCACATTTACACAAGCACAAGACAAAACTAAAAGTAAGGATGTTGCCAAAGACTATTCTGAAAATGTTTTAACTATTGATAGTACCATAAATTCGTTATACAAAGTAATTTCTGGTGAAAAAGGACAAAAAAGAGATTGGGCACTTTTTAAATTTTTATTTCACCCTGACGCTAAATTAATTACATCAGGAAAAAATGATGAACGAAAATTTCAAATTCGCTACATGAAACCAGATGATTATATTAAAAGTTCAGGGAAATGGATGACTGACAATGGTTTTATTGAAAAAGAATTACACAGAACGGTTGATGCTTATGGCAATATTTCGCATGTTTTTAGCACATTTGAATCGTTTTATAGTAAAAACGATGAAAAACCATTTATGCGAGGTATAAACAGTATTCAACTTTTAAATGATGGCACACGCTGGTGGATTATGAATGTGTTTTGGGATAATGAAACCAGATGGAATCCAATACCTAATAATTATTTACCTAAATAGGTTTATGGTTTATGGTTTATGGTTTATGGTTTATGGTAAAATTAATTAGTTTCTTTCATTCCAACAACTAACAACTAATTCCTATCCTCCAACAAAGGCACAAACCTGAACTCGCCAAATTCATGTTGTTCAAATTCTTTGGTATCTTTCCTAATAAAAAGCGTCATAATTTGTACATCATCACCCACAGGAATTACCAACCTACCTCCTATTTTTAACTGGCTTAACAAAGGTTTGGGTACAAAAGGTGCACCAGCAGTTACAATAATACTATCAAAAGGTGCTTCATCTTTTAAACCTTTATAGCCATCGCCAAAAATGAGTTTTTTAGCACGATAACCTAATTTTGGTAAAAATAAGCTGGTTTTTTTAAACAATTCTTGTTGGCGTTCAATACTGTACACTTTTGCACCTAATTCACATAAAACAGCAGTCTGGTAACCACTACCTGTACCAATTTCAAGAATTTTATGGTCTTTTTTTACTTGTAGTAATTCTGTTTGAAACGCTACAGTATAAGGTTGCGAAATAGTTTGGTCTGCCGCAATAGGAAACGCCTTATCTTGATAGGCATGGTCTAAAAAACCAGAATCCATAAACAAATGTCTTGGTATATTACCAATGGCTTTTAAAACAGCTTCATTAGTTATTCCTTTAGCTATTAATACATTAACTAACTGTTGTCGTAATCCTTTGTGTTTAAACGTATCTTTCAATGTTGGTGAAGTTTGCAAGGCTAAAATAAATCAAACAAAATGAAGTACAAAGTATATAGTTTAAAGTTTTAATCTAATTTCTATTTTCTAATATCTCTTATCTAAAACTAAAATCTTATTTTTGTTGAAAACCTTATACTATTATGCTAAAAGCTGGTGTACTTGGTGCTGGCCACCTTGGAAAAATTCATTTAAGACTTCTTAAACAATCTGATAATTATGACCTTGTTGGTTTTTATGATGCTGATGAAACAAATGGTAGGAAAGTAGAAGCTGAATTTGGCTATAAATTTTTCAATTCTATTGATGCACTTATTGATGCTGTTGATGTGGTAGATATTGTAACACCAACCTTATCGCATTACGATTGTGCTATAAAAGCCATTTCTAAAGGAAAACATATTTTTATTGAAAAGCCAATAACCAACACAGTTGAAGAAGCAGAACACATAAGAGAATTGCTTGCAGAACACAATTTGCGCGGTCAAGTTGGTCATGTTGAGCGATTTAACCCTGCATTTTTAGCTGTGAAAGACGATATTAAATCGCCAATGTTTATAGAATCGCACCGATTGGCAGAATTCAATCCTCGTGGTACCGATGTGCCTGTTGTGTTGGATTTAATGATTCATGATATTGATATTATACTAAGCGTTGTAAAATCGAAAGTAAAACATATAAGCGCTAGTGGTGTTGCGGTAATTAGCAATTCGCCCGATATTGCAAATGCCCGAATTGAGTTTGAAAACGGTTGTGTAGCAAACCTAACAGCTAGTAGAATTTCACTTAAAAAAATGCGTAAAGCACGTTTTTTTCAAAAAGACGCCTACATTTCTGTAGATTTTCTTGATAAAAAATGCGAAGTGGTAAAAATGAAAGATGCACCTGAAACCATTGGCGATTTTGATATGGTTTTACAAAATGCCGAAGGTGTTAAAAAACAAATTTATTTTGACAATCCACATGTAGAAAACAACAATTCTATTTTAGATGAATTGAATGCGTTTGCAGTTGCCATAAACAACAATGAAGCACCTATAGTTACATTGCATGATGGTACAGAAGCGTTGCGCGTTGCTACGCAAATTATTAATTGTTTTTAAAAAATACTGAAGTTATCCAACTTTTTTAACCTTCTAACTTTTTAACTTTTTAGATGAAAAACATTGCAATTATTGGCGCAGGTACTATGGGAAATGGCATTGCACATACCTTTGCCCAAAATGGTTTTAAAGTTAACCTTATTGATATTAGTGAAGCTTCGCTTACCAAAGGTTTAGTAACTATTACTAAAAACCTTGATAGAATGGTTGCTAAAGAAACTATAACAGAAGCTAAAAAAGAAGATACACTTAAAAACATATCAACATTTACAACTATAATTGATGGCGTAAAAAATGCAGATTTAGTAGTTGAAGCTGCAACTGAAAATTGTGATTTAAAGCTAAAAATTTTCAAACAACTTGATGAAACTTGTAGTGAAAACACCATTTTAGCTACCAATACATCGTCTATTTCAATAACACAAATAGCCAGTGTAACCTCAAGACCAGAACACGTTATTGGTATGCATTTTATGAATCCTGTTCCTATTATGCAACTGGTTGAAATTATTAGAGGCTATAATACCAGTGATGCCGTTACAAAAACCATCATGGAACTTTCTAAAACTTTAGGTAAAACACCTGTAGAAGTTAATGATTACCCTGGGTTTGTAGCAAACCGTATTTTAATGCCTATGATTAATGAATCTATTGAAACGTTGTATAATGGTGTTGCAGGTGTACATGAAATTGATACAGTTATGAAGTTAGGCATGGCACACCCTATGGGTCCATTACAATTAGCAGATTTTATAGGTTTAGATGTCTGTTTATCAATTCTAAACGTAATGTACGATGGCTTTAAAAACCCTAAATATGCACCTTGCCCACTATTAGTAAATATGGTTCGAGCTGGTAAATTTGGTGTAAAATCGGGTGAAGGTTTTTATAATTATTCTGAAAGTAGAAAGGCAGAGCATGTTTCTTCGCAATTCCTTAAATAAGTTATTCGTTTAGTTTTATGTTGTTAAGTCGAAAAAAAACAGCTTAACAACATACAACTTCACAACAAGCAACTCAACAAATATTATGCACATACAAGAGAATCTTCAACATATAAAATCTACCCTACCAAACCATGTTACTTTAGTAGCCGTTTCAAAAACCAAACCTGTAAACGATTTAATGGAAGCTTACAACGCAGGCCAACACATTTTTGGTGAAAACAAAATTCAAGAAATGGTTGAGAAATATCAAACCATGCCAAAAAATATAGAATGGCACATGATAGGGCATGTACAAAGAAATAAAGTAAAATACATGGCTGGTTTTGTGAGTTTAATACATGGCGTTGATAATTTTAAATTACTTATAGAAATTAACAGGCAAGCTAAAAGATACCGTCGGGTTATTAATTGTTTGTTTCAAATAAAAATAGCTTCGGAAGATTCAAAATTTGGAATGACTGCATCGGAAGCTTCTGAAATTATAAAATCGGAAGCCTTTTCAGAATTAAAAAACATCAAAATAATTGGTGTTATGGGTATGGCAACTTTTACTGAAGATGAAAATCAAATTAAAAAAGAATTCACCTTGTTAAAAACAATTTTTGATAGTTTAAAATCGGTAGAAACATTTAACTTTAAACCTGAAACTATTAGTATGGGAATGAGTGGCGATTACCAATTAGCAATTAATTGTGGTAGTACCATGATTCGTGTAGGAAGCCGTATATTTGGTGAACGGAATTAGCATTAGGCATTAGGCATTAGGCATTAGGCATTAGGCATTAGGCATTAGGCATTAGGCAAAAATACTTTTAACTTTTAACTTTTAACTTTTAACTTTTTAACTTAACAAACTTATTTACGCAATACTAGACATAGAAACCACTGGCGGAAAGTATAATGAAGAAGGTATTACAGAAATTGCTATCTATAAATTTGATGGTCATAAAGTAGTCGATCAATTTATAAGTCTAATTAATCCGGAACGCGATATACAACCATTTGTAGTAAATTTAACTGGCATTAATAACAACATGCTACGCAACGCGCCAAAGTTTTATGAAGTTGCCAAACGTATTGTTGAAATTACTGAAGATTGCATTTTAGTTGCTCACAACGCTCAATTTGATTATCGTATTTTAAGTACTGAATTTAGACGTTTAGGCTTTGAGTTTATCCGTCCATCACTTTGTACAGTTGAATTATCGAAAGATTTAATTCCTGGTCAAGATTCATACAGTTTAGGAAAGTTAGTACGTTCACTTGGTATTCCTGTAACCGATAGGCATCGCGCCTCTGGTGATGCTTTAGCTACGGTAAAATTGTTTCAAATGCTGTTGGATAAAGACACAACAAAAAGCATCATTCAGCAATCCATACGCTTAAACCCAAAGTTTCAATTAGAACCCAGACATTTAGATATTTTAGAAGAATTACCAACTACAACAGGTGTTTACTACATTCATAAATCTGATGGAGATATTATCTATATTGGCAAAAGCAACAATATAAAAAAACGGGTTAACCAGCATTTTACTAATTCCAACCAAAAATCAAAAAAAATACAAGCTTTAGTAACAGCAGTAACCTACGAAACAACAGGTAGTGAATTGGTTGCGCTTTTAAAAGAAAGCGAAGAAATAAAACGTGTTAAACCAATATTTAACAGAGCATTACGTCGCACTATTTTTACACACGCCTTATATAGTTTTGTTGATGATAACGGGTATATTAACCTGAAAATTGATGTTGCCGATTTACGTAAAAACCCAATAACAACCTTTACAAACCGAGAAAGTGGTAAAAGTTTTGTAAACAAGGCTGTTGAAGACTATAAATTATGCCAAAAATTAGCAGGCTTATACAAAACCAAAACAAGTTGTTTTAATTATGATATAAAAACATGTTATGGTGCATGTGTAGAAAAAGAACCAACCGAAGCATACAACAAACGTGTAGAAGCACTTATTAATAAATACAGTTTTAGAAACAAAAACATGGTAATTATTGATAGTGGTCGCGATATTGATGAACGCAGTGCTATTTTTATTGAAAACGGTATTTTTAAAGGCTTAGGATTTTTCAATTTAAATTATCAAATAACCAATATTGATGTTTTAGAATCTATCATTACGCCAATGCAAAATAATAGAGATACCCAACATATTATTCAAAATTATATCCACAAGAATAAAAGAGTAAAAATAATTTTGTTTGATTAATTTATTTTAAGAAATTTAAGACATATTTTTTAAGATAAATTACCAACTAAACCATGGCAAAATACTATTACTTATTCCTGTTTTTAACCTATTCGCTGGTTACATTCTCACAAAATTCTGATAATGAATCTGTTTTTAGAGTATCGCTTAACGATCTTGAATTAACAACCTATCCAAAAGACTCGAGTGCTAACGCCTTGGTATTATATGAAAACGGAAAAAGTTTTGTAGACCCAACTTCATACAATTTAAGAACAGAAGAACAGCATAAAGTAAAAATTTTAAACAAAGATGGCTTTAAACACGCTAACATAACCATTCCTTTATACATAAAAGATGGTAATGCATTTGAAAAAGTTGAACATATAATAGCCACTACTTACAATTTAATAGACAATAACGTTACCACTACCAAACTAGAGAAAGATCAAATTTTTAATGAAAAATATGATGAACACCACACCTTGGTAAAATTTACATTACCCAATGTAAAAGAAGGTTCGGTTATTACTTATAGTTATACAAAAGTAACCCCATTTATGTTTAACTATAGAGGTTGGGATTTTCAGTCTGAAATCCCAAAATTATACAGCGAATACAATGCTAGCATACCCGGAAATTGGAACTACAATATAAAACTAATAGGCGGAAAGCAACTAGCAGTAAACGAAACAAGTATTAAAGATGCATGTTTAACAGGAGGAAATGGTGGTAGTGCCAATTGCTTTGAGGCAAGATATGTAATGAAAGATATGCCTGCCTTTATTGAAGAAGATTACATGACAAGTAAATCGAACTATTTAGCAAGGTTAGAATACGAACTTAAAACATTTCAAAGATTTAATGGCATTAAAGATGATTACACCAAAACATGGAAAACCGTTGATGATGAACTAAAAAAAGATGATAATATAGGTAGGCAACTTACTAAATCTGTAGATACAGAAACACTTCTATCTGCAGATATTTTAAACAATACGAATTTGCTGAGTAAAGCCCAAGATATCTATAAATATGTACAAGATAATTATACCTGGAATGAAGAATACCGTATATTTCAAGATACCTCAATAAAAAACCTAATTAAAAACAAATCTGGCAATGTATCATCTATAAATATATTACTTCATAATTTATTACAACAAGCAGGTATAGAGGTTAAACCAATTTTATTATCTACACGAAATAATGGCTTTTCAACTAAATTATTTCCAGTAATTTCAGAGTTTAACTACATAATTGTTCAAGCTACAATAAACAACAAAACCTATTTACTTGATGCCGTTGATAAATACTTAAACTTTGGCGATATTCCTTTTAGATGCTTAAATAGTTACGGACGTCTTTTAGATTTTAAAAATGGAAGTGACTGGATTGATATTGAACCAAGTAAACTTTCAACTGTACAATATAAAGTAGAATTAAATTTAGATGACAAACAAGTAATTTCTGGAAATGTAAACGCAAAAAACACCGGCTATCATGCGTTAAATAAAAGAAAAGCCTATTACCCAAATAAAACCGAGTACGTTAACAAAATTCATGACAAGAATGCCTATTTAGAAATATCAAACCACAAAGTACTAAGCGAGGGCAAAACAAGTGAAGATTTTATAGAAACTTATGATGTTGAATATGAAAATGCTGTAAGTGGCGATAATATATACCTAAACCCATTTTTAACTAAATTCTTTAGTGAAAACCCATTCAAGTTACAAGAAAGAACCTATCCAATAGATTTTGGCTATAAAGATACTTATTACTACACTTTTAAACTTAACTTTAATGATGCTTATAACGTTTTAGAACTTCCAAAAGAAATAGCTTTAAACCTTCCTGATAGTAAAGGTCAAATCATTTTTTCTTCTAATGTTCTGGGAAATTCAATACTAATTACACTTAAAGTGAATTTTAAAGACGCTATATATCAACCAGAATACTATCCGTATCTAAAAGAATTTTTTAGTAAAATTGTTGATATTCAAACCAATTCTATTATCTTATTAAAAAAGAAGGAATAAATCTTTTTTTTTAATTTTGAACAATGAACAAACCACAACCTAAACATTGGAAAACAAAACTTCATAATATTATTTATGAAGCAGATACACCTGCTGGTAAGTGGTTTGATATTATTTTATTAATAGCAATTATTACAAGTATAATTCTTGTAATGCTTGAAAGTGTAAATAGTATTGATGCTAAGTATCATAGTTTACTTAATATTTCAGAGTGGATTATAACCATAATGTTCACTATAGAATACATTGCAAGAGTTATTACTGTAAAAAAGCCAGTACATTATATTTTTAGTTTTTACGGTATTATCGATTTTCTTTCAACCATTCCAAAATACATATCACTAGTTTTTGGTGGTGTACATGCACTTGCTGCTTTACGTGCTTTACGCCTACTACGCATTTTCAGAATTTTAAAACTGGCACGCTATTTAGGCGCTTCCAATAATTTGGTGAAAGCATTAAAAGCTAGTCGTGCAAAAATTTCAGTATTTTTATTTGTAGTAATTATTGTTGCTATTATTTTAGGAACCATTATGTACTTGGTTGAAGGTGAAGAAAATGGTTTTTCAAACATACCAAAAAGTGTTTATTGGTGCATTGTAACACTTACTACTGTTGGTTTTGGCGATATTGCACCACAAACACCACTTGGGCAATTTATAGCATCTTTGGTTATGATTTTGGGGTATGGTATAATAGCAGTTCCTACGGGTATTGTTTCCGCAGAATATACCAACCAAAATAAAAATGTGCCAGAACCCGAAAAACTAGATGTAGACTTAAACACCCAAGCTTGCCCTAATTGTTCTGCTGAAAAACATAAAGATAATGCTGAGTTTTGTTATAACTGTGGGCATAAATTAAACCATGAGTAAATTTTTAATTTCAATTGTAGGTCCAACAGCTATTGGAAAAACAGCACTAAGTATAAAATTGGCAAATTATTTTAATACTGAAATAATTTCGGCCGATTCTAGGCAGTTTTTTAAAAAAATGCAAATTGGTACTGCAGCACCAACCAACCAAGAACTAGCGGCAGCAAAACACCATTTTATTCATCATAAAACCATACAAGACGTCTACAATGTTGGTGCTTTTGAAAAAGATGCTTTGGCTACTTTAAATGAATTGTTTAAAACGCACGATATTGTTATTATGGTTGGCGGTTCGGGGTTGTATGTAGATGCCGTTACCAAAGGTTTAGACGATTTTCCTGAAGTTGCTACAAGCATTAGGGAAAACTTAAATGCCAAATTAGAATCTGAAGGACTTTCTTATTTACAAAATCAATTAAAACATTTAGATGCCGTTTCATACAATACTATTGCTATTGATAACCCACATAGAGTCATTCGCGCCTTAGAAATTTGCATAGGTACAGGCAAACCCTATTCGTCGTTTTTAAACAAAAAAAATATTACTCGAAATTTTAAAACAATCACTATTGGGCTTACTGCCGAAAGAGAAATAATTTACAACCGAATTAACAAACGTGTTGATATTATGATGGATGAAGGTTTACTAAATGAAGTAAAAACACTACTACCCTACAAACATTTAAACGCTTTAAATACGGTTGGTTACAAAGAATTATTCAATTATTTAGATGGTGAATGGACGCTTGATTTTGCCATTTCAGAAATTAAAAAGAATTCCAGACGTTTTGCAAAACGCCAACTTACATGGTTTAAACGCGATGAAAACACCATGTGGTTTGATTATATGACTGCTATTGAACATATTATAGTTTCTATAAATAATAATATAAAAAGTATTAATTAAATTTAAAGATGGAAAAATCAATATTTGAAATAACTAAAATGGATTGTCCATCTGAAGAAAATTTAATTCGGATGAAATTAGGTGACATTTCTAGTATAAAAAATCTTAGTTTCGATATTCCAAATAGAAAACTAACCGTTTTTCACACAGGAGAAATTGATGTTATTGAACAGTCAATTCAAGAATTAAATCTAGGTGGTAAAAAACTTTTTACTGAACAAAGTAATAAAACAACCTTCACCGAAGAAAAAAACCAAACCAAACTACTTTGGTCTGTTCTCATTATAAATTTTACTTTCTTTTTAATAGAAATAACTAGTGGTATTATATCTAAATCTATGGGATTGGTTGCCGATAGTATGGATATGCTGGCAGACGCCTTTGTTTACGGAATTAGCTTGTATGCTGTTGGTGGTTCACTAATTAAAAAGAAAAGAATAGCAAAACTGGCAGGCTATTTTCAAATAATACTTGCGTTTTTGGGTTTTATAGAAGTTTTAAGACGTTTTTTTGAAACTGAAAAATTACCAAATTTTTCTACCATGCTAATAGTTTCTGTGTTAGCCCTCATTGCCAATGCTATTTGTTTGTTTCTTTTACAAAAATCTAAAAGTAAAGAAGAAGCACATATGAAAGCCAGCATGATTTTCACTTCAAACGATGTTATAATAAACTTAGGTGTAATTTTAGCGGCACTTTTGGTAAATTGGCTAAACTCGAACAAACCAGATTTAATTATTGGCAGTATTGTTTTTGTTTTAGTTACTATAGGTGCTTTAAGAATTTTAAAAATAGCAAAGTAATTATTTGAAATTTACAGTACCGTATTTAGCATTTACAACAATACTCTTACCATTAACTAAATTACCTGTAGAAAATGAAGTAGTACTTGTAGTTGATGGCTTTTTAGGATGACTAAAACGTGTTTTATTACCTTTAAATTGTAAATGGTATTGAACCTTAGGAAGCATAATTGTAGCATTACTGTTTTGAATCGCCACATTTAAATTAGTAAATGTATCATCAATTTTCAAAATTTTTAAATCGGCTATATTACCGTTTATTACTGCACTATTAAGCAAATTGTTTATGGTAATATTTGATGAATTGGAAGCAAGCGTTACTTCCTTTACGTTGTTTAACGTAGCGTTATTTACATAACTTAAATTTAATTTTCCCAAATTCCAATTAGTAACATATACGGGCGAATATGAAGCATTAATGGAAGTAAAACTCCCATTAACGCTTTGTGCTGTAAGTTTGGTGTATGCTAAATTAGCGTTTAAATTAGTTACATTTCCAGCAAACTCAATTTCACCATGTCTAACATTAACTTTTAATTTCGCACCTTTTGGCATTTTAATTTTTATAACCTTTTTTACATTTGCATCCGTGTCATTAACCATTTTTTCAATTAAAACACGTCTTTCTGTTGCTAATTTTTCGCGTTCTTCATGATGAAGTTTTCTAGCTTCTGCCAATTTTTCTCTTTGTATAGCTAATTGTTTTTGTTGCTCAGAACGCTTTTCAGCTTGTTGCTCCATTTGTTTTGCGAAACGTTCGCCCCAAGCTTCCATATCTTTACCATATTTTTCGCCCCAAGCCTCCATTTGTTTTGTATAGTCTTTTCCGTAGCTTGCTTCAATTTTTTTGGTGTATTCTTCTAAATACTTTTTTCCTTCTTTTTGATAAGCTTTGTAATCAAAATTTAGTTTGCTTACAGCTTCAGGAAGTTTTGGTAATTCTGGTAATTCTGGCAATTCTGGTATTTCTGGTAACTCTGGTATTCTAAAGTACATTTCAGGCAAATCTGCTAATTCAAATTTTAATTCTTTTAAAACCGCATGAACTGCTTCATCATCATCGTTATTAAAACGGTAAGCCCATGTATTTGAATTAGTTACTTTGGTAGAAATAGTTACGGTAGTTTTAGTTGCATCGATGTCTACATTCCAAGCTTTTAGCACTTTTTCAAGTTCTTCTTTGCTTGGTTTTTCACCTTCTATATAAGCTTCAATTTCTACAACATCTTTATTCCATGTATCAAAAACAATGTTAGAATAACTTGAGTTTAAATTGATTGTTACATCTTTTGTTACATTAATGGATTGCGATACTTTTGTTAATTTTTGTTGCGCTTCATTTAGGTTTACATTGAAAAAAACAAACGCAAAAAGCGATATTTTTATAATTAATCTGTTCATTTTTTGATTTATTAGATGAGTTAAACTTCAGTATTATTTGAAGTTTTTAATTCTGTTAATTGTGTTCTTAAACGATACAATAGGTTTAAACGAAATTTTAAGTTATCAATTAATGCATTTACTGTTAACTCACTTGGTCCAGATTGGGTTAATTCTACAGATAAGTGTTTGTATTCTTTATCTAATGCTTCTAATTGTAGTAAGTAACCATCAAAAAGTTCTTTAGTTTCTGGTGTATATTCAATTTTTGATAATTCTAAATTGATACTTGCCAAATAATAATCTTCAACTTTTTTCAAACCTGGAGAAATATCACCCAAGGTTTTTGTTTCAACAGTTGTTGTGGCTATGGTATTAGGTATAATTGTTTTAGGTTTAAAATACTTATAAGCTCCAAAACTTAACCCCAAAAGTACTACCACGCTAGCCGCTATTTTTAACCAACCAAACTTGGGTTTTAAAACAGTTGAAACAGGTAATGATGCATCAAGTTTTTCAAGAAATCGTGCTTCATGATTATTGGGCATGGTTTCTTCTAATACATTGGTTTCCTTAAATAAATTTCTAATATCTTGTGCCATAATAAGTTTTAACTGTTAATAGTTCTTGTAATTTTGCTTTACCTCTTGATAGTTGTGTGCGCGATGCTACTTCTGATATGTTTAGTATGTCTGATATTTCTTGATGATCATAACCATCAATTAAATAAAGCATAACAACATACTTATACTTATCGGGTAAATTATTAATTGCGTTTTTAACATCGTTTAATGTTATTGTATCTTCTACCAACCATTTGTCGTCTTCGGTAGTATCAACTACTTTTAGGTGCACCGCATCTAATTCAACAAGTTCTTGTTTTTTAGATTTTAAGAAATCGATACTTTTGTTAACAACAATACGTTTTAACCAAGCCCCAAAAGTAACTTCTGCTTTGTATTGATTAAGTTTTGAAAAAGCTTTGATGAAAGCTTCTTGTACTACATCTTCAGCATCATTAGCATCTTTTAAAAATCGTTTAGCCACAATATACATCCCGTGGCAGTACTGGTTGTATAACTGCAATTGGGCTTTCCGATTGTTTTGTTTACATTGTTCAATAATGTCAACCTGAAACATGCTAATTCACTTCTGGTTTTAAAGTTAGTTCGTATTAAAGACGACAAAAAAAATACAGTGTTACAAAAAATTATTTTTTTATACCCAATTAAAACAAAACTACATTATTATACGTTTGAACTTTAGTTATTATTACTTTTAAAGTATATTTATATCCTTAAATAAATAAAATTTATGAACACCTTTTTAAAGCGCACTTTAATTCTCTTTTTTATAATTACCTTAGGTCTACTTGCATACTGTATTTTTGTTGAAAATATTTTTGAAAAACGTTTAAGCCCAAAAGACACTGTTAAATTTGAATTAAATGATTTAAAACTAAAGGTGTTTTATAACAGGCCGTATAAAAAAAATCGTGTTATTTTTGGTGCATTAGTACCTTTTAATCAAGTTTGGAGAACAGGTGCAAATGAAGCTACAACTTTTGAAACAAACCAGCCTTTAAACATAGAAAATATGACCTTGCCTGCTGGAAAATATACGCTTTGGACGGTGCCTAGAGATACAACATGGACAGTAATTTTTAACTCTAAACAATACTCATGGGGCGTAAACTCTGAAATGAAACCCATGTGGGATCCAAATTATGATGTCATTGATATTGAAGTTCCTGTAAAAAAACTAAATACAACCGTAGAACAATTTACCATTGCTTTTGATAATTCAACCGATAGTCTTTCATTAACAATGGCTTGGGATGATGTAAAAATTGCTGTGCCTCTTAAATAATTCTTTCCTAAATTTTTCTACATTTGCGCAAAAAATTATATCCTATATAACATAGGCTTTATTTAAAATAATTTTGAAATAACGCATTTTAAGTTTTAGTTCAAAATTATTCATTTAATTAGGTTGCTATTTTAACTTTAATGTTTCAAGAAGTAAATTTCATAATTCAATAATCCATTAAAATAAGGGTAATATTTGAAACATATTCATTTCATTTTAAATTCAATTGCTGGAAAAGGTAATAATAATTTAGATTTAAAGCTTATTAATAAGTATTTTGATAAAAGTGATTATCACGTAGTTATTAAACCCACATTTTATAAAAAACATGCTATTAAACTTACCCAAGCTTCAATTACAGAAGAAGCCGATATAGTTGTAGCTTGTGGCGGAGACGGTACAATTAACGAAGTTGCTTCCTGTTTAGTCTCTACTTCAATTCCTTTAGGTATAATTCCTTTAGGTTCAGGAAATGGTTTAACCTCCAATTTAAATATTCCTAAAAATATTGAAAGTGCTTTAGAAATCATTAAAAATAATACTATTAAAAAAATAGATGTTGGATTATTAAATCAACATTATTTTTTTAGTAATTCTGGTATTGGTTTTGACGCTCAAGTAATAAAACATTACGAAGCATCAAGAAAAAGGACTCTATCTAGTTATATTAAAGCAACCATAAAATCACTTAAAAAAACAGATATTTTAACTGAAGTAGAAACTACATTTAACAACACAACACTTCTACATAAACCCTTTTTAATATTTATTTCAAATTCAAATCAAATGGGGTACAATGTAAGTTTAACTCCTAAAGCATCATTAATAGATGGCAAATTAGACATCCTTATAGCTCCAAAACTTAATACTTTAAAAATAGCTTTATTTACCATTCTTATGTTTTTTAAAAAACATCATATCTTAAAAGAAGTTGAAATCCATCAAACAAAGGAGATTAAAATTACACAAAATAACAAGCAGTTATTCCAAATTCAACTTGATGGCGAATTTTTAATGATAAAAGGTAATAGCATACAAATTTCAGTACTAGAAAAAGCTATAAATGTTATTGCTTAAAATTTAATTTGAAGCGTATTTTTTTAAAAGGTATTGGGCTATTTTATAAAATAAAAATCCAGAAAGTGCTCCAAAAGTAAAACCGCATAAAATATCTAACGGATAATGTACACCTACATAAATTCTACTATAAGCAACAATAACACTCCATAATAGTAAAATAAATATTAAATTTTTGTAGTAAGGGCGTAATAGTAACCCAGCAAAAACTGCTGCAGCCATAGAATTAGAAGAATGCCCAGAAAAGAAACCATACTTACCACAACGCTCTGCTATAAATCGCATGTGGTCAACTAAACTTGCTTCACCACAAGGTCTTGGTCTTTCAAAAGTACGTTTAAACACGTTTGTAATTTGGTCTGTAAAGGTTATCATTAAAGCTACAACTACTACAAAAATTAACAATGCTTTTAACCCAAACTTTTTATACAAAAGGAATAACAAAATAGCATACATTGGCACAAAAGTAACTTCATGCGTTATAACTAGCCATAAATTATCCCATGTTGGTGTACCTAAATTATTTAAAAATAAAAACAGTTGGGTATCGTACTGTAAAAGCTTTTCTAGCATTTTTTATATTGGTTTTACTCCTCGTATTTTAAAATTTCGTTATCATAAAACTCTGTAGCAAGTTTAATCATGTTTTCGGTTTCTGCTACTAATTCTTTTTCATCTTCTTCATCAAAATCTTCAAACCATTCAAGCTCATCATCTTCAAGGTTAATAATAAATCTTGGAAATTCAGTATGAATTACATAAATAGCGTTTGGAAATTCGGTATTATCCCCTAGTATAAATTTTGGAAGACTCATATTTTTTGTTGTTTAGCTAATTGTTGTTTTGTTGAAAATCGACTTAATGAAATCCCACTTAACATTTTAATTATTAGACAAAATTAACTTTTTAGTTAAATAATTAAATCGAATATACAATAAAATTGCTGCAGTAGTTAATCCTGCTAATAAACCCAACCAAATTCCAAAACTGCCGTAAACATTTTCTTTTCCTAAAAACCAACTCACAGGAAACCCGATAAGCCAATAAGAAATAAAGGTAATAATAGTTGGAATTTTTACATCTTGCAAACCACGCAATGCACCTAAAACTAGTACTTGCAAACTATCACTTAATTGAAAAATGGCTGCCGCAAATAGTAATTTTGATGCTATACCTACCACTTCTGTGTTATCAAGTAAATTTTTAGCATCATCATAATCAACATACAACTTTGGTAATTGATTATGAAACACAAAAAATATAATAGCAAAACAAGATGCTAAAATAATACCTAATAAAAATATTGAAAATGCTATTCGGCGTAAATCAAAATAGTTTTGCAAACCTTTTTGGTTACCAACACGTATCATAGCTGTAACACTTAAACCCATAGCAACCATAAACGTCATTGAACTTAAATTTAATGCAATTTGGTTTGCTGCTTGCGGATTTTTACCTAACAAACCACTTAGCCAAATAGCCGCTGTAAAAATACCAACTTCAAAAAACATTTGCATAGCGCTTGGTGCACCTAAATTAAGTAGTTTTTTAAGCATTAATTTATTAAGTATAAAAAACTTAAAGTTGATAACAAATGCTTTCGATTTTTCTTTTCCTTTAAGTAAAACCCATAAATACCAAACCATAACAATTCGAGATATTAATGTACCATAAGCAGCACCAACAATACCCATTTCAGGAAAACCAAACTTTCCAAAAATTAACAAATAGTTAAAAACCACATTTAAAATATTAGCTAAAATAGTAGCATACATTGGTTGGCGCGTTAATGATAAGCCATCGCTAAACTGTTTAAACCCTTGAAAAATAATTAATGGAATTAATGAAATAGCTACCAAATCTAAATACGGTATAGCTAATTCTACTACTTCCACTGGTTGCTTCATTAAGTACATAAGTGGTTTTGCAACAAATACCATTAAAAAAAGTAAAACACCTAAAACGGTACATAAAAACAAACCGTGTTTAAATATAGATTTTCCTTTTTCAAAATTGTTTTCTGCATCGGCTTCTGCAATTAATGGTGTTATTGCTGTTGAAAACCCGATACCTAAAGACATGGCAATAAATACAAAACTATTACCTAATGATACTGCTGCAAGTTCTGCAGTACCTAATTGCCCAACCATAATATTATCAATAAAACTAACAAATGTATGCCCTAACATACCCAACATTACTGGTGCTGCTAATTGCCAATTGTATTTGAATTCTTTAGTATAATCCTTTAATTGCATGGCGCAAAAGTAAGCTTTAGTCTTAGTTTTACATAGAAAACATGCTACTTTTAAAAAATATAAATTATGGTATTTTAATTTCCATACTAGTTAAAAAACATTAATATTTCTTTCAAATTAAACCTATGTGAAGATGGTTTAAATAGGTTGTACTGAATTAATACAGAAGCAGTATTTAAAACACAGCTCAAAAAGTAGAAATATTTTTTTTAGCTTCTTCAAACTCTATAATAATAGTTTCAACTATTTTAGAAACTGGTTTTATATCATTAATTAACCCAGATACTTGCCCAATTTCAAGTTCACCTTCAATTAAATCACCTTCAAACATACCCTTTTTTGCTCTTGCCCTACCTAATAGGCTTTGTAATTGTTCGGGCGTTGGCGATTGTTTGTAAAGTTCTTGAATATCATTAAAAAACTTGTTTTTAATTAATCGTACTGGCGCTAATTCTTTCAATGTTAATTGTGTATCACCTTCTTTAGCTTTCACTACCACTTCCTTAAAACATTGGTGTGCAGAACTTTCATCACTAGCTACAAATCTGCTTCCTATTTGTACACCATCGGCACCTAAAACCATGGTTGCTAACATGGCACTTCCAGTAGCAATACCACCTGCAGCTATTAAAGGAATGTGTAGTTGCTCCTTCACCATTGGTATTAAAGTTAATGTGGTAGTTTCATCTCTACCATTATGCCCACCAGCTTCAAAACCTTCAGCTACAACTGCATCTACGCCAGTTTCTTGGGCTTTTAACGCAAACTTTACACTACTTACTACATGTACAACTGTTATACCTCGTTCTTTTAACCAAGACGTCCAAGTTTTTGGGTTTCCTGCAGATGTGAACACAATTTTTACGTCTTCTTCAACAATTATATCCATTATTTCTTGAATGTTTGGATATAGCATTGGTACATTAACACCAAATGGATTATTGGTTGCATTTTTGCATTTTTTAATATGTTCACGTAACACGTCTGGATACATTGAACCTGCGCCAATTAAACCCAAAATACCCGAATTACTTGCTGCCGATGCTAACTTCCAACCACTATTCCATACCATACCCGCTTGAATGATTGGGTATTTTATATTGAATAATTGACAGATGCGATTAGACATTTAGTTTTTTATTATTTTGAATGTTTTTGTTGATGCATTTGAATATACAGTAACAAAATATAAACCATCAACTAAAGAAGATAGATTAATTTGATTTGTAGCTTGATTTACAGTTGAAGCTAAAACTTGCCTTCCTGTAATATTATGCACCCTTACTGAATATGAAGTGTTTAATGAAGGTAAATTAAACGAAATAGTCGCTTTTGTTGGATTTGGAAATGCTTTAATTTCATCATATATCTTATAATCTTCCATTGATAAAGCTAAATTTAAAGCCGTTTGTAGATTAGGAATTCCGTAGCCTAAAAAATAATCGGGTGTATTGTATTGTGAAGCAGATTCGCGAACTAATTGCATAATTTCAGCATTTGTTTTATTTGGTAAGGCTTGCCATAAACATACAATACCACCTGCCATAATGGGCGAACTGAACGATGTGCCGTTGGCTGTATAAATCACATCATTTTCATTAATAACAGCACTTGCTTGTCCTTGTGCTACTACATCTGGTTTTTGGGTTGGTTGAAATGCACTACCAACTGAACTGAATGATGCATAGCTTCCTGAAGAATTTACTGCGCCAATAGTAAATACATTAGGTGAATCTGCAGGTGCGTTTAAACCTCCATTACCATCATTACCTGCAGAATTTACTAATAACATACCTTTTTCAAAAGCTATATTAGCGCCTTTAGTAATGTAAGCTGTATAACCATCTAAATCGGATTGAGAATAACTGTAACTTGTATAAGTTGGTGAATAATCTTTATAACCTAACGATGTATTTATAACATCAACTCCTAAACTATCGGCGCGTTCTGCAGCTTCAACCCAATAACTTTCCTCTACAGGATTTTCTGAAGTATCATCCTCGGTTATAAAAAGATAATAAGAAGCATCTGGTGCTGTGCCTACATACTGACTTTCAACATAACCCGCCATTGTACTTAAAACTAAAGTTCCATGATGACTGGTTGTATTTGTGTAAACATCATTATCTCTATCTACAAAATCGTAAACACCTTTAATATTGCCCGCATTTCTTAAACGTTGAAAAGACGACATTGTATTCACACTAGGAAAACCAGCATCTATTACAGCAACAGTAATGCCTGTTCCTGTATAATTTGCTATGTGTAATTGATCGCCTTTAATCATTTGAATTTGGTTTAAAGCATTACCATATGTAAAAACCGTTAAAGCACTTTCTAATTTTGCTTGCTTTTTTTGCTTAATTGTTTTAGTAACATTTAAGCTTTTATCTGCAAAAACGATATAATCTACAAACGAAAAGGTTGTTTTTAGGTTGTTAATATCTGTTTCTGTACCTCTTACGTGTATTGCATTAAACCATTTTGATTTAGCTTTTACTGTAATTCCTGTAGCGTTTTTTAATTGTGAAATATACGATTCATTTACAGGTACGTCACGTGCATCAATAGCAACACCATGAGCATTTTTTCTATCAATAGCTTTTTGAGTTAAAATTGAAATAGGATTAGAAATTGAGGTTGCAACATTTTGTTTATCAACTAAATACACCCAAGCATCTTGTTGAGCAAACATATTTATAGATAACTGCAATAGTGCATAAAAAAGTAGGTGTTTTTTCATTATTAATGATTTAAGTTATTGCAAGTTATGAAATTACTCCGGAACCTAGTAATTCATCATTTATATACCATGCTACAAATTGCCCTTCGGTTATGGCCGATTGAAATGCTTCAAATTCAACATACATGCCAGCATCTACCTTGTGCAAAATAGCTTTTTGTAATGGTTGACGATAACGAATTCTTGCTAAAACTTGCATCGTTTCATCAACTTGCAACGCTAAATCTTCACGAATCCAATGCAATTCTTCATTAGAAACAAATAATGCTTTTTTTAACAAGCCTGGGTGTTCTTTACCTTGCCCTGTGTAAATTACATTATCATCAACATTGGTATCTATAACAAACAATGGTTCTAAAGTGCCACCAACTGCCAATCCTTTTCGCTGACCTTTGGTGAAATAATGAGCGCCTTGATGTTTACCAACTATTTTACCATAGTCAACTTTATAATTGATTTTTCGGGATAAGTATTTTAATTTTTCTTCTTCTGAATGAAATTCTGGTATTGTTTCACTAAAAACAGCTTGTTCTTTAGGAATTTCTACTATAACACCTTCTTTTGGTTTTAATTGCTGTTGAAGAAAATCGGGCAACTTCACTTTTCCAATAAAACACAATCCTTGAGAATCTTTCTTTTCAGCAGTTACTAAATCTAATTCCATGGCTATGTCTCTAACTTGTGGTTTTGTTAATTCGCCTATTGGAAATAAAGATTTTGCTAATTGTGCTTGTGATAATTGACATAAAAAATACGATTGGTCTTTATTATCATCAACACCTGCCAATAATTGGTATATTTCTTTGCCATCTTTTTCAATAGTGCCTTTTCTGCAATAATGACCTGTTGCTACATAATCGGCACCAAGCTCTAAAGCAATATTCATAAACACATCAAATTTTATTTCGCGATTACAAAGTACATCGGGGTTTGGTGTTCTACCTTTTTCGTATTCATTAAACATATAGTCAACAATGCGTTCTTTATATTGTTCGCTTAAATCGACTGTTTGAAACGGAATTCCTAATTTTTCAGCAACCAACATAGCATCATTACTATCATCTAACCAAGGGCATTCGTTAGAGATCGTAACAGAATCATCATGCCAATTTTTCATAAATAAGCCTATAACTTCATATCCTTGTTGCTTTAACAAATAAGCCGCAACACTAGAATCTACACCACCTGAAAGTCCTATAATAACCCGTTTCATTACTAATTTTTTATTTCGCAAAGATATAAATTTATACAGTAAAAAAAGTTAATGTAGAATAACCTTTATTGAGCATAAAATTATTTTGTTTAATTATTTTAACAAAAATTTAAACAATATTATTAATTTATTTGTTTAATGTTTTATTATATTTGTTAAACAAAAAACTCATAAAACACACAAACAATGAAAAGATTTAACTTAATTACCAAAATGGGATTAATTGTTTTAATGTCAATTTTTACTATGTCTTGCAATGATGATGACACAGTAAAAACACCTGAAACAATAGCAGAAATAGCCATAGCAACACCAGGTTTAGAAAATTTAGTTGCCGCATTACAAAGAGCTGGTTTAGTTGATGTACTTAACAACACTGGAACATATACTGTATTTGCACCTACAAATGCTGCATTTGCAACATTTTTATCAGCTAACAACTTTGCATCTGTAAACGATGTGCCTGTTGATGTATTAACTCAAGTACTCCTAAATCACGTAATAGCTACTGAACTACCTTCAACAAGCTTATCTACGGGTTATGTTAACACCTTAGCTACGTATGCTGATACCGATTTGAATTTAAGTATGTTTGTTAATACAGCAAGTGGTGTAAAATTAAATGGTGTTTCAAACGTTGTAACACCTAACATTGAAGCTACAAACGGCGTAATTCATGTGGTAGATGCGGTTATTGGCATACCTACAGTTGTAACTTTTGCAACTGCAGATCCAACCTTTTCTACACTTGTTAGTGCCTTAACTACTTTAACACCAGCAACAGATTTTGTTTCTGTATTGTCTGATACAAATGCTGAGTTTACAGTTTTTGCACCTACAAATGCAGCATTTTCAGCTTTAGCATCGGTACCTGAAGAGCCTACATTAACTCAAGTATTGTTGCATCATGTTTTAGGTGCTAATGTAGTATCTGGTGCACTTACCCCTAATGGTACAACTACTGCAACAACTTTACAAGGAAACAATATAACAATTACGTTACCAGGAACAAATGGTAACATTGCAAACATGACCGATGGTTCAGGAAATTCTAATATAGGTATTATTAAAGTTGACGTACAGGCAGGAAATGGCGTTATACATGTTATTAACAAAGTAGCCATTCCTAACCTTAATTCATAAAGATGTTTAGTTGGTGATTGATAGCTAGGTTATTTGTAATAATCTACAAAAAGAAAACTCCTTAAGTAATTAAGGAGTTTTTTTTGTGTATTTAGGTATGTATGTAAAATCCTTTTCTTCCGTTAGTTTGCCATCTTCATAATATTTCCAAACACCATCTTTTTTACCTTTTTTGTAAAAACCTTCAGCTACCAATTCGCCTGTTGCAGTATAGTATTTTGCATTTCCATGTAGTTCACCATTCACATAAACTATTTCACTTAGCAACACATTTCTATCTGAATACACTACCGAATTGCCATCCAATTTACCTGCTTTATAGGTTTGTTTTTCAGCTATTTGCCCATTCGGATAATATACAATACGCTCGCCTATTAATTTTCCAGTATCATCATAATGCTCTAAAGTTAAAAGTTTATTGTTGGTTTTTTGATAGTATTTCCACTCGCCAACATACGTTTTACCGTCCATTTCGCCTTCACTTATAAGTTTTCCTGTTGATGCAAAAAACTTTACATAAGCTTTATTATTCACTTCATTAAACGTTTTGGTAGCAGTTAAAACCGCTTTCTTTTTTATGTTTTTATAAAACTTAAATGTGCCTATTTCTTTACCATGCAAAAACTCACCTTCATATCGAAGTATGTTTGTGTTTTCAAAATTTTTCTTCCAAACACCATGATTTTTTCCGTTGGCATCGAGTTGGTTAATATCTTGTGCCAACAGCAAATTAGCGTATAGAAACGTAGTTACATATAGAATTAAAGTTCTCATTTTAAATATTATTTTTTGCTTTTGCGGAAATTAAATTGATTTTCAACGATACTTTTTGAAACGATAAAGTTAATTGGAAATTGTTTATAATAAAAAAGCTGCCAAAATATTTTATTGACAGCTTTTTAATTTAATGAAACATCTAGAAGATGTATTATTTTTTTCGCTTTTGTTGCGCTTGTTTTTGTTGTTCTGCCTGCTCCATCATTTCCTTCATTTTTTGTTGAAAACGGCTTTCCTTTTTAGGTTTTTTCTTGTTTTCTTGAATTTGAGCATGAATTTTATCTTCATCAAGAATATAATTTTTAATAACCAAGATAATACCAATACTAATTAAGTTTGAAATGAAATAATACAAACTCAATCCTGATGCGTAATTATTAAAGAAAAACAACATCATTATTGGTGAAAAATACATCATGTACTTCATCATTTTCGCCATATCAGGCATGCCTTCTTGCGTTGGTTGCGATGCCATTTGATCGCCAGTTGTTAAACGCATATAAAAGAAGATAGCAATAGATGCTAATATTGGAAACAAACTCATATGATTTCCATAAAAAGTCGAAATGACAGGTATATGTGTATCCCATTCAAAAATAGTATCATACGATGATAAATCTTTAACCCAAAGGAAACTTTTTTGACGCAAATCGAACGCCGAAGGGAAAAATTGAAATAACGCATAGAAAACTGGTAACTGTACCAATGCTGGTAAACAACCTGCCATGGGGCTTGCACCTGCTTTGGTTTGTAGCGCCAAGGTTTCTTGTTGCGCTTTCATTTTATTGTCTTTATGCTTTTCGCGAATGGCATCTAATTCTGGTTTTAGAATTTTCATTTTCGCTTGCGATAAAAACTGTTTGTATTGTACAAAAGACATTAATAATTTAATTAATATCGTCATAACAATAATGGCGATTCCGTATGGTAAAAAGTCGCCTAAAAAGGCAAATAACGGAATGAATAAATATTTATTTATCCAACCAAAAATACCCCAACCTAGTGGTACAACTTCATCTAAATTTCTATCGTATTTGTTTAAAATTTTATAATCACTTGGTCCGTAATACCAATTCATAGATTTGTTAATCTCGCCACCTGCCAATTCTAAAGGTAATTTTGCCACAAATGATTTGGTGAAAACGGTATCAATATCTTCATTTTTAACCAAATTTCTAGACTCTAGTGTTGCCGTTTTAAATGGTGTATCGGCTAACAAAATAGAGGTGAAAAAGTGCTGTTTGAAGGCTACATAAGTAACGTCTTCAGCAGTATCATCAGAAAATGCTTTTTGCCCTAAATAATCATCTTTACCATCTTCATATTCAAAAACAACTTCAGTATAACGGTTTTCATAAGAAATACTTTTTGCATGACGATAGGTTTTTAATTTCCAATCTAAATTTATAGGTTGCGAGCTATTAAAAACATCACTTAAACCTTGCGAACGAATGGTAAAATCTAGCATATAATCGCCATCTTTCAACTCATAACGGTATTCTAAAAACTTAGATTCAGATACCTTTAATTTCATAGAAACCACCGTGCTATTGCCATTTTTACTTACTGTAGGTTCAAAATATAAATCTTTGGTATTTAAAATTCGGCTATCCGTTGTTCCAAAATTAATATTGAAAGATGCGTTGTTATCTTTAATGATATAAATTGGTTTATCATTAAAATCGGTATGCTTTTTTAATTTTACTTCTGAAAGATAACCGCCTCTATTATCAAAAGTTAAAGCTAATAAATCGCTTTCTACAACTGTTTTGTTTGTTGAAGCATTAGCTGCTGAATAAGCAAAAGCACCTAACTTGTTTTTTAAATTTACTAATTTGAGTGAATCGGTAGTGCCAGTTGCAGAAAAATCTTGAGCCGTAACGACTTTGGTTTGTTCTTGGTTTTTGGCTTTACGCTCTTTTTCAACCTGTTCTTGTTTCGCTTTTTCTTGCGCTTTAAGTTCTTCTGGCGTTGGTTGATTTTGCCAAAGCATATACATTAATATTCCGAAAATAAGAACAAAGCCTATTACCGAATTAATGTCTAATTTTTTTTCTTCCATGTATTCTTTATGTATCTAGTAAAAAGATGGCGTTATAATTGAAACGCACTACCCTATTGCAATAAGTTAACCAATATTAATTTTGTGCCATTCTGACACTTGACTTCTTTTTTTTATGATTTAAAGCCGCTTTTACAAACGCCACAAATAATGGATGTGGATTTGCAACTGTACTTTTATATTCTGGATGATATTGCACACCTACAAACCAAGGATGCGTAGGAATTTCAACAATTTCTACCAAACCTGTATCTGGGTTTAAACCTGTTGCCAACATGCCAGCGGCTTCCATTTGTGCTTTATATTTGCCGTTAAATTCATAACGGTGTCTGTGGCGTTCTTTAATACTTTCAGCTTTGTAAATATCGCGTACTGCACTGCCAAGTTTCAAATCGCAATCCCAAGCACCTAAACGCATTGTTCCACCTTTATCGGTTATCGTTTTTTGGTCTTCCATCAAACCAATTACCGGATTTTGCGTATTTGGGTTCATTTCTGTAGAATCGGCATCTTTTAAACCTAAAACGTTTCTAGAAAACTCTATAACTGCCATTTGCATACCTAAACAAATACCAAAAAATGGCACATTGTTTTCACGCACATATCTTACTGCATCTATTTTACCTTCAATACCACGCTCTCCAAAACCTGGTGCAACTAAAATACCATCTAAATGACCAAGTTTTAGTTTTATATTATCTTCATTTAAATATTCAGAATGTACAGATTCTATAACAACTTTAACTTCATTTTCTGCTCCTGCATGAATAAAGGCTTCTAAAATAGATTTGTACGAATCTTGCAACTCTACATATTTACCTATTAAACCAATTGTTATTTCGCTTTTTGGGTTTTTATGACGCGTTAAAAATTGATTCCATTTTGTAATATCTGGCGTCGAACTTTTAAGTCCTAATTTTTTAAGTACTACTTTATCTAAACCTTCCTCTAGCATTAAATTTGGTACATCGTATATAGTTGAAGCATCAATTGATTGGATAACAGCTTCTTCCCTTACGTTGCAAAATAAGGCTAGTTTTTTACGTAAATCGTTAGGTAAATCATGCTCTGTTCTACAAACTAAAATATCTGCCTGTACACCACTTTCCATTAAAGTTTTAACGCTGTGTTGTGTTGGTTTGGTTTTTAATTCGCCTGCTGCTGCTAAATACGGAACTAATGTTAAGTGAATAACAATACCGTTATCTTCACCTAAATCCCAACGTAATTGACGAACAGCTTCTATGTATGGTAACGATTCAATATCACCAACTGTACCGCCAATTTCGGTGATGATGATGTCATAATCGCCCGATTTTCCTAAAATCTGGATGCGTTCTTTTATTTCATCTGTAATATGTGGTACAACTTGTACTGTTTTGCCTAAAAATTCACCTCTACGTTCTTTTTGTATAACACTTTGGTAAATTCTACCTGTAGTAACATTATTTGCTTGACTGGTTGGTACGTTTAAAAAACGTTCGTAATGCCCTAAATCTAAATCGGTTTCAGCGCCATCTTCAGTTACATAACATTCACCATGTTCGTATGGGTTTAATGTACCTGGATCTACATTTATATATGGATCTAATTTTTGAATAGTTACTCTGTAACCTTGTGCTTGTAATAGCTTTGCTAGTGATGCTGCTATAATGCCTTTACCTAAAGACGATGTAACCCCGCCGGTTACAAATATGTATTTTGCTGTAGTTGTCATGTTGCGCTTATAAACGCAGGCAAATTTACAAAATTTAAATAGTTATTACCGAATAGTTTTTTAGTTATTTAATGGGTTGTTATTAACAATGAAACTGAGTAAAAAAATGGCTATTTTAAAAATTTGATTTTGTAGAAAAAATCAACTAAATTCGTTTAACTATTGATGTAAAACATTAAAACGATTTCATATCATAAAAGTTAGCCACCATTATGAAAAAAATTCTGCTACCATTATTAATTATCGGATTTATTCTTGTTTCGTGTAAGAATAACAGTCTATCTGATTCTTATTGGCTAGCTGTAAAATCATTTCCTATTCCACCCGAAACAGGAAATAGCGTTTATGATGGAATGACTATTCATTTTACGAATGACCAATTATTTTTTGGGGACGTTTATGATAAAAGAAGTGGTAATTACAACTTGAGAATTAACGATAAAAAAATATTTTTAAATGATACTCTTTGGGCAGTAAATTTTGCCGAATATCAAGACAGCTTAATATTAGATGTACGAGAAAATGCCAGAGTAAAATTCATCAAGTTAGACAAGAAGTATTCTATAGAGGAGAAACCAGAAATGTGGAAACATAAAAACTGGATTTTATCATATAATGATTATCAGCGAGAACTTTATTTAACGGATTCCTTGTTTTTTGATGAACCAGATTCTAAACTTTGTATTCAAAAAGACCTTCAGGACAATCAATTTATAAGTACAATTGATAAATGGAAAACCGTTAACATAAATGGCAATCAATTATTTATAAAGACTTTCCATCAAATGGATAACGAATTTTATAGAATTAAAAACTATGTCGGAGATTCTATTATTGAGTTACAATCACTTCAATTTCCAAATGTCAAAACTGATTTACGAAAAAGACAAAATATATCTGAATCCAAAAGGCAGGAAATTATCAGCCAAATCCAAAATCACGTTTGGAAAATGGACAGAATATTAAGTTTAGATACTTTAGGACAAGGTTCACGAGATTGGGATTCATCCTTAATCAAATTGGAATCCCTAAAAGACAAAAAACTATCATTTAAGTTTTCCAAAGATTCGACATATAATATTTATGAATCAGATATTTCAGTAAGAAATGGAAACTGGAAAGTATCTCAAACTGGGAATGAAATAATTCTGAATAATGGAATTAATCCATCCGATTATGTTGACTTAATAAACGTAAATGCTGACAGTTTGGTCATTGGTAGTTTACGAAGGTTTGAACCGAAAGAAGACAATTACGGTATGGATGTAGAAATGTATTTTAAAATTAAACTGACAAAATAACGGTGTCTAACACCGTATAAAAAAAATTGCTAGTTTTAGCTAAACCAAAGTTAGTTGCTTGTTTGCTTGCTTCTGATTTTCCTGCGGAAAATCCTCGCACTCAAATACGCAACGTTCCTTACACAAACACGTTAAACGAACCTCAAAAAATACTATTTACTTAGGATACTGCTTCCTAATATTCCGAATCAAATCTTCCAATCCATTTAATTTAAGTTCATATACTTGTTTAAGCATATCGCCCAACTTTCCTTTTGGAAAGCCTTTTTGGTGGTACCAAACGATGTAATATTCGGGTAAATCTATTAAATAGCGATCTTTATACTTACCAAATGGCATTTTGGTATGCGCTAAATCTATCAAAAATTGTTGGTTTGGAAGCACTTATTTTACTTCAACAATGGCTAAATCACTATACTTTACTATGTAAATGGCATCGTTATAATAGCCACCTAAAAGTTTCTTTTTGTAAGCAAATTTATTTTCAACATACTCTGTAAGTGGTGCATTTTTAACAGACATATATAAATCTTTAGACGATGCTAAACGTAATACAACATCCATAGTTAAATCAAAACCTTTTATAGCCCGTTTACTAGGAATGGTATTATAGGTTTTTGAATAGTTTTTTACAAAAACACCATCAGTAATATCATCATACGATTTTGTTGTGGTTGCAAAATGTAGTTGAAGTTTTGATAAATGATCATTGGATACTTGTTCACCTTCAAAAGCTGCATTAAAATTTGTAGTAACTAAAATTAGTTCGTTAGCACTTGAATTGTTTAATGACGATAAAACACTTGCTACATTTGATACAAATCCTTCATTTTGTGTTTCTAGAAAAACATAATTCCTACCAGGTTTTAATACACTTCTAACATCTTCAGCATACAAAAAGTTTAAATCGTTACCTGTTTTTCCTTTTCTAGAATACACCATTTTAGCAGAACCAAATGCTTGTTTAAGTTCATTTGCTACAGTAGCATTTTTAGCATCGGAAATAACAACAATATTACTTGCCAATGTATCGGTTTTAACATAGTCTATTAACTTTCCTTTTAATAAATCATCTGATGGTCTTGATTGGAATACATTTTCATATAAAGTTAAATTAGTACCAATTGGCGACACTACAGGCACATGATATGGTAATAATTCTGAAGCAACTTTATCAAAAGTATCAGGTGTTAATGGTCCAATAACAGCATCTAGCTCTTTAAAATTGTTGTCGTTAATTAATTTTGACACTTCACTTACTTGGTAATTAGTATCATACACATCAACTTTAAGCGATATTCCTAATGATTTCAAAGAATCAATAGCTGTTAAAACACCTGTATAAAAATCGAGTGAAGCATTTAAATATGGATCTTTTTTAATGCTGTTTTTTATATCTGGTAACGAATCGAAATTAACACGATTTAACCTAAACGGTAACATAACAGCTATATGCTTGGTTTCGTAATTTTTAATGCGATTACCTAAATTTGTTTTACTTAAAGCTACACCGCTATCTTCCGTCATTTTATTTGAAAACGGAATTTTTAAAACCATGCCTTCTTTTAAACCTGTTTCTTTCAATTCTGGATTTAAAGCCTCTAATTCTTGTTGGTCTAAACCTAACTTTAGCTTCAAACGGTAAAAACCTTCTTTTGGTAACACGCTATAATAGCTGTATTTTTCATCAACGTTTTTAACTGCATCTCCTGTAATATTAGGTACATAAATTTGTTGACCTTCTTGCAAAGTTTCTCCCATTTGTGGGTTTAAAGCCTCTAGTTCTTGTACAGTAATTCCAAATTTATAAGCAACACGCCATTTGCCTTCTTTAGGTAATACAATATAGGTTTTTGTAGCTGCTTTAGGTTCTTCTTTTGTTATTTTAAATACTGGTATTTGAAGTTTATCACCTTTTTTTAATGTGTTTGCATATAAAAATGTGTTGTGCTTTTTTATATCATCTTCAGTAACATCGTATTGCTTTGCTATACTATAAAGTGTTTCTTTTTTACTGGTTTTATGCTCTTTAAAACCTTGTAACTCTTTTACAATAGTTACTGTTGGTTTATTAGCTTTTGAAATGGGAATTATTAAAATAGAATTAGCTTTCAATTCTTTTTTAGCATCTGGATTTAACGCATAAATATCGGCAATTGAAACACCATATTGTGTTGCTATACCATGAACGGTTTCACCTTTTTTAACTTGATGTGTGCTAAAGTTTTGTGCTGTTAAAGCATTTGCGCTAAGCATAAATACTAAACATAAAACGGAAAAGAATTTAATCATGTAAATCTATTTTTTTAATTGTGTTTGAAGCAAAATGTAATTTCTTATATGCATATAATATGCCAAAATATAGCTTAAAAGTAAATTCATTTAGTTTCGGCTTAATTATATACGTTTGATTTATATAAAGAAGACAACTTAATGCAATAAATATAACTTATAAATTTTGTTTTGGCAACAACGTACACAATATCAAATGATTCCTGCCATACAGAATTTTATTCCCACTCGATGGTTGCTGGTGGTTTTGAACTAATATCGTAAACTACTCTATTAACGCCTTTAACTTTATTTATAATATCGTTTGATGTTTTTTGAAGGAATTCGTAAGGTAAATTCACCCAATCTGCAGTCATACCATCGGTACTTTCAACAGCACGAAGTGCCACACATTTTTCGTATGTACGTTCATCGCCCATAACACCAACGCTATTAACAGGTAAAAGCATTGCTCCTGCTTGCCAAACCTTGTCGTATAAACCCCATTCTTTTAATCCGTTAATAAAAATAGCATCAACCTCTTGTAGAATACGTACTTTTTCGGCAGTAATATCACCTAAAATACGAATACCTAAACCTGGTCCAGGAAATGGATGTCGCCCTAAAAGTTCTGGATCGATACCTAACGTAGCACCAACACGTCTTACTTCATCTTTAAAAATAGCGCGTAATGGTTCTACAATTTTAAGTTTCATAAAATCGGGCAAACCACCTACGTTATGATGACTTTTTATAGTAGCTGAAGGTCCGCCAGTAGCCGAAACACTTTCTATTACATCAGGATAAATAGTACCTTGTGCTAACCATTTTACATCGGTAAGTTTGTGAGCTTCATCATCAAAAACTTCAATAAATGCATTACCAATAGCTTTACGTTTTAATTCTGGATCTTCTAAACCTTTTAAAGCTGCTAGAAACCTTTCGGAAGCATCAACACCTTTAACATTGAGTCCCATACCTTCATATTGGTTAAGTACATTTTGGAATTCGTTTTTACGAAGCAAGCCGTTATTAACGAAAATGCAGTATAAATTTTTGCCAATAGCTTTATTTAAAAGAACAGCAGCAACGGTAGAATCTACACCGCCCGATAAGCCTAAAACCACTTTGTCGCTTCCTACTTTTTCTTGTATGGCCGCTACGGTTTCTTCAACAAAAGAATCTGGTGTCCAATCTTGATTTAAACCTGCAATGTCAACTAAAAAGTTTTGTAATAATTGTTTTCCATCTGTTGAATGGTATACTTCTGGATGAAATTGGATAGCATATGTTTCTTCACCGTCTATTCTATAGGCTGCATTTTTAACATCGTGCGTACTTGCTATTAAAACACCATTTATTGGAAGTTCTTTTATGGTATCGCTATGGCTCATCCATACTTGACTTCCTGTATGGATATAAGCTAAAAATGGTTCGTTGCTTTTTATGAATGATAAATTTGCACGTCCATATTCTCTGGTACTTGAAGGTGCTACATTACCTCCCGAAAAATGCGCTAAATATTGTGCACCGTAACATACTGCCAACAATGGCTTTTTTGTTCTAATTTCCGATAAATCTGGATGTAAAGCATCATCGCCTCTTACAGAATTTGGACTACCAGACAGTATTACTGCCTTATAGCTTTCTATTTCGGTTGGAATTTTGTTGAATGGATGTATTTCGGAGTAAATGTTGAGTTCTCTAACTCTACGGGCAATAAGCTGTGTGTATTGCGATCCGAAGTCTAAAATAAGTACCTTGTCATGTTGCATGCGCAAAAATAGTAATTGATTTTTGAATGACGAATTACGAATTGCGATTTTTTAATTAAATTTTACCGCATGGAATCTAAAATCAATTGGATGTCTTTTTTTGTAGTATCTGGGTTTATAAAACAAAAACGTGAAACCGTTTCAAAAGTATTACCAGTTTTCCACTTTGTTGGAGCTACCAATGCAAATCCTTTTTTATGATTTTCATAAGTCCAATGAGTATAATCATCAGGTTTCCAACCTATTCTTCTATATAAAACACACGATAAACTTGGTTCTCTAACAAGTTCAACATGCGGGTTTTCTTCAATTAATTTACCTGCTACTTTGGCTAATTTTAAACCTCGTTCTACAGCTTGTTTATAACGCTTTGTGCCATGCATAGCCAATGAAAACCATAATGGCAAACCTCGAACACGTCGTGTTAATTGAATTTGATAATCCGATGGATTAAAACCATGTGCACCTTCGTCTTTAAAAATATCAAGATAAGATCCTTCTTGTGCATGTGCTTTTTTTGCTAATTCAGGATTTTTATAAATAACCGAACCACAATCATATGGTGAAAATAGCCATTTGTGTGGATCAATTGTGATGCTATCAGCTTTTTCTATACCATTAAATAAATGCCGAACAGAATCTGCTGCTAAAGCACCACCACCATAAGCTGCATCTACATGAAACCATAAATGTTCGCTGTTACATACTTCGGCAATACCATCCAAATCGTCTATTATGCCAGCATTGGTAGTACCTCCTGTGGCAACTACAGCAAATAAGCGCTTGCGCTGTTGTGGTGATAACGTATTGATGGTGTTTTGTAAATCTATTCCTTTCAATTTATCTTCGGTATCAATAAGTAACACATCAACATCAATCACTTTTGCCATTGCCTTTATTGAAGAGTGTGCACCAATAGACGTTATAATTAGTCCCTTTTCATTATTAAAAGTAGCATTTTCTCGCCAATGTTCTCTAGCAGTTACCATAGCCGAAAGGTTTGCTGCTGTACCACCACTTGTAAATACGCCAAAAGCACCTTTAGGTAAGCCTGTTAACGACACGATCCATTTCATAGCTTCGTTTTCACAAAAAATACCTCCAGCACCTTCCATCCAATAAGCTCCATGAATGCTCGAAGCCGATGTTACTAAATCGAACATAATGGCTGCTCTTGTTGGAGATGCAGGCACAAATGCCAAATGCCGAGGATGGTCTATAGGAACATTAGCCTTCATTAAATGTTTTTTCCAAAGATTAAATGCTACTTCACCACCAATTCCTTTTTCTGTTATGGTTTCGCCTACTAATGCCTTGAGCTCTTCTTCGCTTTTAGGTTTTCCTATTTTATGTTTAGTTGATGAAAGTCTGTCTATGGCATACTTCATTATATCCATTGTCATTTCAACTAACGCGATATCAGCCTTATGCATTTTTTAAAAATTTAGTATTAAAAATTCTTTTCTTAATGGTTGCAGGCTATTGATGAGTTTCGGTATTAATTCATTGCCATATTCCAAATAAAATTCCGAAAAATTGGTGGTTCGTTCTTGTAAACTTCCGTTAGGAAATAAGTCATTTTGAATATCAATCATTCTAGAAACTTGGTCTGATAATTTACGCTTTTGCGCTTTAAGCAATCGCTTCTCTAAAGCCTCTAAACCCTTTATTTGTTTTACTTCTTGTGCTTTTACTGCGCCTAAAAACGATTTATCTGTTTGTTCTGCGAGTTTGTATAAGTTTTCAAACTGGAGTTTTATGACTGCTTTCTGTTCTGAAAAATCGATATCAATATTCGATATGTCGCGTACTTTTTTATTAATAAAACTGTTGCGTTTCAAAAAAATATCTTCTTTAGAAATATTTAAATTTTGAAGCTTTTTTGATTGACGTTCCGATTGAATTAACACCGAATTACGCAATAATAATACAGGAAAAGGCACTTTAACCGTATTAAAAAACTGTTTTAGTTGAAACCAATATGCCAATTCGCCACCGCCACCTATGTAGCATAAATTGGGTAAAATTACTTCTTGGTACAGCGGTCGCATAACAACATTTGGACTGAAATGTTCTGGATGCTCTAGTAACTCTTTTTGTATTTCGCGCTTACTCCAAGTTATGTTAGTATTTAATACTTTATAAATGGTGTCTTCAAAAACAATGCGTTCTCGTAAATTTTCTTTTAAATAAAATAAATTTATTTCACGCGGATTTACTTGAATACCGTAATTTGATAATTTGTTGATTTGTTGATTTGTTGCTGATACATTTTTGAAAGCTGTTTGATTTAATAATTCATCTTCCATAAATGGAATAAATTGGGTTTTTAAATCAAAATCATTTCCATCAATAATTACTAAACCATAGTTTTTAAACAATTCGTTAGCTAAAAAACGGGTTGCATCAGTTAAATTATCATGACTTAAATAAGCGTCTTTAAACAGCTTTTTTAAATATTCGGCATTTTTTGTATTGCCAATTTCCAAAGAAAACAAATTAAAAACGGCCTCTAAACCTTGGGTTGTTAATTCGCCAACAGCACCATTTGCGTCTTTATTCCAATGTACTTTCTTGCCTTTAAAATTAAAATAATTTATTTCTTCAAAATCGTGGTCTTCGGTAGCCATCCAATAAATTGGCACAAAATTATAATCGGGATAGTGTTCCTTTAATTGATTTGAAAGATTGATAGTAGAAACTATCTTGTATAAAAAATATAATGGTCCAGTAAATAAATTTAATTGATGCCCAGTAGTAATTGTAAAGGTATTTGTTGACTTTAAACTTTCAATATTTTTTAAACTAGCTTCAGAGGTTTCAATGTTTTGATATTGTTTTTTTAAACTTTCTGCTAAAACTATTCTAGACTGTATTTGAAAAGACAACTGCTTTTCCTCAATCTGTGCTTTAAAATTTTCAAGCTTTGGAAATTGGTTGTAAAAGGCTTGTAGTTCTGGTTTTTCATCTAAATAATCACAAATAAGCGACGAAAAATAACCTGTTTGTTTAAATGAAATACAATCGGTTGGCATATTAAAAATTAAGTTTAAAGTGTAAATATACAGCTATTCTAATTTTAGAAATCCAAAAAAATAGTTAAGAGTTTTGTTTGAATCTATTTAAAGAAACTTTGTAACTTGGTTAAGTTGCTAAAATTTAGATTTAAACAAAAAAAATTAATTGCTTAACCAAACAACACAAAATAGCAATTGAAAATGTTAACATTTTCACACATCAAAAACACAAACAATTAAAAAACAGATATTTAAAACAATAAATACTATTTTTTTCGTATCTTAATGGGTCACTAAACTAAACCTCAATAAGTCATGAAAAAGAAACGCTTTTTATATATTTTGTGCCTACTGTTGCTATTTGGCATACAAGGTATGTATGCACAAAAGCCTGCTTCATATATTGAAGTTAAAGGAAAAATTATAGATGAAAACTCTAAAGATGCATTGGTATTTGCTGATATTGTTTTAAAAGACACAAATATAAGTACCATTACAAATTCAGATGGTGAATTTGTTTTAAAAGTGCCAGATTCTTTAACTTCAAAATCGATACGTTTTTCGCATTTAGGGTATCAAAAAAAGGAAATGAAAATTTCCGAATTGCTTTCAAATTCAAAAGTAACATTAAAACCTGCTCTTACAGAATTAACTGCTATTGAAATTAAAACCTTTAAAAATGCGGAAGCACTATTGAAAGAAACTTTAAAAAACAGAAGTGTTTATAATAGCAATGGCACTTTAATGACCGCCTTTTATAGAGAAACCATAAAAAAACGAAGAAGAAATGCATCACTTTCTGAAGCTGTTGTACAAATACACAAACAGCCTTATAGTAATTTTAAAAATGACGATATCGAACTTATTAAAGCTAGAAAAAGTACCGATTATTCAAGATTAGATACACTTGCCGTAAAGCTTCAAGGCGGACCATTTAGTAACCTTTACACCGATATTATTAAGTATCCCGAGTTTATTTTTACAAATCAAGAAATTCCTTTGTACGACTTCTCTTTTAGCGAATCAACTCAAATTAACGATAAATTAGTTTATGTTATAAATTTCAAACAAAAACCAGGTGTAGCACAGCCAATGTATTATGGCAAACTGTATATTGATGCCGAAACTTTAGCTTTAACAAACGCCGTTTACAGACTTAATGTTGAAAACCGAGAACTATCAAGCCAAATGTATGTACGCAAAAAACCCAGACAGGTTGATGTTTACCCAACCGAAGCAACGTACCGAGTTAATTACCGTACACAAAATGGCAAATGGCACTATGCATACAGTAATATTTTATTAACATTTAAGGTAAACTGGAAAGGTAAATTATTTAATAGCACATACACCTTAAACAGTGAAATGGCAATTACAGATTGGAGTATTAATAATACCAAACTTGCCAAAGTAAAAGATAATTTGCTAAAACCAACAACCATTTTAGCCGATGAAACTTCGGGATTTAAAGACCCTGCTTTTTGGGGTGAATACAATATTATTGAACCTGAAAAGTCTATAGAATCTGCAATAGAAAAAATAAAAAAACAATTAAAACGAACCTAAAAATAATTAATCTACAATTTGAATTGTGTGAACATTTTTTAATTAATTTTACATACTAACTTTTCTTATTGTGATAGACTTTCTGTTAACCAGTGATGCTATAATGGCATTACTAACCTTAACCTTTTTAGAAATTATTTTAGGTATAGATAATATCGTTTTTATATCTATAGCAGCCAATAAATTACCAGAAAACCAACAAGCTAAAGCCACTACTATTGGTTTGCTTTTAGCTATGGTTCAGCGCATTATACTGCTGTTTTTTGTTACATTTTTAATAGGTTTGAAAGAACCATTTTACACTATCCAACTTTCATGGTTGCACATAGCTATTAGTTGGCAAGCCATTATTTTATTTTGTGGTGGTTTATTTTTAATTTACAAAAGCACTTCAGAAATTCATGAAAAAGTAGAACTACCAAACCATGATGAAAATGCTTTAAAAGAAAAAAAAATAAAAAGTTTATCGCAGGCCATTATTCAAATTATGTTGATTGATTTTATATTTTCAATCGATTCTATTTTAACAGCTGTTGGCATGACCAACGGATTGCATCCAAACCATAATTACAACTTAATGTTAATGATAATTGCTGTAGTTATTTCCATTGGCGTTATGATAGGTTTTGCAAACCCTATACGAAGATTTATAAATGAACACCCTAGTATGCAATTACTAGGTTTAGCGTTTTTAATATTAATTGGGTTTATGCTAATTACTGAAGCAGCACACCTATCGCATACCAAACTTTTTGGTAATGAAGTTGGCGCCATACCAAAAGGATATTTATATTTTGCTATTGCTTTTTCGTTATTTGTAGAATTTTTAAACTTTAGAATTCAGAAGAAACAAAAAAAATAAAGTAAGGCTTTCTGTAATATGAATGATTCTTTTTTTTAAGCTTTATTTAAAGTGAAGGTAATTACTGTTTACTATTTGAAGTTTCTCTAACAGTGTCTTTTGTTAAGGCGTTGTATATATATTCAGGCATCTTTTTCTTGATTTTTTGCATCTCATTTTTAAAATGTTGGGATAAAAATTCTTTTTCCTTATCATTCAAATTTTCAAGAATTCCTATTTGACCATAAAAACTAATGTTTTCATCTTTTTTATGAACCAAAACTATTAAAGGGTATCCATTACTAGACTCATACATTGGAAATCTGGCATCTAACTCAAATAAGTTGATGTTTTTTTCAATTCCTTTTATGGGAACAGGTCGATCTAAAAAATATGAAAAACTAACATCTTTAATTCTTTGACTATCAAAAGGGTTTTTGTTTGAGCCTACGTAATTAATAATACCTTGTACTTCATAAAAATCCAATTCATTATAATCAGAGAATTTTTTTTCAGACTCACAATTTAAAAAGACTATAGTACTTAAAATAAAAATTATTTCTTTTTTCAAAGGATTATTTAAATTTCAACAATTAATAATTTCTATTCCCTTTATAAATACGGTATAAATAGTAAGCTATAATTATCGGTCTCATATAACCGTCAGTTACGGGTTAAATTAGCGATTATTTTCGGTTTGGCACTGAATTTAGCAATTCCGAGTGGATTCGGACGTAGTCGAATCCGCCGTAATTGCGGTTATACATTGTTGTAAGCCGTTTTTAGTCGGTCTAACTGATTTACATGTAAGTACAAATGCTTGAAATTTTGATTGAATTTTAACTAAATAGTTTTTTAATCCAATTGGAATTCTTGTTTTCGTAAACAGATTTGTGCCTGCTAAACCTTTCAATCCAACCGTCTTCTGTAAAAATTTCTCCATGTAAACCGTCAGACAGCTCTGCTACATTTTCGCCATCCATAAAAACTTTGAGTCCACTATCTAAATCGTTACTCTCCTGAATTGCGAAGAGAAAATCATGCATAGAGTTCTCTAGGACCTTTTCCAAAACGTCCGCAACAACTTGTTTTTCTTCTTGAGTTAATTTTGAAAGTTTGGCATGTAACTCTTTTGATTCTTTACTTCTCCATTTACCATTAATAAGTCCTTGGAACAAGTCGATTTGTCTATCTCTCAACTTTTCTACTATCAATTTTCCAAATTTGTCTAATATATCACTCATTGGGTTCAGGTTTTTTTAAATGGCTTACAACGTTTGGGCTATGGTTTCGTTGCGGAATCGTCCGCACGGACTATTCCCCGAGACCAAGCGTTCATTGCAAGATAAGAATTTCCGGCAGGAAATTCCGCCGCAATGAATTATAGCCGTTGTTGTAGGTAGTTTTTATTTATAGATTAAAACAATAGAAATCAAAATACTAAGAAAAAAGGACAAAAGACAAAAATTAAAAGCTTTCATTGTCAGTTTGTATTTCCGATTAAGTTTAAGAGGTTCAATTTCCTTAAATTCTTTTTTGTTATTAAAAACACTCCATCCCGAAATCACATCTCCCTTTAAAACAGAGTAGTTTAGTACATTTTTTTCAAAAATATCAGGTCTTTCTTGTTTTAGCATATTGCTGAATGAATAAAATTGTTTTTGGTAAATAACGGCAAATACAGGAAATCCGAAAATCATGAAAAATACTGGTCCGTAATTATCCAACTCATCACTTCCAAAAAATGTCCATATAATTCCGATTATTAAAATCAAATAAAAATAAATAGTAATAATCTTTTCAGTTTTTGTGTCAGTTATCATTTTCTCAAATTACCTACAACGTTTATGTATAAGGAAAGTTGCGTGTTTGTGTGCGAGGATTTTCCGTAGGAAAATCAGAGTGACCAAATACGCACTAACCTTTTGATTTAGGATTAAACTTACGCATTATTTTTATACTTTGTTGTGCAACGTATTTTAAATTTGCGTTTCAATAATTACGGGTAAGTCAAATCGTCCATTTTTTAGGTTTCCTTTTTCGTCTTGTAAATCAAAGTCTAATTCCAACTTGTCAATAATCCTCTTAAATTCCGTTTTCAATAAATCGTTGTCCGTTCTCACAAGTGTTTTAGTCAATTTGCCTTTCGAGTCAAACCAAAACGAATACCAAATACGATACTTTTTATTAGTTGTCAGTTTTTCAATAATATCGTAATTCAGTTCTTTTCTTATTTTTTTTAATATTTCTTGTTTTGAGCATTCTTTTTTTTCTTTCCAATTGGAATTATCCTTGCATAAATCAGTTATTACACTTAATTCAATAAATTCAGATTTTTTTGGAATGCTATCATTTTCAGTTTGTCCAAAACCTTGAATGAAAATGAATAAAATCAATATTTTGAGCGTTTTTTTCATATGTTGCACAACGTGTTTATATATGGTTTGTTGCGTGGTTTAAGCACTAAAGTTAGTAAATAAAAACTGACGAAGAAAATCCGCGAGGATTTTCGTAAGTAAGCAAAAAGCCAGCAATAAATTATATATGTTGTTGTGTGTAGTTTTTTAACATCCAGGACAACTTATAACCATTGGTTCAATTATTTCAATCAATTCAGGTTTCTTTGGTTTTTTGGGTAGTTCCCATCCATTTTTTTCAGACCAATATTTTTTTCTTTTTTCAATATTTTCAATCCTTTTTTTAGCTTCGTGTTTCCAAAAGGAATTAGGATAATCTTTTATTAAAAACTCATAATCTGATATTATTTGATTCGGTGAGTTTTTCAATTCAGATAAGATTATTTTTTCGTAAATTTTAAATGGTTTTATAAATTCAATATTCACAGAATTCAAACTATCCAATAATATTTTATTCTGATTTTCAATATTAGAAATTCGGTTTTCCAAATCTTTCAATTTTTCAGAATCATTACAAGAAGTAAAAAGTAGAATAGAAATTATAATCACAAAAATATTTTTCATTTTCATTTCGTTTTTTTAATTACACACAACAATAATATAACAACAATAACTCTAAACATATTGGTGAATTTTTAAAATAATTTGGTTTGCCCTTTTTCGTCTAAATTATCATCTTCAGCATTATTACTAACGTTGTTTGTAGTGTTTTGCGAGTTTTCTGTTTCAATTTCTTCAGTTATAGCTTCTTCATCAACTACATCCAAATCATCGGCATGTACTTCTTCGGGTGCTTCGTATGGTAGTGGTTCTAATAAACTAATTTGGTTTACTTTCTCTTTAGTTAATTGATTTCCTAATGCTGTAATACCTTTAATTGCTATAAATTCTTCTAAATTTACTATCAAATTATCTTTACGTTCTTTACCGCGTTCTTTAGTAAATTCTATTTCAGCCATAGGAATCCAATCGGTTGAAACAATTTCTAAATGCGATTTTTCATGATTGGTAATAAAACATTCTTCTTTATTTTCGTTTTCTATTAAAAAGCGTTTTACAAAGTATTTTTCTTTTTCACCATCAAAATAAATGGCAGAAATTGGTTTTTTAGGCAACCATTTTTCCATCACAATCATATCACTTTCAAAGTGTGCAGTAACTTCTGGTATAATGGTTTTTGCAACACCTTTTTGATTGATAATTAAAATACGGTCTTCACCTCTAAACTCACCCAAAAGTTCACCTCTACCATCAACATTTAAGCGTTGTACGGTATCATCAAACCAAATTTTTCGAGGTTTTAAGGTTGAAATGCCTTTCTCCTTAAGTTCTACTTTTTTAACAGGATATTTGGTAACTAAATTTCCTTTTGAGTTTCTACCTTTTATTAAAATATCGGCAAAATCAATATCCCATTTTAGCTTTTTAATACTACCAGCTTGACGCAGTAAAATGGTAACAACTTCGGCTTCACCATTTGGGTTTGCCGAAAAATATAAGGTTGTTGAGCCTTTACTTCCATTAGTTAAATCGTATTCTTTATCGCGTGTAATACTGGTTACTGCAAAACGTTTAATGTAGGATGGTCCACTTTTTCCATCACGATAAATCATGTTGTAAATAGTACGATTATCCTTTTTATCAAAAACCTCAACACGAATAATATCTTTACCAATAAAGGTTTTTGCATCAACTTTTGTTATCATCATTTTACCTTCGCGGGTAAAAACAATAATATCGTCTATATCGCTACAATCGCAAACATATTCATCTTTTTTAAGCGATGTACCAACAAAACCTTCTTCCCTATTAACGTATAGTTTGGTGTTTCTAATAACTACTTTGGTAGCATCTACATCATCAAACGTGCGAATTTCTGTTTTGCGCTCGCGTCCTGCACCATAGTCTTTTTTTAGTCTGGTAAAATATGCTATCGCATAATCTATTAAGTTTGCTAAATGATGTTTTATTTCGGCTATTTGATCTTCTAAAGCATCAATTTTTTGCTGTGCTTTATCAATATCAAATTTTGAAATACGTTTGATGCGAATTTCAGTTAATCGCTCAATATCTTCAACGGTAATAGCGCGTTTTAAATGCTGAATATGTGGTTTTAAACCTTTATCAATGGCATTAATTACACCTTCCCAGGTTTCTTCTTCTTCAATATCACGATAAATTCTATTTTCAATAAAAATGCGTTCTAATGAGGCAAAATGCCATTGTTCTTCAAATTCATCAAGCTTAATTTCTAAATCGCTTTTTAAAAGTTGAACGGTGTTATCGGTTGAACGACGCAACATTTCGGTTACACCAATAAACAACGGTTTATTATCTTCAATAACGCAACCTAAAGGTGAAATAGACGATTCGCAACTGGTGAAGGCATACAAGGCATCAATGGTTTTATCGGGTGATAAACCTGATGGTAAATGCACAAGTATTTCAACTTCGGCAGCCGTATTATCTTCAATCTTTTTAATTTTGATTTTACCTTTATCATTAGCTTTTAGAATAGAATCTATAAGTGATGATGTGGTAGTTCCAAAAGGTATTTCGGTAATTACAAGTGTTGTTTTATCTATTTGTGAAATTTTTGCACGAATACGTACACGACCACCACGTAAACCGTCGTTGTAATTTGAAAAATCGGCGATACCAGCGGTTGGAAAATCGGGTAAAATAGTAAAAAGTTTGCCTTGTAAATGCTTTATGGAAGCATCAATAAGTTCAATAAAATTATGCGGTAATATTTTTGTTGATAGACCAACGGCAATACCTTCGCCACCTTGCGCCAACAACAACGGAAACATAACTGGTAAATTAGTAGGTTCTTTTCTGCGCCCATCGTAGCTAGCTTGCCATTCGGTTATTTTAGGGTTGTAAACAACATCCAATGCGAATTTTGACAAACGCGCTTCTATGTAACGTGATGCTGCTGCACTATCGCCTGTTAAAATATTTCCCCAGTTTCCTTGGGTATCAATTAGTAAATCTTTCTGACCAATTTGTACCATAGCATCGGCTATACTAGCATCACCATGCGGATGGTATTGCATGGTATGACCAACAATGTTTGCTACTTTGTTGTACCGTCCATCATCTAAATCTTTCATAGAGTGCATAATACGGCGTTGTACGGGTTTAAAACCGTCTTCAATAGCAGGTACAGCACGTTCTAATATAACGTACGATGCGTAATCTAAAAACCAATCTTTAAACATGCCCGTTACACGGGTTATGGTTTCTTTTGGCTCGTCTTGACCGTTAATTAAATCGTTATCGTCTTCAATCATTAATTACCTTATTTCTTTTTGAATTTTGTTGAAACTTTTTGTGTTCTTTTTTTGTTTTTTAATAAATGCTCATTACTTGCAGGTGCTACCAAATAATCATAGTTTCTCTTCACTTTTTTTCCTTTTTTATAAAGCATAATGTATTAATTTTATTCATTAAACTCCTGTAAAACAGGTACTTTTTTTAGTTTTAATTTACTTGTTACATTGTTACATCTAAGAGACTCCTGTTTTAACAGGTACTTGGTCGTCTTCTTTAATGATGTCCAATTCTACTTTTAAATTGTCTATAATAAATTCTTGTCTGGTTGGTGTATTTTTTCCCATATAGAACTCTAAAAGTTCTTCTATGGACATATTTTCATCTAACATTACGGGGTCTAAGCGAATGTTATCTCCTATAAAATGTTTAAACTCATCTGGCGAAATTTCACCTAATCCTTTAAATCGGGTAATTTCTGGTTTAGGTTTTAATTTTTCTATAGCATTAATACGTTCTTCTTCGGTGTAACAATAAATGGTTTCCTTTTTATTTCTTACACGAAACAGTGGTGTTTGTAAAATGTATAAATGCCCTTCTTTTATAACTTCTGGAAAAAACTGTAAAAAGAATGTTATTAATAACAAGCGAATATGCATTCCATCTACATCGGCATCGGTAGCAATTACCACGTTGTTATAACGCAAATCTTCTAATGATTCTTCTATGTTTAAAGCAGCTTGCAATAGGTTAAACTCTTCATTTTCATAAACAATTTTCTTGCTTAAACCGTAGCAATTTAAAGGTTTTCCTTTTAAGCTGAAAACAGCCTGCGTATTCACATCGCGTGATTTTGTAATACTTCCTGATGCTGAATCTCCCTCGGTAATAAATAAGGTTGATTCTAAACTTCTATCGTTTTTTGTATCGCCAAAATGCACACGGCAATCGCGCAGTTTTTTATTATGAAGACTTGCTGATTTTGCACGGTCTTTAGCTAATTTACGTATACCTGAAAGTTCTTTACGCTCGCGTTCGGCTTGCAGAATTTTGCGCTGGATTTTATCAGCTGTTTCTGGATTTTTGTGTAAATAGTTATCTAAATAGGTTTTTAAAAAGTCGTTTATGTAGGTTCTTACGGTTGGTAAATCGCCACCCATATCGGTAGATCCTAATTTTGTTTTGGTTTGACTTTCAAAAACAGGTTCCATAACTTTTATGGCTACAGCACAAACAACCGATTTTCTAACATCGGAAGCATCATAATTTTTTCCATAAAACTCACGTATGGTTTTTACATAGGCTTCTCTAAACGCATTTAGATGCGTTCCACCTTGTGTTGTGTTTTGCCCGTTTACAAAGGAATGGTATTCCTCACTATATTGTGTTTTACTATGTGTAATGGCAACTTCAATATCATCACCTCGCAAATGAATAATTGGGTATGCACGATCACCTTCATTGATATTTTCTGATAATAAATCTTTAAGTCCATGCTCGCTAAAATACTTTTCACCATTAAAAACAATGGTTAAACCTGGGTTTAAATACACATAGTTTTTAAGCATTTTAACGATATACTCGTTTCTAAATTTGTAGTTTTTAAAAATAGTATCGTCTGGTACAAAAGATACTTTTGTGCCTTTTCTGCGTGTTGTATCATCAAGTAAATCTTGGTTAATTAGATTTCCTTGTTCAAACTCTGCGGAAGCGGATTTATTATCGCGATTAGATTCTACCCTAAAAAATGACGATAATGCGTTTACCGCTTTGGTACCAACACCATTAAGTCCGACCGATTTTTTAAACGCTTTAGAATCGTATTTTCCACCAGTATTCATTTTAGAAACTACATCAACCACTTTTCCTAATGGAATACCACGACCGTAATCGCGCACTGTAACTTTATTGCCTTGAATAGAAATCTCGATGGTTTTTCCAGCACCCATAACATACTCGTCTATAGAGTTGTCTAAAACCTCTTTTAGCAAAATGTATATACCATCATCTGGTGAAGAACCATCACCAAGCTTACCAATATACATCCCTGGTCGCATTCTTATATGCTCTTTCCAGTCTAGTGAACGTATATTGTCTTCGGTATAATTGGTAAGTTCTGCCATAAATTTGAGTAAAATTTCGTGATTGGTTGCTAATATAATACAACGCCATAAAAAATGAAACTGCCAATACACAAAGTAATTAACAATATAAAAATGTTTTTGTTGAGAACCTTAAATTAGGCGTTTGAATCTTTTTTTAAGGACACCAACAAAATACCAAAAATCACTACCAAAGCACCAAATAATTGCAATAAAGTAAGTAGTTCATTTAAGAAAATAGCTGCTAAAATAATGGTTGAAATTGGGCCAAAACCAGCAATAACTGCAAAATTTGAAGAACTAATTCGGTTTATTGATTCTGATACCAAATAGGATGGAATAACAGTAGCAAAAATAGCTATTAAAAAGCCTAGTACATAAACTTCCCATTGTAAACTAAAAATATTAATTTTTGAAAATATTCCAAAATGAATAAATACACAAACACACGAAATAAGCATGGCATACGATGTGAATTTAACCACACCAAATTTTGGAATTAACCAACCACTTCCAACCAAATAGGATGCATAGGTTATGGCACAAAGCAAAATAAAAAAGCCGCCTAAATAGGTGTCTTTACCAGAAATAGCTACTTCGCCCCAAAATGTAATTACAATGCCTAAATAGGTTAAAAATATGGCAATAGCCTGTGTTTGTGTTATGGGCTTTTTTAAAAATAACTTATTAAAAATGATAATAATTGTAGGATATAAGAACAATATAATACGCTCTAAACTTGCTTTTATATATACCAAACCAACAAAATCAAAATAACTAGAAAGATAATAACCTACTATTCCAAAAAAAGCTAACCACAAATAATCATTTTTTACAACAATTTCAGGATTGGATTTTCTACTATAAATAATAGCAATAACAATATAAAAAGGAAACGAAAACAACATGCGCAAAAACAAAACACTTAAAGCATCAACCTGATACTTATAAGCTAGTTTTACCATAACCGCTTTTGATGAAAATAGTACAATACCTAATATACCTAGTAAAATACCAGAAATGAATTTCTTTTTATCTTGCATTAGGTAAATGTATGGTATGCTTATGTTATACTTAAAAAGTGAATAGGCAAAATTACAATGTTCAACTAAAAAAATTAAACAGCCTCTGCTTTTTCTTTCAAAAACTTATTTCTTGTTTCTAGCAAATTTTTTATATATTTTTTTAAAAACAAGGCATTGGCAAATTTTCCAAAAATACCATAAGGCGATTCAAAATAAAAAACATCAATCATTTCTGTTTTGTTGTCGCGTTCCCGAAAAAGATGCTCATGTCGTAATGTTTTAAAGGCTCCTGATACCATTTCATCTACAAAATATTTAGATGGTTCAAATTCTGTAATTTTTGAAGTTAAATGCTGCACAAATCCAAAGTGTTTGGCTTCCCATGTAACAGTTTCGCCTAATTCAATTAAGCCAGTAGTTTTTCCATCAATAGCAATTTCACCTGAATGTTTTAATGATTCTTGATGAACATCAATATTACGAGCTAAATCAAAACACGATTTAACATCCGCATTAATAAGGGTTTTTGTTTTAATAAGAGGCATTTTAAGTAGGTCTTTTTTGAGGTAATTACATTACAATATCAAACCAAAAATACAAACTTACTTACAAATACAAAATTCTTGTAGGCTTTTTTGAAAGAAAAAAACTATTTTTTGCTTTTCATCGATGTTTTAAAGGTAAAATTTATTAGTGCAAAATTACACGTTAAACAAGAAATGCATGATATCACCATCCTTTACAACGTAATTTTTACCTTCAACACGCATTTTGCCGGCTTCTTTTACTTTTGCTTCACTTCCAAAAGCCACATAATCATCGTATGCTATAACTTCTGCTCTAATAAAACCTTTTTCAAAATCGGTATGAATAACGCCTGCAGCTTGTGGTCCTGTGGCGCCTATATCGATTGTCCAAGCACGTACTTCTTTTACACCTGCAGTAAAATAGGTTTGCTGATTTAATAATTTATATGCGCCTCTAATTAGTTTTGCAGAACCTGCTTCTTCTAAACCTATATCTTGAAGAAAAAGTTGGCGTTCTTCATAATCATCCAATTCATTAATATCAGCTTCTGTAGCGACTGCTAAAAATAATACTTCGGCTTTTTCATCTTTTACAGCTTCTTTTACTAAATCTACATACTTATTTCCAGAAACTGCCGATGCTTCGTCTACATTACAAACATACATCACTGGTTTTTCAGTAATAAACTGCGATGGCTTTACAAAATCATTATAATCATCTTCTGTAAATTCTAAAGCACGTACTGAAATTCCTGCTTCTAAAGATGTCTTTATTTTTAATAAAACAGCTTCTTCTTTTTGCGCGTCTTTATTACCTGTTTTTGCTGCTCGTTTTACTTTTTCTAGTTTTTTATCAACCGTTTCAAGGTCTTTAAGTTGTAATTCCATATCGATAGTTTCCTTATCTCGAATAGGGTTTACATTACCATCAACATGCACAATATTATCATTATCAAAGCAACGCAATACGTGTAAAATAGCATCTGTTTCACGAATGTTTGCTAAAAACTGGTTTCCTAAACCTTCGCCTTTACTTGCTCCTTTTACCAAACCTGCAATATCAACAATCTCTACCGTAGCAGGTTGAACACGTACTGGCTTTACCAATTCTTCTAACGTTTCTAAACGTTTATCTGGCACATTTACTACACCTATATTAGGTTCTATGGTACAAAACGGAAAGTTTGCACTTTGTGCTTTAGCGTTTGATAAACAATTAAATAAAGTCGATTTTCCTACGTTTGGTAATCCTACAATGCCTGCTTTCATTTATAATAATATTAAATAATAAATACACTAACCAATACTTTGGTTTTTGCGAGTGCAAATATAGACTATAAATACTAGTTTTTTATAATTTTTATAAACTCAAAACTTTTAAATTTTTGACATAAAAATTACAGGTTTATTAAAAAATAATCAACATTTTTATTATGTACGCATAGCTTTTGATAAAATATTAACATATTTTAGCAGTAACTAATCCAAAAACAATACATATGAAATTCATTTATTTAACAATGCTACTTTTTTTTAGCATTAATTTATCCCAATCGCAAACAGTGAAAGGTGTTGTTTCAGATGCTTCTGGAACGCCTATTGCTGGTGCTAACGTGGTTGTAAAAGGAACAACTACTGGTGTTATTTCAGATATTGATGGAAAATACACAATAACAGTTAGCCCAACAGGTACGTTAGTTTTTAGTTATGTAGGTTACAATGCAACAACTGTTAGTGTAAAAAATCAAACCATAATTAATGTAACCTTACAAGATGGTGTTAGTCTTGATGAAGTAGTTTTAGTTGGTTCTCGTAGCCCAAAAAGAACTGCTGTTGATACAGCTGTTGCTATTGACGTTATTGATGTTGCCGATGTTACAACCCAAGTTGGTAAAGTTGAAATTAATGAAATGCTGCAATATGCTGCTCCATCGTTCAATGCCAATAAGCAAACTGGTTCTGATGGTGCCGACCATGTTGACCCTGCATCCTTACGTGGTTTAGGTCCAGACCAAACACTGGTTTTAATTAATGGAAAGCGCAGACACCAATCGTCTTTAATAAATATTTTTGGCACAAGAGGTCGTGGTAATACAGGTACCGATTTAAACGCAATTCCTGCTTCATCTATCAAACGCATTGAAATTTTAAGAGATGGTGCTTCAGCGCAATATGGGTCAGATGCAATTGCTGGTGTAATTAATATTGTTTTAAAAGATAATGTAGACAAACTTACTGGAAGTGTAAGTTATGGTGCATACAGTACAAACGCAGATGTAAACACAAGTGATTTTGGTGAATATGGCGCTTGGAATACCGACGGCTATCGTTTAGACACTAAAAAAGATGGTAACGCTATTGGTAAAGACCAAAACTTTGATGGTGGTTCTGTAAAAGTAACTGCTAACTACGGTTTTGAAATTGGCGAAGGTGGTTTTGCTAACTTTACTACCGAATATTTAAGCAAAAACAAAACACTACGTCCGGCATTCGATTTTAGAAAAGGTTTTGGTGAAGCTGCTATTGATGGCTTTAATTTCTTTGGAAATTTAGCTATTCCGGTATCAGACAAAACTGAATTTTATGCTTTTGGAGGCAGAAATTACAGAGATACCGATGCGTATGCTTTTACCAGAAATGATGGTGTTCGTGTGGTAGAATCTATTTATCCAAACGGTTTCACACCAAGAATTACATCTATAATTGTTGATAATTCACTAGCTGCGGGTATGAGAACTGAAACTGCTTCAGGGTGGAAAATAGATATTAGTAATACCTTCGGAAAAAATGATTTTCATTATTTCATTAAAGGAACATTAAACGCCTCTTTAGAAGACACATCGCCAACCGATTTTGATGCTGGCGGACATAGTTTAAGTCAAAACACCATAAATTTCGATTTTTCTAAATATTATGATGATGTTTTAAATGGTATGAACTTAGCATTTGGTGCAGAATATAGAACCGAACAATTTATTATTTATTCAGGTGAAGAAGGCTCGTATGGAACATATACTGAAAATGGCATTCTTATCACCGATCCTGAAAACCAAACACAAGCTGAAGACGATTTAGGTAATCCACGTCCTGGTGGTTCTCAAGGGTTTCCAGATTACAGTCCTGCAAATGAAGTAAACAGAAGCAGAAGCAACTTGTCGCTTTATGCTGATGCCGAGTTTGATTTAACAGAAACATTCCTATTAAGTTCTGCTGTACGTTTTGAAAATTTTAGCGATTTTGGAAGTACCTTAAATGGAAAGTTAGCAGCACGTTTAAAAGCATCCGATAATTTTAATATTCGTGGATCGTTAAGCACTGGTTTTAGAGCGCCTTCGTTAGCTCAAATATATTATAATTTAAAATTTACAAACTTTGTTGGTGGGCAAGCCTTAGAATCGCTTTTGTCTCCTAACAACAGTCCTGTAACAGCTTCTTTTGGTATTGGACCGTTAAAAGAAGAAAAAGCATTTAATGCTGCTCTTGGTTTTACAAGTTCGTTTGGCGATTTTACAGCTACCGTTGATGGGTATTTCATAAAAGTGAAAGATAGAATTGTACTAACTGGAAATTTTGATGCGCCTCAAATTGAAAATGTGGAAGCTGCTCAATTTTTTGCTAATGGTGCCGACACAAAAACTACAGGTCTAGATATTATTTTAGCTTATAAAACGCAACTAGCTGATGATAGTTCTATTGGTGCTACCTTTTTAGGAAACTTTAATGATATGAAAATAGATAAAGTAAAAAATGGTGCTTTAGATGAACAAACCTTTTTTGGTGAACGCGATAAAGCTTTTTTACTAACATCTGCTCCTAAAAGCAAAATGAGTTTAAATTTAAACTATAACAAAAACTGGTTTGATGCCGCTTTAACATTTACCAGATTTAGCGAAGTAGCCTTGTTAGATTATCAAATGTATGAAGACACTGCAGATTATGGCACTTTTGCACAACAAATTGCTGCTGCAACGGATACTTATGGTTCTAAAATAGTAACCGACTTAAATTTAGGTTTTAAATTAAGTGAAAGTTTAAAACTTAATGTTGGTAGTAATAACCTTTTTAATATTTACCCAGACCAACAAGATGATTGGACTGAAGCAGGTGGTTATTGGGATTCTGTACAAATGGGCTTTAGTGGCGCTTATTACTACGCTAAACTTAGTTAGATTATCAAATGTATGAAGACACTGCAGATTATGGCACTTTTGCACAACAAATTGCTGCTGCAACGGATACTTATGGTTCTAAAATAGTAACCGACTTAAATTTAGGTTTTAAATTAAGTGAAAGTTTAAAACTTAATGTTGGTAGTAATAACCTTTTTAATATTTACCCAGACCAACAAGATGATTGGACTGAAGCAGGTGGTTATTGGGATTCTGTACAAATGGGCTTTAGTGGCGCTTATTACTACGCTAAACTTAATTACCAATTCTAATTTGTAAATAATATTTAAAAAAAAGCCTTGTAATTAACGTATTTACAAGGCTTTTTTAGTTGATAGTAGTGTGGTTATTATTCATCATAAGTTTTCAAATTATTTTTCTTTTGCTTCTATACACAAATTATAAGCTATGGGCGTGCTATCAGCAAATTAGTATTTAAGGTATTTAAACAGGTTCAAGCAAATATACTAGTTTGGCGCGTGCTAGTACATAACCCCATAGTTACGCCGTAGCAAAGGCGTAGATAAGGTTACCTAATGTTAAAATTACTAAAACGCCAAAAATGTACAGATTTTACAAATATTCCAAAAAGCAATAAAAATTACAGTATTGCCACCGTACATTTAAAGCATAAAAAAATCCCAAGCAAACACTCAGGATTCATTAGTAATTGTTATTTGTCAATTATCAACTGTAATTGATTATTATTCTGGGTGCATAAAACGTTGTTTAGCCAATAATGCTTCTTCAGTTTCAACATGGTCATCATCTGGCACACAACAATCTACAGGACAAACGGCAGCACATTGTGGTTCATCATGGAAACCTTTACATTCGGTACATTTATCTGGTACAATATAGTAGTATTCATCACTTACAGGTTCTTGTGCTTCATCGGCATCAACCTCAGTTCCGTTTGTTAAAACAACAGTACCTGTTAAACTAGTACCATCTTTATAGCGCCAATCATCTGCACCTTCATATATTGCTGTATTTGGGCACTCGGGTTCGCAAGCACCACAATTTATACATTCGTCTGTTATAATAATTGCCATAGCGTTTTTTCTTTTTAACTTTGTCGGGCAAAAATAACGCCAAAACAATTCAAAACCAAATTAAGCATGCATTTAGACCAAAGAATTAACGCATTTGTGAAATTAGGAGATTTTTTAAGTCAATTTTCTAATGAAGTTATTCAAAAAAAGGATAATATTGAACACAATGAGTTATTTTTTGATGGTTTTAAGCATCAAATAAAATTAGCTGAAGAACATAATGGCTGGTTTACATTAGAAAACATTAAGTTCGCAATTTCAGGTTGGGTTAATGCATTAACCGAAGCTAACCTAAGCAAATGGCTTAAACCCTATAATTTACAAATCAATCAACCTAAAAAAGTAGCTATTATTATGGCGGGAAATATTCCGTTGGTTGGTTTTCACGATTTTTTATCGGTGTTAATTACAGGACACAAAGTATTAGTTAAGCAATCATCAAACGACCAGCAACTACTACCCTATTTAGCTAAGTATTTAGAATATATTGAACCCGAGTTTAAAGGAAAAATAACCTTTACTAATGAAAAATTAGAAAATTTTGATGCCGTTATAGCCACTGGAAGCAATAATACGGCACGCTATTTTGAATATTATTTTAAAGGAAAACCTTCAATTATAAGAAATAATAGAAACTCGGTAGCCGTTTTAACAGGTACAGAAACTGAAACAGATTTTAAAAACCTTTCGGAAGATATTTTTAGATATTACGGTTTGGGTTGTAGAAACGTATCAAAATTATTTGTACCTAAAAATTACAATTTTGATGCCTTTTTTAATGGCATGTACCACTGGCATCCCATTATTGATAAAGCCAAATACGCCAACAACTATGATTATAATAAAGCTGTTTATTTAATGAGCGAATTTGATATGCTTGAAAATGGTTTTTTAATGATTAAAGAAGACCAAAGTTATGCTTCGCCTATTGCCACCGTTTTTTATGAATATTATGATGATGCTGAGCAACTTCAGCAAAAATTAGAAGCTGATAAAAACCAAATTCAATGCATAGTTTCTAAAGGATTTACAAAAAACGAAATTGCATTTGGAGCTACACAAAAACCATATCTTTGGGATTATGCGGATAGTGTCGATTCTGTTGAATTTTTGTTAGCAATTTGACGAAAAAATTATTGAATTTTTAGCAGTATTTTTCTAATTAATTAGCAACTTTGCATCTTTAAATTCTACAACACAAATGAAGAAACACAACTTTAGTGCAGGACCTAGTATATTACCACAAGAAGTAATCCTTAAATCCTCTCAAGCAGTCCTTGATTTTAACAACGAAGGACTATCTATTTTAGAAATATCTCATAGAAGTAAAGGTTTTATTGATGTCATGGAGCAAGCCAGAGCATTAGTTTTAGAACTTATGGGATTAGAAGGCAAAGGTTACAAAGCATTATTTTTACAAGGTGGTGCAAGTACACAATTTTTAATGGTTGCCATGAATCTTTTAGAAAAAAGAGCTGGCTATTTAAATACAGGTGCTTGGAGTGCAAAAGCTATAAAAGAAGCTAAAAAATTAGACGATATTTACGAAGTAGCATCTTCTAAAGAAGCAAACTTTAACTATATTCCAAAAGTGTATGATATCCCTGAAGATTATGATTATTTTCACTGTACATCCAACAATACCATTTTTGGAACACAAATGAAATCATTCCCTAATTCGCCAATTCCTATGGTTTGCGATATGAGTAGTGATATTTTTTCTCGCGAGTTAGATTTTTCACAATTTAGCTTAATATACGCTGGTGCTCAAAAAAATATGGGACCTGCAGGAACTACGCTTGTTGTTATTAAAGAAGATATTTTAGGAAAAGTATCTCGCAACATTCCTTCAATTATGGATTATAAAATTCATATTGAAAATGGCAGTATGTACAATACACCTCCAGTATTTTCAGTTTACACATCTATGCTAACATTAGAGTGGATTAAAAGTTTAGGCGGCATCAAAGCTGTTGAAGCTCTTAATGAGAAAAAAGCACAAGTAATGTATTCTGAAATTGATTTAAACCCATTATTCAAAGGTTTTGCAGCAAAAGAAGACCGTTCGTTAATGAATGCTACGTTTACTTTAGAAAATGAAAATTTAAAAGAAACGTTTGAAACCATGCTTAAAGAAGCTGGTATTAGTGGCGTAAACGGACACAGAAGTGTTGGTGGTTATAGAGCTTCTATGTACAACGCATTACCTATTGAAAGTGTAAAAGCACTTGTAGAAGTAATGAGCGAATTAGAAAGTAAGGCATAAAACGAAACGTCATTCCGAACAAAGTGAAGGAATCTCTTCAAAAGATTGCCGCGTCCTACGTCCTCGCAATGACCAAAAAAAATAAAAAATTAATTACAAGTTAAATTATTAATGGTTCACAGAACTTTTAACTTTTAACTTTTAACTTTTAACTAAAAAAATGAAAGTATTAGCAAACGACGGTATTTCTCAAACTGGAAAAGAAGCACTTGAACAAGGCGGTTTTGAGGTAATTACCACAACAGTTGCACAAGAGCAATTGGCAAATTACATTAACGAAAAACAAATTGATGTTCTATTAGTACGTAGTGCTACAACAGTACGTAAAGATTTAATTGATGCCTGCCCAAGTATTAAAATTGTAGGTCGTGGTGGTGTTGGTATGGATAATATTGATGTTGATTATGTGAAAAGCAAAGGCGTTCATGTAATTAATACACCTGCATCTTCATCACATTCTGTTGCCGAATTAGTGTTTGGTCACTTTTACGGATTAGCACGTTTTTTACATAACTCAAACAGAGATATGCCATTAGAAGGTGATGCTAACTTCGGAAAACTTAAAAAAGCCTACGCTAAAGGTGTTGAGCTTAAAGGAAAAACTTTAGGTGTTTTAGGTTTTGGACGTATAGGACAAGCCACTGCAAAAGTAGCTTTAGGTGCTGGTATGAAAGTTATTGCTTTCGACCCATTTATGGAAAAAGCGAATTTAGAATTAGAATTTTTTGATGGTCAAAAAGTGAATTTTGAAATTAAAACCATTTCTAAAGAAGACGTTTTAAAACAAGCCGATTTTATTACATTACACGTTCCTGCACAAAAAGAATATGTTATTGGTGCTCCAGAATTTGAAATGATGAAAAAAGGCGTATTTATTGCAAATGCAGCGCGTGGTGGTGTAGTTGATGAAGCAGCTTTAGTTACTGCTATTGAAAGCGGAAAAGTAGCTGGTGCAGCTTTAGACGTTTTTGAAAATGAACCAAAACCAGAAATTCAATTATTAATGAACTCAGGCTTATCGTTAACACCTCATACTGGTGCTGCAACTAACGAAGCCCAAGATAGAATTGGTACTGAATTAGCTGAACAAATAATAAGTATTTTAAAATAGGAAACAATAAAAAATTGTGACCTAATTGATTTAATAGAGTCCTAACTTATAGTTGGGACTTTTTTTGTACCTTCATCTTTTATAATTATAATCATTAAATCATAAATAATACTATGTCAGGAATTTTAGACTTATTAAACAGTGACCTTGGTAAAACCATTGTTAACGGTGTTTCAAACCAAACCAACCAACCAGCAAACAAAACACAAGATGTTTTAACTATGGCATTACCTGTATTAATGGCAGCCATGAAACGAAATGCCGCTACACCTCAAGGTGCAGAAGGCTTGCTTGGTGCTTTAAATAGTGGTAAACACGATGGCAGTATTTTAGATAATCTTGGTGGCTTGTTTAATGGTGGTGTAGACACCAATGTTTTAGATGACGGAAGCAAAATTTTAGGGCATGTTTTAGGTGGTAAACAACAAAATGTACAAAATGCTATCAGTCAAAAATCTGGTATCGATGCAGGTTCGGTTGCTCAAATTTTAAAAGTAGCTGCTCCTATTTTAATGGGTGTTTTGGGTAACAAAGCAAAACAACAAAATGTTAATAGTGCCAGTGGTCTTGAAGGGTTATTAGGCGGCTTATTAAGTGGTAGTTCTGCTAAAAATGAACAAAGCTTTTTAGAATCTATTTTAGATGCCGATGGTGATGGTAGTATTATTGATGATGTAGCAGGCATGGTTTTAGGCGGTAATAAAAAGAAAGGCGGACTTGGTGGTTTACTAGGTGGTCTTTTTGGAGGTAAATAACAGAGCTTCAAACATAAAATTAAAAACGTTAAACTTACATGTTTAGCGTTTTTTTTTGTTAAAACAATTCATAAACAAGTATTTAGTATATCGTTTTTGTAATTTTGAGTATCAAGATTAGACTATTTTACTAACTGGAAAATAGGTTATACTCATTGTTACTTTCATATCAACTAGGCAAAGTATAATTTTGATTGTATAATAATAAACCTTAAAAGATGAAATCAATTATTTACATACTTCTTATTTGTTGTTTTGCTATAAGCTGTAATACCACAAAGCCAACTTCTTCAATCAAAAATGAAGCATTAGAAAACACCAAACTTAGTGACACCGTTAGTATTAGTAATGATGCTTTAGAGTATGAAATTATTATTATTGAACCTGGTTTCAATGCTTGGTTAGCAAGCACTGCAAGACCTGAAGGTTTCTACACACAACAATATTTAGAAAATAGAAATTATCAATATGTTATCGAGTGGAATCAACGTGTGTTACAACCACAACGCTACAATCCTAATTTATACGAAATGCAAATTGATTATCAGCCCAATATAGATTATGGGTACGATGTAAATTATAAATTGTATAACTACTTCATATATTTTCAGCTAACATATAAACAAAGATTAGGACCTTTTGTACCTAGAATTTAATCTACTTTACTTATTTTTGGAGTTCAAAAAGTAACTTTTGGAGAAATTAAAAAAACGTTGGGGTATTGATAATGATTGGCAAATTATTGTTATTTTAATTGTATTCGCTATAACCGGATCAACTGCTTCATATATAGGAAAGCCTATTTTAAACTTTTTTCAAATTTCAACAGAAAGTTTGGGTACATTTCCTTATTGGGTAATACGTATTTTGCTATTATTTGTAATGTACCAATTTCTTTTAGTGTTTTTTGGTTGGTTGTTTGGGCAACATAAATTTTTCTGGAATTTCGAAAAAAAAATGTTAAAACGTATTGGCTTGAAACGATTTGTAGATTAATGCAAAACGCAAAAAAACATATCGCTTTTAAAATAGTAACATTAATGCTTGCGCTAGCGTTATTAATTCCTACTGTTTATAAATTCACACATATTTTTGCACATCATAAACACGATATTTGTAAAGGTGAAAAAGCAACACATTTACATGAAATTAATAAAGATTGTAACTTTTACAAATTCAAATTAAGTAACCAATACACCTTCACTTTTTATAATTTTGAATTAGTTTCTTTTAATGAAGATACTGTTCAAATTGTATCACAATATCACTTTTTAAGTAAATTTCAACGGTTACAAACAACACTTCGCGGACCGCCATCATTAATTTAATAGTTACAAAATACGCTGAAACTTATCAGTAAAAATCAACTTTTAAATTAAAAAAATAATATGCGAATACTATTAAATACATTGCTATTTCTAGCAATTGCAAACCTATATGCACAAAACTCAATAAAAGGAAACGTTATTGATGCCAATACAAATCAAGGCATTCCGTTTGCTAATATTTACTTTTCAGAACTTGAAAAAGGAACATCTTCAAATGAAACAGGTTACTTTTCATTAGAAAACCTGCCTTCGGGTAATCATAAAATAATTATATCCGTTTTAGGTTATGAAACAAAATCTTTAAATCTATTCATTCCAAATACCAATAACTTAACCATTAGCTTAACTCCATCAGCTATAGAAATGCAAGCTGTAATTGTATCTACACCATTTCACAAATTACAAAGTGAAAATGTTATGAAAGTAGAACAACAAACCATTACCAATTTAAAAGCTAATGGTGCTGTAAATTTAGCCGATGGTATTACTAATATTGCTGGTGTAGAAAGTGTAACAACTGGTTTAAGCATTGGTAAACCCGTAATTCGTGGTTTAAGTTCAAATCGTGTTTTGGTTTATACACAAGGCGTTCGATTGGAAAATCAGCAATTTGGAGACGAACATGGATTGGGCATAAGTGATTCGGGTATTGAAAGCGTCGAGGTTATTAAAGGTCCTGCTTCCCTACTTTATGGTAGCGATGCGCTTGGTGGCGTATTATATTTAAATCCTGAAAAGTTTGCTCAAAATAATACTTCAAATGCCGATTTTAGTGGAAACTACTTCAGCAATACACAAGGTTTTAGTACTAATGCAGGTTATAAAAGTTCAGACGAGCATTTTAAATTTTTATTTAGAGGAAGTTTCGCAGAACATGCCGATTATAAAACAAATGTTTACCGCGTAACCAACACACGTTTTAAAGAACAGGATTTTAAAGCAGGTATTGGCTATCAAAAAGAAGGTTTCAAAACTGAGTTTAGATACAATATAAACCATTCAAAACTAGGTATTCCAGAAGAAATAGGCGAACAATCTACTAACAAAACACCATTGTTACCTTTTCAAGACCTTACAAATCATATATTTAGTTCTAAATCGACAGTATTTTTCAATAACGCACGTTTAGATATTAATTTGGGTTATATATATAATGATAGAAAGGAATTTGAAGAACACCACCATGATGATGATGACGATGAACATGAACATGAAGAAGAACATGAAGAAGATGAAATTTTAGAAGCTGCACTTCATATGAAGTTAAAAACCGCTAATTATGATATTAAGTACAACCTACCAAAACTTGGTAAGTTTGAAACCATTGTTGGTGTACAAGGTATGAACCAAGTAAATAGCAATTATGGTGAAGAGCAATTAATACCAGATGCCACAACTAACGATATTGGCGTGTTAGCAACCTCACATATTCATTTTGAAAAAACCGATGTACAATTAGGTGCGCGTTTTGATAACCGAATAATTGATATTGCTTCAGGTTTGCAAAAAAACTTTAATAGCTTTAATGGTGCTTTTGGCGTAAAAACCGATATAGCAAAAAGTATAACAGCAAGAATAAATCTGGCAACTGGTTTTAGAGCGCCAAATTTATCTGAATTAACTTCTGATGGTGCACACGAAGGTACAAACCGATATGAAATAGGAAACACAAATTTAAAAAGTGAACAAAACTTTCAAACCGATATAGCCTTAGAATATAAAAACGAACACGTTGAGTTTTTTGTTAACGGGTTTTATAACACCATTAATAATTACATTTTTCTATCACCAAACGGAACTGTTATTGATGGCAATCCTGTTTTTATTTATTTACAAGATGATGCTAAATTATATGGTGGTGAAGTTGGGTTACACATACATCCGCATCCATTAGATTGGTTACATATTGAAAGTAGTTTTGAAACCGTAACAGGCAAGCAAGCTAATAATGTTTACTTACCATTAATTCCTGCTAATTCTATAACCAATATTTTACGAGTTGAATTTGAAAAACCTTGGTTAAAAAAAGGCTATTCGTTTATAAAATTAACAACAACATTTAACCAAAACAACGTAAGTGTTTTTGAAACAACTACAAATGGCTATAGTTTATTAAGTGCTGGAATTGGTGGAAGTTTCAACCTGTTTAAAAACGAAGCAACCTTAACATTATCAGGAACTAACTTAACTAATAAAACTTATATAAATCACTTATCGCGTTTAAAAACTGATGGCGTTTTTAATATGGGAACAAATGTTATTATTGGCTTAACTTATAACTTATAATAAACCAAAATCCCTTTCAAAATTGAAAGGGATTTTTTTATTGTTCTATTTTAACTCTAGGTGTTTCTTTGCTAAAAACATAAGTGTAAATCCACATAAGTGTAAAGGTTGGAATAATATCTAAACCAGGTAATGCTTCCTCAATAAAGTTAATAACACCCGCAATTTTACCAGATTTCCCTTTATACAATCTAGTCATTAACCACCCAGAAAGTGGCGCCCAAACTATATCTGAAAATTCACCAATACCAGGAATTAAAAACGATACATAACCTATAGCATCAAATAAAATTCCTAAAAATAATTTACTGTATTTATTCATTAATTAAAATTTATATCAATTGAATAACAAGAAACATACCAAAACCAATTTTCTTTCTTTTTTAAAAATTTCAGTTACATAAATATAAACCTAAAACAGCATCAAACAATAAAAACCATTCTTAATTGTACAGAACAGGTTAATGTAGTATTTTCACGGTGTTAAATTTTACTTATGATTCAAGCAACTAACATCCATAAATTTTATAAAGACTTAGAGGTTTTAAAAGGAGTTGACATACATGTACAAAAAGGGGAAGTTATCTCTATTGTTGGTGCTTCAGGCGCAGGAAAAACAACATTATTACAAATTTTAGGCACTTTAGATAGAGCTTCCTCCAAAGAAAACTTTCAACTTACAATTAATAATACCGATGTTGGTGCTTTAAATGACAAAGCACTAGCTAAATTTAGAAATGAACACATCGGATTCATTTTTCAATTTCATCAGTTATTGCCAGAATTCACAGCTATTGAAAACGTTTGTTTACCTGCATTTATAAAAGGCACAAAAAAAGCCGATGCAGAAAAACGTGCTAAAGAATTGTTAGATTTTTTAGGATTATCACACCGTTATAACCACAAACCAAATGAACTTTCTGGTGGTGAGCAACAACGTGTTGCTGTAGCTAGAGCACTTATAAATAATCCCGATTTAATTTTTGCTGATGAACCTTCGGGGAATTTAGATAGCGAAAGTGCTGAAAATTTACATAGTCTATTTTTTAAATTGCGTGATGAATTTGGTCAAACTTTTGTAATTGTAACACACAACGAAGAACTAGCCAATTTAGCCGATAGAAAATTGGTGATGGTAGATGGAAAAATAACCAACAATCATATTGATTAGTTTTGAAAAAAATTGAACTTAAAGAGTTTTTAGACACAAAAGTAAACCAATATAATAACCCCAAGTTTATTGAAAGTGATCCAATTCAAATTCCACATAATTATTCATTAAAAGAAGATATAGAAATTGCAGGTTTTTTAACAGCTACTATTGCTTGGGGAAACCGAAAAAGCATTATAAATAATGCAAAACGGTTGATGAAGTTACTTGATAATGCTCCTTTTGATTTTGTAATAAATCATACCGAACCCGATCTAGAAAAGTTGCAACCTTTTGTTCACAGAACATTTAATGCTGATGATGCTATTCAATTTATAAAGTCATTACAAAATATTTATAAAAACCATAACGGGTTAGAAAATGTATTTGTTAAATATGCTGAAAACAAGTCGCTTCAACCATCTATTTCAAAATTTAAAACAACTTTTTTTGAAATTGAACATTTAACAAGAACACAAAAGCATATTAGCGATCCATTAAAAAATTCGGCAGCAAAACGTATCAATATGTTTTTACGATGGATGGTAAGAAACGATAATGCTGGTGTAGATTTTGGTATTTGGAAAAACCTCTCACCTACCCAACTTTCATGTCCTTTAGATGTACATTCAGGCAATGTAGCTAGAAAATTAGGGTTATTAAACAGAAAACAAAATGATGGGAAAGCTTTATTTGAATTAGATACAGCTTTAAGAAAATTAGACACAAAAGATCCCGTAAAATACGATTTTGCGTTATTTGGTTTGGGTGTGTTTGAAGGGTTTTGATAAAAAAACGATTGATAAACTCAGGTTTATCAATCGTTTTTTTTTATTCAAAAATTGTTATCTGGTTAACCTTTTAACCAAGCTTCACGTAAACTTTTTTGAGCTGGTGTAGCATCGGCTTTTTCAACAATGCCTTCACCAAAAGTATAAGATTGTGTTGTTTTAGTTTTTATCACAATTTCCTCACCATTTCTATCTAATTTCACCTCAATATCTTTACCTGGTTTCCACATAAATACATTTTGTAAAACATTGTTTGCATTTTGTAATGTTACAACTGTGCCGTCAACAACCTTTATAATATCGTTTGGTTTTACGCCATTGTCATTCCAAAAACTATTGTTTTCAACAGCATCTGTAAAAAATACAATACCTCTTTGCCCATCGCCTCCAACAATTAATTCTCCTGCGTTTTGGATGTAGTTAGTTTCAACTTTACCTTCACCTAATTCTAAACCTACTTTATTTAAAAATTCATTGTAATTAATTGGAATATCACCAACAACGTGTGTTGTTAAAAATTCGTGAACCGATGGATACGTCATAGCGCCAATTTCATCAATCAATTTATCATCTTCAAACGGTTTATTTTTTCCGTATTTATTTGATAATTCTTTCATTAAAGACAAAATACCACGTTGTCCATTACTTTCTTCGCGCATTAAAATATCAATACACATACCAATTAACGCTCCTTTTTGATAAACGTTTAAATATTGGTCTTTATAAGGTTCTTTTAATACATTTTCACTCATAATGGTAAAACTCATAGCATCATTCAAATTTCTTGACCGTTGAATTTTTTCCATCATTTTATTATAAAATTCACCTTCATCAATTAAACCTTGATCTACTTGAAATAAGTTTGCAAAATACTCTGTTACACCTTCATACATCCATAAATGTTTTGAAAATGTCGGGTTATTGTAATCAAAATAATGTACATCTTCAGAGTGTACACTTAATGGCGTAACAATATGAAAAAACTCATGCGAAACCACATCTACCATACTTGCTGCTAAGGCTGCTTCATCCATAGATTCTTGCAATACAACTACGGTTGATGTATGATGCTCTAATGCTCCAAAACCTTTTGGAGATTCTTCTTTTCCTTCTGATAAATACAAATAAATATCATAACGTGGCGTTGTATTTATAGCACCTAAAAATGTTTTTTGGGCTTGCATCATATTAAAAATAGTTTCTTTTAACGATGCTGCTGTGTGTACTTTATTTGGAGAATAAACACTTAAAACAATTTTAATATCGCCAACTTGAAATTCTTCAACATCTAAATTTCCATACATCATTGGGTTATCGGTAATATCGAAATATCTAGGTGCAAAATAACTGGTAGTTGTACTAGTACCATCTTCACTTGTTTTTGATGCTACTTGTTGCAATGCAGATGTACGTACAAAACTAGTTGGTGCAACAACATCTAACTTATATTGGTTGTTTTTTAAAGAGTCAAAATACCCTATAAAACCATGTAAATTTAACACGTAGTTTGTTGGCTCTATGTTTGTACCCGATGGTGAAAATGGCTGCTCTTTACCAATACCGCCTTCTGCTTCCATATCAAAAGTATCGTTTACTAAATACGTTATCTTATCTAGTTTTTTAGCACTTTTAATAGTCCAAGTATTTACATCGGTTTTAGTTACAGGTAATTCATTTCCATTGTAATCAATAGCTTTAAAATCGTCAATATATTTTCCAAAATCACTTACCGAGTAAGTTCCTTGAACTACTTTTGGCAATCTGTAAGTTACTGTTTCAACCGTAAAACGACCCGGATTTATTACAACAGGTGCTTTATCATTTACAACACTTGATAAATTTATTGAAGTTTCTATGGGCAAACTAGTTGCTAAATCGTTACCAGAGGTTTTTGTAGCACTACAACTGGCTAGCATAATACCCGCAAATACAGTGGCTAAAGTTTTAGTATTCATTAATTGATGGTTTTATTTTTATTTTGAATTGACGTGCAAATTACTATTATGTTACGCATTGTCTTCTTAAGGTTTTGTTAAAAAGCTTAAATATGTATATTCGCATCATGCAAAAACCTTTAATCAGCATTATTACACCTTTTAAAAATACAGCAGCTTATTTGCCCGACTGTATCAATTCTATAATAAATCAAACATATACCAATTGGGAATTAGTAATTGTTGATGATGGTTCTACCGACAATAGTTATGAAATTGTTAACGCTTTCGCGGAACACGACAACCGAATAACCCTTTTAAAAAATAATGGCAGTGGCATTATTGATGCATTACAACATGCTTTTAAGCACAGCAAAGGCAATTTCATAACCCGTATGGATAGTGATGATATTATGACGCCTAATAAACTAGAGGTGTTAGCAACCAGTTTAATAACACATGGAGAAAAACACGTAGCCGTTGGTTTGGTTACATATTTTAGTGAAACCGGTGTGGGCGAAGGCTATAAAAGTTATGAAAATTGGCTAAACAAATTAACTAAAACAGGTGATAATTATTCTGAAATTTATAAAGAATGTGTCATTCCATCACCTTGTTGGATGGTTTACAGAAGCGATTTTATAGTTTGCGATGCATTTAACCCAAACCGTTATCCGGAAGATTACGACTTAACGTTTCGATTTTACAAACACAACTTTAAATGCATTCCTTGTAACATAGTTTTACACCGTTGGCGTGATTATAGCACACGTACTTCTAGAACTCACATACACTATGCACAAAACCATTTTACCAATTTAAAACTACGACACTTTTTAGAAATTGATTATAATCCAGAAAAAACACTCATCATTTGGGGTGCAGGTACAAAAGGAAAACTTATGGCTAGCATTTTATTAGAAAAAAATATCCCTTTTGAATGGATTTGCGATAACCCAAAAAAAATAGGAAAAGATATTTACGGTAAAACTTTACGTGATTTTAAAACGCTTTCCGAATTAAACAACACACAAAGCCTTGTAACTGTGGCAAACAAACTGGCGCAAGAAGAAATAAAAACTTATTTAAATAAAATAAATAAACAGCCTTTTACAGATTATATATTCTTTTGTTAATTTAGCTTTACAATCATTTATTCATTTTCATTTTCTATATTTGAAAAATCTAAAAAGAAATGCAGTTTAAAAACCCCGAACTTCTTTACGCCTTATTTTTACTGCTTATCCCTATTATTATTCATTTATTTCAACTTCGGAAGTTTAAAAAAGAAGCCTTTACAAACGTCGCTTTTTTAAAAGAAGCTACCATACAAACGCGTAAAAGTTCACAAATAAAAAAATGGTTAATACTTTGTACACGCTTGTTGTTGTTGGCTGCCATTGTTTTAGCTTTTGCGCAACCATTTACCACAAATTCTAATACATTCAACTTAAAAAAAGAAACGGTTATTTATTTAGATAATTCTTTTAGCATGCAAGCAAAAGGCAACCAAGGTGAACTTTTAAAACGCGCTATACAAGATCTAATTAACAACGTTCCTGATGATGAAATTTTAAGCATCATAACCAACGATAATGTTTATAGAAATACCACTATAAAAGCTATAAAAAACGACTTGTTGCAGTTAAATTATTCAACAAATCAGCTAAGTTATGATGCTGCTTTATTAAAAAGCAACACCTTTTTTAGTAAGCAAAAAAACACACTTAGAAACTTAATTTTTATATCCGATTTTCAACTAAAAAACAATCCTTTTAGTTCAAAAAACGATTCATTAACCAACATACATTTAGTACAATTAAAACCCGTAAACACTAATAATGTTAGTATTGATAGTGCTTATATAGCTGCAACTACCGCAACAGCTATCGAACTTAAAGTACTTTTAAAAAACAGTGGAAAAGCCATTGAGAATTTGCCAGTGTCATTATTTAATAATAACCAACTAATTGCAAAAACATCAGTTGCAATAACCGATAAAACTGAAACCACATTTTCGTTACCTTTTAATGAAGTAATTAATGGAAAAATAACGATTGATGATGCTAATTTACAGTTTGATAACAGCCTGTTCTTCAACATCAATAAAACATCAAAAATTAATGTACTTGTTGTAAATGCAGATGATGATTCATTTTTAAAACGTATTTATACTGAAGATGAATTTAATTATACATCAACTTCAGAAAATCAATTAAATTACAGCATTATAGACCAACAACATCTCATCATTTTAAACGAATTAAATAGCATTCCTAATGCCCTAATAGCTGCTTTAAAGTCGTTCACAAACCAAGGTGGCGAACTTATTGTAATTCCTTCAATAGCTATAAATTTAGAATCGTATAATGCGTTTTTAATTAATTTTGGAATGAATTTTAACAACAGCATTCAAACCGAAAAACGCATTACAACCATAAATTATTCACATCCATTATACAACAAAGGTGTTTTTGAAAAGCAAGTTGATAATTTTCAATACCCAAAAACAAATAGTTTTTATCCTGTAAGTTCAAGTAGCGGTTCTTCTGTTTTAAAATTTGAAGATGGCAAAGCGTTTTTATTACAAAACAAACATGCTTTTGTATTTTCTTCTGCTTTAAAAAATGAAAACTCAAGCTTTAAAAATTCGCCATTAATTGTACCTACGCTTTACAATATTGGAAAATTCAGTTTTAAAAATCCTGATATTTATTACACCATTGGAAACGAAAATACGTTTGATGTAGAAACGCAATTACAACAAGATGCTGTTTTAACCTTGGTGAATGATGCCGAAAACATCATACCAAAGCAACAATATTTCAATAATAAAGTAATAATAAATACTTCTGAAACACCTTCAATAGCATCAATTTTCACAGTAAAAAATAATACAGAAGCAATTAAAAATGTAAGTTACAATTACAATAGAAATGAAAGTAATTTGGTTTATAATGTGCTTTCTTCTTCAAAAAACATAACAATTAGCAGTTCAATTTCCGAAATTTTCGATACTATAAAAAGTGATGCAAAAATTAACGCCTTATGGAAATGGTTTGTTATTTTTGCACTAGCTTTATTACTTATTGAAATGGGCATCTTAAAATACTTTAAATGAACATACTTATAAAATCTGCCACCATAATAGATTCTAAAAGCGAGTTTCACAACACAACTCAAGATATATTAATTGAAAATGGTGTGATAACCAAGATTGAAAGTACTATTAAAAACCCAAAAAACTATCAAGAAATCTCGTTTGAAAACCTTCATATATCGCAAGGTTGGTTTGATAGTAGCGTATGTTTTGGCGAACCTGGTTTTGAGGAACGAGACACCATAAAAAATGGACTAAAAACAGCAGCTGCATCCGGCTTTACAGCAGTTGCGATGAATGCAAATACAAATCCAGTTATACATTCAAATTCTGATATAACGTTTGTAAACGCAAAAGCATCAAATAATGCAGTAACATTGTTGCCTGTTGGCGCGTTAACCGTTGGTAGTAAAGGAGAAGATTTAGCTGAACTATACGACATGAATACCGCTGGAGCCGTAGCGTATTATGATTATAAAAAGCCTATAAACAACCCAAACCTTTTAAAAATTGCATTACAGTACGCTAGCAATTTTGGTGGTTTGGTATGTTCATTTCCGCAAGAAAATAAAATTTCGGGAAATGGCGTGGTTAATGAACATATTAACAGTACAAAACTTGGTTTAAAAGGCATTCCAGCTTTAGCCGAAGAATTGCAAGTGGCTCGCGATTTGTTTTTACTGGAATATACTGGTGGTAAATTACATATTCCAACCATTTCAACTGTAAAATCGGTAGAATTAATTCGTGAAGCTAAAAAGAAAAAACTGGATGTTACTTGCAGTGTTGCCATTCATAACTTATATTTTACTGATGCTGTTTTAGCAGATTTTAATACGCATTTTAAAGTATTACCACCATTAAGAACACAAACCGATGTTGATGCTTTAATTGAAGCCGTAAAAGATGGCACAATTGATATGGTTACAAGCGACCATAACCCAATTGACATTGAACATAAAAAAATTGAATTTGATTATGCTGCCTATGGTACTATTGGTTTAGAAAGTGCTTTTGGAGCATTGCAAACTATTTTTACCACCAAAAAAACAATTGACATTTTAACGAAAGGAAAATCAAGATTTGGAATAGCGCAAACACCAATAAATGTTGGTAATAAAGCTAGTATAACCCTTTTCAATCCAGATTCTAAATACACTTTTACTACTAAAAACATTATTTCAAAATCTAAAAATGCCATTTTTGAAAACGAATCTTTAAAAGGAAGCGTTTATGGTATTATTGCAAATAATCAAACGGCATTAAACTTATAAAAATGACAGAACAAGATATTGAAAAAGGAAAAAATAATGCCATAATAAGTTATATAACTATTTTTGGTGTTATCATTGCCTACTACTTAAATAATGAAGTTGAAAATAAAAGTGAGTTTGCAAGTTTCCACATTAGACAATCTTTAGGCTTATGGCTAACTTTTTTTGCTTTGGGTTACATTATTGGAAGCTTTGATAGTTGGATGATTTCATCAGGTTTTTATTTGTTTTTTGCTGTATTATTTATCTATGGTTTTGCAAATGCGCTTTCAAAAAAAGGCCAACCAGTGCCATTAATTGGTGAATTTTACCAAAAAATATTTTCAAACTTAGGAAACTAATCATGCTTAATACCTCGCTTTTTTTACATCATATTATTAGAAAATCTTCTTTAACTGAAAATGCACCATTACTTATTATGATGCACGGTTATGGCAGTGATGAAAATGATTTATTTTCATTTGCATCTGAATTACCTGAAGAACTTTTTATTATTTCTGTAAGAGCTCCATATCCTATGCAACCTTATGGAAATGCTTGGTATGCCATTAATTTTGATGCAGATCAAGGTAAATGGAATGATAATGAACAAGCTAAAAAATCGCGCGATATTATTGCAAAATTTATTGATGAAGCTATTGAAGCTTATCCTGTAAACAAAAATAGTGTAACACTTTTAGGCTTTAGCCAGGGTAGTATTTTAAGTTATGCTGTAGCTTTAACCTATCCTGAAAAAGTTAATAATATTATAGCTTTAAGCGGTTATGTGAACAAAGATATTTTACCTGAAAACACAAACCAACAAGATTATTCTAATTTAAATTTTTACTGTTCACACGGCAGTGTAGACCAAGTGATTCCTGTTGAATGGGCAAGACAAACTGTACCTTTTTTAAGCAGTTTGAATATAAAACACAAATACTCTGAATTTCCTGTAGGTCATGGTGTTGCACCACAAAATTTTTATGAATTTAAAAATTGGTTAATAGAGCGTATTTAGATTACTTTAAGTACGCCAACACGTTTGCTTCTATCCTACTTTGAATATTTGAAACATCTGCTTTTACAAAAGTTTCACCTGTAATATTCTCATAAAGTTCAATATAACGTTCGCTTACGGTTTCAATATATTCATCACTCATAAATGGTACCGTTTGTCCTTTTAAACCTTGAAAATTATTAGCAATTAACCACTGGCGTACAAACTCTTTAGAAAGTTGTTTTTGAGGTTCGCCTTTGTCTTGACGTTCTTGGTAGCCGTCAGCATAAAAATAACGTGATGAATCTGGTGTATGTATTTCATCAATCAATACAATTTTACCATCTTTAGTTTTACCAAATTCATATTTAGTATCAACCAAAATAAGTCCGCGAGAAGCTGCTATTTCACTTCCACGTTTAAATAATTTACGTGTATAATCTTCTAAAACCAGATAATCTTCTTCAGAAACAATACCACGTTTTAAAATATCTTCACGCGAAATATCTTCATCATGATCGCCCATTTCTGCTTTAGTTGCTGGTGTAATAATAGGTTCTGGAAATTTATCATTTTCTTTTAAACCTTCTGGCATCGAAACACCACAAAGTATTCGTTTTCCTGCTTTGTACTCACGTGCAGCATGACCAGACATATACCCACGAATAACCATTTCTACTTTAAAAGGTTCGCATAAATGACCTACTGCAACATTTGGATCTGGTGTTGCTGTTAACCAATTTGGCACTAAATCTTGGGTTGCAGCCATCATTTTAGTAGCAATTTGATTAAGAATTTGCCCTTTGTATGGAATACCTTTTGGCATAACTACATCAAAAGCCGAAAGTCTATCGGTAGCAATCATAACTAATTGCTCATCATTGATGTTATAAACTTCTCTTACTTTTCCTTTATAAACGTTTTTTTGCTTTGGAAAATTGAAATTGGTATCTATAATGGTATTATTTGTATTTGTCACGAATTTAATGATGTGTTTATTTTTTAAATTATTATTGAAACTACAAATGTATTAATTTACTAAAGTAATGCTGAATTTTATTAGCTTAATTGCTAATAAAAAAACTAATCTACGTTTTCAATACTTTTATAAGCTTCAATAACTTTCTTAACTAAACGGTGACGAATTACATCTTTATCATCTAAAAATATCATACCTACGCCTTCAACGTTTTTTAAAATCAATAAGGCTTCTTTTAAACCAGAAATGGTTCTACGAGGTAAATCTATTTGACCAGGATCACCAGTTAATAAAAACTTAGCGTTTTTACCCATACGGGTCAAAAACATTTTCATTTGGTTATGCGTCGTGTTTTGGCCTTCATCTAAAATTACAAAAGCATTATCTAAGGTTCTTCCGCGCATAAATGCTAATGGTGCAATTTGTATGGTACCGTTTTCAATGTACATTGCTAATTTTTCAGCAGGAATCATATCGCGCAATGCATCATATAATGGTTGCATGTATGGGTCTAGCTTTTCTTTTAAATCACCTGGTAAAAATCCTAAATTTTCACCTGCTTCCACCGCTGGTCGCGTTAAAATAATACGTTTTACTTCTTTATTTTTAAGCGCTTGAACTGCTAATGCAACACCTGTATAGGTTTTTCCTGTTCCTGCTGGTCCAATGGCAAAAACCATATCGTTTTTTCGCATGCTTTCAACAAGTTTGCGCTGGTTGGCGGTTTGTGCTTTTATAAGTTTACCACCAACACCGTGTACTAATACTTCGCCACTAGAATCGGATGTTGAGTAATCATCACTACTTTGGCTAGTAAGTACGCGTTCAATGACATTTTCATCTAACTTATTGTATTTAGAAAAGTGCTGAACAAGCATTTGCATACGGCGATTAAATTCTTCCAGTAATTCATCATCACCAAAGGCTTTAATTTTATTGCCTCTTGCTACAATTTTTAGCTTAGGAAAATATTTTTTTAAAAGTTCAATATTGATGTTTTGTTCTCCAAAAAATTCTTTTGGAGTAATTTCCTCTAGTTCGATAATAATTTCGTTCAAAAGCGTAGATGTTTGGTTAAAATTTCTTCTTAAAATAATGAAAATAATGATTATTTAAGTGAAATGATTTATTAGTTTTTTTCAGTAATTTTATTTTTACAAATATCTTATCAAGAACCTATATTTTTAGTGTTAAACATCAAAATGAAAACAAAAATTTTATGTAGGTTTGCGTATCTGTTAAAACTCAAAAATAAACAAATTTGAGTGACCAAACGCTAAAAACATATCAACAATTTATTAATGGCAATAATAACATTTACGTCCGATTTTGGAGAAAAAGATCACTTTGTAGGCGCAACAAAAGGTGCTATTTACAGTGAAATGCCAGATGTTAAAATTGTTGATATCTCACATTTTGTATCGCCTTTCAATATTTTAGAAGCTGCTTATATTATTCAAAATGCATACAATAGTTTTCCTAAAGGAACTATTCATATTATTGGTATTGATTCTGAAATTAATGAAGAAAACAAACACATTGCTATAAAACTAGACGGACATTATTTTATTTGTGCAAATAATGGGATTATGAGTATGATTTGCTCTGAAATTGCTCCCGAAAAAATTGTAGAAATCAATATACATGATAAAATACAAACCAGTTTTCCTGTGCTTGATATTTTTGTAAAGGTAGCTTGCCATATTGCCCGTGGTGGTACTTTAGAAGTTGTTGGTAAAACCATTAAAGAAATAAAACCCATAAAGCACATTATGCCTTTTGTAAATGATGATAAAACACAAATTGTTGGAAGCGTTATTTATATTGACAACTACGGAAATGTAGTTACTAACATTAAAAAATCGTTTTTTGAAACCATACAAAAAGGACGTGCTTTTGAAATATCGGCTAGAAATAATAAATTTAAAAAAATTCACAACCGATATAGCGATATTGTTAATTTTGAAATCGCTGAAGATAAACGTCATGATGAAGGAAAAGGTTTGGTAGTTTTTAATTCAGGTGGTTTTTTAGAAATTGCTATTTATAAAAGTAATAGTGCCACAATAGGAAGTGCCTCAACCTTAATGGGATTAAGTTTAATGGATAATGTAAGTGTAAGCTTTAGCACCGAATCTATTCTACCACGTGTAGAATAATATTTTATGTAAATTTATGTTGATAAGAATTGTAAAATTGAGGTTTTATGAAGCTAAAATTGAAGCTTTTCTTAGTAATTTTGATGCCAATTAGAAGTAAATAAAAATCAATTTAAAATAACTTTTAACTTTTTTAAAAAATTAATGCTAGCTATACTTAAAAAAGAAATAAACACATTTTTTGCTTCGCCTATAGGCTATTTAGTAATTGCTATTTTTTTGTTGTTAAACGGCTTGTTTTTATGGTTGTTTAAAGGAGAATTTAATATTTTAGATTATGGCTTTGCCGATGCATCATCATTCTTTTTATTAGCACCATGGATTTTAATTTTCCTTATACCTGCGGTAACTATGCGCAGTTTTTCTGATGAAAAAAAACAAGGCACATTGGAATTATTACTAACAAAACCAATATCGCACACCAACATTGTTTTAGGTAAATATTTTGGAGCATTTATTTTAATTTTAATAGCACTTATACCAACATTGCTTTATGTTTATACCATTTATCAATTAGGAAATCCGGTTGGTAATTTAGATGTTGGTAGCACACTTGGTTCTTATTTTGGTTTATTATTTTTAATTGCATCATACACTGCAATTGGCGTTTTTGCTTCAACATTATCCGACAATCAAATAGTTGCATTTATAACATCGGTTTTTATTTGCTTCATCTTTTACATTGGTTTTGAAGGTGTTGCCGAATTTATGTCTAGCAATTTCATTGAACAATTAGGTATGAGCACACATTTTAAAAGCATGAGTCGAGGTGTTTTAGACACGCGCGATATTATATATTTTTTAAGCATTACTAGCTTCTTTTTAATGCTAACTAAACTCAATATTAACAAAGAAAAAAAATGATTTACAACACGAAAACTATTATTTTTTTAATAATTGTATTTATACTTGTTTGGCTTTTTACAAATACCATAGATAAACGTAAATGGTTAAGTTTTTTAATAAGTATCCCTTTAACTTATGTTGTTTATTTTTTTGTGTTTTACCCATTGTTAAACATTTTTAGTAGTTACCATCATGAAAAACATTTCGATGTTCAAGCATGGGAAGAAGTGCCTGCCAATAGATACGAAATGAGTAATGAAATTATTAGTAAACAACTATTTTTAGGTAAAACAAAAAAAGAAGTTCAAGCTGTTTTAGGTACTAGTGAATGGTACGGTTGGGATGATAGTATTAAAGCTAATTCACCAGAAAAATGGAACTACAACATGGGCTTTAAACCAGGTGCTTTTAATATGACACAAGAATGTTTAGAACTTGTATTTAAAAACAATAAGGTTGCAAGTATTTCTCAATATCAATTAGAAACTAAATTTGAAAAGAAAAAGTAAATATATTGCTGGTTTATTAATTGCTTTAATTGGTATTAATTACTTAAGTAGTATTACTTATAAGCGGTTTGATTTAACCGAAGATAAACGCTACACACTAAGTGACGCTACTATTTCTATTGTTGAAGATGTAGATTCTCCTATAGTAATTGATGTATTTTTAAGTGGCGACGATTTTCCCTCAGAATTTAGAAGGCTTCAAAATGAAACCAAGCAATTACTTGAAGAGTTTGCTTCCAAAAATAAAAATATTGCTTTCAATTTTATAAATCCGCTAGAAGACGAAGCAACACGTGAAAGAAACATTCAACAACTTACTGAGCGTGGTTTAACACCCATGCAACTAAGCGTTCAAGAAAGTGGAAAAGCATCTCAAGCTATTATTTTTCCTTGGGCATTAGCCAGTTATAATGATGAAACGGTTATCATTCCGCTAGTAAAAAGTAAAATTGGCGCTTCACAACAAGATTTAGTTACTAACTCTGTACAACATTTAGAATATGCATTTGCAGATGGTTTTAGCAAATTAACAAAACCTAAAAGCAAAAAAATTGCAGTTTTAAGAGGCAATAAACAGTTAGAAGATAAGTATATAGCTAATTTTATTAGGAAACTTGGTGAATACTATTTTATAGCACCTTTTACGCTTGATAGTGTTTCAAAATACCCACAAAAAACAGTTGAAAAATTAAAAGATTTCGATTTAATAATTTCAGCAAAACCAACCGAAGCATTTTCTGAAGATGAAAAATTTGCTTTGGACCAATTCACCATGAACGGTGGTAAAAGTCTTTGGTTAATTGATGCTGTAGCTATGGAAAAAGATAGTTTATACAACGCATCTGGCAAAAATTTTGCCACTACTAGAGATTTAAATTTAACCGATTTTTTCTTTAAATACGGCATTCGTATAAACCCTGTTATGGTTAGTACGCTTTACTCTGCTCCTATTACCTTAGCAATGGGCGAAGGTAGTGAATCGCAATTTCAACATTTACGTTGGCCATATTCTCCATTAGCTTCAACCAATGAAACACATCCTATTGTTAACAATTTAAATTTAGTAAAATTTGATTTTGCCAATCAAATTGACACGCTAAAAAATAACATAAAAAAAACCATTTTACTTGAAACTGCGCCATTAACAAAACTAGAAGGCACACCAAGAGAAGTTAGTTTAAGTATTGTAACTCAAGAACCAGACCCAAGCACTTTTAACAAAGGAAATCAAGCACTGGCAGTTCTTTTAGAAGGCAAATTTAATTCGGTTTACAGCAATCGTGTAAAACCTTTTGAACTTAAAAACGAATTAAATATTAGTAAGCCAACAAAAATGATTGTAATTGCCGACGGCGATGTTATAAAAAACGATGTTTCAAGAAATGTACCGCAAGAATTAGGTTTTGATAGATGGACTGGACAAACATTTGGTAACAAGGAATTTTTGCTAAATGCCGTAAATTATTTACTAGACGACAATGGACTTATAAACATTCGTTCAAAAGAAATAGTTATTAATTTTCTAGACCAAGAAAAAATTGCCGATAAAAAAATAAAATGGCAAGTTATAAACATTCTGCTTCCGTTAGTATTATTAGGAATTTTTGGTGTTATTTTTAATTATTTCAGAAGAAAAAAGTATGCAAACTAAGAAGCTTAACACTCTTGTTTCTTAAGATTAAATGTTAATAAGTTTGTTTCGAATATTAGTATGTATAGAATATATTTGTAAGTAGAAAAACTAAACTTTTAACCAAGTTATTTTTATAAAACATTCTAGGTAACTAACCCAATGAATGTTTCATATTACCAAAAAAAATTAAAGTTACATGAAATTTATAGTATCAAGTACCTATTTATTAAAACAATTACAGGTTTTAGGCGGTGTAATTAACAGTTCAAACACCTTACCTATTTTAGATAATTTTTTATTTGAATTAGATAATTCAACCCTTACTGTTTCTGCAAGCGATTTAGAAACAACTATGGCTTCTTCATTAGAAGTTGAAAGTGATAGTACTGGTAGTGTTGCAATTCCTGCACGTTTATTATTAGATACTTTAAAAACATTTCCAGAGCAACCTTTAACTTTTGTAGTTGAAGAAAACAATACGGTAGAAATTAGTTCAAACCATGGTAAATACGCCTTAGCTTATGCCGATGGAAAAGAGTTTCCTAAAGCAGTTTCACTTGATGACCCTAGTAAAACCGTTGTACTTGGCGATGTGTTAGCTTCTGCCATAAGTAAAACAATTTTTGCTGCAGGTAATGATGATTTACGCCCAGTAATGAGTGGTGTGTTTTTTCAGTTTTCAACACAAGGTTTAACATTTGTAGCTACCGATGCTCATAAATTGGTAAAGTACACACGAGAAGATATAAAAGCGAACCAAGTAGCAGAATTTATCATGCCTAAAAAACCTTTAAATTTATTAAAAGGAATTTTAGCTGGAAGTGAAAATGATGTAACTATAGAATATAACGACTCTAACGCTAAATTTACTTTTGAAAATTCAGTTTTAATTTGTCGTTTAATTGATGGAAAATACCCTAATTATGAAGCGGTTATTCCTAAAGAAAACCCAAACAAACTGGTAATTGGTAGAACACAATTTTTAAACTCTGTGCGTCGTGTTAGTATTTTCTCGAACAAAACAACACACCAAATTAGATTAAAAATTGCTGGCGCAGAACTTAATATTTCTGCTGAAGATATTGATTACAGCAACAAAGCTGAAGAGCGTTTAACATGCGATTACCAAGGTGATGATATGCAAATTGGTTTTAACTCGCGTTTTTTAACCGAAATGCTAAACAATTTAAACTCTGATGATGTGCAACTTGAAATGAGTATGCCAAATAGAGCTGGTATTTTAACACCTGTTGATGGGTTGGATGAAGGCGAGCAAATTACAATGCTTGTTATGCCAGTTATGTTAAATAGCTAAAATAATGTTCTGTGTAAACAGAAATATCTATAAAAAGAGGCTATCCAGATTTTTTCTGATAGCCTCTTTTTCTTTTTTTGTATTTGAATGATGTATACTTTAAAAACTTCTTTCTTCTTAAAAATTAATTGATAAAAGTAAAAGATAAAGGGTATTTTGGTGTTTCGCCATTACTAACTTTAATGGCATTTATAATAGGCATAACTATTGATGCAATTCCTAATACAACAAAACCTAAAAGACCTAAACCTAACAATAAAATAAGCGGAATACATATTATAAAATATATTATTAAACTAAGTTGAAAGTTTATAATATTTTTTCCGTGTTCGTCCATTTTATAAACTTTTTCTTTTTGGGTAATCCAAATAATTAAAGGTATTAACAAACTACCAAAGCCCGTAACAAGTGTTACTAATTGACTTAAATGGGTGATAACTAAAAGTTGATTGTCTTGTCTCATGATGATGGTTTTTTTTTGATTGATACTTATATGACGTATAAATCAAAAAAATGTTACAACCATAGCTTTTACCATCTAAACAAAACCTAATGCATGCCTTTATTTTGATTAAAGTGAACTTCAAACCATTCAGGTTGTTCTATTTCGTTATCATAAATATAATCTGCTATTTTATAAATAACATCTTCTGGATATGGTAGTTTTTGCATAACACCAAAACGCTTAACAGCTCCAAACATTTTTGCGTCATTTTCATTTGGATTTTTAATCCAGTTCAGCATATTTGTTATAAACTCATCTTTTGTAGTTTCTTTAAAAATGTAGCGTCTTTTTATAGCTATCATTGGTGGTGCTAGCCTATTTTCTTCACTTGTAGTAGCATCATGACATGCATAACAATAGGTTTCCATTAATTTTTTTCCAGGATGTGTAGTATCGTTTTTTTCGCCATTAATAACAGTGCCTTTTGAATAGTTATCACTTTTATTGTTTTTACAACTTGCAAAACATAACAGCAATACAAATGAAAAAATATAAAGTTTCATATTGTGTATTTAAAATTTAATCTTCACTTTTTTTCATAGCTAAAAATGGCATTTCTGCATTAAAAGCTATCGTTTCAAAGGTATGTGTGTTAAATAATCGTTCAAAAAAAGTATGCTTATCAACCAACATAGCAATCAATTTGATGTTGTTTGTAAGTGTAAACTCGTGCAAAGTTTCATAAACATTATTATTCTTTACTACCAAATAATCAAAAACAGGATATTTAAAAATTTGCTTTAATAGGTCTATCGATTTATCAAGTTCATCAGCAAAATCTTGTTCACATAATGCGTGTAAAATATGCACTTTACTGTTATTTAAAGATATGATCTCTTTTACTTGTTTAAAATCTTCTTTTCTATATAAATTTTTAAAACTAGTAGTAAACCCAACAGCTTCTAAACCATCAAATTTACATGCTTCTGGTATAGCCAATACTGGTATATTACTTCTTTGAATAACTTTAACCGTATTACTACCAAAAAACATTTTGGTTAGACCCGAAGCGCCTTTTGTACCCATTATAATTAAATCTACATTGTATTTACTTGAAACTTGATTTATAGAATCGATAAAATTATCATAATCTACAATAGCAATAAATTGATGTTTATCATTGTTGTAATGCTTTTTCATTTTAACAATAATGTTATTGATTGATTTTTTTGCTGCATCAACAATAGTGTTATAAATAGTTGCTGAAGCATTTACCACCATCATGTCATCAGAAATAAAAGAAGATGCTTTTTGAACATTCAAAATATAAAATATGCAAGATTCATTTTTATATAATTCAACTGCATAATTAATTGCATTAATTGAATTTTTAGAGAAATCTGTAGGTAATAAAATAGTTTTCATTGCTTTCTATAGTTTAAAATAATTCATTATCAATTAATTATAAATATTTAATAAATATAAATTTATGCTAAATACATATAGAAAACTATGACAAATATCAGTTGTAAAAACTAACACTTTTAAACACTAAAAATTAGCATAATTACGCAAAGCATTGTATTTTCGGCATAATAAATGTTAATAAAAAACTTCTTAACTCTATTTTTAATTTATATGACACGATTTTTAACCCTTTTAATGATTTTAGTATTTTTTTATGCAAATACAAATGCACAAAATAAAGCTGTTGCTGCTGGTGAAAAACTTGTATATACAACATCTTATAACATGTCTGGTGTACTTACAGATATAGCGCAAGTAACCATGGAAGCTAGTGAAGTTAAAACATCAAAATCAACTCTTTTACGATTAAAATGTACTGCAGCTACTTACAGTAAATGGGACAATTTTTTTAAAATTAGAGATTTATACGAAAGCTATGTAAACCCTAGTAACTTAACTCCATACTTATACAATAGAGATATTAATGAAGGAAGTTATTTTAAAAATATGAAATATACTTTTAGCAATAGCTCAAATACAGTAAAATCTGTAATGAAAAAAAAGAATAATTATGTTGAAGAAAAAACAGTAAAAATAAACTCTGGCACTAAAGATATTGTTTCTACACTTTACTATATGCGGACTTTAGATTATAAAAACATGCCTGTTGGCACAAAAAAAACGTTTACCATTTTATTTGATAACGAAGAAATTAAAGGCATTTTAACATACTTAGGTAAAGAAACCCTATCTACAGCTATTGGCAAAAAGGAATGCTACAAACTAGCGGTTGGTTCTAGTGAAGCAAATGTTTTACAAGGTAAAAACAGTAATTACATTTGGTTAACTGCTGATGAAAATAAAATAATAGTTTACGGTAAATTTAAAATTCCTGTTGGTAACGGAGAATTAAAAATTAAGTCGGCATCAGGTTTAAGAAATTAAATGGCTATGAAAAAATTATTTACTATTCTAGCTATTATAGCATCGGTTTTTGCTATTTTATTTTCCGTACTGCCTATTTCAAATTTGGCAATTTTTCCAGCTATAGCAGCTCTTATTTTTGGTGTTACTGCTTTTTATTTGTCAAAAAAAGCAGGTCAAGTAAAAAAAATAATTCAATTTACATTTATTTTAACCATAATAGCTTTAAGTATAACAACTTACAAAGCTATTTTTACAAAAACAATTGTTGAAAATACAGATGTTTTAGATGCAAAAGAAACACAATTTGAAGAAGATGCGATTGAAGAATTAGAAGGATTAGAAATTGAAAGCACTGATATAGATTCCCTTGAACTTGAAAATATAGAATTAGACAATTAATTAGTAAGTAATTTCTTTGCTTTTTATATATTTGCATTGATAATTTACAAACAAATAACTTTTAAGTAATACCTTTTACAAGAATATCTTTCACAAGTTGCAAAATTAATTAATACATGAAAACCTTTTGTATACTCTCAGCATTTGCGTTAGTTGGCACCTGTGCAACTCCAAAGTATACTGCTAGAATTCAATCACTAAAAGACAATATAAAACTTGAGGATAGTACTTTGGTACTTAAATATGCAAATACTATTACTTCAGAAGAGTTAAGTACACAACTTTATAAATTTGCATCTAAAGATTTTGAAGGAAGACGCGTAGGTGAAAAAGGACAAAAAAAAGCAGCTCAATTCCTAAAATCTTATTATATAAATGAAGCAATTGAGTCGCCTTTAGGAACTCAAAATTATTACCAAACTATTCCTAAACATTTCTTTTCTAAAGGCATAAAAGCATCAGAAAATGTACTAGCTTATATTAAAGGTTCTCAATACCCTGATGATATTATTATAATATCTGCACATTTAGATCATTTAGGAATTAATGATGATGGAAAAATAAACTATGGTGCCGATGATGATGGCTCTGGTACAGTTGCGCTTATGGAAATGGCACAAGCATTTAATACCGCAAAAAAAGAAGGAAATGGTCCAAAACGAAGTATTCTTTTTTTACACTTAACTGCTGAAGAAATTGGAAAAAGAGGCTCTGAATATTATGTGAAAAACCCAATATTTCCTTTAGAAAATACCATAGCAAATCTAAATATAGATATGATAGGACGCGTTGATAAAATTCATGAAAACAACAAAAACTATCTATATTTAATAGGCTCTGATAGGCTAAGTAAAGAACTTCATTACCTTTCTGAAAAAGTTAACAATGCCTATTTTAATATCGACTTAGATTATAGGTTTAATGCCGAAAATGATAAAAACAATTACTATTCAAGATCAGACCATTATAATTTTGCTTCAAATGGAATTCCTGTAATATTTTATTTTAATGGTGAACATAGCGATTACCACAACCCTACTGATACACCCGATAAAATAAACTACAGCCTACTAGAAAAAAGAACTAAATTAATTTTTGCCACAGCATGGCAATTAGCAAACCAAAAAAATAGACTTGTAGTTGATACAAAAAGCCAATTTCTTAATTAGAAAAAAATAAGTTTATTAAATTATTTTTTTTGTATTATAGTAAAAATATTTTTTGATGAAAAAATTCACACTAATTTCGTGTACCATACTACTAATAGTAAGTTGTGGCACTTGCCAGAATAATAAAAACAGTAAAGATGCTGAAAAAGCAGCACAATTTGCAGAAACAATAACTCAAGACGAATTAAAAGAAGCTCTTTTTACCTATGCTTCAGACGAGTTTGAAGGCAGAAAAACAGGAGAACCCGGACAAAAAAAAGCCATTGAATTTCTTAAAAACCATTATGTTTCTTTAGGAATTTCGTCACCAATTGCTAATGGAGATTATTTTCAAAAAATACCTGCATCCTACTTTACAAACGACATTAAAGAGTCTGAAAACGTAGTTGCATATATAAAAGGCACTGAAAAACCAGATGAAATTGTTATTATTTCAGCACACCTAGACCATATAGGTATATCAAAAAATGGTGATATTAACAATGGTGCAGATGATGATGGTTCTGGTACAGTTGCCATTTTAGAAATTGCTGAAGCCTTTAAAATTGCTGCTGATAAAGGATATGGTCCTAAACGAAGCATTTTATTTTTACACGTTACGGGTGAAGAAATTGGCTTGTTTGGTTCTCGCTATTATACAGAAGTAAATCCTATATTCCCTTTAGCAAATACAGTTGCCGATTTAAATATTGATATGATAGGACGTGTTGATAGAAAACATGAAAACCAACGAAACTATTTGTATTTGATAGGTTCTGATAAACTAAGTCAAGAATTACACGATATATCTGAAGCTGTAAATAACCAATATTTTAATATGGAATTTGATTATACATATAATGATGAAAACGATCCTAATAGATTTTATTACCGCTCAGACCATTATAACTTTGCTAAAAACAATATTCCAGTAATATTTTATTTTAACGGAACACATGCCGATTATCATAGACCTAGCGATACTCCTGACAAAATACAATACGACCTATTAGAAACACGTGCACGTTTAGTTTTCCATACCGCTTGGGAATTGGCTAATAGAGATGAGCGTATAAAAGTTGATAAAAAATAAACAAGTACTAATAAAAAACATTAAAAGCCTTTCAATTTCTTGAAAGGCTTTTGTTTTGGGTGGAAGACCGGGCTCGAACCGGCGACCCTTGGTACCACAAACCAATGCTCTAACCAACTGAGCTACAACCACCATGTAGCACGCATTATTAATGCGAGTGCAAATGTAATTGATTTCAACCGTATCTACAAAGACTTTTTTTAAAATTTTTAAGCGAATTATATAAATAAAATATAACTAGTTGAAAACTAAATTAAATCGGTTAAATTATTAACTGTTACGTAACGCTCTACGGTAAAACCTTCGGCATATTCAATGCCAACCAAACGTCCTAAATCTCTCGCTCGGTATACTATACTATCCGTAAAATTTTTACTTGAAATTGGTGTTTCTGGTTCTTTACTATTGGCATCAAAAAATTGTGTTTTATAAGCTAGTACTGCTTTCATTTTAATGTCCATATAATTAGAAACATCTACAACAAAATCGGGTTCCATAGGTTTCCATTGTATATAATGATAAACTTGTTTTGGTCGCCATACTTTTTGATTTTTTTCTTCTAGTGCTGTTTCAATTTTAACCAAACCACTTAAAAAGCAAGCATCACTTACTAATTTACTACCTTTTCCGTGGTCTATATGCCTATCATCTATAGCATTACATATAACAATATCTGGTTGGTATTTTCTAATTATTTTAATAATTTCTAGTTGATGCTTTTTATCATTCACAAAAAAACCATCAGCAAATTCTAAATTTTCTCTTACTAAAACGCCTAATATTTTTGCGGCTTCATTAGCTTCTGCATCTCTTGTTTTTGCTGTGCCACGTGTGCCTAATTCACCACGTGTTAAGTCAATAATACCAACTTTTTTTCCGTTTGCTATTTCTTTAGCTAAAGTTGCACCACAACCCAACTCTACATCATCAGGATGCGCACCAATAGCAAGTATATCTAACTTCATAAATTTATTTTAAAATATAAAATAACGTTTTCTTTAAATAAAAAAATGCTATTCAAATGTGTTTTTTATAACTTTTTCAATTCGTTTATCTGGTACAAGCCAAATAATGGCGACTAATACAAAAGTAACGCCCGAAATATAGACATTAAAAAATGCCGAAATTATCCCTATTATATAAAAAATAGGAGATACTTTTCCTTTTAAATCTTTACCTAAAGCTTTAGCTAAGATAGATTCTTTACCATGACTTTTTATAATTAAAAATTGCAAGATAAAATATGCTAAAGCTGCACCTAATAACACAATACCATATAAAAATACCGATGCTGATGAGAAATGGTTTTCACCCATCCAACCGGAAACAAACGGAATTAACGACAACCAAAACAATAAATGCATATTTGCCCACAAAATACTACCTGTTACATGCTTTACGGTTTGCATCATATGATGGTGATTGTTCCAATATATAGCAACATAAATAAAACTAAGAATGTAACTTCCAAAAACAGGGAAAAGAGGTTTTAAATCGTCAAAATTACCACCATGTGGTACTTTTAATTCTAAAACCATTATGGTAATTACTATTGCCAAAACACCATCGGTAAATGCTTCAAGTCTGCCTTTTGTCATCAATAAAATTTAATATTATGAAATACTAAATTACGTAAAGTCTCTAAAAAAAGGTAATAATAATGAATTAAAACTTATTGAAGTGCTTCTTTATAAACTCTTAAACAACGCTCTCTAGCAAAGGTATGGTCTACAATAGGTTGCGGATAGGTTAATTCCTGAAAATCAGGTGTCCATTTTTTAATATAAGCTAAATTTTTATCAAACTTTTCTATTTGTGTAGTTGGGTTAAAAATACGAAAATATGGTGCTGCATCTACACCACAACCTGCTACCCATTGCCAATTACCAACATTACTAGCCATATCATAATCGTGCAGTTTTTCAGCAAAATAAGCTTCACCCCAACGCCAATCGATAAGTAAATGTTTGCATAAAAAACTACCAACCAACATACGTACACGATTATGCATAAACCCAGTTTCATTAAGTTGGCGCATACCAGCATCAACCAACGGATAGCCTGTTTTGCCTTCGCACCATGCTTTAAATTCGGTTTCGTTATTTCGCCATACTATACGATCGTACTGCGGTTTAAAACTTTGTGTTGCGGTATGTGGATAATGCCATAAAATGTGCATAAAAAATTCGCGCCAAATAAGTTCTTGCCAAAATATTTGATTTTCTTCTGCTATGGCCTTTTGAACCATTTTTCGAATACTTACTGTGCCAAAACGTAAATGTGGACCTAATTTAGAAGTAGCATCTTGCGAAGGAAAATTACGTTTTGCTTCATAATTTTGAATTATCGTTGGTGTAATCGTATAATTTTCAATAGGTTGATTTGATGGTTTAAAGCCTATTTTTGAAAGTTCCAAATTAGGCAACACCTTGTTTTTTAGCAAGTTATTAAAATGATTTTCGGTATTAAAATTCTTTAAAGTAATAGTTTTAAATTTCGCTTTCCATGTTTTCATGTATGGTGTGTAAACCACATAAGGTGTTCCATCACTTTTTACAATCTCGTTTTTTTCGAATATAACTTGGTCTTTATAGGTTTTAAATTCAATACTATTCTCTTTTAAAAAAGATTCAATTTCTAAATCGCGTTTTATAGCATAGGGTTCATAATCATGGTTTGTGTAAACTGCATTAATCGTATAGTTTTCAATAAGATTTTTGTAAACTTCTATTGGTTTTCCATGCAGAATGGCTAAACTACTATCGTATTTATTTTGCAAAATTTCCCTTATAGCTTGCAACGTGTTGTGAATAAAAGTAACTCGGGCATCATCTTCGGGAAGTTTATTTAATATTTCAGAATCAAAAATAAAAATTGGTAAAACTGGAAAATCACCTTTTAAGGCTTCGTACAAAGCCTTGTTATCATCTAACCTTAAATCGCGACGAAACCAAAATATGTTTACAGATTGTTTCATTTAATATTTGCCAAAAAGTTCTTCAAGCTTTTTAGCTCGGTAATTAAAAATTTCTTCAAGTTTGGGCTTCACTAAAATTGGATGCATTAAGGTTCCTAAAAACCCAAAAGGTAGTTTGTAATCTATAATATCTTCCATTTCAACACCACCTTCAATTTCTTTAATAAAATGTTTATGATGCCAAAGCGCATAGGGTCCAAAGCGTTGTTCATCAACAAAATATTGATTATCTATTACATGTGTAATTTCGGTAACCCACTTAGTTTTTATTCCTAAAACTGGCGTTACAATGTATTGAATAATTTGTCCTGCAAACATGGGCTTTTCGGCTCCAGAAATAATATTAAAACCCATATAATCTGGTGTAATTGTTTTTAGGTTTTTAGGACTTGATAAAAACGCCCAAGCCTGATTAACAGTTATGGGCAAATTTTGTTTTTTATGTAGTGTGAAAATTGTCATTTTTAATTATAAAGTAATATGTAAAGATTTAATGAAGAAGCTATACACAACCATAGAAAATATGGCATAATTAATATGGTTTTAAACTTCATAATTTTTAAATAATCTAACGAAAAAATAGCAATAACACTTGTAAGCGCAAGTATTACCACCAAACCAAAAGCTATTAAATGTTGATTGAAAAAAATGAAGTTCCAACTTACGTTTAAGATAAACTGTACCGTAAAAAGTATTTTTTCTTTAGTATTTGATAGTTGTAAAAAAAGGTAAGCCATGTAAAATGAAAAACAAACCATTATAGTACTCCAAGCAGCTCCAAAAACCCAACCAGGTGGCGTCCAAGGTGCTTTGTTTAGTTGTATATACCAATTAGTTTGCGGACCATTATCCATCAACCAAACACCAATTGCTAAAGCGCCAAAGTTTATTATTAAAAATACTGCAACTAATTTAATTAATTTCATGTGCTTTTTTTAGCTGTTCTATTTTTGGTATTAAGGCTTGTGCCATAGCATATTTTTCATCACTTAGTTTTCTATTAATGCTTGAAAGTTCATACCATTCTTTCATTAACTTTTTAAAATTACTTTCTAATTTCTCAATTTCAGATTTTTTTCTAAATAAATTAAACATAGCTTTTATTTTAAATGATTTATTATTTTGGCATCTAAAGGATTTGTAATTGAAAAATAATAATCAATTAATTCGCCTTTTTTTCCAACTAAATATTTTTGAAAATTCCATTTCACTGTTGAACTTGAACTTCCATTTTTTTCCTTTTGTGTTAACCATTGATATAATGGGTGTTGCGTATTTCCTTTAACATCAATCTTTTCTGTCATTAAAAACGTAACACCATAATTTTGCTTGCAAAATGTTTCTATTTCTTTAAAAGTGCCAGGTTCTTGCCCACCAAATTGATTACATGGAACACCTATAACTACAAGCTTGTTTTTGTAAGTATCATAAAGCTTTTGTAAATCTTCATATTGCCCTGTAAAACCACATTTTGAAGCCACATTTACAAATAAAATATATTTGTTTTTATAATCTGAAAGCTGAATTGATTCGCCTGATAATGAATTTATTTTTATAGAATAAATTGATTCTGTTGGTTCTGTTTTGGGTGATGAACTAAATATTGAAAACATACAAAAAGATATAATTATTAATTTCATTTTTATTTAGATTTTAAAAGATACAATACCAGAATCCATCTGAAAAACTTGTCCTGAAATTGACAAAGCACTATCTGATAGTAAAAATATACCCATATTAGCAACTTCTTCTGGATTCAAGATTTTTTTTAGAGGATGACGCTCTGTAATTGATTCTATCATTTTTTCATTTTTTAATAGTTTTGAAGCTAATTCTGTATTTGTAACTGTTGGTGCAATAGCATTTATCCTTATGGTTGGTGCAAGTTCTGCGCCTAATGATTTTACCAAGCCTTCAACACCAGATTTTGCTGTTGCAATACTTGCATGATACGGCATTCCTAATTTTGAAGCTACGGTACTAAATAGCAAAATAGAAGGATTACTACCCTTTTTAAGTGCGTTTAAATAGTGCTGAATAGCTTTTACTGCACCAAGAACATTAATTTCAAAATCGTCTTTAAAATCATCTATACTCAATCGTGATATTGGCTTTAAGTTTATGCTTCCTGGGCAATAAATTAAACCGTCTATAACTTCAATTTCGGGCAAGTTATCTTTTAAAACATCACAAGTATAGTTTGTTAAATTTGGTGATTGAAATTCTGGAATTGAACGACTAATATTAATAACCTTACAAGTATTGACTAAGTTTTTCACAATAGCATTTCCTATGCCTTTACTTCCACCAATTATGACTATGGTTTTCATATGCATTATAAATTTGCTATTAAATGTTTTCCATTTAATCGTTTTTCTACTTTTCGCTTTATTGCTGTTAAACGCTTCATAATATCCATAATTTGAGCATCTTTTTGGCGTTTATAAATTTCATTTAAACCAAGAATTAATGTCTTTGCTTTTCTTGAAATTTCAATTCTATCGCTTGTTGTAAGTGATTTTAATTTTGTTTGTTCGAATTCTAAAGCTTCATTTATAACATCCATGAGATTAATTTTTAAGGTAATTTTGTAATTCTGCAATTTTTTCGGAAGTATTGAATTTTCCACCAAAATAAGAGGTAACAGTTGCTGATGATTCATCTTTTATACCGCGAGACGATACACATAAATGTTTTGCATCTATAATTACTGCAACATCATCGGTTCCTAAAATTTGTTTTAAATCTTCGGCTATTTGATTTGTTAATCGCTCTTGTACTTGTGGTCGTTTTGCATAGTATTGTACGATTCTGTTTAGTTTTGACAATCCTATTACTTTCCCTGAAGAAATATAAGCCACGTGTGCTTTACCAATAATTGGCACAAAATGATGTTCGCAATTAGAGTAAAACGAAATGTTTTTTTCAACTAACATTTGATTGTATTGATATTTGTTATCAAACAATGCTATTTTTGGTTTATTAGCCGGATTTAACCCAGAAAAAATTTCATCAATATACATTTTAGCAACACGTTCTGGTGTTCCTTTTAAGGAGTCGTCGGTTAAATCTAAACCCATAACATCCATAATTTCTTCAAACAATAAAGAAATTCTGTGTTTTTTTTCTGAATCAGAAAGTTTAAATGCATCTTTCTTCATAGGAGTTTGTAAACCTGTATACAAATGGTCGTCTCCTATATCTTCATGTGAAAATCCATTAAGTTTACGATGATTTTTTTTGTTTACTACTGTTTGTGTATTCATAGCGTCTTTTTTGTGTGCTGTCTTTATGTACTCATCTCATAAAGCAAAGCAGCGTTATCGTTTTGATATTGAGTTGTTTGAAATTATTTTTTGTCGTGAACATTTAAAACGACCTTTATCAAATGTTCTTAATTTTTCATGTTTTGTTTTTCTTCCTTGAACACGTTTTCGCCACATTTTGAAACTACTAAGTTTCATTTGTTTGCGCATTAGTTCAATAACTTCTTGCTCTTTTAAACCAAACTGAATTGTAATCGCTTCAAATGGTGTTCTGTCTTCCCAAGCCATTTCAATAATACGGTCAATATGTTGTTCATTTAATATCATGGTTTAACAGAATATTGTTCTTCATATTTTGCTTTTAAATCTAGCAGCTTGTTAAAAAATAATTTATTTTCTTTTAAGGTGATGCTGTTTTTAAAACGGATATAACGTCCTTGGGCATGTATACTTCTTAAATTTGTTTTATAAATAACTAATTGGTAATAAGGAATAACCCAAGTATAATTTTTTAATGCTTTGTTAATTCTAATTAAAATACCTAATGGTCGTAATTCAATATTGGCATAACTAGCATCATCAACAACGTTTATATATTGTTTCATGTTAGGGCTAACCTCTTCTATAATCATTCTCTTAGAGCCAATACCTTTCATTCTTATAGATTTTATAATACTATAAGGTTTGCCTACTAAGTCATTAATTAGTTCAATATTTACCTTATTTGAATATGTTGTATCTAGTATCATATCATAAATATAATCAAATATACAAAATGTTTAAGTTTTTTAAATAAAGATTAAACAATAATTAACATCTTAAAAAAATATATAGAAAAATAACCTGTATGTGAAGCAATAAAACAAGTTACTTTTTGGGCAAAGTGTGTTTTTTTAGTATTCTGTTTGCCTCTTTTTTTACAATTGTATTTTTTTGAAGGTTCCATAAAATTTTACTGGCCTTTTTTCGGGTTTCATCAATATTAACAATTGGGTTAGGATAATCAATACCTAACTTAAAATTGTAAAAACCCTGTTCCATTTCAGTCATTAAATATGGTTCATGAACAAACTGAGTAGGTAATTGTATCAATTCTGGAATCCATTTTTTTATAAAAACACCTTCAGGATCATGCTCATAACTATTCTTTATTGGATTATAAATACGCAATATGTTAGTGCCAGTTTCACCAGCCTGCATTTGCAATTGTGGAAAGTGAATTCCTGGTTCAAAATCAAGAAACATTTGAGATAGATGTTTGGAAGCATCTTGCCATGGTTGCCATAAATTATGTGTAAAAAAAGATACCACTAAAGCGCGCATTCTAAAATTTAGATATCCTGTTTCATTAAGGCAACGCATACAAGCATCAATCAAAGGAAAGCCTGTAAATCCATTTTTCCAAGCCTCTTGATAGTTTGTTGAAATGTTTTTCTTTAGCTTTTGAAACCCTTTATTAATACTTAATGCTTCCATGGTGTGTTCCATTTCAAACTTTTGAATGAAATGACTTTGCCAACGAAGTCGTGACATGAATGCTTCAAGTGCTTTTTTATCATGTACTATTTCCTTTAAATGGTATGCACGGTGGTAAACTTCTCGAACTGATAAGTTTCCCCAAGCAATGTATGGCGAAATACGACTACAACCTTTTCTTGCTAATACCGGTTTAGATATGTATGCCATATAATTTTTATAACGGCCACTAAAAAATGAATCGAGGTATTTAACACCCATGGTACGACCTCCTTTTTGTAAAGGAGAATTAAGATGAGTCTCTAAACTTGGTGTATTAAATAGTTGCTCTAATTTTTCTACTTCATCAATTGATAATAATTGTTGTTCAGACGGGTTAAATTTTAATGGTTCAACTTCAAAATAGGCATTACATTTTTCAATCCACTGCTCTCTATCTTTTAATCCGCGTTGAACACCATTATTAATATTTTCGTTCCAAGTGATTTGATTGTTTTTACAAAACCTTGAAAACGATTTATCACGCTCGTAAGTAACCATAATACCAGTTTCTTGATGCGAAAATATATGAGTTATTTTAAAATAATTTAAAAGCTGATTGATAACTGGAATCATATCTGATTTAACTACCAACACTTTTGAATTATAATGTTGTAGCTGTTGATTTAAATCGATTAAAGATTGTTTAATAAAATCCCAATGGCGTTCACTGTAATGTGAATCTTCAATAAGTATTTGCTCAAAAACATAGAGTAAAAGCACTGGCTTATCTAAACTTAAAGCATTAAAAATAGCTTCATTATCTTGTAATCTTAAATCGCGTTTAAACCAAACTACACTTATATGTTTTTTATCAGTATGCATCTTGATATTCGATAATATGTTTTGCTTTGTTTTTTAATGCTTTTAGCTCTTCGGTATTCATTTTATCCAAGACGGAATACATCATTTTCATCCTAAAATTGTCTTTTAAAAACATTCGTTTTTCATCTAAAAAATTCCAATATAAACTGTTAAAAGGACACGCATTAGCTTCTGTTTTTTTGTTCTTATCATAATGGCATTCATCACAATAATTGCTCATTTTGTGAATATATGCTGCTGATGAAACATAGGGTTTTGTTGCAATTTTTCCGCCATCGGCAAATTGGCTCATACCCCTTGTATTTGTAAGTTGAACCCATTCTATAGCATCCACATATATACCTAAATACCAAGCATCGACTTCATCAGGATTTGTTTCCGTTAAAAGCGCATAATTTCCTGTAACCATAAGGCGCTGTATGTGGTGCGCATAGCCAGAATTTAAACTATTGGTAATGGCGTTTTTTAGGCAGTTCATTTTTGTATTTCCCGTCCAGAAAAAATCTGCTAATTTGTTGGTATTTCCTAAGGTGTTTAAATTCTTGTAATCTGGCATAAGTGCCCAATACATACCTCGCATGTATTCTCTCCAACCAATTATTTGCCTTACAAAGCCTTCTACTTGCGAGATATGAATGCTCTTTTGGTTCGCTAAATAATAGTTTAAAACAGTTTTTACAACATCTTTAGGAGATATTAGCTTTGTGTTTAAAGCAAATGATAACCTCGAGTGAAATAAATAGGTTTGGTTAGTGTGCATGGCATCTTGAAAATCGCCAAAATGCATTAGTAAATATTCGCAGAAATATTTTAATTGTTGTAAACTTTGAACACGTGTAATAGGATACTGAAATGTATCACTTTCAAGAGTTCCAATGGTTTTAATGTTTGCTTTTTGAATATCGTTTAAAATTTCAGATACGTTATTTTCAAAACTTATAAATGCTGGAATGTCTACTTCTCCTTTCCACTTATTTCGATTGCTTTTATCATAATTCCACTTACCGCCAAGTGGTTGATTAGCAAGCATTAATATGTCGTGTTTTTTTCTCATGTAGCGATAAAAATTCTCCATGAGATATTGTTTTTTTCCTTTAAAAAAATTAGATAATTCGTTGCGTGTTGTATAAAAATGCTCTGAAGAAAAAACCTTATGTTGTATGCTTAATGTTTTACAAAAATCGTTTAGTTGTTTATCAAGACGATACTCATCAGGTTCTTGATATTCAAAGGTTTTGATGTTGTATTTTGATAGGAGTTTTTCAATATTATGTGTAAGGCTTTGCGTGTTTTCTGCATCATTAATTTTGAAATAAACTACGTGGTGATTTTTATGCCTTAAATCTTCTGAAAATTGACGCATTGCAGCAAAAAAGCCAATTACTTTTTGAATATGATGAGTAACATAATCTGTTTCTTGGCGCATTTCAAACAGGCAATACAACACATCATCATCTGTATTTTTAAACCACGAATGTTTTAAGTTAAGTTGGTCGCCTAGTATAAGTCGTAAAGTTTTCATTCAAAAAGTGTGTTTTGAAGCCAAATATTTTGATATTTCCCTTGTGGATCGTAACGTTCGACTTGCATTTTTATATTGAATTTTCGGTCTCTAGGATCATTACCAACACCAGAAACATACATCCAATTTCCGTAATTGCTATGTACATCATAATCAACAAGCAAAGCTTCAAAGTAAGCAGCACCAATACGCCAATCGATTTCAAGTTCTTTGGCAAAGTAGGATGCTACATTTTGTCTACCTCTGTTACTCATCCAACCTGTTTTTTTAAGCTCTATCATGTTGGCATTTACAAAAGGCTCTAAAGTGTTACCATTTATCCAATTAGTAATGTTGGTTTGGTTTGTATTCCAATGGTATTTACTATTTAAAATGCCATGAATTTTGAAAATATTATTGCCATGTTTAAGTGAAATATATTTAAAATAATCCCTCCAAATAAGTTCGAAAATAAGCCAATATGTGGAGTCGTTATGAAAGTGTTCTTTTTCAAACTGTTTTACTTCCCAGTAAATGGTTCGTGCAGAAAGACTACCATTTGCTAGCCAAGGTGAGAATTTGGAACTAAAATCGGCACCTATTAATCCGTTGCGAGTTTTTTTATAAAATCCCAATTTTTTAGTTTCAAAAAAATAATTTTGAAGTCGTTTTAAAGCACACGTTTCTCCACCTAAAAAAGGAAATGCAGTTTTTGGATGGGTTTTAAATGCTTCAAAGCCTAAATCTTGTAAAGTTGGGATGAAAGTTTCTTCCGTTTGAATTACATGTTGATTTGCTACTGGAGACAAAGCCTGATTACGAACAAAGCAGTTTTTCTCTAAATACTTTCTAAAATTGGTAAAGACTTCTGGAATTTGATTTGCATTAATCTTAATATCATCTGGATGGTACAAAAACTGGTCATAATTTTCAATAACTGAAATGCTAGTAGGCAGGTTATTTGTTAAATTTTGCAAAACAGTTGCTTCTTCTTGAGTCCATTCTTTTTGAGTGTAAATAGTTTCAATGTTGTATTTTGAAACTAAAAGCGGGATAATGTCTTCAGGCTTATTATAGTAAGTGAGTAGATTGATATTTAAATCTGCTAAATTTGATTTTAAATTTGCAACCGATTGAATTAAAAATTGTGCTCTAAACTTTTCGGTTTTTTTAAACCCATAGTTAGTTATTTCAAAATCTCTGGGATCAAAACAATAAACAGCAATACAAGTTTTATATTTAATACACGCTTCATACAAAGTGCTATTATCATGAACACGTAAGTTGTTTTTAAACCAAACCAAGGCTATTTTGTTTTGTTTCTCCTGCATTTTTCGCTACAATATTTAACGTCTATCCAATTTAATTCCCATTTTTTTCGCCATGTAAAAGGCCTATTACAAACAGGGCATATTTTTTCTGGTAAATGTTGCTTTTTCAAATGCTAACCAGCTTATTTATCATTCCATTAAAAATAAACCCATGAAAAGGCAAAACACTATACCAATAAATACGTCCCCAAAGTCCACGAGGTCTAAATGTGGCTGTTTGTTTTAAAATGCCATCTTCAATTTTAAATTCTAACCATGCTTCACCTGGAAGTTTCATTTCGGCATAGAGCAATAATTTTTTTTCTTTTTTATCACTAAAAATAACACGCCAAAAATCTAAAGCATCACCTGTATTTAATTCTGAAATATGGGTTCTTCCGCGTCTTAATCCAATACCACCAACTAGTTTATCTAGATAACCTCTTAGTTTCCATAAAAAATTGCCATAATACCAACCAGTTGTTCCACCTATAGACCATATTTTATTGATGGTTTTAGTTTCATCAAGTATATTTCGTTGTTTAAAATCTTTAAAACAACCATACTTTGGTACGTTTATGTATTTGTGAAAATTGGTATTCAATCGACCACTACTTACCATAGAATCTTTCCAACTAGAAATAATACTGTTCTGCTCTATTTTCTCAAATGCTAATGAAACAGCTTCATTATATGTTATAGGTTCTATATTTAAAATTGTGTTTATGTCACTTTTTTTACCCACTATTTCTACACCCATACTATCAACTAATGTTGAAGCTAGTTTGTATGATGTTGATGTAACAAAATATAGCCAATATGATGATAGTTTAGGCGTCATTACTGGTACTGTTAAAATGTAACGCTTTAAACCTCTAATTTTAGCAAATTCTAAAAGCATTTGCTTATAGGTTAAAATTTCGGGACCAAAAATATCGAAGCTTTTATTGTAAAGTTCTTGGTTTGTTTTTGCTTTTGATAAAAATGCCAGAACATCTCTTACCGCTAGTGGTTGCGTTTTAGTGTTTAGCCATTTTGGAGCTACCATAACTGGCAATTTTTCAACCAAATCGCGAATAATTTCAAATGAAGAACTTCCAGAACCTACTATAATGCCTGCTTTAAAAACAGTAAGCGCATAAGTGTTTGATACTAATAATTCTTCAACATTTTTTCTAGATTGTAAATGTTTAGATAGGTTTTCCTCATTGGTAATACCACTTAGGTAAATGGTTTGTTTTAACTTAGAATCATCAAAATATGTTTTAAAATTTTCGGCACATTTTGCTTCTAAAATTTCAAAATCTCTTGATGTATTCGACATGGAATGTATAAGATAATAAGCAACATCAATGTCTTTTGGAATGCTATTTAAAGTTTCGGGTTTTAAAAAATCTGCTTCAACAATGCTTATATGTTCGTCATCTAAATAGGTTTTATCTGCTCTTAACGCATCTCTTACAGCACAAACTACGTGGTGTCCTTCATTAATAAGTATTGGTATAAGTCGTTTACCAATGTAACCTGTAGCACCTGTAATTAGAATTTTCATTTTTTATGTTTTAATTGAAGCTGTTTTTTTTGGTCTTTGGTATTCTAAACGTGTTTTTAATTTAGGAAGTGTATAGCCATCTAACCCATTAATAGCTATAGTATTTGCTTTTGATAGGTTTACAAAACCATCGTTTTCTAATAAATAATCTTCAATATATAAATCTAAAATTTCAGCTATAACTAATATGGTTCCGTTTGCTTGTATGGGGTATTCTTCAACATATTTCATAGCCATTTGTACAGGAGATGCATTTACAAATGGTGCAAAAAAATTGTTTTTATAAATTTCTTCTAGGTTAGTAACATCAAATTCTGAAACATTGGAATTATATTTTGCCGATGTGTGATGCGCATCTTCCATAATAGTTTCATTTATATGATTTATGGTGAAAAAACCCGTTTCTTTTATATTATCATAAGTATTTCTAATAACGGTTGTTGGTCTTAAAAAGAAACCTAGCAATGCCGGATTGGAACCAATATGTGTTACCGAACTAAATATGGCTACATTACTAATACCGTTTAAAGATTTTGTGCCAATTAAATTAGCCGATTTAAAACCTGAACAACTGTTTATAAGATTGATTTTATATAAATGCTCTAGCTTATTAATATCATTTTGACTAAAATGTGGCATTATAAGTTTTTAAAATTGTTAATCTTTACATGTTTCGCTTTTAAATCGAACATTAAGTTGTATAATCCAAAAAAAGTACGATTTATATAGATAAAATGTTTAGAACCACGATTTCCATTCATTTTTTTTAATTCAGTGTTTTTGGAATAACGCTGACCTAATTCTGCAATTTTTCCAAAAAAATCACTATCAGAAAAATCGAAGGTTTCCACATGAAACGGTTGTGTAAATAAACTTAAAAGCTCATAAAACATTTCGGTAAAAAATTCAACTTCTTCTTTTGAATCGTCTTCACGTAAAATTTCCAATTCGTATAATTTTTGAACAAAATATTTTCGATTTGAAATATTTTTTGGTTCGGCCAATTCAAAATAAGGTACATAAAAATCATCTGGAATGGTTTTCATACAACCAAAATCGAGCGCGATTAATTCTCCATTTTCAGAAACTAAAAAATTTCCAGGATGCGGATCTGCATGAACTTTTTTAAGTTTGTGTATTTGAAACATGTAAAAATCCCAAAGTGCTTGCCCAAGTTTATTAGCCGTTTTTTGGTTGGTATTATAAGCAGTAAACTCCGAAAGGTGTTCACCGTGCATATAATCCATTGTTATGATACGTTCAGACGATAATTCTTCATAATATTGAGGAAACAACAGGTTAGGAATGTGTGAACAAGTAGCAGCAATCTCCTTGCTTTGTTGCATTTCTAACACATAATTTGTTTCCTCAATTAATTTTCCTTCAACTTCCTTAAAATATTTATCCGAGTCTTTTCCCTTAATATTAAACATTTTCATAGCAATAGGCTTAACAAGAGCCAAATCGGACACAATACTTTGTGCAACGCCTGGGTATTGGATTTTCACAGCAAGCTTTTTTCCATTTTTTTCTGCAATATGTACCTGACCGATACTTGCAGCATTTACAGATGTTGCGTTGAAGGAATCATATAATTCATTTGGTAGTTTACCAAAATAATTTTTAAATGTTTTTAAAACTAATGGTGGCGATAAAGGCGGAACAGAAAATTGTGCTAATGAAAACTTTTCTACATAAGCCTGCGGCATGATGCTTTTTTCCATACTAAGCATTTGAGCTACTTTTAATGCGCTTCCTTTTAATTGTTTTAGGCTATCATAAATATCTTCAGCATTATTTTCATTAAGTTTAGCTCTGGCTTCATTTTCTGTTTTTGTTAGTTTATCACCATAATATTTTAGGTAATTAACACCAACTTTAGCACCAGTTGACACTAGTTTTGAAGCACGACTTATTTTTGAAACAGGTATAGAATCAATTGTTTTCATGGGCATTTTAGTTCATGTGCATTTTTTCTTTGAAAATGAATTTCCCAAAGTCAATTACACTTTTTAAAGGCACGATATTCAGAACATCAAAACTGGTATTAACAGATTTTTCAATAAAAATATCAGTCTTTTCAAAAGAAGCAGACGTATCATCCAACCAAAATTTTATTGTTAAAAGCAATTGTACCCAAGCAGATTCTTGTATTGCTTTATTTTGAATTTTTTCTAATTGTTCTTGTTTTACATCTATGGTTTCAATACCTAAATTACTAATGTAAGTAGTGAAACTTTTTCTAAGTTCAGACAGCAACGCTAAACCTTTCATGCTATTTTTATGTTTATGAAGTGCATAAACAACATAGCTTCTATTAGCAGTTAAATTTTCGAAAAAAGTAAAATAAAAACTTAGTAGTTTGTTTCTAGCATCAAAAGATTGATAATCGTCACTATTTGTTAATGCTGAAATTGAATTATTAAAAAAAGCATTAAAAATAGATTTTTCAATAGCTTCAAATGAACCAAAATATTCATAAAATTTAGCTTCCTCAAAATTATTTGTCTTAGCAAACGCGTAAACTGAATTTGGATTTTCGTTGTGTTCCAAAACATAATCCATATAAAATGAAATGATGTCGTTTTCTGAAATAGTCTTCTTCTTTGCCATAATAATAAATTATATAACAAAGATACATAATGTTTAACATTTTTTAATAAAAATTAAACAAAAATTAACTATTAAAAATTTCTAACACTTAAAAACTTATAAAATATGCTATTGCACAATTCTTGCTTGAAAGAATTTTTTACTTAAAACAACTTTATTTATAAACACAAAGGCTTGGTAAAAATCGTCTTTAGGTAGGTTAAAAATATCATGACCTCTATTTAAATAACTATACAAAAGAAAACTTGTGTTATTTGTTTCTAACTTTTCGGCAATAATTTTTGAGCCATTTAATAGCAAAAAACCTGGCGATGTTGGCAAACAAGATTGATGTGAGCTTATATCGTATGGTACAACCTTATCATTTATACCATGATACAATACAGTAGGTATGGCATTATTTTTTGAAATTAATTCAGCTTTAGGTATGGCGCCTGAAATAGAAATGATTGCTGCTGGTTTTATTGCCTTATAAATATCTGTATTTCTTAATAAAAACTCTCTATTATACGCAATGTTTAAAGCTGTTTCACCACCTGCACTAACACCAAATAACACTATTTTCTTATCGTCTATTTTGAAAGATTCTTTATACTTTACAAGATACAATAAGGCATTTAACAAATCTTCAGAGGCATTAGAAAATACCTTTAATTTTCCAGTTGCAGGATAGCTACAGTTTATTAATTTATTTTTTAATAAACGATAGTCAACAGAAGCTACAACATAGCCTTTTTTAGCAACAGTTTCAGCCATATATATTAATGAGCCATCATTTCTTGAGCCAGAAATAAAGCCTCCACCATGTAATATAACAAAAAGTGGTCTATTCCGTATTGAATCTGTTATTGGTTCATAAATATCCAATTTTAAAGTATCTTTATCTCTAATTGAATAGGTAAATGTTTTAGATGAAATACTATCAAAAACCTTATCAACATATCTAGTTTGCGAAGTAGCGATAAATGAAGAAAATAATATGAAAAATGTAATTATCTTTTGATTCATTGTGTATTGTAAGAGTAAATAATTTAAGTAGTGCAAAATTTGGGCTAAAGTAAGCGTAAAATTGTATTTACGAAACACCATTAATAATAAATTCAAAATAATGAAAACATTTTTAAGCAGCATTTCTAAAACAGAATTTCAAGAAAGCGAAAAAGTATATGCTAAAACCATAAGAAAATCTATTTTTGAATTAATAAAAAAAGATCATCCTAATTTTAATTCTAAAAGCTTAATTGCTATAGTTGAATTAAATCAATACCGAGAAAAATATATTGCCAATTATTTAATGCAAGAAGTTGGTGAATTAAATGAACTTGAAGCCGATGTTTTAAAAACTTTGCAAAACCATGAAACTATTTCAAGTAAAATTGACATTGAATCTGATAATTCGGGGTTTTCATTTGGGCAACGATTGGCTGATAAAATTGCAACTTTTGGTGGTAGCTGGAAATTTATAATCATTTTTGGTGTTTTTATTCTTATTTGGATGCTTATCAATATTATATTTTTAGCAAACAAAGCTTTCGACCCATATCCGTTTATTTTACTTAACTTGATGCTATCATGTTTAGCAGCCTTACAAGCACCTGTGATTATGATGAGTCAAAACCGACAAGAAGAAAAAGACAGAGAACGCTCTAAACAGGATTATATGGTGAATTTAAAATCGGAATTAGAAATTAGAATGTTACACGAAAAAATAGATCATTTAATTGTACACCAACAACAAGAACTATTAACAATACAGCAAGTACAAGTTGAAATGATGGAAGATATTATGAAACAACTAAAACAAAAATAGAAATAAACAGAAAAAACTTAATTTAAGGTTTCGTTAACATTTCAAAAATAAGTATTGCTTAAATTTATAAAATCAATAAAAAACTAAAACAAAAAACATATTTCATATGAAAAAACTACTCGTATTTTTATTAGCCTTAACAGCAACTTTTACTGTAAATGCTCAAATTGTAACACCACAACCAAGTCCGTCAAGCAAGTTGGAACAAAAGGTTGGATTAACCGATATAACTCTAGAATATTCAAGACCAAACATGAGAGAACGTGTTATTTTTGGCGATTTAGTGCCTTACGGAAGTATTTGGAGAACGGGAGCAAATTTAAGAACAAAAATTACGTTCAGCACAGATGTATCAGTTGATGGTCAACCACTTAAAGCTGGCACATACGCTATTTTTACAAAACCTGAAGCAACAAGTTGGGATGTTTATTTCTATACTGATTATGCAGGTGGCGGCGTTCCACAACCTTGGGATGAAACAAAAATAGCGGCAAAAATAAATACGCCAGTATACCCAATGCCAATGAAAATTGAAACGTTTACAATGACTTTTGATGATTTAACGAATGATAGTGCTGTATTAGGAATGCTTTGGGAAGGTGTTTATGTAGGCGTTAAATTGGATGTACCAACTGATGATATGGTACTTACCAGTATAAACGATGTTATGAATGGTACACCAACTGCTAACGATTATTACAGTGCTGCAGTTTACTATTTACAAACCAACAAAGACATAAAACAAGCAAAAACTTGGATAGACAAAGCTATTACCATGGCAGGCGATAAAGTAGCGTTTTGGCAATTAAGACAACAATCATTAATTTATGCGAAAGCTGGAGACAAAAAAGGTGCTATTGCTGCTGCAAAAAAATCATTAGCTGCTTCTGAAAAAGCCGGAAATGCCGATTATGTAAAAATGAACCAAGATTCTTTAAAAGAATGGGGAGGTATGTAATTAAAGCCTTTTAGAATATTATATTTCTAGATTCTCTAGATTAAAAAAATGCAACTCGAAAAGTTGCATTTTTTTTTAATCTTCTTCTTCCAAAATAAATATTTCTTCAACTGAAACTTCAAACAATTTTGCAATTTTTAAAGAAAGTATAGTAGATGGCACATATTTATTCTTCTCCATAGCGTTTATGGTTTGCCTACTAACTCCTATTTTTTCTGCTAAATCTGCTTGAGTAAAATTATGTATGGCGCGTTGTATTTTTATATTATTCTTCATCGCTATTAGATTTTAGTTTTAAAAAATTAAAGCGAACAATAAAGAAAATTAATGGTGTAAACATATTATAAACCAAAACAGTGAAAAAATTACCTTCATAAATAAATATAACGGTTAGGAAAAGAATAATGTAATTAAGTAAAATTGCCCAAACTAACGATTCGTGTCTTAACTTATGAATGAATTCATCTTCAATCTTTTCCTTTGAAAAACCCACTAATAAACCTCCAATAATTATTAAAATTGAAATAATTTCATCTAAGAATTCAAATCCGAAATTATTGATTAAATCCAAATTAAAGATATCTTCAGTTGAATCGAAAATTTGAAGAAATACACCTATAATGATTCCTGTTAAAAATAGTACCCAACCAATTTTTTTGTACTTGTTTGGTAATAAATAATTTGTTTTCATAATTGTTCGTTTTAAAATTAATTTACATGATTGATAAATAAAAAGTAAAACAAACTTTACATTTAGACAAATATATTTAACAAAAAGTAATATTAACTTAACTTTTAATATTCAAGATTAATAACTTTTCTAACGCTATCAAGTGTTTTTATAAGGTTTCTGCTAAACTCAAAAGTCATAATATCACTTTCAGTTTTACCATCACGTATCAGTTGGTTAAAATGAATGGTTTCGTAGTTATAACCAATGGTTTTATACCCAAATTCTTTAACTTCTTCATTTCCATCAACAATTAATGACACAGTAGATGGGCAATGAAATTGAGTGTTAATTTTAATAACTCCCTTTTCGCAATAAAAAATAGCTTCTGTTGGCAATACTTCTAAAAGTGAACTTTTTAAATGCGCTTCTACATTGTTTTGGTAACCAAAAATCATAGTACATGATGAATCGATACCGTTTTCAAAAAAAGTAGCTGATGCATCAATATGTTTTGGCAAACCTAATGTTGAAAGTGTTGCAAAAATGGGATAAATACCAATATCTAAAAGGCTACCACCACCCATGGCTTTATTAAACAATCTGGTTTTTGTGTTATATTCTCGTTGAAAGCCAAAATCACTTTCAATTTTTAAAATATTGCCATATGTTTTACTCTCTAATAATTTCAAAACGTATTGATAATGTGGCAAAAAATACGTCCAAAGCGCTTCCATTAAAAGTACGTTCTTTTCTTTAGCTTTTGCTATCATTATTTCCACTTCTTCAGCGTTCATAGCAAACGGTTTTTCACCTAAAACAGCAATACCCTTTTCTAAACACATAAGTGCATTTTCTTTATGTAAAGCATGTGGTGTTGCAATGTAAACAGCGTCAATTTCTGGGTCGTTTGCTAATGCTTCATAACTATTATATGCTTTTTTAGCATCATATTTATCAGCAAAATAATCAGCTTTTTCTTGGTCTCTTGATGCAACGGCATATAATTCGGCATCAGGAATGGTTAGTAGGTCGGTTGCAAAACTATTAGCAATTCTTCCTAAACCTATAATGCCCCATTTAATTTTTTTAGGTGGTGATTGTATCATTTTTAGAATTTAATTGAAGTAGGCATGCTATTAGAATAACAATGGCACAACCCACAAAGTTTAGCCATAAATATGGCAAATTAATTAGTTGGTATTCATTAAGAAAAAACAAAGCAATAACAATAAACTGGGTTATTAACGCCGCTATAAAAACCGCTTGTCCTTTTACAAACTTAAAGAAAAAAGCCAATAAAAAAATGCCTAACACATTTCCATAAAAAATAGAACCAATAATGTTAACCAACTGAATTAAATTTTCGGCAAGTTTTGCAACACAAGCCACACCAATAGCTATAATGCCCCAAGCAAAAGTGAACCATTTGGAAGCTTTAACCATGTGTTCTTCGGTTTTTTCAACAGTGTTTCGTTTGTATAAATCGATGGTTGTTGTAGAACCTAAGGCATTTAACTCGCTTGCTGTACTAGACATGGCTGCACTTAAAATAACCGCCAACAACAACCCTATTAAACCACGTGGTAAATTATTCAAAATAAAATGAATAAATACATAATCTTTATCGTTACTTTCTACTTTTATATTTTTATTTTTTGCTGCTTTTTCAATAAGAATTCTAGCTTCTTTTTTTATAGAGTCGTTAGTTTTATTTGCCCTTGAAATTTCTTTTGAAACTACATCATTTTCACTATTTACAAACGAATTTATATAAGCTTGCTTTTCATTAAAAATGATATTTTGCTTTTTTTGAAGCAGTTTGTAGGCTTCAGAATATTCAGAATTTAAAACAACCTCTGTTGCTGTAGGATTAAAGTTAACAGGCGCTTCATTAAACTGATAAAACACAAAAACCATAACACCTACTAATAGGATAAAGAACTGCATTGGTACTTTTAAAAGTCCGTTAAAAATCAATCCCAATTGCATTTCTTTTACCGATTTTCCTGATAAATACCGCTGCACCTGACTTTGGTCTGTTCCAAAATACGATAACATTAAAAACGTACCACCAATAATACCACTCCAAAAGGTGTAGCGGTTATTCAAATCGAATGAAAAATTTAACACTTCCATTTTACCACTAGCGCCTGCAATACTAAGTGCTTTACTGAATGAAATATCTTGAGGCAATTTATCAACGATGAGAAAAAAGGCGATTAACATACCTATAAAAATAACCACCATTTGATGCTTTTGCGTTACGTTTACAGCACGCGTTCCACCAGAAACGGTGTAAATAATTACCAACAACCCAATGATTATGTTTAGGGTTAATAAATTCCAACCTAAAACCACCGATAAAATAATAGCAGGTGCAAAAATAGTAATGCCTGCTGCCAAACCACGTTGTATTAAGAACAAAATAGCGGTTAGCGTTCTTGTTTTTAAATCGAAGCGGTTTTCTAAAAACTCGTAAGCGGTATACACATTTAAACGATGGTATAATGGAATAAACACCATACAAATAACCACCATAGCAATGGGTAACCCGAAATAGAATTGTACAAATCCCATACCGTCGTTAAACGCTTGACCTGGTGTTGAAAGAAAGGTAATTGCACTAGCTTGTGTAGCCATGACCGATAGACCAATAGTCCACCATTTTGAAGTATTTCCGCCTTTTAAATAATCTTGAACGTTTTTACTGCCTTTGGTTTGCCATGTGCCATACACAACAATTGCCAATAATGTTGCACATAAAACTACCCAATCTATCCAGTTTAATTGCATATTAAAAGGCTTGAGTAATTAAGTAAAAGGCTATGATATACACCAAATTAGCTATTAAAACTATCGAGTAAAGTTTTAACCAAGGTTGTTTGGTTTGTTTTTCGTTATTCATATCTAATTATTTAGCTTCGTGCTTGGTTTTAAATCTTCTTTTCCTATGGAAAGCATATTGGCAAACAACCTGTATGCGCCCGAAACACCTTCTGGAAATTCTCTAAAAAAGCTTAAACCTGTATAGATATAATACCCTTTTCCGTGTTTAGCAACCAATAAACTACCATCTTTTGGCGATTCATTTTTATCATTCATTGATAAAATTGGCGTAAACTCACTTCCCCATTCGTTAGGAAAATACAAACCGCGTTCTTGTGTCCAACCTTCAAAATCGTGTTGGGTAATTTTGTTAGGATAATTTAAAAGCGGATGGTTAGGGTTTAAAAACCTAACTTCAGCATTTTCATCGGTTACACGATCATTCGATAATTTTAAATTATATGGTGCTAATGTATTTGTTTTTAAACCTCGGCTTGTATTGTATTGCACAATCATATTACCGCCTTTTGCTACAAAATCAAATAGTAATTGTTGTTTAAATTCAATGTTTTCTAAAGTATTGTAAGCACGAATCCCTACCACAATAGCATCAAATCTGCTTAACGTTTCTGCGTTAATATCTTCTGGTTTTATAGTTAAAACATTGTATCCTATTTGCAGTAAACTTTCAGGAACTACATCACCAGCACCAGCAATATAACCAATATTTTCACCCTTCTTTTTAATATCTAAACGCACAATTTTACTTTCACTTGGTAATAAAACGGTTTGATAAGGAATGTGTTCGTATGTTATTTCAATAAGTTCTTTGGTGTAATCTGAATCGTTTACGTGAACAATTGGACTTATGTAACCTTCACTTTGATTTTTTGGAGGAATAACCGTAAACGAAAGTTGTTGTTCTTCGCCTTTATGAACGATGCTTACTTTTTGTTTTTCAGGAAAAATATTCCAATCTTTTGGATGGCAAACTTCAACAAATCCTTCTAAATTATCGCGTCCAGCTTTTACAATAACTGTAATATCGCGCTGTTTATCATTTTCAAAAATGATGACTTTATCTGAAATTTTAGCCGAAGCTTCTGGAATAATTTCAAACGGACGATACAACTCACCTTTATCTGGTTTTGAATAGCGATGTACTACAGTTTTAGTTATAGAAAATGGTATATCATTTATTTTTAAGTTGAAGTTTACTTTAACACTTTTAGGCGTTTCTGGTTTCCCTATGAAGGCTTCATTTTCAACCTCATACATACCTAATGTGCCTTTTTTATTTAACCAATATACTGATGTGTATTTTTCTTCGCTAGAAATATAATAATCTGTATCAAACTTTTCAGAATCGTTATTTTTCAACGCTAATTGTTTTGAAATGGTTTTTCCATCACCTTGAGTAATACTTTCTAAAACAATATTTTGGTTGCTTCTGTTTAAAGCTTCAATATTAATTTTAACCGATTGATTTAATGTTGTTGAAGGCACTTCTGCTGAAGCTTCCAAATATAAACCAGCACACATTTCAATAATTGCTGTAAGTTCTTTGGTTTTTTGAGTTTTCCAATGTAAATCGTCTATATTCTGAAGCAATTTATAAGCTTCAAGCAACTTAGGAATGTGACCCGATGGATTTTTAAAATTGAAATTATTTTCTATTGCGCATAAAATATCGCCAATGGCTTTACCGCCTTTTACACGATTCCAAGAGGTGTCAATACCATCAAAAATATTGTCTTTATTAGATAATGCATCACCTTTTAAAAACTCTAAATATTCTTTTTGTGAACCACGCTGTGATAATCTGCCAAAACCTTGGCATAAATGTTGGCTACTTGCTAAAGACGCTAATTCGTTATTAGACATTCCTTTAAGTGGGTAATACGTACCAATATCAAAGTTTATCGTATTGCCTTTATTGGCTTTATCAAATTCTTCTTGATTACGGTAAAACCATGAATTGGTATTAAAAAACAAACGTTTCGGTTTCCAAACGCCAGCGTCTTTTAATAATTCAGAATAGGCGTTTTTATCACCAGCCAAATCAAAAGCTTCAAAACTTAACATGGCAGAACTTGTGTGATGTCCGTGTGTTGTACCAGGTGTTCGGTGGTCAAAACGGTTAATAATTATATCTGGTTTAAAGGTTCTAATGGCCAAAACAACATCGCTTAAAACATCTTTTTTATTCCAAATATTTAAGGTTTCTTCAGGCTCTTTTGAAAAACCAAAATCATTAGCTCTCGTAAATAACTGTTCGCCGCCATCAATTCGTCTTGCAGCCAACAGTTCTTGTGTACGTATAACACCTAAAAGTTCTCTTATTTCTGGACCAATAAGGTTTTGTCCGCCATCACCACGTGTTAGTGATAAATAGGCTGTTCGTGCCTTTACATGGTTTGCCATATATGCAATAAGGCGCGTATTTTCATCATCAGGATGTGCAGCTATGTACAACACAGAACCTAAAAAATTAAGTTTTTGAATGGATTCAAAAATCTCTGAAGATGTTGGTGTTATTGGTTTTTGGGCTTGTAAAAGCGAAAAAGTGAATAAAAATATTAATAAAAGTAAAACTCTTTGCATACGTATTTAGTTAGCTAAAAAACCAAATATAACAAAGTAATAGAGGGATTTTAGTGCTTTTAATGTTTATTTAACGTTGTTGAAGTTATAGATAAAAGATATATAATGGATGTTATAAAAGTGGTATTAATTAGTGAATTATCTAAAGCCTATTAACAATTACTAAGGTCAAATAACCAAAGATTAAGGACTAAACCTAAAGCCACTTCTTACGTTTAAAATAATATAGCATGCCTAAAAACATAGCAATCATAACACACCACAAAATATAGTACCCATTTTTATAATGAAGCTCTGGAATATAATCGAAGTTCATACCGTAAATACCTGCAATAAATGTTAATGGAATAAAAATAGAAGCCATTATGGTTAGTACTTTCATTACTTCATTCATTTTGTTGCTAATGGTTGTCATGTACATATCCATTAAACTCCAAATCATTTCGCGGTATATGTCGATGTTCTCAGACACTTGAATTAAATGGTCGTATATATCGCGGTAAAACGTTTTTGTTTTTTTTAGAATAAGTGGACTTTCGTGTTTTTCAATACGATTAATTACTTCGCGAAGCGGAAAAATTGCCCGACGTACTCTTAATATTTCTCGCTTTAAATCTTGAATATCTTTATTGATTGTTTTGCCTACATGCCCTGAAAAAATAGCATCTTCATAATCTTCAATTTTTTCTCCTAAAGTTTCAATTATTGTAAAATAATGATCTACAATAGCATCCATTAAAATGTATAACAAGTAATCGGCTTGCATGCTTCGTGCTCTACCTTTTCCTTGCCTAATACGTTCTCTTACAGCATCAAAAACATCACCTTCAGATTCTTGGAAAGATAATACATAGCCTTTACCCAAAACAAAACTAACTTGTTCTGCAACTATGCTTTCATCATTTGCATGATACAGCATTTTTACAACTACAAATAAATAATCTTCATGTTCATCAATTTTTGGGCGCTGAGAAATGCTTACAATATCTTCTAAAACTAAAGGATGTAAATTGAAGTGATTACCTAATTTTTCAATTTCTTCAACATGGTTTAACCCATTTATATTTATCCAAGTAACAGAATCTGAACCTTTAAAATTAAAAGCTTCTTCAATAGTTGTTAGCTCTTTTTCATTACATCTTTCAACGTTATAATCAAAAGCTTCAATAAATAATTTTTTAGACGATTTATTACCTGTATAAATAACGCTTCCAGGTGGTTTTCCTAGTTTTTTGTTGTGTTTTTTAATTCTGTTTTTGCCCATTATATAAATATATAACTATTTAGATAAATTCTGCATCATCGTCTATTGCATCTTTTTCAATAAGTGTTACTGCTTTTTGTAACATAAGATTGTTTGGATACGTTACAAGATTACCATTATCTAAACGCAAGTGAAGTTGAAAGGCACCAATATCTTCAATAATGGCTTCAAGTGGAAAATCTTTATCATGTATTTCAATTTTATCGCCAACCTTATATGGAAATGAAAAAAACATAATAATTCCTGAAGTAATATTGCTTAAAATTGACCAAATAGCAAACAAACCAATGCCTATTACTGCAAATACCGATGAAAAAATAACCGCTAGTTCTCTTAACTGCGTTCCAAAAACATAAGCTTCTAAAAGTATTCCAATTAAAAATAAAGTAATGGTTACATATCTTCTAATTAGCCTAATTCTAGCTTCGTTTATTTCGTTTTTTCTAGCAATTTTGGTTATTGTGAAATTGGTAATATAGCGTATTAATAACAACGCTAATACAACTACGGTAGTTGCTATAAGCTCGCCTTTAAAATTTAATAACATGGAAAAAATTAAATATAAATTATTTAGTAAAGATAATAATACTGTTTAAAAATTACAGTTCATTTTGGTTAACATTAACGATATCTAATAATGTTTTGTAAACTGTATGTGTTGGCAATCCCATAACGTTAAAATAAGAACCTTCAATTTTTGTAACACCTATAAATCCTATCCATTCTTGAATACCATACGCACCTGCTTTATCAAAAGGTTTGCATGTTTTTATGTAATAATCAATTTCAGCGTCCGTTAAATTTTTAAAAGTAACTTTTGTTACGGTATTTAATGTTTTTTCAAACATTTGGGTTGTGAAACAAACTGATGTAATTACCTCGTGTGTAGTGTTACTTAACGATTTTATCATTTGAAATGCTTCGGCTTCATTTCTAGGTTTTCCTAAAGCTTGATTGTTATGCCAAACAATAGTATCGCTGGTAATTAGAATATCGTTGGGTTTTAGTTCGTTTTTATATGGCAATGCTTTTAATTGCGCCAAATAATCACTAATCTCGAAATGGGTTAATCTTGGTGGATATTCTTCTGCAATTGGCTTTAAACGTATTTCAAAATCTAATCCTAAAGCTTTAAAAAATTCTTGTCTTCTAGGTGAACCTGAAGCTAAAATAAGGTTGTATTTTTTTAATTTATCGTTCAGCATTATAATAAAATATACTTGTATAAAAGTAATGAAAGCATTCCAAAAAATAGTACTAATTTAAATACATTGCTAATTTGATGAAATTCCTTTTTTGTTTTAGAACTAAAAATTTTAATACAATTATAAAGCAACGGACCAATAACCAAAACTAAAAAATAAAGCACTGCAACTTGGTTTTTGTAAAGTGAATTAATAACGTAATACACGATAAAAAGTAAACATATAATTGTTAATGCAAACAGTACTTTTGTAGCACGCTCTGTACCAATAGCAATTGGCAATGTGTTCATGCCAGCTTTATAATCGCCATTAATATCTTCAATATCTTTAGCTATTTCACGAAGCAAATTAATGGCAAATGCGAACAATGCATAATCGAAAATAATTTTAAAAAACGTTAATTGTGTTTGCTGATTTAAACTTGTAATGGTAGGAAGCAGCTCGAAAACACCAACAATTAATATAGAAAGTGCCACCAAAATAGATACAACAATATTTCCTATTAACAGTGTTTGTTTTAAATAACTGGCGTACACATAAAGCAATACAGAAATGATAACAAACAGCGAAAAAAAGGCATCTCGACCAACTAAATTGGACACATAATAACCAATACCTACACCAACAACATTAAAACCAATAAAAAGGTTATACGCTGTTTTTTCGGAAATTGATTTACCAATAATAAGTTTATCGGGTTTGTTTACAAAATCGGTTTCAACATCATAAATATCATTAATAATATTTCCTGCAGCTGCAATACAAAGGGTTGCTAAAACTAAAAGGCTAATACCTAATGCATTTAAACTTATTTGAACACCAAAAGGCTCTAAAAGAGCATATTTAATAAGTAATTGCGTTAAAGCAATTAGTATTAAATTTTTCCAGCGGATAAGGTTTAAATAGTTCAAAATTGTAAAGTTGTATAGTTGAAAGAAATATTGCCTAAAGCATACAGCTTAAATCCTAAAGCAATTTTAAAACGCCCATTTTCCTTGTACTTTTAATACTTGTTCAATAACATCTCTAGCGGCACCTTCGCCTCCTTTTTTGTGCGATATGTATTTTGAAACACCTTTAATTTCTTGTATCGCATCTTGTGGGCAAGTTGGCAAACCTACAACTTTCATTACAGGATAATCGGCAACATCATCACCCATATATAGTACATTTTCAGGTTTGATGTTATTGGTTTTTATATAGTCTTCAAACTGAACTATTTTATCATGTGCACCTAAATATACTGTTTTAATACCTAAGCTTTCTAAACGCAATTTTACGCCTTCATTAGTTCCTGCAGAAATAATAGCAACGTTATAACCAGCATTTACAGCAAACTTTAAAGCAAAACCATCTTTAACATTCATGCTTCGTAGTAATTCACCTGTTGTGGTTACTAAAACATTACAATCGGTTAAAACACCATCTACATCAAAAATAAACGTGGTAATGTGGTTTAAATATTCTTTATAGCTTTTTTCTTCCATGGGTTTGTTGTATAGAGGTTGTTAATAGGTTATAAATATCTGTATGATGCTTATTTTTTATAAGCTTTAAATGCTTTCTCAACGTTTTTTTATCATTGCGTTTTGCTGGACCAGTTTGTGCCATGTAAGGCGATACATTTTGTACTTTTTTAGCAGTTTCTAAAATGAGTGGTTTTAGAAGATCGAATTCTGCACCTTCACTTTCGGTAATTTCATGTGCAACTCTGTAAAGCTGATTTGTAAAGTTATTTACAAAAACTGCTGCTAGATGCAATACTTTACGCTGATCGGTATTTACCTTTTTTGTTGGACTTCCTAGGGCTTTTGCCATTTTTTTAAGCACATGATAATCTGTACTTTCAAGTGCTTCAATACAAATAGGCACATTAGCAAAATCAATTTCGGCAGCTTTACTAAAAGTTTGTAATGGGTAAAAAACACCGCGTTTATGCTTTTTGTCTATATCATACAAACTCGCTGCACCTGATGTATGTACTACCAATCTGTTTTCAAAAGGTAATTGAGTTGAAAGCATTTTTATAGCATCATCACTAACCGCTAAAATATATACATCAGCTTCATTAAGTTGTGCTAAATCATCTGTAATTGAAACATCATTTTTAAATGTTCTAATAGCATCTAAACTTCTGTTGTACCATTGAGTTACTGATACTTCATCAATTTTACAAAACGCTTTATACAAATGTGTAGCAACATTGCCAGCACCTAAAATTACTACTGAAATCATTTTGCGAAAATACATAAGAAAAGTTGAAAGTTGAAAGTTATGAGTTAAAAGTTAGCCTAGTATGCAATCACTTTTTTAAAAAATCAAAACTTTGCGCCTTTGCTCCTTTGCTAGATAAAAATTGTAATTTTGTGAGATATGAAACCAGATATTAAAACCAGAGAAGATGTATATTTATTAGTGTCTTCTTTCTATAAAAAAGTTAGAAAAGATGCTGTTTTAATGCCTTTTTTTAATGATGTTATAAAAGATTGGGATGCACATTTAGAAAACCTTACTACCTTTTGGGAAGCTAGTTTATTTTTAAAAACCAAATATTTAGGGAATCCACTTGAAGTACATGTTAAAGTAGATAAAGAAAATAGTAACAGTATTTCCGAACTTCATTTCGGATTATGGTTAAACCTATGGTTTGAAACTATTGATGAACTTTTTGAAGGTGATTATGCCCAAAACGCCAAAGAACGCGCCCGTAAAATGGGAACATTTTTGTATTTAAAAATTTTTGAAGCACGAGGTAAATAAAATAGTTTTTAGTCTCAGCATCCGTTTTCAGTCTTCGGTCATCTGTCCTATCTCATTTTCACAAACTTTAACACTTCAAAATAAACTTAAATACTTAAATTTGCCCGACCTTAAAATGGGTTCTTATTATGCAAAATAAACTCGCCAAAATTCTTTTTTCAACACGTCTTACCGCTATTTTATTTATTGTATTTGCAGCAGCTATGGCTACAGGTACTTTTTTAGATGCTGGTCAAAGCACATCGCCTACACCATATACTAGAAATTTAATTTATAATGCGTGGTGGTTTGAGGCTATTATGGTATTTTTTGTTATCAACTTTGTGGGTAATATTTTTAGATATCAATTACTTAAAAAGGAAAAATGGGCGACTTTAATATTACATTTAGCGTTCATATTCATTCTTTTAGGTGCTTTTATTACCAGATACATCAGTTTTGAAGGTATGATGGCTATTAGAGAAGGCGCTACCGAAAACACCTTTCTTTCACAAAAAACATATTTAACAACCTATATTGATGGTGATTATGAAATTGATGGTGTTGCACAACGTTTACCTATTGAACGTGAAGTTGATTTTTCAGAACGATTAGAAAACCATTTTAAAATTGAAACCAACTACAACAAACAACCTGTTTCCATTGAATTAGAAAAATTTATTAAAGGTGCAGAAGAAGATATCATTCCAAATGAAACAGGCGAAGCTTATTTAAAAATAGTTGAAGCTGGCGGTGGTGGCGCACACAATCACTTTTTAAAAGTTGGCGAAGTACAAAGTATTCACAACATACTTTTTGCACTTAACAAACCTACTGATGGTGCTATTAACATAACCTACAAAAATGATTCATTAAGTATAAAATCGCCTTTTGAAGGTGAATATATGGTAATGGCTACCATGGCGCAAGGCACTTTAGCTAAAGATAGTTTACAACCATTAATGTTGCGTGCGCGTTATGTAATTGGCGATATGCAAATGGTATTTCCAAAACCTGTTGTTAAAGGTGTTTTTGATATTGTTCAAAAATCGCAAATTTTAAAGAATGATGAAGATGGTGCTGTGTTTAAAGTAACTGCCAATGGTGAAACACAACGTGTTGGTTTACTTGGTGGAAAAGGTATGAACAATGCGTTTAAACAAATTAAAATTGGCGGATTAGATTTCGCTTTTAAATACGGTTCAAAAGTAATGGAGTTACCATTCGCTATAAAATTAAACGATTTTGAAGCAGAACGTTACCCAGGAACAGAAAAAGGCTATTCATCCTATTCAAGTCAAGTAACCGTTATAGATGAAGAAACAGGGAATTTTGACTATAAAATTTTCATGAATAATATTTTAGACCATGGAGGTTATCGCTTTTTCCAATCAAGTTTTGACCCAGATGAAAAAGGTACAATCTTGTCTGTAAACCATGATTATTGGGGAACTTTAATAACCTATATTGGTTACTTTTTACTTTATTTTGGGTTGATGGCTATTCTTTTTGCAAAAGGTTCTCGTTTTGGCGATTTAAAAGTAATGCTTGAAAAAGTAAAAACTAAAAAAACGAAATTATTGGGTGTATTATTCTTGTGTTTTAGCTTAAATACCTTTGCCCAAACACATACTGATAATGACGGGCATAATCACAATACAAAACCAACTAAAGCGCAAATAGATTCTATATTAGCCGCAAACATTACCCCAAAAGAACATGCCGATGCTTTTGGGCATTTGGTTATCCAAGATTTAAGTGGACGCATGATGCCTGTAAACACTTATGCCTCTGAAATGCTTCGTAAATTAAGTAAACACGATACTTATGAAGATTTTGATGCTAACCAAGTGTTTCTATCTATGCAAGAAAGTCCAATGCTGTGGTATAATGTACCTATTATCTATTTAACAGCAAAAAAGGCGGATACAATACGTCATATCATTCAAGTCGATTCAAAAGAAAAATATGTAACACTTGCCGATTTTTTTACAGAAAGAGGTGAATATAAATTAACCCCATTTCTAGACGAAGCCTATAAAGCATTGGCACCTAATGGATATCAAACACAAATTAAAGAAGCCGACCAGCGAGTTAATTTACTATATAACACCATTGAAGGTGCTTCATTAAAAATATTCCCTGTTCCAAACGACGAAAACAACAAATGGATTTCAGCCAATGAATACCAACACGGCGACTTTAAAATTCAAGATTCACTCTACGGAAATTTTATAAAGAATGGGTTTAAAATGTATTTAATAAAACTTAATGCTGCTAAACAAACCGGAAATTTTTCTGAAGCCACAAAACTTTTGGATGCTTTCAAAAAAACACAGCATCAACTTGGTGCATCGGTAATGCTAAGTGATGATAAAATTAACACTGAAGTACTTTACAACAAATACGATATTTTTAAAAAGCTATTTAGTTGGTATTTGTATGCCGGCAGCATATTGTTCATCTTATTAATTGTTCAAATTTTCAAAGAGAAAAGTAAAGCAATAAATAATTCAATAACTGTTTTTAAATTCATCATTTTAGGTTTATTTATTTTGCACACATTGGGCTTAATAGTTCGTTGGTACATATCTGGTCACGCACCTTGGAGTGATGCTTATGAATCGATGATTTATGTAGCTTGGGCAACCATGTTTTTTGGTTTAGCTTTCGGAAGAAAAAGTGATTTAACCGTAGCCTCAACCGCCTTTGTAACAGCTATGTTATTAATGATTGCCCATTGGAATTGGATGGATCCAGCCATTGCAAACCTACAACCTGTATTAAATAGCTATTGGTTAATGATACATGTGGCAGTTATTGTGGCAAGTTATGGTCCATTTACATTAGGTATGATTTTGGGTGTTGTTTCCTTATTATTAATGATTTTCACAACACAAAAAAACAAAGCAAAAATGGATTTAAACATTCAAGAACTTACTATAATTAACGAAATGGCGTTAACAGTAGGTTTAGTTATGCTTACCATAGGAAACTTTTTAGGTGGTATGTGGGCAAATGAAAGTTGGGGACGTTATTGGGGTTGGGATCCAAAAGAAACATGGGCTTTAATTAGTATTATGGTGTATGCCTTTGTAATACACTTGCGTTTGGTTCCAGGACTTCGTGGGCGTTGGTTTTTCAATTTGATGTCTATAATAGCTTTTTCAAGTATTATTTTTACTTATTTTGGAGTTAATTTTTACTTATCAGGTTTACATTCATACCAATCTGGACAACAAATTGCAAGTTTCAACATTATTGCTATCACAGTTGGTGTTGTTATTATATTAGGCTTTTTTGCATATCTAGGCTATAAAAAGCATTATAAAAAATAGATGCCATGGCGAAAACTGGTCGCGATAAAAACACTAAAAATAAAGCGAAGCATTCCAAATTAATGAATCAAAAAATTAATAAGAAGAAAGCTGAAGAACAACTAAGGAAAGAACGGTTAAAAGCCATTATCGCAAAAGCGAATCAAGCAAAAGAAAACCTATAAATAAATTATTTTGTAAGGTTCAATTTTTTACTTCGACGAAAAACGGAATTTAAAATTGAATCATCATGCGCATTTTTTATCTTATTTTTTTAGTTTTTATTACATTTCAATCGTGTTCAAGTTCAGATTCTCCAATGATGGAAGATGACAAAATGGATATGCAAGACATGACACCTTCACCCCTATTTCAAGGTAATTTTGTTTCGAGTGCACACCCAACTTCAGGAAAAGCTAGTGTTAATACTGAAAAAACTATTTTATCATTAACCAATTTTAAAACAGATAGCGGACCATCATTAGAAATATATTTAGCTACCAATACTTCTGGTTCAGATTATATTTCATTAGGTGCTTTAAAAGGGGTTGATGGCACTTATGAATACACATTACCCGCAAACGTAGATTTTACTAAATATAATCATGTTATTGTTTGGTGTGTACCTTTCTCGGTAAATTTTGGGTATGCAGTTTTAAAGTAAACTACTTAGTTTAGAATAAGACAATTCATTAAAATTTTTAATCACAAAATCGGCTTTACTATAATCTTGATTTTTAGAGTGAAAACTATCAAATCCTAAACAAAATACACCTGCGCCTTTTGCGGCTTCAATACCGTTGGTTGAATCTTCAATCACAATACATTCATCTGCACTAAATCCAGATTCTTTAACAGCATTTATAAAAATTTCAGGGTGTGGTTTTGACTCTTTTAAATCGGCACCACTTAGTTTTGCAACAAAGTACCGATTCAAATCAAACTTATTAAAAATACGTTCAATACTTGGCATAGTTGCAGATGAAGCAACAACTAAAGTTATTTCGTTGCGATGCAAATCTTTTATCAAATCTAAAACACCTTCTATAAGATCAAAATTTGGATCGTTATTAAATATATATTCAAAATGCTTGCGTTTTAAAGACACTAAATATTCTGGTGTTTCTTTCAAATTAAAAACATCGCATACTTGTTTACAAACGTTTATGGTTGATTTTCCTGTAAACGATTCATAAAGTACATCCGTTACTTCAACATTAACATCTTCAAACATTTTATGATACGCGTAATGGTGCAATGGTTCACTTTCAATTATAACACCATCCATGTCAAAAATTACAGCTTTAAGCATCTTCTATTTTTTATTTGCGAATATAAACCAATAGACTTTAATAGCCTAAAATCTAAATTTTGATAATTTATAATAAAGGTCGAAGTTTAATTATTAAATAAATATTAATTTTAAACTTATATATTTAGCACATTAAAATGTGGTTCATCATAATTAAAAGCACCCATTTTATGTTTTAAATCATCTAATTTTCAGTTATTTAAATACATGGAAAGAATACAAGCAACGTATCTTATTGAAACACCTTATAACGTTGAACAAGCCGCAGCAGTACTTGCAGGCGAACAATCTAGCGGAACTTTTGTATCAGTTCCTGGTGAAACCGACGAACTAAAAACGCGTTTTGCAGCCAGAGTTGAAAACATTGAAATACTTAATGAAGTAAACGAACCAAGCATACCTGGTGAAATAATTGCAAACAAAATTTACAAACGCGCTAAAGTAACAGTATCATGGTCTGTTGAAAATTTTGGATATAATATTCCAACCTTAATATCAACACTTCAAGGAAACTTATATGAATTACGTCAATTTACAGGCTTAAAATTAGACGATTTTGAATTACCAGAATCGTATAAAAATCATTTTCAAGGTCCAAAATTCGGAATGAAAGGCACTAAGCAATTAGCAAGTGTTGGTGAAGAACGCCCTATGATTGGCACAATTATAAAACCTAGTATTGGCTTAACACCAGATTATACAGCCAATTTAGTAAAAACCTTAGCCGAAGCAGGCATTGACTTTGTTAAAGATGACGAACTTTTAGGCTCATCTGCAAATTCACCTTTTGCTGCTCGTGTGGAACAAATTATGAAGGTTATTAATGTATTTGCTGATAAAACTGGTAAAAAAATAATGTATGCTTTTAATATTACGGGCGATTTGGATACCATGAAAGCCAATTACGAAACAGTTGTGAATGCCGGCGGAACGTGTGCTATGCTTAGTATAAATAGTGTAGGTTGGGCAGGTGTTAAGCAAATTTGCGATTGGGGAGAACTTTCTATACATGGCCATAGAAATGGTTGGGGTATGCTTAACCGCCATCCACTTTTAGGAATAAATTTTCCAGCTTACAACAAAATTTGGCGTTTAGCTGGTGTCGATCAAATGCATGTAAACGGCATAAAAAATAAATTTTGGGAATCGGATGATGCTGTTGTTCGTTCTATAAAATCATGCCATACACCGTTTTTAAATAATGAATCTGTTATTCCTGTTGTTTCTTCAGGACAATGGGGCGGACAAGCTTTTGAAACCTATAAAAGAACACAAACTACCAATTTGCTTTATATGGCAGGTGGTGGTATTATGGCACATCCATCAGGTCCTACAGGTGGTGTTCGTGCTTTACACCAAGCTTGGGATTCGGCTGTAAAAGGCATGAGTTTAGAAGAAACTGCAAAACAATATAAAGAGTTCGGGGAATCGGTTATAAAATTTGGAGATAAGTAAATAATGCAAAGCAAAAAAGATATTTTATTAGCTTTTTATGGTGATGATTTTACGGGTTCTACCGATGCACTAGAGTTTTTAAGTCGTGCAGGTGCTAAAACAGTTCTTTTTCTTCAAAATCCAACAAAAGAATTATTAGATAAATTCACCAATTTAGATGCTATTGGTGTTGCAGGCATGACCCGTTCTATGGTACCCGAAGCCATGAAACAAGAACTTGATGAAGCCTTTCGATCATTAAAAAAATTAAACCCGAGGCATGTTCATTATAAAGTATGCTCGACATTTGATTCGTCGCCAGAAATAGGAAATATAGGAACCGCCATTCAAAGTGGTATTGAAACATTTAATAATAAATTCACTCCCATTTTAGTTGCAGCACCAAATTTAGGACGCTATTCGTCTTTCGGAAATTTGTATGCGCGTATGGGTATTGGCAGTAAAGGTGCTATTTATCGTTTAGACAAACATCCATCAATGAGTAAGCATCCCATTACGCCTTCACACGAAAGTGATTTAAGAGTTCATTTATCTAAACAAACCAATTTGCCTATGAGTTTGATTGATTTGGTTGATTTAAACAAAGATATTTCTGAAATAAAAGAAAAACTTTCCGCAGAAATCAATTCTGGTAATAAAATTGTTTTTTTTGATGCGATGTATGAAAATCAAATGCAAACTATTGGTAACATAATTGATAATGAAGTGGATGAAAAAACACCGCTTTTTTCAGTAGGTTCTTCAGGAATTGAAAAAGCATTGGGCGATTTTTGGGCAACAAAAGGAATTTTAAACCAACGTAATAATTGGAAAACTTTATCAGAATGTAAACCAATATTGGTACTTTCTGGTAGTGTATCACCTGTTACCGCATCTCAAATTAATTGGGCAATTGCTAATGGTTTTGAAGATATTTCAGTTTCAATACAAGCCTTAGAAAATGAAACTTCAGAAATAAAATTCATTTCAGAATACCAAGAAAAAATAGCATCATTCTTAAAATCAGGTAAAAGCGTTATTTTACACACATCAAAAGGACCAGACGACCCACGAGTACAAGAAACCAAAGCATTTTTCAATAAAAAAGGTTGGGACGAACAACAAATTCGTTCACAAACAGCAAAACGTTTCGGAAAAATTTTAGGACAATCAGCAAGAGGTGCTTTAGAACAAGTTCCTGTAAAACGCTTGGTAATTGCTGGTGGTGATACCTCTAGTTACGTAGCTAGAGAATTGGGTATTGTAGCTGTTGAAATGATTGCACCCGTATTTACAGGTGCACCAATGTGTTGTGCTTTTGCACCTAATTCACCAGTAAACAATATGGAAGTAAATTTAAAAGGCGGTCAAGTAGGTGATGAAACCTATTTTTTAGCTTTACAAAAAGGAAAAATTTAGTAAAAAACATAAAATATTATGGCAAAAACATTAGCACTTATTCATACATCGGCAACTTTAGTGCCTTTATTTCAAGATTTAATTGATAAACATTTAAAAGGAAAAGACATTAAAATATTCAATATTGTTGATGATAGTTTGATAAAAAATACCATTGAACGCGGTAAAGTAACACCAGATACATCGCGTAGAGTAGTGAATTATATTGGTTCTGCCGAAGAAGCTGGTGCCGATTATATCATGGTAACCTGTTCATCAATAGGTGCTGCCGTAGAAAGTGCAGTTCCATTAACAAAAGTTCCTGTATTACGTGTTGATCAACCAATGGCAGACAAAGCAGTTTTATCTGGAAAAAAAATAGGCGTTATTGCAACATTACCAACAACTCTTGAGCCTACAAGCGATTTAGTTAAAAGGCGTGCTGTAATTTTAGGTAAAGATGTAGAAATAACATCAAAACTGTGCGAAGGTGCTTTTGAAGCTTTAATGGGCGGAAAACCTGAAGTGCACGATACTATGGTAGCTTCAGCATTAAAAGAATTAGCTGAAAAGGTTGATGTTATTTTATTGGCACAAGCATCTATGGCGCGCGTAGTTGGACAACTTTCTGAAGCCGATAAAAAAGTACCTATTTTAGCAAGTCCGGAGATAGCTATGGCATATTTATCTGAAATATTATAAGCCTATGAAGCAGGTAGAAAAGTATACACTTTGGTTAGGTTTAGTAGCAACATTTGTTCTTTTACTAGTAGTTGTTATTGATTTGAATAGTTTAATTGCACCATTAGCTGTGGTTTCAGCAATAGCATTATCAATCGGCATACGGTCAGTAAAATCTTTGAAAAGCTACCAATATACCGCGTGGATTTTAGTTGCTATTGTTTGTGGCATGTTCTATCCATCTGCATTTTTAAAATGGGGAAACTTCGATTTAAGAAATAAATGGCTCATTCTTATCGTAGTTCAAGTGGTTATGTTTGGCATGGGAACACAGATGAGTATCAAAGATTTTTTAGGTATAAAAACCATGGGAAAAGGTGTATTTGTTGGTATTCTTTGTCAGTTTTCCATCATGCCCATTGTTGGTTATCTACTAACGCGTGTTTTTACTTTTGAACCAGAAATAGCTGCAGGAATCATACTTATTGGGTCTTGTTCAAGTGGCTTAGCATCTAATGTAATGGTGTTTATTGCAAAGGCAAATTTAACACTATCGGTAACTTTAACAGCTGTTGCAACCTTGTTAGCACCTATTATGACGCCACTTATGATGAAGCTTTTAGCTGGCACTTATGTAGAGATTAATTTTCTTAATATGTGTGTTGAAATTATAAAAATTGTTATCGTTCCTATTGGTTCTGCCCTACTTTATGATGCTTATGCTAATGGTTCGCGTATTTTACGAAAGCGTGTGAATTATGTTTTCATCGTAGCTTGCGCTTGGTTATTAGCAATGATTTTTGGATTTTGGACGTTTTTACAATCCCAATCTTCAGCAAATACAATGCTTATTGCAGAACTTTTTAATTTTCTGTTTGGAGCTGTTATTGTTGGGAAACTATATTACCATGTAATTACATTTAAACCTAAAATTCACAACTTTATGCCCATTTTATCCATGTTTGGTATTGTGTATTTTACAACGGTTACTACCGCAGCAAGTCGGGATAACATTCTTACCATTGGCATTTTTATATTACTAGCATCTATCATTCACAATGCTTTAGGCTACACATTTGGGTATTGGATAAGCAGAGCCTTAGGTTTAGATAAAGATTCTAGCAGAACGGTAGCATTAGAAGTTGGTTTGCAAAATGGCGGTATGGCATCTGGCTTAGCAGGTTCTATGGGGAAATTGGCAACTGTTGGTTTAGCCGCAGCAGTTTTTAGTCCTTGGATGAATATTTCAGGGTCTTTATTAGCTAATTTTTGGAGAAAGAAACACGAGTAAACTTTATACTATCTTGTAATAAAAAAGCATTTCTATTTTTGTAGAAATGCTTTTTTATGTGATAATCTATCTTTGTTTAATATTGAATATCTACTCAATTCGTTCAATATGAGCACCAATAGCACGTAAACGTTCGTCAATACGTTCGTAACCTCTATCTATTTGTTCTATATTTTGAATGGTTGAAGTGCCTTTAGCTGATAATGCAGCAATTAACAACGAAACTCCAGCACGAATATCTGGCGATGTCATTGTTGTTGCTTTTAAAGTAGATTTATAATCGTGACCAATTACAGTCGCTCTATGTGGGTCGCAAAGAATAATTTTAGCACCCATATCAATCAATTTATCCACGAAAAACAAACGACTTTCAAACATTTTTTGGTGAATTAAAACACTACCTCTGGCTTGTGTAGCTACCACCAAAATAATACTTAATAAATCAGGAGTAAACCCTGGCCAAGGCGCATCAGCAATTGTTAAAATGGAGCCGTCAATAAAACTCTGTATTTCATAACCATCGGTATGTGCTGGTATGTGAATATCGTCTCCGCGCTTTTCAACTGTAATACCTAATTTTCTAAAGGTAGCAGGTATAACACCTAAATCATCCCAAGAAACATTGGTAATGGTTAGTTCACTTTTAGTCATAGCTGCCAACCCAATCCAGCTACCAATTTCAATCATATCTGGCAGCATGGTATGTTCTGTTCCGCCTAAACTATCAACACCATCAATAATTAACATATTAGAACCAACACCACTTATTTTCGCGCCCATTCTGTTCAGCATTTTACATAATTGCTGTAAATAAGGTTCGCAAGCGGCATTATAAATAGTAGTACGCCCTTCAGCTAAAACCGCAGCCATAACAATATTGGCAGTTCCGGTAACAGATGCTTCTTCTAAAAGCATGTAAGCACCTTTTAGTTTATCGGCTTCAACACCATAAAACTGTTCTTCTTTACTATATCTAAATTTTGCGCCTAAATTAATTAAGCCCTCAAAGTGTGTATCTAATCTGCGTCTACCAATTTTATCGCCACCTGGTTTAGGTATATAACCTTTACCAAAACGTGCTAACATAGGACCGACAATCATTATTGAACCACGTAACCCGCGACCATCAACTTTAAATTCGTCCGATTCTAAATACTTCAAGTTAACATCATCTGCTTGAAAGGTATAGGTACCTTGAGACAGTTTTTCTACTTTAACACCTAACTTTTTAAGTAAGCTAATTAGTTTATTAACATCAACTATGTCTGGAATATTATTAATTGTAACCAGTTCTGGTGTTAACAAAACTGCGCATAAAATTTGTAGCGCTTCATTTTTTGCACCTTGTGGTTTAATACTACCTTTTAATTGGTGACCACCTTCAATTTTAAATGTTCCCATATAGTTTTAGAAGCGTTTTCTTTTATGATTAGACGGGTTCTTTTTATGATGCCCGCCTTTTTTACTGTTGTTATTATTAGAAAATTTAGTTTTTGTACGCAATAAACTACTTGCGTCCGATAAATCTTCATCTGTATTTTTTAAATTAATTTTTCCTCCAGAAAGTTCGTATAAATGCCCATAAATAACATCATCTTCTACCGTGTCTTTATTCCAATTTAAAAAACACTTTTTCATGTGGTTTGCAATGGTATAAGTTAAGGCTTCCTTAAGGTCGCCATCTTCCCATGTATTTGCAACGTCAATCATGGTTTTAATATTATTGCCATAAAAACGATATTTCGGAAAATTTTGTGGGTAACCTAACGGTTCTGGATGTTCTTCCAAAAGTTCTTTTGTAGGTTTTTCATAAGGCGAATCTACATCCAATTCAAAATTTGCCATAATAAAAAGTTGATCCCAAAGTTTATGTTGAAAATCTGGAACATCGCGCAAATGTGGTTGCATATTGCCCATTACGGCAATAATGCCTTTAGCAACTTTATTACGTTCTTCTTTTGTTTCTAAGGTTTTAGCATGATTAATCATTTTCTGCATATGACGCCCATATTCAGGTATAATTAAATGTTCACGCTCTGTGTTGTATTCTAAATCGTCTATTGTCAAAATAATGGTGTAGAGTTAATATTAGGGCATGTAGTTGTTATGCCAGTGCAAAGTACAAAAAAAAATTAAAGACTAATAACGCCTTCCACCTTTTCTGTAACTTCTTTGTATTTTTCTATAACTGCCTCAGGGTTTTGCATAATTAAGTTAATAGAAACGCTGGTGTATTTTCCGTTTTTACTCTCGGTTGTATTAATAACAGCACCCATATTATCAAAAACAGCTTCAATTTCTACAATTTTATCAGCATTGGTTTTAATAATAAATTTATATAAATATTCCGATGGCCAACTAGCCGTTTCATATAATTGTGTTCTTAATTTTTGGTAAAATTCATCCGAACTTGGAGGTGTACTCATAGCATTTTAATATGTAGCAAATATACAGTTAATTTCTATTTTTTACTATAATTAAAATTTGGGCGTTACCACAAGGGTCGGGCTTTACATTATATCTTTTGTTTTTTATCATTCCCGCAAAGACAAGAATCCATATTTAAGTAATTGTCATGCCTAAAAGAAGAGAGTAACTTGAAGAAAAACAAAAGGATACCGTTTCAATCCCTAACGCGTTATTTGTGAATTGCACAGCAAAATCGTCAATTCTCCATTGTTAATTATCAATTATCAATTGTTAATTCTTAATTTTACAGCTAAATTTTCACATTTGAACTCAAAAAAAGTTGTAATCACAGGTGGTCCAGGAACAGGAAAATCCACATTAATAAACCAATTAATAAAAAACGGTTATACCTGTCTTGAAGAAATTTCACGACAAATAATACTAGACGCACAAAAAAAAGGCACTGAACAACTATTTTTAACCGAACCGCTATTGTTTAGCAAACTTCTTCTAAAAGGCAGAATACAACAATTTGAACAAGCCAATTATTTACAATCTGAAATTACTTTTTTTGATAGAGGCGTTCACGATGTGCTCGCTTATATGAATTACATTGGTAATACATACCCAAAACACTTTGTTGAAGCCTGTGAAAATGCCGTTTATGATACCGTTTTTATTTTAAAACCTTGGGAAGAAATTTACATAAGCGATAACGAACGTTATGAAAATTTTAATCAAGCACAAGCAATACACGACCATTTACTAAACACCTACAAAGCATTTAATTATAATTTAATTGACGTACCTTTTGGTACCGTAGAATATAGAACAAATTTCATTTTAAACGCTTTAAAGCCATAAATGGAACAACCCATAAACATACTTGAACGCTATTGGAATTATACCAAGTTTCGCCCTGAACAAGAAGCTATTATAAACGCGGTTCTTGAGGGCGAAGATACCTTTGTATTATTACCTACAGGTGGTGGTAAATCAATATGTTTTCAAATTCCAGCGTTAGTAAAAGATGGTATATGCATTGTAATTTCACCTTTAATTGCTTTAATGAAAGACCAAGTACAGCAATTAAACGATAAAGGCATAAAAGCCATGGCACTTACAAGCGGTATAACTTACAGCCAATTAGATACACTTTTAGATAATTGTATTTACGGCAATTACAAGTTTTTATACCTTTCACCAGAGCGTTTGCAACAAGAGCTAGTTCAAGAACGTATTAAGCAAATGAATGTAAATTTAATTGCGGTTGATGAAGCGCATTGCATTTCGCAATGGGGAAGCGATTTTAGACCAGCATATAAAAACATTACGCTTTTACGCCAATTGCAACCAACGGTAAATGTTGTAGCCCTAACAGCTTCAGCAAAACCAGAGGTGGTTGATGATATCATAAAAGAACTCGATTTTATTCAGCCAAAACTATTTAAACAATCGTTTTTCCGCCCTAATTTGGGTTATATGGTGTATCATGAAAACGATAAATACTATCGCTTAGAAGCTATTTTAAAAAAGTACAAAGAACCGTCTATTATTTACGTTCGAAATAGAAAGTTAACTCTAGAAGTTTCAGCATTTTTAAATTCAAAAAAAATATCGGCAACTTACTATCATGGTGGGTTAACCAATACCGAAAAAGAAAATAATATGTCTTTGTGGTTGCAAAACAACAAACAAGTTATGGTTGCTACCAATGCTTTTGGTATGGGAATAGATAAACCCGATGTTAAAACAGTTATCCATTTAAACTTACCCGAAAGTATTGAAAGTTATTTTCAAGAAGCTGGACGTGTTGGTAGAAATGGCGAAAAAGCGTTTGCTGTTATTTTGAAAAATAATAGCGATGAAGTTTTAGTAAAAAATCAGTTTTTAAACGTATTACCAAATGTAGATTTTGTAAAGCAGGTGTACAGAAAACTGTGTAGTTATTTTCAAATTTCATATGGTGAAGGTGCCTATGAAACATTTGATTTCGATTTTAATTCCTTCTGTAAAACCTATAATTTCAGTGCTGTTTTAGCTTACAATGCGTTACTTTTATTAGATAGAAATAGCATTATCACCTTATCAAAGCAATTTAAAAATAAGGTTTCTGTACAATTTATAGTAGCAAGCTCTACACTTTTTAGCTATTTGGAAAACCATGCTAATTTCAACTTAATAGTAAAATCGATGCTTCGTATGTATGGTGGAATTTTTGACCATGATTGCAAAATTGATTTACATAAAATTGCCGAAAAAGCTTCAACCAACGAAAATAACGTTACACAAGTACTTCAAAAATTAGCTAGCGACGAAGTCATTAATTTACATTTAGCTAAAACCGATGCGCAAGTTACTTTTATTGAACCACGAGAAGATGATAAAACCATAAACCGTATTGCATCGATTATAGAACAACAAAACGAATTAAAACAACAGCAAGTTAAGTCTATGCTTAGTTATGTTGAAAACGAAACCACTTGTAAAAGCATGCAACTACTCGCCTATTTTGGCGAAAAAGACTCGAAACCCTGCGGTATCTGCTCAGTTTGTGCAAGCACTAAAAAAAACTTTAAACCACAAGATACTAATACAATAAAAAACCGTGTTATAGAACTATTGGAAAACGGCGACCAATCATCAAGAAACATGATTGCTGCGTTAAATTGCAGCGAAGCCGAATTAAAAACCGTTTTAAAACTACTTTTAGAACATCATATTATTTCAATAACACCAACAAACACCTATAAATTAAGTCATTTATGAGAAATTTAAGAATCGTTTTTATGGGCACGCCCGATTTTGCAGTAGCTACATTAAAAACATTGGTTGAAGCCAATTATAATATTGTAGGTGTAATTACCGCACCCGACAAGCCTGCAGGACGCGGACAAAAACTTAATGAAAGTGCTGTAAAACAATATGCTGTTTCTCAAAACCTAAACGTTTTACAACCAACAAATTTAAAAAACGAAACCTTTTTAAACGACTTAAAGTTGCTTAACTCCAACCTTCAAATTGTAGTTGCATTTAGAATGTTACCAAAAGTAGTATGGCAAATGCCTGAATATGGTACGTTTAATTTACACGCTTCGTTGTTACCAAACTACCGTGGTGCTGCACCAATTAATTGGGCAATTATTAATGGTGAAACAAAAACAGGTGTTTCCACCTTCTTTATTGATGAAAAAATTGACACAGGTGATATGATTCTTCAGGAAAGTATTAATATAAATCCTGAAGAAAATGCAGGCAGTTTACACGATGCATTAATGACAATTGGTAGCAAATTGGTTCTAAAAACAGTAGAATCTATTCAAAATAAAACAGTTAAAACAACGCCCCAAAAAGAAACTTCTGAAATAAAAACCGCTTACAAACTTGATAGGGATAATTGTAAAATTAATTGGAACGATTCAATAGATAACATTTATAATTTAATTCGAGGGTTAAGCCCCTATCCTGCTGCTTGGTGTATGCTAGAAAATGGAAAGGATAATTTAGATATTAAAGTATATTCAGCAGAAAAAGAAAAAACAAGCCATACCCTTAATAATGGTGATATTGTTTCAACAAAAAAAGAATTAAAAGTAGCCGTATCAAACGGTTACATAATTATTAAAGAAATCAAGCTTCCAGGAAAACGTACAATGGATGTAAAATCGCTTTTAAATGGTTACACATTTGAAGCCAATGCAAAAATGATGTAAACCCTTGTAAATATTGAAGTTAATAAAAAACTCGATAAAACACACATTCTTTATCAACAAAAGAACTAAGTTATTAACAATACTACGCATTTCCATTGCCATTACTTGCATGAATGCATAATCCGTATAAATTTGTAATAGGATTTAACAAAATGTTTAACCAATTTATTAATAATTAAATTTTTTTATTATGAACAAAACAGATTTAATCGATGCAATGGCAGAACATGCTGGAATTACTAAAGCAGCTGCTAAAAAGGCATTAGAATGTGCACTTATTGAAATTGAAGGTGCTTTACAAAAAGGCAACCGAGTTTCTTTAGTAGGTTTTGGATCTTGGTCAGTTTCTAAAAGAGCTGCAAGAGAAGGCAGAAACCCACAAACAGGAGCTACTATAAAAATTAAAGCTAAAAAAGTTGTAAAGTTTAAAGCTGGAGCAGATTTATCAAACGCAATAAATTAATTTTTACCTCTTTAATAATATAAAAGCCTTCAAATTTTGAAGGCTTTTTTTTATAATTTATTAAAACAGTTGTTTTTTTAATAAATAAATATTAGATTTAGTTACTAATTCCTATATAATATGGTTACAATTACACCAAAAAAAGGCAATTTGTTAATCGCTGAACCTACCATAATTGGCGATATTTCTTTTAACCGATCCATTATTTTATTAGCAGATCATTCATCTGAAGGCTCTATAGGTTTCATTCTTAATAAACCTTTAGAATACACTATAAATGATTTAGTGCCAGAGGTTGAGGCTACTTTTAAGGTTTATAATGGTGGTCCTGTAGAACAAGATAATTTGTATTTTATTCATAAAATACCTGAATTAATACCTAATAGTATCGAAATTTCTTTAGGCATTTACTGGGGTGGCGATTTTAATAATGTTGCCGAACTTATAGCCAAAGGTACTATAAGTGAAAACGATATTAAATTCTTTTTAGGCTATTCTGGTTGGGATGCTAACCAATTGGAAAATGAATTAAAGTCAAATTCTTGGGTAGTTACTGAAAATATTTACAAAAACAGCATTATTGGAAAAAATTACGAAACATTTTGGAAAGAAAAAATGTTAGAGTTTGGTGATGATTATAGTATTTGGAGTAACGCACCAGAAAACCCTAACTATAACTGAAATTTATGCATAAAAAGAGCTACATCCTCGAGTGAAACGATTTTAGGAAGGAAAATCAGATGTAAACAGACAAGCTATTGCCATAAGATTAGAACTAAAACAGCAATTTTTTATAAACTGAGTTGTATAATGTTTTATTTTGTCAATTTCAAAATAACTTTTCCATAGTATAAAACTCCCACCGAAATTATTAAGCATAGGAACAAACCTGTTCTAAACCCTATACCAAACCCTTCTCGAAAGCCTTGAACTACCAGTAACAAAATAATATATACTAAAAAGCCTGTTCCAAATTTTAGCATTCTTTCAAATGCATTCATTTTTTGAGTTAACAGCACTATAAAAAAAGGAATGAAAAAGCTTAACAATAAAGCTCCAATTCGGCTATTTATATTTGCATTTGAGTCTAAAGTTAAAAATCCGATAATTAACATCAAAAATAAGTTTAGTAGTACAAGAAAAATCCCGTTAACAATCAAAGAACCAATAAATTCACCTTTGTTTTGTTCAATTTTATTTATCAAATAATTACTATCAATTTCAAGTACATCACAAATCAAATTTAAGGTATTTCCTCTGGGTTCATTTTTATTGTTTTCAATTCTTTGAATTGTTCTTAAGTTAACTTTTGATAGTTCAGCTAACTCCTCTTGAGTAAGTCCTTTTGATTTTCGGATTTCGAGAATTTTATTACCAATTGAATTTTTCATACAAATAATTTTTCTCAAATTTATATAATCAGCAAAAGTTTGATAACGGTTTTCCAGTGACATTTTTACGACATTTTACTTTGTCATTTAAATGTCTTGGGGTTTGTTTAATGTTGTACACTTAAACGTAACTTCACATTTAGTTTTTGCAGAATTGTTTTAGAAACTTCACTTTTAAACTCTTTTTTTCGGTATTTTGTTATTGGTTGAATACCTATAATAACATTTGTTATAAAAATTTCATCGGCTTTTTGTAGTTCGAAAGGCGATACAGATTCTTCAATTAATTCATATTCTGTAAGTGGTTTTAAAACTTCAATAATTTGTTTACGCATCACACCTTTTAAACAACCATCACTTATTGGAGGTGTTTTTATAGTATTACCCTTAACAACAAAAATGTTACCGTTCAAGGCTTCAACAACTTGTTTATCTGTATTTAAAATAAAACAATTATTCAAATTATTTTCCTTTGCATAAATACTTCCAACAACATTAAGTATCTTATTATTTGTTTTTAAGGTTGATATTAAACTTGGTGACACATAATGATCTTTAAACAAATCAACTTCATAAAAACCATCTTGAAACACATAAAAATCATCTTCAATTTGTTTTACTGAAATTACAAAACTAACATCATTGGTGGTTGGTAAATACAAACCACCTTCATTTCTATGAACTACTAATTTCACTCTTGAAGAAACATTCGTCATTGAATTTGCTTTCAATGTTTTTTGAATTTCTTCTTCTAGAAATTCCATAGTAAAATTCATAGGGATTTCCATACGCAAAATTCGCATAGAAGCCATTAACCTAAAATAATGATCTTCCCAAAACAATAATTTTCCATGTGATGCTTTTATGGTTTCAAAAAGCGCATCGCCATAAGCATAACCTCTATTTTGAATGGATATTAATTGATTTTTATCTGTAATAGTTCCGTTAAAATTAGTCATAAAAAATCCCGTTCACTTTAATTTTGAAAACGGGACAAATATAATTTAAATATATTATTTTAGAATTAAGCTGAACCCAATACTTGCTTTAAACTAGAAATTTGATTTTCCCAGAGCATTTTAGATTCTTCAACTTCATCTTCTTCAGCAAAATCAGTGATTATTAATGAAACATCTTTCGTTATTTCATCAACTTGAATTTTAATTTCAAAATAAGATGTTTGATCTTCATCATCATTTACCCATCTAAATTTAATACGTTCTCCTGTTTTTTTGCTTATCAATTTTGCTTTTTCTTCACTGTCATCCCAAATAAAAGTAAAAAATTCACCTCTGGAATTAACATTATCTGAAAACCACTCCGATAAACCTGATGGTGTTGAGATATATTGATATATTAATTGCGGTGATGCTTGTATAGTGAATTCTATTTCAAATTTGATTTTTTCGTCCATAAGTACTGTAAAAATTTTAAGTACCCAATATATACATTAATTGATAAGTAGAGCAATAAATTTTATAAATAATTTACACAAGTTATGTTTGCAAACAACAATAATGTTTTTATATTTGCAGCCTTAAATTAGGCGAGGTAGCTCAGTTGGTTAGAGCGTCGGATTCATAACCCGGAGGTCGGGGGATCGTGCCCCCCTCTCGCTACAAATAAAAACCCCAAGATTTTTATCTTGGGGTTTTTATTTTAAATATTTTCTTAATAAGAAAATTATATTAACTCCTTTAATTGCTGTGCTGCAATTTCTGCTGTAATATCACGCTGTGGAGACCCAAACATTTCATAACCCACCATAAACTTTTTAACCGTTGCACTACGTAATAATGGTGGATAAAAACTCATGTGCCAATGCCAATGGGTATTAGCTTCATCGTTTGTTGGTGCTTGATGAATACCACTTGAATATGGAAATGAGGTGTTAAACAATTTATCGTAAGCCTTGGTTAATACTGAAATAGCTTCGGCAAAACCTATTGTTTCTTGTTCGTTCATTCCAAGAATATCTTTTTGATGTTTTTTTGGTGCTATCATCGCCTCAAATGGCCATATTGCCCAAAAAGGTATTAATACTACAAAACTATCATTCTCAAAAATAATGCGTTCTTGCTTTTCTAATTCTTGTTTTAAATAATCGCCTAATAAACTTGTTTTATTTTTATTGAAAAAGTTTATTTGATGTATATCTTTCTTTTCAACTTCATTTGGCAACGTAGATTGACTCCATATTTGACCATGTGGATGTGGATTACTACAGCCCATTACAGCACCTTTGTTTTCAAATATTTGAACATAGTTTATAGCACTGTTTTTACCAATAGTTTTGTATTCACTTTGCCATGTTTCAACTACTTTTTGTATACTAGCAACGTTCATGTCTGCCAAACTTTTAGAATGGTCTGGACTAAAACAAATTACTTTACAAATACCCGTTTCGCTTTGCGCTTGTAACAAACCATCATTTACTTGAAACGATTTTGAATCTTTTTGAAGTGCTGCAAAATCGTTTGTAAACACAAAGGCATTTTTATAATCTGGGTTTACTTCGCCATTTATTCTGGTATTTCCGGCACATAAATAGCAGTTTACATCATATGATGGTCTTACCTCATTTGATACTGTTTCATTTTGTCCTTGCCATGGGCGTTTTGCGCGATGTGGCGACACCAAAACCCATTCGCCTGTTAGTATATTATAGCGTTTATGTGAATAATCCTGTATATCGGTAGTCATTTTTTTGCTTTGAAGTTTTCTTATGAAATTATATGCGTACCATTTGATAGTGCTACTGCATATACCGAACAATCTTTATTAAATCTGTTTTTGTATGCTTTTGAAGCCTCGGTTGTAAACGTTTTTGAATACAATTTTGGAACTAAATTTATTGTGCAACCGCCAAAGCCTCCACCCATCATTCTTGCTCCTAACACGTGTGAAGATTTTTTTGCTAATTCTACTAAAAAGTCTAGCTCTTCACAACTTACTTTATATTGATTTTGTAAACCATCATGCGATGCATAAATTAAATTACCTAACGTTTTTAAGTCACCTAATTCCATTGCTTTTGAAGCTTCAACTACACGCTTATTTTCTTGAATTACATACAACGCCTTTTGATAGTTTTCTGGTGTTACTTTATCTTTAATACCTTCTAAATCATATTCTGTAGCATCGCGTAATGCTTTCACTTTCAACATATCGGCTATAGATTCGCAAACGGAACGCCTATCATTATAAGCACTATCAGATAAACTATGCTTTACGTTTGTGTTTATTAAAATAAGTTCGTAATCTTTAAAATCAATTTCAAATGGTTTCGATTTCACGGTTCTGCAATCTAGTAACAATGCATTATTTTCTATACCAAACATGCTGGCATACTGGTCCATAATACCACATTTCACACCCACATAATTATGCTCTGCTTTTTGTGAAATTAAAATCATTTCTTCTTTTGAAAGCCCTAAATTGAACAATTCATTCAACCCAAAAACCACACTATTTTCTAGTGCCGCAGAAGAAGACATGCCTGCACCACCTGGGATATCGCCACCAAAAGCAATATTAAAATTTCCAATAACTTTACTTCTATTTTGAAGTTCTGAAACTACACCAAATACATAATTTTCCCAACTTCCTTCATGCGATGGCTTTAAAGTATTTAATGAAAAACTTACTTCCTCATCTTTATCAACAGCATAGGCTTTTGATTCGTTTGAATTACTTTTACCAATAGCTGCTACAATACCTTTATTTACGGCTGCTGGAAACACAAAACCATCATTATAATCGGTATGTTCACCTATAATATTAATTCTTCCTGGTGAAAAAATCATTAAAGGTTCTGCTGTGTAAGTACTAGTAAAATGTGATTTTATTCGGTTAATTAATTCTAAATTCATGTTGCGTGAAGTGTAAAATAGTATTTATAAGCTAACAAAATTAACAATTAAAATGCTTTAAATAAAGTGATAAAAAAGTTTTACGAAAAATGAAATAAGGTTGTTAATAGCCATTGCTGAAAGTGCAATGAATACCTATAAAACCTAAATTAGATTTAACAATTCTTAGCTTAAATTTTTTAGTTACTTGTGGAAACAACTAGCTTTTCGGTTTTTAAACCCTTGCCAGAAACTGTTAATTCCATAGTTCCTGCTTTGGTTTTAGATTGTACTAATACTACCAATTTGCCGCTAAACAATTTCATGGTTGGTAAATGAAATAATTCTAAAGAGGTGGCGTCACCGTTACAAGCCGCTTTATAAACACCTTCACCTTTTACACTAAATTTTAATTGATTTGTTGCAGTTGGACATGGAATTCCGTCTTTATCAACAACCGAAACAGTTATGTATGACAAATCTTTTCCATCTGCTTTAATAGTACTTCTATCTGCCTCTAAAACTATACGATGTGGCTTGCCTGCTGTTTTAATTTCTTCTTCAGCAACTGGCTTCCCTTCATTATCAAAAGCTACAACTTTTACAGTACCAGGTTGGTATTTTACATCCATCCACATTAAACGGTAACGGTTTTGTGGTGTTGCATTGTTCTTTTTTTGAATACCCATGCTTTTTCCGTTAATAAAAAGTTCTGCACTATCGTAATTTGTATAAACGAAAACGGGCGTGGTTTCACCTTCGCGTCCTTCCCAATTCCAGTTTGGTAAAATGTGAAGTGTTTCATCTTTTGTATTCCATCTACTTCTGTATAAATAAAAGCGATCTTTTGGAAGTCCTGCCAAATCTGAAATTCCAAAATAAGAACTACGCGATGGCCACTTTTCATCATAAGGTGTTGGTTCGCCTAAATAATCAAATCCTGTCCAAACAAACTCACCAATTACCCAAGGTTTATCATCTTGTAAAACAAAATCTTCATCAGGTACGTTAGACCAACTACAGGCTTCTAAATCATACGATGAACTTTGAAAATCATCATATTGTTTGTTCTTTTCTTGAACAACAGGAAACTTATAAATACCACGAGAACTAACCGTTGAAGCTGTTTCAGAACCTAAAATAAAGCCTTGCGGAAATTTATTAAAAGCTTCATCGTATAAATGAACACGATAATTTAACCCAGGAATATCCAACAACGCTCCAAAACCCGATTCCATTACCGCTTTTACTTGATCCATACCAACGGTTACAGGACGTGTTGGATCTTCTCTATGGAAAATATCTTGCAACCATTTAGCGCGCTTTACACCAGCTTCTCCCCATTGGTCTGGAACTTCATTACCCGAACTCCACATAACAATTGATGGATGATTTCTAGTAGCATGTACCAAATTAACGATGTCTTTTTCAGCATATTCATCAAAAAAACGATGATAACCATTTTCTACTTTAGGTTTTTTCCACTCATCAAAACTTTCGGCTAAAAACAAAAATCCCATTTCATCGCATAATTCCAACTGTTCAAAAGAAGGCATATTGTGCGAACTACGAATAGCATTACAGCCCATATCTTTTAAAATAGTTAACTGCCTGCGTAAAGCCGCTTTATTTACGGCTGCACCCAAAGGTCCTAAATCGTGATGTAAGCAAACGCCTTTAAACTTGGTGACATTTCCATTTAAACTAAAGCCTTTATTGGCTTCATACTTTATATCTCGAATACCAAAACGAGTTGAAACTTCGTCTCTTAATTGACTATCAACAAATAATTGTGATACTGCGGTGTATAAATATGGGGTTTCTGGACTCCATAACTTTGGTTTGTCAACTTTTATATTTTGATCGAATTCATTTCCAAAAGATAATGATGATTCTAGTGTAGTTACTTTATTTCCTTCTGCATCAAAAATAGTAGTAATTAATCGTGAATTAGGAACTGAAACTTTGGTTTTTACATTCACTTTTGCTTCATTACTAGTAACAAAAGGTGTTGTTATAAAAGTTCCCCATTGGTTAATGCTTTCTTTATTTTTAACTATTAAACTAACTTTTCTGTACAATCCAGCTCCAGGATACCAACGCGAAGCGAATGCTTCATTAGTTAATTGTACTGCCAATGTATTTTCGCCTTCTTGTATAACTTCTGAAACATCAAAATAAAAGTAACTGTAGCCATACGCCCACTCGCCTATTTTTTTGCCATTTAAATATACTTGAGGCTCGCTCATAGCGCCTTCAAAAAGCAATATTATTTTTTTATTTTTTGAATTTTTAGGTAACGTGAATTTGTTTCGATACCAAGCAGTACCTATATGAGGTAGCGAACCTGTTCTTCCTGTTTTTTCTGAAGCTACTTTTTCGCCGTTTTGTGTAATGGCAACAACTTGTTTGTCTATGTCTTTATCAAAAGGTCCTTTTATTGCCCAATCGTGCGGCACAGTTACAGTTTCCCATTTTGAATCGTTAAAATTAACTTGAAACGCATTTTCAATAGCGCCTTTATGGAATTTCCAATTGGCATCTAAATCTTTAACTTCTCTTACTTGGGAAAAAAATGCTTGCGTGAATATTAAAAATACAATTAGAATACGGCTAAATTTCATCATTTAAAATCTATAAGATTATTTATTTTTTTGAATTTTTAAAGTAACTAAATTATACTTAATACTCGCTAATTTTAAAATATTTTCTTTTACTTTTTACAGAATTTTACTTGTTGATTGCCTTCATCTGAATGAATAGATAATATATAAACACCTGAACTTAATGTAGAAACATTTATTGAACTTTGATTTTCTAATTTAACATTAGAGAGCAAAATTTCACCTAAAATATTTGTGATTTGTATTGATTGAATTTGAATAGTATCAATATTATGAAGCTTTAAAATATTATTAACGGGGTTTGGATATATTTCTACTTTTTTTTTAAAATTTTTTCTTTCCGCACTTAATGTTCCTGACTTTGCAACCGTAAGTACTGATGACAAATCGGATCCTAATTTAGCACCCCAATTTTCTGTCCATAGTTCTACATAAAAATCATAATACTCGCCATTTGTTAATTCGGCACTAGGCGTTGTAGCAAGTGGTATTGCAAGTGTTATTGAACTAGTTTTATTGGTTCCTGTTTCGGGTACTAAAAATTGATTTCCAGAACTTTCTACTACAGTTTGCAACCAATTGCCAGCTGAATTTCTTTTAAAAATTCCTGCGTAAAAATAGCTGGTAGCTGCATTTGCTGTATAGGTAACATTTGCTGTTACATTTGTACCTTGCTCAATAGGGTTAGCTACAAATCCATTAACAGTTACTTGTTCAACTGGTGTTGTTAAATTCCCTTTAAAAGCGTCTAGTGCTGGTGATGGTTTACCGTTGGATTGCCAAGCGTTTAATTGGTAACCACTCCAACTTTTTTCACCTTCAGGTTCCCAATAAACAACACCTAATCCTTTATTATTTGGTACATTTTTAACTGCAGAAATTACTTCAACTAGCATATCATAAGTATTCTGAACTAACGTAAAATCGCCACCAACCTCAACTATCATAACTTCTTTACCATATCTTGTAACCATATCATTTAGGTTATTTTGTAAGTCATTAATTGTTACTGTATAATCACTATTTAACCAATATGGGTAATATGAAAGCCCTATAACATCATACCTAACATTATTAGCGGTTGCATTATCAAAAAAATATCTAAACCTTCCGTTGTTATTTCCTTGATCAATATGAACAATTACTTTGATAGTGTTATCAATTGCCTTAGTAGCATCGTATCCTTTATTTAATAATTGAGCTAATTGACCCCAATTTGACGTGTTACCATCTGGCCACAAAATACCGCTAGGAATTTCATTACCAATTTGAACCCATTCTGGTGTTACACCTGCTGTTTTCAAGTCATTTAAAACATCAAAAGTGTGATTGTAAACGTCATCTAATAACTGTGTAAACGTATGACTTGCCCATGCTGCTGGTTTGGTTTGTTTTCCAGGATCTGCCCAAGAATCGCTGTAATGAAAATCTATCATAATGCGCATGCCTAATTGTTGTGCTCTAACGGCCATAACAACTGTTTCGGCAGGACTGCAATGTCCACTAGCTCTATCATTTGAAGGATTTACCCAAACACGAAGTCTTATAGTATTTATACCTCTATCTTTTAGCAATTGCAAACAGTCCTTTTGTGTGCCATCTACATCATAAAATTTATAACCAGTGGCTTCCATTTGAGATAGCCAACTTACATCTGCGCCATTTGAAAATGAAAAAGTTGTAGTTTGTGCTTTGCTTATATAAACATTTGCAAATAGCACTATTCCCAATAAAAATAATTTAAGCTTTACTGTTATTTTTTTCATTAGTATTTAGTTTAAAACCTGTGACTTGGACTATGATGTTAATAAATTAATATTTTATATTCCCAAGGTTGTAGTGTAATATCTTGGTTGTTTAAAACAATTTCTTTATTTGCAATATAATCTAACATTTTACCTTGGTTAAGGTTTTTTATAGTTTGTGGTTCGTTAGAAAAGTTACCCATAAATATAAGTTTATTTTCACCTCTTCTACGTTCAAATAGTAATATATTACTATTATTTGTTTCAATTCGTTTGTATGAAGCAGCTACTTTACCGCCATTTAAAGCTGGGTTTGTGTTTTTTAAATATCCAAGTTTTTTCAAAAGTTCAAAATAAGATCCTTTGGTTTTAGGAATAGAATCTTTTTCAAAAAACTTTAACCGATGTGATAAATCGTATTCTTGACCCGAATAAATTAATGGCATACCTGGCATAGCGTATGTAAGTGCAGTAAAAATATTTTTGTTATTTGGCATACGCTCTTTTAGTGTACCACTCCATGAATTTTCATCATGGTTTGTTACGAAATTCATATTAATATCATCGCGCTGAAGGGTAGAATCAATTTTTATCATATAATCATCGAAGGCTTTAACCGTTTTTTCACCTTTTGAAATTTCATTAAAAATATGATGTGCTTCCCAACCGTATTGCATATCAAAAGCATTTACTAACAAATCTGGCTGTTCCGCTTCAGCAAGCATAAATATTGGTTTAATTTTATTTAATTCAGTTTTTGCAGTTTCAAAAAAATCAACAGGTACTTTATGCGCAACATCCATTCTAAAACCATCAATATTGGCTTCTTTTAACCAATAGGACAAATCTGAAATCATTTCTTTACGCATGTTCTTGTTATCATAATTCAAATCGGCGGTATCTGTCCAGCCCCAAGATTCTCCAGTTTCTGGATTTATTGGGTCTATAATTTCACCTTTGTCATTCTGCGTGTAATAATCGGGATGTGCAGTTACCCAAGGATGATCCCAACCGGTATGATTTGGCACCCAGTCTACAATAACATATATACCATTTTTGTGTGCTGTAGTTACTAGATTTTTAAAATCTTCAAGCGTACCAAATTCTGGATTTATTGCTTTATAATCGGACACAGAATAGTAACTTCCCAGGTATTTTTCGCGTTCTTTTTCATCGGCAATTTCTGAAGTAAATTTATCTCCTGTTGCTTTTCTTTTAATTTTTGAAATAGGATTAATAGGCATTACCCAAATTATTTTTACACCTAATTCTTTTAAAACAGGTATGTCTTTTGTGAATGCATTAAATGTGCCTTTTGGTGAATACTGACGAATATTTGCTTCATAAATAACAGCATTTTCCATCATTTCTGGAGATACTGGAGCAATTTCTGTAATTAATGAAGATTGATCTGTTTCTGTTTGTTTCTCTTTTTTACATGAATAAAAAACTGTAACTAAAACAAGTGCTAATAGTATTATTTTTTTCATAGTGATATTATTTTTTTGAAGTTAATATGAAACTTCCTTTGTTATTTAAAACCAACGCTTCGTCCCAAACAACCAATGTATTTGATATAATATTTTTTAAGGTTTTGCCCTTTAAACCAATTTCTTCAAACCTATTTAAATCTAATGTTATTGGCTGCTCATTTTTATTTATAATGTTAACTATCGTTTCATCTTCAAAAATTCTAAACAGCACATAAACACCTTGCTCTGGTGCAAAATGAATGGTTTTGCCATGGTGAATGGCACTACTTGTTTTACGATAATTCAACAGTTTTTTTACAAAAGATTGCATGTCTTTTTGTGCGTTAGTTAAACCTTCTCCTGTAAACACATTTATAGTATCGCCATCCCAACCACCAGGAAAATCGGTACGAACCAATCCATGATCGCCTGGTTTTGCAAAATCGTTCATTAATATTTCTGTACCGTAATAAATTTGTGGTATTCTAGGTAATGTTAGTACATAACTTAATGCCATTTTTGTTTTTTCAACATCGCCTTCAAGTTGCGTAAAAATACGACTCATATCGTGATTGTCTGGAAAAATCATGATATCTTCAGGTTTGGTATAATAAAAATCGTTTGCCAAACCTTCATACATTTTTACTAATCCAGAATCCCAATTTTCATTTTCATTCAACCCATTTACTATGTTTCTTTGCATTGCAAAATCCATAGGCGATTTTAAATTAGACTCATAGCCATCTAAATTTTTAGCACCTGTTTGCCAGTAACCAATAAGTAATGGATTTATACTCCATTCTTCACCTACAATACTGAAATTTGGATATTCATGCATTATTGCTCCTGCCCATTGACTCATAAAATTTTTATCTGGATATGGGTACGTGTCTTGACGAATGCCTCCTAAATTGGCTATTTCAATCCACCAAATACTATTTTGAATGATATATTTTGCCATAAACGGATTGCGCTGATTCAAATCTGGCATACTAGATACAAACCAACCATCACGCATCACATCTTGGTCTTTTTTTGATACGTATCTATCTTGATTACTGGTTCTTCTATGGTTGGTTGTAATTGTTACATTGTTGTTCCAGTTAGCCTTATTGTTTTCATAGTTTTTTTGATAATTCACCCAATCTTTAAAAGGTAAATCTTTCATCCACCAGTGTTCTAAACCACAATGGTTTGCTACTTGATCCATAATTAATTTTATGCCTTTTTTTTGGGCTTCGCTAGATAAAGTAATGTATTCTGCTAAAGTTCCAAACCGCGGATCAATTTCATAAAAATTTGTCATAGCATACCCATGATACGAACTTTGAGGCATGTTGTTAGTTAATACAGGGCATGGCCATATGGCTGTAAAACCCATGTTTTCAATATAATCTAAATGATTTGTGATACCTTGAATATCACCACCATGTCTTGCATAATCATTACTTCTGTCTATCGATTTTTCAAGTAAATTTTTATTAATATCGTTTGAAGGATTTCCATTAGCAAACCTATCAGGTGTAATTAAATATATAGCATCTGTACTGTTGAAACCTACATAATCTTCAGCTAGTTTTAATCGTTCTTTAAGTTGATATGGTTGTTTTATTGTTTTCCCGTTTTTAAACTTGAATATGATATTGAAATTGCCTGCTTTCGTTTTTTTATCAATATCAATATCTACAAACAAATAATTTGGACTATCTGCCTTATGTACTTTTTTAATAGTAATACCTTCATAAGAAATACTAGGAAGAGCTTCCGAAATATTTGGATGTTTTACCAATAATTGCAACTGGGTGTTTTTAAAACCAACCCACCAATTTAATGGTTCTATACGTTCTATTTGCGCATAGCCCTTCATGCTTAAAAAAAGGGTTATTAAGCTGATATAAAATAATTGCTTAATAGTTTTATTTTTTTTAAAATAGTAATTCATAAACTTATTTTATTAGACTATTCAATTTCTTTAATACTTATAGCATAACCACCACCTGGTACAGAAACTTGCGATAGTTTAGACTTGTTTGTAACCTTAATAGTTTTTATGGTATAAGCTTGCGGGTTTGTTTTGTAATGTGCATCTTTTGCATCGGCATAGATAGTAGCTATGTATTTTTTACCTTTTTCTAAGAAATCAAATTTGATGTTTGATGTTCTGGTATTATTACCATTTACGTTACCAACAAACCAATTATTTGAACCTTTTTGTTTGCGAGCAACGGTAATATAATACCCTGGTTCTGCTTCTAAATAGGTGCTTTCATCCCAATCAATTGCTACATCTTTTATAAATTGAAAAGCATCCATAAATTGCTCGTAATGTTCAGGTAAATCGGCAGCCATTTGTAACGGACTGTACATGGTTACATATAAAGCTAATTGGTTGGCTAGTGTGCTATTTACATGCGAATCGTTGTTTGGACTAAACTTGTTAATATTCATTTCAAAAATACCAGGTGTATAATCCATTGGTCCACCTATTAAACGTGTAAAAGGTAACACGGTAACATGGTTAGGTTTAGAACCTCCAAACGCCTGAAACTCTGTACCTCTAGCTGCTTCATTTCCAATTAAGTTTGGATACGTTCTACAAATTCCTGTTGGACGAACTGCTTCATGCGCATTTACCATAACTTGATAATCGGCTGCTTTTTCGATAGCATATTGATAATGATTTACAATCCATTGGCTATAATGGTGTTCGCCTCTTGGTAAAATATTACCTACATAACCACTTTTTACAGCATCATACCCATTATTTTTCATGAATTGATAGGCTTTATCCATGTGGCGTTCATAATTTCTAACAGAGCCTGATGTTTCATGATGCATAATCATTTTAACGCCTTTAGATTTTGCATATTTGTGAATAGCTTGTACATCAAAATCGGGATATGGTGTTACAAAATCAAATACATAATCTTTAGATTGCCCAAACCAATCTTCCCAACCTTCATTCCAACCTTCTACTAAAACAGCATCAAATCCGTGTTTTGAAGCAAAATCTATATAGCGTTTTACTTTGGTATTATTTGCGGCATGTGTAGTATTAGGTTTCAATTTGCTAAAATTAGTTACGCCTAGTTGTACTGCAGGTATTTCATCTGTATATGCCCATGAACTTTTTCCTGTTATCATTTCCCACCAAACACCTATGTATTTTACTGGTTTAATCCAAGAAGTATCATCAATTTTACATGGTTCGTTTAGATTTAATGTGATTTTAGATTCCAAAATATCTCTAGCATCATCACTAACCATAATTGTGCGCCAAGGTGTATTGCATGGTGCTTGCATATAGCCTTTATCGCCAACTGCATCTGGCGTTAAGTGTGATTCGAAAATCATGTTTTTATCATCTAAATTAAGATGCATACAAGCATAATTAATTAGTGCTGCTTCATGTAAATTAATGTACAAACCATCATTCGTTTTCATCATTAGGGCTGTTTGCACACCAGTTTTTGAAAATTGTTTTTGTGATGCATTACTTGTTACAGCTGTATCAAATTTTTCACGTATTTCTGATAGTTTAGATTCTGTATAATCATATTCTTGGGTATCATAATCTCCTGGAATCCAAAATGCTGTATGATCGCCAGTCATTGCAAATTGTGTTTTTTCTTCTTTAATTACGAAATAAACTAGTTTTTTTTGTTCTGGAAATTCGTAACGAAACCCTAACCCATCATTAAATAAACGGAATCGAATTATAACTATTCTATTGGTTTCGTTTTGCTTTAAAGTAACTTCTAATTCGTTGTAATGATTACGAATGGCATTTACTTCGCCCCAAACAGGTTTCCAAGTTTCATCAAACGTTGAGGTGTTTGTTTTGGAAACAACAAAATCATTCAGTAACGATTTTTTATCATCTTTTAACTCTAAACCTAGAGTACTTGATTTTATTACCGCTTTATCTTTATAGGATAATTGATAGGTTGGTGTTCCATCATTTTTTAGCGAAAACTGCATAGTTAACATTCCATTAGGCGACTTTAACTCTTGAGCGATAACTAAATTAAATGCCGATACTAAAAAGGCTAAGGTTACTAAAACTGATTTTATTTTCATATTATTAATTTTTGTGTTTTAAGCACTAATAGAATTTAACGTTTGCAACTGTTTATTTTTTATTAATACTGCTTTATTGTTGACTAGAATTTCTAAATCGTCACCACTTTCTAGCAAGAAAATAGTTTTATTATTACTAACAGTAACTTTTAAAATTCTATTTCTAAAATTCACTTTAAATGAATATCCTTGCCATTCTTTAGGAATTTTTGGTGTAAATGATAAGGTGTTATTTTTAATTCGCATACCACCAAAACCTTCAACAATACTCATCCAAGTTCCAGCCATGGAGGTTATGTGCAACCCTTCATGCACTTCGTGGTTATAATCGTCTAAATCCAACCTTGATGTTCGTAAATAAAATGCATAAGCTTGTTCCATTTTATCTAATTTGGCAGCTTGGATACTATGAATACATGGCGACAACGAACTTTCGTGAACTGTAAAAGGCTCGTAAAAATTAAAATGACGTTCTAATTCTTGAGTTGTAAAAGCATCTTCAAACAAATAAAATCCTTGTAAGGTATCGGCTTGTTTAATGTATGGCGAACGCAAAATCCTGTCCCAACTCCATTTTTGATTGATAGGGCGTTGCGCGTTATCTAGTTCTGAAACCGTTACTAATTCTTTATCTAAAAATCCGTCTTGCTGAAGAAATACCTTGTGTGTTTCAGAATACGGGAAATACATAGCATCTGCAACTGTTTTCCAAGTATTCATCTCTGCTTTTGAAAGCTTTACTTTATTCATAATTCTAGTATAATCGGAAGCGTATTCACTTTCAATTTTTTGAATATTTTCCAAAGTATAATTGATGCACCACTGTGCTAAATAGTTGGTATAAAAATTATTATTTACGTTGTTTTCATATTCATTTGGACCTGTAACTCCTAAAATTACATACTTATTTTTATCCTTTGAAAACGTAGCACGTTGTTGCCAAAAACGGGCAATGCCAATAAGCACTTCCAACCCTTTTTCTGGTATATATGAATAATCATTTGTGTAACGGTAGTAGTTATAAATAGCAAAAGCGATGGCGCCATTTCGGTGTATTTCTTCAAAGGTAATTTCCCATTCGTTGTGACACTCTTCACCATTCATGGTTACCATAGGGTATAATGCAGCTCCATTTTTAAATCCTAAATTCTTTTCGGCATTCTCAATAGCTTTTTCTAAATGATTATAGCGGTATTCCAAAAGGCTTTTTGCAACCTGTTGATCTTTAGTAGCCATATAAAATGGTATACAATAGGCTTCGGTATCCCAATAGGTGCTTCCTCCATATTTTTCGCCAGTAAACCCTTTTGGACCAATGTTAAGTCTTGAATCTTTACCTAAATAAGTTTGATTTAATTGGAAAATATTAAAACGAATACCTTGTTGTGCTTTTACATCACCTTCAATAGTAATATCTGCCATTTCCCAAATGCTTGCCCAAGCTTGCTTTTGGTTTTCTAACAAACCACTAAAACCTAAACTAATAGCTTTTTTAAGCACTTCTTTAGCTGCAGGAACAAGTTTGGTTTTGTCATGGTTTCTATCAACAGTGTAACCACCAAATTTTTGAATGATATAAACATCATTTTTCTTTATTTGATGCTCGTAACTAAATGATACAAATTGCTTATCTGTATTTACTTTTGGCTGAATAGATACTGGTTTTCCATTTACAAATACTTCAGATTCCATAAATGTACAGGTATGAAAATCTGTTTTCATGGTTTTAGCTTGAATAAATGCTTGATTGTTTTCTTGAGAAACACTTAAAGTATCCCAAAATTTATCATCCCAATTGGTATCTTTATTTGTAATACCACTATCTAAATATGGTTGAAATGTAATGGTTGCATCTCCATTTACTGGTTTAATAACGTATTGAATTGCACCAACCTCATCTAGATCTAAACTTAAAAAACGTTTGGTTTCTACTTCAATTTGTATGTTATTTTGAAGTGTAGCTTTAAAACTTCTAGATAACCAACCTGCTTTCATATTAAGTTCGCGCCTAAAATTTTCTACTTTTTTACAGGTGAATAAATCGAGTTGTTCACCATTTATTTCAATGTTAATTCCTATCCAATTAGGTGCATTTAATACTTTGGCGAAATACTCTGGGTAGCCATTTTTCCACCAACCCACGCGGGTTTTATCGGGGTAATACACACCAGCAATATAACTGCCTTGAAATGTTTTACCCGAATAGTGTTCTTCAAAATTGGCGCGTTGCCCCATAGCACCATTACCAATACTGAATAAACTTTCTGAAGATTCTACACGATTGGTGTTAAAACCTTCTTCTATGATTGACCAACTATCTGGTTTTATATAATTTTGATTCATGTTTTTTTAGATATGAGAAAATAGATAATGGAAAATAGATTGTAGTTTTGAACTAAAAATCCACATTCTTTTCTATAATCGTTGTTCTTGTTTCTCTGTTCTATTAATTAATTCTTGTAAAAAGTTGGAACCAATTTCTGTAAAACTGTTAAAAATATAATCGGCTTCACTTAGGGTTTCTTTATCCCCTATTCCAACTGAAATCATGTTTGCACGTTTTGCCGCTTCTATACCAGCAATGGCATCTTCAAAAACAACACATTGTTTTGGCGGTAGTTTAAGTTTTTGTGCTCCTATAAGAAATACTTCTGGATCTGGTTTAGCTTTTGATACACTATTACCATCAACAATACCTTTAAACCTACTAAAAAGCCCTACTTGTTTTAAAATTAAAGGTGCATTTTTACTAGCCGAACCTAATACATACTGAATACCTAAAGCGTCTAACGTATCAAGAAATGCTTCAACGCCAGGTAAAATCTCATCAGCTCCCATTTTTGTAATGTAGGTAAGATAATGCTCATTTTTACTAATTAGAATACTTTGCTTCTCTGCTTCAGAAAGTTGCACCTTTCCTATCTCTAATAAAATTTCTAGTGATCGAACTCTGCTTACGCCTTTTAGTAGTTCGTTGTGTGCTTCGGTAAATTCAAACCCCAAATCATCTGCTAAACGTTTCCAAGCTAAAAAATGATATTTTGCGGTATCTACAATAACACCGTCTAAATCGAATATAATTCCTATTGTATTCATTACTTATGATTGATATGAAATTGCCGACTTATTAGTAATTAAAAAATTACATAGTCCTGCAATTATTAAACTTCCACCCGCTACAAGCATGGCATTTATGGCTTCATTTCCTATTAAACCTGAAATGTAATTTACGCCTCCAAGTGCTGCTATTATTTGTGGAATTACTATAAACATGTTAAAAATACCCATGAACATTCCCATCTTTTTTGGGTCTACAGAACTTGATAACATGGCATAAGGCATTGATAAAATACTACCCCAAGCCAATCCTACTAAAGCAAAACAATACTTTAAATTTTCTGGACTATTTATGTAATACATACCAATAAATCCAATACCACCAAGAATTAGTGATGCCATGTGAACATACTTTCTATTAATATTTCTTTTAGATGTATAAAGTGTTAATAATAAAGCAAATGCCATTGAAGACAACCCATAAACACCCATTGCAGAACCTACCAAATTTGATGCTTTTTGAAAAGACGTATTAGCAACATCGAATGCTTCTTTTTGCGAACTAACACTCATGTTATAATTCGCTTCAATTGGTGCTGGTGCATTAAAAACATGCTCTGTTAATGCTGGATTAGCCAAACTCCACATTGTGAAAAAGGCAAACCAAGAGAAAAATTGGATAACGCCTAACTTTTTCATGGTAGCTGGCATATTTCCTATATTGTTTACAATATCTGAAATGAATTGGTTTTTCTTTTGCTTTTCTTCTTGAAACGCTTCCATATCTTCTGGCGGATATTCAGAAGTTGTGAAAATTGTGTACAAAATACTTAGAAGAAATACAAATGCTCCTATACCGAATGCAACTTTAACAGACATAGGTACAACACCTTGTGGAGCAGCATCACTCACACCTAAATTAGAAATTAACCAAGGTAAATTACTCGCAATCCAAGTGCCTATACCTATAATTAATGTTTGAACAACAAAACCATAAGACCGTTGTGATTCTGGTAATTTATCAGCAACTAATGCTCTAAAAGGTTCCATAGATATATTAATGGAAGCATCAAGTATCCATAAAAAACCTGCTGCCATCCAAAGTGCAGAAGAGTGTGGTACAAAAAATAAGGCTATAGAGCTTAAAATGGCTCCTACTAAAAAATAAGGTCGTCGTCGTCCCAATTTAGGATGCCACGTTCTATCACTTAAGTAACCAATTATTGGTTGCACAAGCAATCCTGTTAGTGGTGCAGCAATCCATAACAATGGAATATCATCATGAGTAGCTCCTAACGTTTGAAAAATTCGAGACATAAAGCCTCCTTGAAGTGCAAAACCAAATTGTATTCCTAGAAATCCGAAACTCATATTCCAGATTTGCCAGAAACTTAATCTACGCTTTTCCATTAAAATAGTATATTAAATTAATACTATTTTGATAAGCATATACTTATCAAAACTTACTAGTGAGAAGTAAAAATATAAGTTTTGATTTGCAGCAAATATATAAAAGATTTTAATGCAACCTAATAAAAATTTTTATTTAGTTGAGTCTCTTTCTATTAATTCGGTTTCAATTACAATTGTTTTAAAGTTCTGATTCACATCGGTTTCCTCAATAAAATAAGCACTTTCACTGTCTTCCATTTCCAATCTATCTATTAATAAATCGGCTGCTTTTTCGCCAATTTTTTGTCCGTGTTGGCTAACAGTTGTTAAACCAGGCGTTGCATGTTTTGATAGTACACCATCTGTAAAACCTATTACTTGAATATCGTCTGGTATTTTATAACCAAGTTTTCTAGCAACCTTCATAGCTGTTACGGCATATAACTCATTAACAGCAAAAACGCCATCAATTTTATCATTTGCTTTAAAAAAAGTTTCTATTTCAGTTTCCAAAATATCTAAATGACCTTCAACATCTAAACTATCATCAATTTTTAAAATCAAATTAGCATCTGCTATTATTTTATTGTCTTGTAGAGCTTCCAAATAACCTTGCGTTCTTAGTCTGCCAACACTTACATAATCCATAGTGGTTATTAACCCAATTTTTTTACAGCCTGTTGAAATTAATTTATTTACTGCCTTTATAGAACCTTTATAATCATCAACTATAACCTTATCACATTCAACTTCATTCACTACTCTATCAAAAAGAACAATTGGCATACCTTGATTTATGGTAGCGTTAAAGTGATGATAATCTTGTTTTAGTAATGTTTCTTTAGAAATAGATAAAATAAAACCATCAATACTACCATTAGCTAGCATTTCCATATTGATAATTTCTTTTGTGAACGATTCATTTGATAAACCTACAATTACGTTATAGCCACGTTTATTGGCAACCAATTCAATACCTCGAATAACAGTTGAAAAAAAATGATGGACTATTTCTGGTATAATAATGCCAATAGTTTTTGTTTTTCTGTTTTTTAAGCTTAAAGCAATATTATTAGGTTTATAGTTATATAATTTTGCAAATGCTTGAATTTTTTGCGTGGTATCTTCACTTATTTCTTTACTGCCACTTAAGGCTTTGGATACAGTTGAAATAGAAACATCTAATTCTTTGGCTATTTGTTTTAAGGTTATTTTTCGTTTCATTTTTATTAATAATTCTAAGCGGGAAAGTTTCTAAATATAAGCATCTTTGTAATATAACGATTTAAAACTTAAATCTTCTTGAAAAATCACCTGAATAAAACTTCTGTTTTTTGAGACTAAAAAAATCTCAAACGTTTTCGTAAAATTCAATTATTTTAATAATTTGACAAAATTACCCAGTTATAATAAAAAGTTGTCAACACGAAAACGTTTTCGTTGCGTATTTCGCAATACACAATTATTTCTTTACACAATTTTTACATAATTTTAACATTGAGAAGTAAAAATATAACCAAACTAAATTAACACATTTTAACAAATTTATATGAAAACAACTATTACTAGTTTGCTGTTTTTATTGTTTTTTGCGCCTGCATTTATGTATGGGCAAAATACTGTAAAAGGAACAGTAACAGAACAGTCAACTTCTATTCCGCTACCTGGAGTAAATGTCGTTATAAAAGGCTCTACTACAGGAACAGCAACAGATTTTGATGGAAATTATCAAATTAATGCAAAAAAAGGCGACATTATAGTATTTTCTTATGTTGGCTACCAAGCTCAAGAAATTACTTATAATGGGCAAGCTTCTTTAAATGTTCAATTAAAAGAAGATGCAGCACAACTAAATGAAATTGTTGTAATTGGCTATGGTACTACTACCAAAAAAGATGCTACTGGTTCTGTTGAATCAATCACAGCTAAAGAATTTACAAAAGGTAACATTGTTACACCAGAAAATTTATTAAGCGGTCGTGTTGCTGGTGTAAGTATTAATACTAGTGGTTCGCCAGGTTCTGGTTCAGAAATCAGAATTAGAGGCGGTTCTTCTATTAATGCCTCAAACAACCCACTTATCATTATAGACGGATTACCAATTGATAATAATGGTGTAAATGGTTCAAATGGTGTATTAGCTGCAATTAACCCTAATGATATTGATTCATTCTCTGTATTAAAAGATGCATCTGCTACTGCTATTTATGGTTCTAGAGCATCAAATGGTGTAATTATTATTGTAACTAAAAAAGGTAAAGCTACGTTTAGTGCTACCTATGATGCCCAATACAGCTTTGGAGAACTAACCGATAGAGTTGGTGTGTTTTCTGGAGATGAGTTTAGACAATTAATAGCATCGCAACCTGTTAACGGATCTACTTTAAATGAAAGTTTATTAGGTACAGCAAGTACTAATTGGCAAGATGAAATTTTTAGAAACACCGTTTCTTCACAACACAATGTATCGTTACAAGGATCATTATTTAAAGTACTTCCTGCGCGTTTTTCGTTTGGAACTACAGATCAAGAAGGTGCTTTAGTAACTTCAGAATTTAATCGTAGAACTTTAGGTTTAGCTTTAAACCCTAGTATGCTTGACGATCATTTAAAAATTAACTTAAATGCTAATTTTGCATTTGAAGATAACCGATTTGCCGATACAGGACAAATTGGTGCTGCATTACAATATGACCCTACACAACCAGTATACGACCCATCATCACCTTTTGATGGTTTTTACCAACACAGAAACGGGTCTTTACTTTCAAATGGTACAACAAACCCTGTTGCATCATTACTTCAAAGGTATAATTATGGTGATGCTAACAGAAGTTATGGAAACTTAAATTTTGACTATAAATTCCATTTTTTACCAGAACTAAAAGCTGTTGTAAATATTGGTTATGATGAAACATCTTCTACATCAATAGATTATACATCAACTGCTATAGCTACAAATGATCCTGTAAAAGGATTCTCTTCTTTTGGAACTCAAAAAAGAACAAACAAATCACTTGATGGTTATTTAAACTATAGTAAAGAATTTGGTACTGTACGTACAGAACTTATGACAGGTTATTCATACCAAAAATTCACTAATAATGGTGGTAATACCGGAAACCAAAGAGATACAGCAAGTTTCCCTAGTACATTTGCCGATCCTGATGTTGTTTTAATTGGCTTTTTTGGTAGAGCAAACTTAACTTTTTCAGATAAATATTTATTTACTCTTACTTATAGAAGAGATGGTACATCACGTTTCAGCGAAAATAACCGTTGGGGTAACTTCCCTGCTGCTGCTTTTGCTTGGAATATAAGCGATGAAGATTTCTTAAAAAATAACACAACCATTTCAAGTTTAAAACTAAGAGTAGGTTACGGTATTACAGGACAACAAGATATTAGCGGTAATAACGATATCTTTTTAAACAGATACAGAGGTGGCGACCAAAACTCGCAATACCAATTTGGAAACCAAGTAATTGAATCTTTAATAGCTTCTGAAATAAATCCAGACCTTAAATGGGAAGAAACAAGCACACTTGAATTTGGTTTAGATTATGGTTTATTTAATAATAAAGTTTCAGGATCATTAAACTTCTTCCAAAAAAACTCAACCGATTTATTATTTACAGCTTCAGTTGCAGATGGTACTAACTTTTCAAACAGTATTATCCAAAACATTGGTGAATTGCAAATTCAAGGACTTGAGTTTTCATTAAATACAGAAGTAATTAAAAATGATGACTTAAATATTAACTTTAATTTTAATGCAACACTTTTAAACAGAGAAATTAAAGAATTAGCACTAGGACAAGATGTTAGAACTGGTGGTATTGCTGGTGGTACTGGTAATAATATTCAATTATTAAGAGAAGGTGAAGCACCAAATTCATTTAGCGTATTCAAACAACTGTATGACACATCTGGCAATCCAATTGAAGGTGCTTATGTTGATTTAAATGGTGATAATATTATTAATGATAACGACCGCTATTTAAAAGAAAACCCAAATGCCGATGTTATTCTAGGGTTCCAATCGAACATTAATTACAAAAATTTCGATTTATCTTTTAATTTGAGAGCCAATATTGGAAACTACGCTTACAATAACGTAAACTCATCAAGAGCACAATATGAACGTATTTTAGACAATTCAGTATTAGCTAATTTACCAACATCTGTATTAAATACGTCTTTTCAAAGAACAGCTGATGTTATCATATCAGACATCTATTTAGAAGATGCTTCATTCTTAAAAATGGACAACATCACTTTAGGATACACATTTAACAACATTTCAAAAACATTAAAAAGTATTCGTTTATGGGGTGGTGTTCAAAATGTATTCACCATTACAAATTATAGTGGCTTAGATCCTGAAGTATTTGGTGGTATAGACAATTTAATTTACCCTAGACCTCGTACCATTTTAACTGGAGCTAACTTCAAATTTTAATAAAAAAACTATGAAAACAAGTTTTAAAATATACAAAACAATTGGATTAATAGGAATTTGTATAGCTACATTAACAGCCTGTACAGACGATTTAAATATTACTCCAAACGACGATCAAACAACACTTAGCGCAGATCTTTTTAAAAATGAAAGTGCTTACAAACAAGTGTTAGCAGGTATTTATGCAAATTTAGCATTAACGGGTACTGATGGTGCTGGTAGTTCAAACCTAAAAAATATAGATGCAGGAACTAGCCAATTTGGTCGTGTGCTTTTATATGTACAAACACTTTCTGCAGACGAAATGATTTGGTCTTATGAAAATGACCCTGGAACCAGAGAAATACAAAGAAACCTTTGGACAGCACAAAACCCATTACTACTGGGTATGTTTAGTAGAGCACATTTATCAATAGCATTGGCTAATAACTTTTTAAGAGAAACTACCGATGCAAAATTAGATTCTAGAAATGTATCTGCTGCCGTAAGAAATGAAATGCCTGCTTATAGAGCTGAAGCCCGATTAATGAGAGCTATGGCATACTATTATATGATGGATATTTTTGGCAAAGCTAACTTCACAACTGAAGATGATGCGCTTAATTCTCAACCACAAGCATATGATAGAGCACAATTATTTGATTACATAGAAACTGAATTAAAAGCTATAGATACAGATTTAATTGCTTCTAGACAAAACCAATACGGTAGAGCAGATAAATCGGTTGCATACATGATTTTAGCTAAAATGTATTTAAATTCTGAAGTTTATATTAATGAAAACCACTATGCTGATTGTTTAAGCTATTGCGAAAAAATAATTAGTGGCGGTTACACATTAGCAACCAATTATCTTCATAATTTTATGGCAGACAACAATACAAACTCTGCTATAAACGAAATAATTTTTCCAATTGTTTCAGATGGTTTAACAACTCAAAATTACGGGCCAACCACTGTTATGATAAATGGTGAAGTAGGAAGTATAGAAGTAAATGGTACTGCATTAGGTGTTTCAGCTGGAGGCTGGGGTGGCGCATTAAGAGTAAGAAAACAACTTGCTAACCTTTTTGGACCTGCCTTTGCAAATGATACAAGAAATACTATTATATCTAGTGGTAGATCTATCGAAATTACCGATATCTCCGATAGAGATTCTGGTTATATTCTTAGAAAATATTCAAATGCAAAATCAACTGGCGGTTACGGTGTAGACCAAACATTTGTAGATACCGATTTCCCTTTATTCAGATTAGCCGATGTATATTTAATGTATGCTGAAGCCCACTTGAGAGGTGGTGGCGGAAGTTTATCAACTGCCGTTGGCTATGTTAATGCTTTAAGAAACAGAGCAAATAACACTAATACAATTACTTCTGGCGAATTAACTCTAGATTTTATTTTAGATGAAAGAGGTCGTGAACTACATTGGGAAGCTCATAGAAGACAAGATTTAATTCGTTACGGCAAATTTACTGGCGGTAATTACAATTGGGCTTGGAAAGGTAATGGTAGCAACGGTATATCACTTCCTGCGCATTTCAAAGTTTATCCAATACCTACAGCTAGTATGGCTGCAAATCCTAATCTTACTCAAAATGCTGGGTATTAATAAAAAAACAATAACAATGAAAAATTTGAAAAACATATCAATTTCAATGCTAACAGCCATTGTTTTATCGCTGTTTAGTTCATGTACAGATACTACAGATACATTTGAAGTTACTAGTACAGAACCTGTTGTTTTATCCAACTTAGCTATTACTAATATAGAACTAGATCCGGTAAACATTAATAATCCTGCTATAACATTAAGTTGGACAATAGCCGATTATGGACAACAAGCTTCAGTTAATTATAGCATTCAAATAGCTTCAGATGAAGCTTTTACCAATGCAACAACAGCAGCTACTGTTAATGGAAACAATACTGTTACATTATCTGTTAGTGAATTAAACTCGGCTGCAGGTGCTGTTGGGTTACCTCCTTTTGCTTGGAACACGCTTTATGCAAGAGTTACATCTTCACTTGGTACTCAAAATGGTTTACCTGTGGTTTCCAACAATATTAATTTTAATGTCTATCCATATTTCAACTATAAATTTAAGGACTATTATTTAGTTGGAGATGCAACAGCACCAGGTTGGAACAACAATAGTAATAATAATCCTCTTTTTAGAGATCCATCAAATTCAAACATTTATTATTACACTGGTTATTTCTCAGCAGGACAATTCAAGTTACTAGAAACTAAAGGATTATGGCAACCACAATGGGGAACGAATGATAAAACCACAATTGATGTTAACCCAGGTACAGGAACAGACCCAGGTACGTTTCCTAACAATAATGCAGCAATTGCTACTGCTGGTTACTATACTTTTACTATTAATTTTTCGGCAAAAACATATTCATTCACACCTTATAATGCTACTGGTGCTACAAATTACACTAGCATGAGTATACAAGGTTCTGCTAGTACAACAACCACAATGAATAAGTTAGGGTTTGATGGTCATATTTGGTACTTAAACAGTGTACACTTAGTACCTGGTGACTTACAATTTAAAACAAACACAGGCTCTGTTTGGGCTAGTACTACCGAGTTTTCTGGTCAAGCCACTGTAAACGGCGGAAATATACCTGTTGTTGTAGAAGACGATTATGATGTTTGGTTTAACGACTTAACAGGTCGATACATACTAATACCGTTGAATTTATAATCAATAAAAAAAATAGATATGAATTTATATATAAAAAAAATAAGCTTCCTTTTTCTTTCACTAGTGCTAGTTTTTTCGGCTTGTGAAACAGAGGAAAGTATAGAAATAACATCACCAGAGCCTGCTTTGGTTTTACAAGAACCAGGTATTAGTAATGTGTTTCTAAATTTTGGAACACCAGCAAATTCTGCAATTACCTTATCTTGGAATGATAATTTAACTGAAAGCTCTTCATATTCTATCGAAATGGCTTTAGATTCTGAATTTACTTCAATTGTAAACTTAGGTACTGCAAGTTCAAATTCATTTTCAATAAGTGTTGCTGCTTTAAATACTGCTATTAGAAATGCTGGTGCTGTTAACTTTAGTGATATTGCTATTTATCTAAGAGTTAATGCAGGAGGCACAATGAGTAATGCTGTTCAGTATTTAGTAACTACGTATCCTACGCAAGCACCTCAAATAACAAGTCCAACAGCTAGTGCTCCTTTTGTATTATCTATAGGAACTTCTGGTCAAACAGCTATAACAATTAATTGGACAGATGCCGTTTTAACATCTACTTTAGGCGTTGATGTAAATTACACCATTGAAGCTGCTGCTGCAGGTACAAATTTTGCTGCTCCAGTATTAATTGGAAGTGTTAAAAACAATACATCTGTAACAGCAACACATGCAGATTTTAATGCTGTAGCAATTGGTATTGGTTTATCTCCTACTGTAGCAGGAAATATGGCTATTAGAGTTATTGCAAAAATTACAAATTCTAACGGTAATGTTTTAGAAAGAATTTCAACACCTGTTACAATATCTGTTACACCTTATCTTGCAACTTTCCCTAATTTATATATGGTTGGAGATGCTACTACACCTGGGTGGGACAATAACAATAACAACACACCTATGTTTAGAAATCAAGATGTTCCAAATGCCTATGTTTTCACAGGGTACTTTAAAGCTGGAGCATTTAAACTTTTACAAACTAAAGGACAGTGGCAACCGCAATGGGGTACTAATGGTGGTTCTTCATTAGCTGTAAATTTAGGTAGTGGATCAGATCCAGGAACATTCAATGTAGCTACTGCTGGTTATTATACTTATAATTTAACAACCGTGGGAGAATCTGGCAGTTATACTGTAAGTCCTTTTAATGCTTCTGGCGCTACAACTTATACAACCATGGGAATTATTGGTCAAGCCATTGGTGGCTGGGGTGATGCAGATGAAATTAATTTCACTAAAGACGCTAACAACCCGCATCTGTGGTATGCTTTAGCTGTAAACTTTACAAATGGTCAAGAGTTTTTAATTAGAGCAAATGACCAATGGAATGATGTATGGAGACATACAGGATCTACTCAACTTTATGGTAAAGCACTTTTAGCTGGAAGTGGAAATAATTTCCCGTTTACTAAAGCTAGCGGTAGCTATAACGTATGGTTTAATGATTTAGATGGTAATTACGTAATTATTCCTAACTAAATTTCTATTTAAACATATAAAAAAGGCTGATGTGTATCAGCCTTTTTTTTTCAAAAAAATAAGATTATGAAAAAACTATTATACATTTTCTTTTTAACTTTTGTAGCCACAATACAATCGCAAGTGGTTACTACCACTCCTGCTATTCCTACTGCTGCAAACACTTTAGTTATTACATTTAATGCTGCAGGAACTGAATTAGCAGGTTATACGGGCGATGTTTATGCACATACAGGTGTACTTACATCTGCTTCAACAAGTAATTCTGATTGGAGACATGTTATTGGCTCATGGGGAAATAATACAACACAACCAAAATTAACAAGAACAGGTACAAACACATACCAACTAACTATTTCTCCAGATATTCTTACCTATTACAACGTTAATGTAGGTGAAGTGGTTACCAATATTGCTATCGTTTTTAGAAATAGTGCTGGAAATGCACAATCTAGACCCGACATTTTTATTCCTATTTATGCTGAAGGTTTAAATGTTACCATAACAAACCCTTCTAATAACTCGGTTTTTAATATAAACGATAATATTACTATTAGTGCAGCGTCAAGCATTAACGCTAATTTAGAATTGAAAGTAAATAATACTTCAATTAAAACGGCATCAAATACAACTGCTACATCAAGTTCTTATACATTTACTACAACAGGAAACCACACCATACAAGCTAGTGCAACCCAAAATGGAGAAACCAAACAAAAAAGTGTTTCAGTTTATGTAAAAACAACTACTCAAAACGAAACAAAACCAGCTGGTTTAAAAAATGGTTTTAATAACAATGGCGATGGTACTGCAACCTTTGTTTTACAAGCTCCTTTAAAAACCGATGTTTTTTTAGTTGGTGGTTTTAATAACTGGGCACTTAACCAAACATATCAAATGAAAAAAGATGGTGATTATTTTTGGCTAACAGTAAGTGGTTTGAACCCTAATACAGAATATGCTTATCAATATGTTATAGATTATAACTTAAAAGTTGCAGATCCTTATTCAAAAAAAGTTCTCGACCCAAACAACGATCAATACATATCAAACACAACCTACCCTAATTTAATGGCATATCCTACGGGACAAACTACAGGCATTGTTTCAACTTTTAAAATTAATGAAACAACTTATACTTGGCAAAACACATCGTTTACTAAACCAAACAAAGAAAATCTTGTTATTTACGAAATGCTTTTAAGAGATTTTACAACTAGTGATACTTACCAAGAAGCCATAACACATCTAGATTATCTACAAAATTTAGGCGTTACTGCTATAGAACTTATGCCCATTAATGAGTTTGAAGGAAACGATAGTTGGGGCTATAACCCATCATTTTACATGGCTTTAGATAAAGCTTACGGAACAAATAACGATTTAAAAGCATTTGTTGATGCTTGCCACCAACGTGGTATAGCCGTAATTACTGATGTTGTTTTTAATCATTCGTACAGTCAATCACCTTTACTTCAAATGTATTGGGATAGTGTAAACAATAAACCCGCAGCCAATAGTCCTTATTATAACCAAAATCATAATTTAGTTGATAATACAAACGCACATTGGGGTTATGATTTCAACCATGAATCTACATATACAGTAAACTTTTTTAATGATGTTTTAAGTTTTTGGATGAATGAATATAAAATAGATGGTTTCCGTTTCGATTTCACAAAAGGCTTTTCAAATACACTTTATTACGGTGCTAACAATTGGGCAAGTGCTTATGATGCAGCTAGAATAGCAAATTTAAAAGCTTATGCAGATCATGTATGGAATCATGATGCAGGAAATCAAGCTTATGTTATTTTTGAACATTTATCGGATAATTCTGAAGAAACCGAATTAGCTAATTATGGTATAATGCTTTGGGGAAATCTAAATCACAATTTTAATCAAAATACTATGGGGTATGCAACAGATTCAGATGTTTCTTGGTTATCATATAAAAACAGAGGTTGGAATAACCCACATGTTGTTGGGTATATGGAAAGTCATGATGAAGAACGTTTGATGGTTAAAAATTTAGCATACGGAAATTCCAACGGCGGTTATAACGTTAAAAACTTAGCAACTGCACTTGATAGACAGGAAGCTGCATCGGTAGTTTTTTATGGTATTCCTGGACCAAAAATGATTTGGCAATTTGGAGAATTAGGGTATGATAAAAGCATTAATTGTGCAACCAATATAAATGATGGAAGCTGCAGACTTGAAAGAAAACCAGTGCCTTGGGCTTTAGGGTACGATACCCAAACAGACAGAGTAGATTTACATAATGTAACAACAAAAATGATGCAACTTAAAAAACAATTTCCATCTACTTTTAATACTAATGATTATTTATTAAGTGTAAACGGACTTGTTAAACGCATTAATCTAAACGATAATGTTGGAAATTTAGATGTTGTAATAGTAGCCAATTTTGATGTAACAACACAATCTGTAAACCCAAACTTTCCAGCTACAGGTAATTGGTATGATACATTCTCTGGAAATTCAATAAATGTAACCAATCCAACAGCTACCATTAGTTTACAACCGGGAGAGTATCGATTATATTCGCAAACCCAAAATTTAAGCACAATTAGTTTAAATACATCTAAAGAAGTTAAACTATATCCTAATCCTGTTAAAGACTCATTTTCAATAAATAAAGATATTTATAATCTAAACATATATAGTATAGCAGGCAAATTAGTTAAAACATTTAAAGGTAACTTTGGAGAAAATCACGATTTTAATATTTCAAGTTTACCACCAAGTGTTTATATCGTTAAAATTAATAACAGCACAGAAGCTCTTAATACTTTTAAAATTGTGAAGTTAAATTGATAAAAATTAAACTAATTAACTGATTTTTAATAAAAAAGGCGTTTTAGGTTAACCTAAAACGCCTTTTTTATTATCACAAATAAATTGTACTAATTACTATAAAATAACTACTTCTAATTTTATTCTATACCCACTTAAATCAATCAAAACATATATATCTAAAAATCAAATAATTAACAAAATAAAAATAATTACATTTTGCATTTTATCGATTTTTTATGCATTTCATAGATGTTTTTAAATATTAATTATATATTTACCCAAAATATATTTGAATTAGCTAACCAAAGGCTTCAAATTTAACTTAACCTCTCATGAAAAAAATTACTCTCCTAAGTTGTTTACTTTTTCTTTTTGTACAACTTAGTTTCTCTCAAAATGAAACATTTTCAAAAAGAATTTCAATACCAAACCCTTCTCAAAGTACTCTATTAAAGATAAAAAATGCTGGAATTGATTTAAATTGCGGACCAAAATTTGTAGGAAACAATTTAGAAATGGAATTAGGTAATTCAGATCTAGTTCAATTACAAGAAAATGGTATTTATTATAATGTCTTAATTGACGATTTAGTTAAGTATTATGAAGAAAGAAATGCAATTGAGCTACCTAAAGCCAAAGCAGAATTAAATAAAGCAAAGTTTTTAGCTAGACAAAATAAGTCTAAATCAGATAAAGTATCTTCTGCAAAAACGTTGAGTTTAAAAAACACAACTATAAACAACCCTGCACAACATGACGATTGTGATGAGATTGAATGGACAGAACCAGCCAATTTTCAGTTAGGAAGCATGGGTGGATGCTTAACCGTAAGTGAAACCTTAGCACAATTAGATTTAATGCGTAGTTTATACCCTAATTTAATATCTGTTAAAACAGATGCTTCTTCAACAGGGCAAAAAACACATGGTAATAGTACAGGAAGCACAACATGGCCAGGACAAACGGTGTATTATGTTAGAATTTCAGATAATCCAGATATAAACGAACCTAATGAACCTGAAACTTTAATAACAGGTATGATGCATGCTAGGGAAGCTAATAGTTTAATGAATGTTATGTATTTTATGTGGTACATTCTTGAAAACTATAATAGCGACCCATACATAAAAAACATAGTTGATAACCAAGAATTATACTTTATTCCAATAACAAATCCTGATGGTGTTCGTTGGAACGAAGTAATAGCACCATCTGGCGGTGGGTTACAGAGAAAAAACTTAGGCCCATCAGGATATAACAGTGGAACTACTGCTTCTTCAAACAATAAAAGGGGTGTAGATTTAAACAGAAACTTTAATTACTATTGGGGATGGGATAATAGTGGATCTTCACCTACAACCAATAGTGATACCTTCCGTGGTCTTTCTGCTGGTTCTGAGCCTGAAACCCAAATTGTTCAAGATTTTATAACAAACCACGACATTAAAGTTGCTGTAAATCATCATGGTGGTTTAAATTCAATTGTAACATCTTCATATAACGGATATATAAATGCCGCAGACTCTGGAAGAGAAGATGAATATGCAAAAATTTGTCATGATTTAACACAATACAACAGGTACATTTATGGCTCTGCGCCTAATACATTATATGAAGCCAATGGCGACGTAAATGACTGGATGTTAGGCGGTCCATCAGTTAATTCAAACGGAACCATTAGTTCTGGTTCTGGCAAAAATGTATTAGCACTTACCCCTGAAAATGGTGATGACTTTTGGCCAACACCAAGTCTATTTGTGCCAATAGCAAAACGTGCTATGCGAATGAATTTTATAGCTGTTATGCATTCAGGCAAATTTGCTAAACTTCATGACCTAAATAAAAGTAACCTAACAAGCACATCTGGCAATCTAACATTTGGTGTTGAATATTTAGGAAAAACATATGGTAATATTACTTTAACTGTTACTCCTGTTTCATCCAATATCACTTCTATGACGTCTCCATCAGTTCAATCTGGATGGACAAAGCTTCAACAACGTAATTTAAATGTACCATACACTTTAAACGCTGGTATTCAACCAAATGATGAAATTGAATTTCAAGTAACTCTAAGTAATGATGATTTTATCATATACCGCGCTAACTTTGTAAAATACTACCAACCTACTATTTTATTCCAAGATAATGATGTTAACACTTCAAACTGGACAACATCTGGTGGCACTTGGGGTACTACTACAAATGCATATGTAGGTTCAGTGGCAATTACAGACTCACCTTCTGGAGCTTATAGTAACAATGAAAATAAAACAATAACGCTTACTAATCCTATCAATTTATCAAGTTCTACACAAGCACTTGTGCAATTTTATGCAAAATGGGAATTGGAAAGGAACTTTGATTTAGTTCAACTTGAAGCAAGGCGTGACGCTGGAAGTACTTGGACACCGCTATGTGGTAAATATAATAAGCCAGCTGCAACATCTGTAACAAATTACCATCTTAATAAAACAACAGGAACTTTTCAATCTACCAATGGAAGTATCGTTTATGATGGTGACTCTATGGACAAGTGGGTTATGGAAGAAATTCTTATTAATGCAGCGGATAATAATTTTTTATTAGGTGGAACTGCTGTTCAATTTCGTTTTGTATTCAAAACAGATAGCACAAACAGAGAAGACGATTTAACTACAACCTTTGATGGCTTTACCTTTGATGATTTTAAGGTAATGAGTATTCAAGTGCCATGTGTTACTTCTGTACCTACTGGAATTGTTGCATCTCCAATTGCTGCCAGTACTGCAACAATAAACTGGAATTATATTGCTTCAGCTACATACGATTTAAGATATAGAATTGTTGGTTCTCCAACATGGACAAGTGTTTCAGGATTATCATCGCCTACAACTTCACTTACTAGCTTAACACCATCTACAAACTATGAGGTTCAGGTTAGATCAAATTGCGGCACAAATAATTCTGCATATTCTAACTCATTAAACTTCACTACTACTGCAATTACCTATTGTACGTCAAGTGGTAGTAATTCAACTGGTGGTTACATAGGAAATGTTACGTTTGGTTCTATAAATAATTCTAGTGGATTTGGTAGTGGTTATTCAAACTTTACTTCTATAAGCACAAATGCTACCATTGGTTCTTCTTATAATATTTCTGTAGCTAAAGCATGGCCTGGAACTTTATACAATGATGCTATTCGTGTATGGATTGATTATAATAAAGATGGTGATTTTGATGATGCTGGAGAACAAATATTAAATAGTACTGCTTCAAAAACAACTCCAATTTCAACTAGTGTAACAATTCCTTCAACTGCTTCATTAGGTGCTACTAGAATGCGAGTTTCTTTAAAATATAATACTTCTCAAACTTCTTGTGAATCTTTCACTTATGGTGAAGTTGAAGACTATGCTATTAACATTTTACCAAACTGTACGAAACCTACGGATGTTGTTACCAATGCTACTATCTGTTCGGGTGCATCCTATACTTGGTCTGTAAACTCTGTGGTTTATACAACCTCGCAATCTAGTCTTCGTATTACTAATGATGGCTGTACTGCCGATCAGGTACTTAACTTAACGGTTACGCCGAAACCTGCCGATGTGGTGACTAATGCTACTATCTGTTCGGGTGCATCCTATACTTGGTCTGTGAACTCTGTGGTTTATACAACCTCGCAATCTGGTCTTC
>NZ_JBHTJI010000022.1:257003-257130 GCF_042675665.1 Mariniflexile jejuense
ATATTACTAATGATGGCTGTACTGCTGATCAGGTGCTTAACTTAACGGTTACACCGAAACCTGCCGATGTGGTGACTAATGCTACTATCTGTTCGGGTGCATCCTATACTTGGTCTGTAAACTCTGT
>NZ_JBHTJI010000023.1:0-1738 GCF_042675665.1 Mariniflexile jejuense
GGCAACACCGTATAAAAAAAATTGCTAGTTTTAGCTAAACCAAAGTTAGTTGCTTGTTTGTTAGCTTCTGATTTTCCTTCGGAAAATCCTCGCACAAACACGCAACTTTCCTTATACATAAACGTTAGGCTCAATGCGGTTTACCATAAACGCAATTGGCTTTTATATTGGTTAAAACGCTTTTCTTGCTTCAACCAATATTCTTTATCAATTTCCCAACCTGTAAACTCGCAATTTGCTAAATCGGCTTCTATTCTAATCGAGCCACCGCCTACGTGTGTATCAACTAACTTCATTCCTTCAAAACCGTAATCCGCAATTAATTTTTTGTATAATAATCTAGGTTTATGGCAAGGATGTATTCTTTTTTCATTCAACTTTTTATTTCCTTGCTGTGTCATAGGTTCTGTTAGGCTTTTTGCTTGCATCATTCCAGACCATAATAAATCAATTTCCACAGTTTCCTCGAGCATAGAGGCATAAGCCAATTCATAGTCTTTGAAACTCATTCCTTCAGCAACACCTTTATTCCATTTTATCCTTCCGTTTCCTAAACCTTGCCAATTAACGTATTCAACTCCAAAAATTATTTGCTCCTTACTAACTCTACATAATTCATCAAAATACTGCTGTGAAGGTGGCTCTTTATCCCATTCCTTTTGGGTATATGTCTTATTGCTTTTTCTAGGGTTTAGTTTTGTTCCATTCTTTTGCTTAACCAAAGTTTTTGTTTCTTTCAAAAAAGCCATATTCCCAACGTCAATTCCATAAGGTATATCGCAAATTGCTAGGTCAAAGTATTTATCTGGAAAGCGTTTTAGTCCTTCTTTGCAATCGTCATTGTAAACCACAGAAGGCACAGAGCCTAACACCGTATAACAAGTATTGTCATTGGTTTTTTGTGGTCTAATTTCTGTACTCATAGTTTCTGTTTTATTTGGATGTTTAAGGCTCAACACTTGTTATACTTTTCGTTAGCAACAAGCTGAAAATCGAACTTTTGAACAAAGCGAAAAGAAATAAATTGATATTTATTCCAATCCTATTCATATTAGGATTTTTTCTGTTTTATAAATTTATGACATACGACAGAAATTATACTTGGTCGAAAGAATATCCTACAGAAGTTATTAGTGCAGTTAAAAACTCGGATTTTAAGTTTCTCAAAACGGAGGAAATAAATCCTGAAAATATTGATTTACCGAATGAAAAGTGGATTAAACTCAAAATTCAAAAAATATTGAGCAAAGTCAACTTAATGAGTTACGGAACTGAACACGGACAACAAATCACCTTGAATTCAGCCAAAAGTGAGCAGAAATTAATATGCAAAGGTTGGTGTTTAAGTGACCATTTAATCGGAATTGAAATTGAGCATCAGAATCTCGATTCAGAAGAATTAGCGGAATTAAAACAACGATTTGAAAGCCAATTTCCGAATTATAAAATCATTTGGAAAGAAATATAAACCGGATAAAAAAGCCAGTTGCTAACACCGTGTATAATTAATTGCTATGGCTAGTGCTTATCTGGAAAATTCCTTCGGAATTTTCTCTGGCAAGTATTTGTTTACTAAATTAGTTGCTGAACCACGCAACTAATCATACACCAAACGTTAGCCATTATTACCAAAATGAGAAACAGACATATTCCAACTTTAGCTTTTTTGGTTTTAATAAACTTCATTTGTTTTAGTCAAAATTCAATGAATGAAAATCCTAGAGTAAAAAAATTGAAA
>NZ_JBHTJI010000024.1:0-6459 GCF_042675665.1 Mariniflexile jejuense
AAGATTTAAATGTCCTTTTTTTTTAGTTTTTGATATTTTTCTTTCTCCGCAATTTTTGGTTTTCCGTTTCCGTTTTTAGAATTCCGTTCTATTAATTTTTACTAGCTTAAATTTTTAGAAATTCCGTTATTTTAATAATTCCGCAAACTTTGTTTTTTTTATACAGTTCAAAAATCTAGTAATATTCCGCTTAATTTCCGCAAAATTTACGTTTGCTTTTTTCTGGGTTTTTACTGCTACATAACGGTCTCGTATAACCGTCAGTTACGGATTTAAAGTTAATGATTTTCGGTTAAGAACTGGCGTTAGCAATTCCGAGTGGATTCGGACGCAATCGAATCCGCCGTAATTGCGGTTATACATTGTTGTAACACGTTTTTATTTTTCAGTTTTCTTTTTATTTTTTTCTCCAAACGCCCATTTTTTTATTTGTTCGTTTAATTCATTAAATCCAATTCCACCAAGTAACATACCAATTGGCATTCCGATTAATGTCCGCCAAAATTCTTTTGGATTTCTGCGATAATCAGGAAGATAAGCCCAATATAAAAATGCTCCAAAAAGGGTTATCAAAACAGATATGATTATGAATTCAGTCATATTTTAGAGAATAAACATTCTGATAATTATAAAAACCCAAAATCCAATTGCTGGAATTGACAATCCAATCAATGTCCATTTTTTATTTAAATCCGTCCAAATTCCCCAGTGTTTTATTGTTCTTCCAACAACAGCCAATCCAAGTCCTAGTGCAGTTAACATAGCAGGCAGAAAAAAAGTAAAGTTAAATCCAAAATTATGCGGTGCATAACCTTCTTTAATTCCAAGTAATGGTTCTCTAAATTCATTTACCAAAAGAGCAAAAATTAAAATTCCCAGACTAGCAAATGCCATTCGAGAAGTCCATTTTATTTTTTTAATATGTCTTTGTGTTAATTCCAACTATATTGTTTGGTCAAATGTGTTACAACGTTTATGTGTATGGAAAGTTGCGTGCTTGTGTGCGAGGATTTTCCGAAGGAAAATCAGATGCAAGCAAAGCAACTGACATTGGTTAAACTAAAAATAGCAATTTTTTATACACGGTGTTGGCACATGGTTTTTTATTCAGGGACTTTATGATAAAAATAAATTAATGATTTTCCGTTTTCATCTTTTCTCCAAATCTTTCTGGCAACTCTGGATTCAATTCTCATTTTTCCTCCGTTAAAATTCCTGCTCTTAAAAATGATGTCAATTAATTCCGTTTTTGAGATTTCAGACCATTCTTTATCCATCCAGCCATGATTCCCACGTTTTACATTTATTTTTTCATTATCAATTCGAACATCAGTGAAGGCTCCTGAATCTCCTAAAACCCTAGGTTTCTCAGTTGGATGAAGATTGTGAAATGCGTCGTAAAAACTTAAAATAATTTTATTTCCCATTGTTGAAACCAAAGATTTAATTTCATCTTTAGTTGTTTTTTCATTCAACGTAATTTCCTTATTAATTTTTGAACCATATTCAACTCCTTTCATCTTGTCAAGAAATATCTTTATAAAATTCCTATTCATTTGTTTTTGACGATTCAGTTTTAACTTTGTGCCAACGTTTATGTGTAAGGAACGTTGCGGTTTTGTGTGCGAGGATTTTCCGAAGGAAAATCAGAAGCTAGCAAAAGCGCAACGACCAAACGGTTTAACTAAAATAAGCAATGTTTTTTACACGTTGTTGTACACAGTTTTTTATTTTAATTAAATTAGTCAACAGTCCCACAAGTAGATGTTTTTGGCTTTATATTTAGTTTTTTATACATTTCTGATAACTGCTTGGGATGAGTATATTCCGATTCTCCGTATTCAAGATAAATTGTAATGTTTAAATCGTCAGTCAGTTCGTATTCTTTTTCAAATACAGAACATTTTTTTCCGTGAATTTTTAAAAGAACTTTGTTGTTTATAATGTATTTTGAGTTAAGATAAAATATACTAATTCCGTCAAAATCCGAAATATCAGTTTCTATTCTTTTTTCTCCAGAAAACACTTCGATTATTGAGCCAATTAGCGTGTCTTTTGTGTTCTTTTCGATAGTCAATAAGTCAACCCTAAATTGTTTTCTTTCAGTTGAATTTTGTCCATTCGTTTGAATTGAAAAAAGGATTATAACTATGTAAATTAGCTGTTTCATAAATTGTGTACAACGTTGATGTATATGGAAAGTTGCGTGTTTGTGCGCGAGGATTTTCCGAAGGAAAATCAGAAGCCAGCAAACAAAGCAACTAACATTGGTTTAGGATAAAACTAGCAATTTTTTATATACGGTGTTGTGCATAGTTATTTTTTTAATTCAATGTTTTTTATTCTCGAAACTGGGATTATTTGTGTGATTTCCTCTTTAGGCAGATAAAAGAAAAAATAGTTTTTAGTTTTTCCGATATAATATTTTTTAGAGTCAGATATTATTTCCGTTTCATTGTCAAGGGAAAATTTTGAACCTTTGTAATAATTCCTTGATTTTATTTTATGTGCTTCACTAATTCCAGAAACTCCAGCAAAAAAGCATAAGTTTATTGCAGACAAGATAAATATAATAGTCAGTTTGTTTATTTTAAGTCCTCTATTTTTTGCTGTTTTTTGTGATTCAAAATAAATTAAGGGGTTAAAATATATTCCAATAAATAAAAGTATTACCCAGAAAATAAATTCATAAAAAAACACCTTCTCCCTATTGGCTTGAATGAGATATAAGATTGGGATGATTATAATTAACAACAAAATTTTGTTTAATTTAAAAAAACCGCATTCTCTTAACCTTTTTAGTCTTGTTTTCTTATTACTGTTATTTTTATAAAAGAGAGAAATAATTATAAGATTTAGAAAAAAGAGCATTGAAAAGTATAGAATATTGTCTAAAACCAAAGTGGTCAATTCATCTAAATCAATGAAAGGAAGTATAGAAATATTAAAACATTTATAGAATAAATAAAGCCTTAGAAGTCCAGCTACTAAAATTGATGTTCCAATAATTGTGTAAGATTCAAATTTATACTCGATCATTTTTCATAATTATGCACAACGTTTATGTATATGGAAAGTTGCGTGTAAATATGCACAAATTTTCAGTTTTAAAAATAACAAAATAAATATTAACTTACCATCAAATTAAGCAAGAAGAAGCAATTTTTTATATACGGTGTTAGGCACTGGCTTTTTCAATCTTAATTTTGATATATTTGTCATTCGATATTATGGAAGAAAATAAAAAACACACAGTAGCAGGACTTTTTTCAGGTTGTGGCGGTTTAGATTTAGGTTTTATTCAAGCTGGATTTGAAGTCGTATGGGCAAATGATTTTTTTAAAGAAGCTGTTGACACTTACAAACAGAACATTGGTAATCATATCGTTTTAGGAGATATTACTAAAATTCCAAGTTCGGAAATTCCTAATGATTTTGATATTCTTTTAGGCGGTTTTCCTTGTCAAGGATTTTCTATTGCAAATATTAAAAGGTCGATGAAGGATGAGCGTAATTTTCTATACAAAGAAATGTTACGAATTATAAAAGATAAACAACCTAAATATTTTGTCGCTGAAAATGTAAAAGGATTACTTTCTATGCAAAAAGGAAAAGTAATTGAAATGATTATTAGTGATTTTCAAGAAATTGGTTACGACGTAGATTATAAATTAATGAAAGCGTCAGAATATGGAGTTCCTCAACATAGAGAAAGAGTTGTCATAATTGGAAATAGACTTGGTTTAAACAATCCTTTTCCTAAAAAAACACACGGTTCTGAAAAAGGGTTACAACCCTTTGTTACAACCAAAGAAGCTGTTGGTTTTCTTGCAGATGTTAGAATTAGAGATAAAAAATTTGATTTAAACGGAACTACAATTTTAAATCATAAAGCTCGTACAAACGTTCACGATGAGTTTTGGGGAAGAAAACATAAAGTAAATCAACACGATATTTGTGATTATTTAAAAGAATGGAGAACAAAAAGTGGATGGAGTACGAAAAGAGTAGATGAACATTTTGGATATGCACATACAGCTGGACATTGGTTTAGAAAAGATAATAATTCTGGAAGTATTCCAAATCCGAGTGATTGGTGGGAATTAAAAAAATTATTAGGTTTTGATGATAAATACGATAAACAAGTTACAGAACTTGAATTAAAACCAATAACTTTTGAGCAGTCTTTAAGAATTAATAATTGGGACGCTCCAAGTGATACAATTACTGCAACTGGACCAGAAATACACCCAAATAAAGAAAGAAGAATGTCAGTCAGAGAATGTGCTATTATTCAAACATTTCCTATGGATTTTGAATTTGTCGGAAGTCTTGGTAATATGTACAAACAGATTGGAAATGCAGTTCCTGTTTTAATGGCAAAAAGAATAGCAGAAGGAATAAAAAAAGAACTAGACAACCAACAATATAATGACCAACAAAGAAATAGAAGAGTTAGAGAACAAGTACTTAAATAAGTTTTATTATTTTTTAAAATATGCCGAAGATGAAATGATGTTTGGCTTCCAAACCAAGGAAAAAATTAAAAATGATTGGATTGGAAAATATGGAACAAATATTTCGGATTTTTCTGTTGGTGCAGAAAGAATTATTTATGCACTTTTTAATGGCAAAGGAGTTGGACAGCCAAATTCTTGTCCTGTTGGAGCTGATATGTTTTTTGAAGTCAATGATGCTTATATTCATATTGATTTAAAAACTGTTCAAACAAGAAATATAGGTGATATTACAAGGAATATTTTTGTTGGTAGAAATCAAAATAGTTATCAGTCGGAAATAAAAAAAAATGGCGGAGTTTCTTTTGTACCACCAAGATTTTATACTCCAGCATTGCCAACTTTTTATAATAAAGGTTTAGTGAATGAAAAGATTTGTTTAACATTTTTTATTACGATTGTTTACGAAGATGTAAATCTTAATATTTTAAACATTAATTTACTTTGTATGCCTAATGGAGAGTTGGAAAGTCATTATGGCTCAAAAGTATTATCTCCTGGTAAAAATCCAGATAAAGCAAGATTTACATTTACCAAAATTCCAACTTTTGAATTATTAGATGTTCCTAAATCAAGGGTTAAAGTCGTTTATTTTGACAAAACAATGGATGCAAATTTGAAAAGTACTTTGTCATTTTACGAGAAGATTTTTGATGAGCAGGGAGATTTTTAGCTTGTGCCTAACGTTTTGTATAATTTTTAGTTGTGTGGATTAGGTACTAAAATAGCAAAAAAACACAAGCCAAAGGAAAAATCCGCAGGATTTTTCCGATTAAGTAACTACAAGCAATTAAATTTATACCATGTTATGTAGCGGTTTTGAATTTAGACAAAGATTTAAATGTCCTTTTTTTTTAATTTTTATGTTATTCTTTCTCCGCAATTTTTGGTTTTCCGTTTCAGTTTTTAGAATTCCGTTCTATTAATTTTTACTAGCTTAAATTTTTAGAAATTCCGTTATTTTAATAATTCCGCAAACTTTGTTTTTTTATACAGTTCAAAAATCTAGTAATATTCCGCTTAATTTCCGCAAAATTTACGTTTGCTTTTTTCTGGGTTTTTACTGCTACATAACGTGTTTGTATAAGAATAGTTGCGGGTTTGTATGCGAGGATTTTCCGAAGGAAAATCAGACGTTACAAACACGCAACGACCTTTGATTAAGCACTAAACCGCAATTATTTTTATACGGTGTTGGCAAATCGTTTTTTATTTTTTCACAAGTTTCAAATTCCGCATTGCGTAGAATTCAAATCCGTTTATTGGTTTTATTTTCCGTTTTTTTATTCTGTAAACTATAGTCGAATTAATTTCAGACCATTTTTTATCCGATTTACTTTTTTTCTCCAGTTTTATATTGAGAATTAGAGTGTCGTTTTTAATTTTCCATTTCCCTTTTAATTCCGAGTATATTATTTCGTGATAATGATAAAATTTAGTCCGATGAAAAGTTCCGTTTTCGTAAAGCACTAAACTGTCAGAATCGACAAAATTCCATTTAGTTCCGCTTTCAGATTTCTGTTTTGTTTTTTCTTTTTTATAAACATATTCAGATTGGATTTCTTGCGAAACCAAAATGTTAGTGAAAAGACCAAATATCAATATTAGAACTGTTTTTCTCAAATGTTTGCCAACGTTTTGTATAATTTTTAGTTGCGTGGATTAGGTACTAAAATAGCAAAAAAACGCAAGCCAAAGGAAAAATCCGCAGGATTTTTCCGATTAAGTAACTAAAAGCAATTAAATTTATACCATGTTATGTAGCGGTTTTGAATTTAGACAAAGATTTAAATGTCCTTTTTTTTTAATTTTTATGTTTTTCTTTCTCCGCAATTTTTGGTTTTCCGTTTCCGTTTTTAGAATTCCGTTCTATTAATTTTTACTAGCTTAAATTTTTAGAAATTCCGCTATTTTTATAATTCCGCAAACTTTGTTTTTTTTA
>NZ_JBHTJI010000024.1:6469-6728 GCF_042675665.1 Mariniflexile jejuense
CAAATTTTTAGAAATTCCGTTATTTTAATAATTCCGCAAACTTTGTTTTTTTATACAGTTCAAAAATCTAGTAATATTCCGCTTAATTTCCGCAAAATTTACGTTTGCTTTTTTCAGGGTTTTTACTGCTACATAACGTTTATGTATAAGGAAAGTTGCGTGTTTGTGCGAGGATTTTCCGAAGGAAAATCAGAAGCTAACAAACAAGCAACTAACTTTGGTTTAGCTAAAACTAGCAATTTTTTTTATACGGTGTTGC
>NZ_JBHTJI010000024.1:6738-7750 GCF_042675665.1 Mariniflexile jejuense
GCTATGGTTTCGTTGCGTGAAAATCCGCGAGGATTTTCCGCCGTAAACCGAAGATAGCAAATTTGCGAGGACTTTCCGAAAGGAAAGTCAGAAGCAATGAACTATAGCCGTTGTTGTATGCCGTTTTTTTTATTCAAATTTGTAATAATTTTTATTCCAGTAATGTTCTATGAAATCCCATTTGTCATTATAGTAACCTGGTTTTCTTATTTCAGAGTACATTTTTGTTTTTTTATTTCCACTCACTCTGTAAACAAAAATTCCGTTTATATTCTCTCCTTCACAACCAATTCCCTCAATATCTCCAATTTCGATTGCTTTATAATTCACAATTTTAAATAATTCACTTCCCCAATTTATATCAGCGCAACCACTTCTGTGATATGAATACCATAAATCTGATTTTTCAATTTTAGTTGGTTCAGGAAAATTCTCAAAATTGATTATTGGTCGGAATATTGAATTTGATTTATCAAACATTATTAACTCACTTATTCCACCAGTATTTGTAATTTGGTAAAGTCTAATATCCAAAATGCCATCTTTATCAAAGTCTTCAATTTCAAAACCATTTGTTGCATAACCATCGTGAATATAAATTGTATCTTTTTTTGAATTTAAAATAGCAAGATTCATTTGGTTTTTACTTCTCGGGTCGTTTTGAATTATGGTGAACAGTTTGTCTTCAATTTTCAAAGTATCAACAAGGTTTTCATATGAATCGGGTTCATTATTAATTTCAATATTTTTAGAAACAATTAAAGTGTCAATAGAGTATTTCTCTATCTCAGTTTTTTTCTTATTAATATTAGAATTACATCCCGAAATGATAATAAAGCATATATATAGTTTGAATAATTTCATTTTGTTCATTCAAATGGCATACAACGGTTACGTATAAGAATAGTGCGTAGTTTGAGTGCGAGGATTTTCCGAAGGAAAATCAGATGCAAGCAAACAAGCACAAACTTTTGATTTAGGAATAAACTTACGCATTATTTTTATACAATGT
>NZ_JBHTJI010000025.1:0-956 GCF_042675665.1 Mariniflexile jejuense
AAACGTTGTAGCCAATTTGAGAAATGAAATTACTAATAGCAACATTTGGATTAATAATCAGCTTTGGACTGACAACAAAAATGAATGTTGAATCGAAAACTAATTTCGACTTACCAATAAAATTAAATAATTCAAAGCCTATGGGACTTTTTCTATCAATGTCCGGAGTAATCGGAAAATCAAAAGAGGACGTTGAAAAATACTTAAAAGAATATGCCAAAAATAATGGCGGAGATTTATTGAAAAAAAGTCTTGAAAATGAAAACCCAAACTTTTGTGTATTAAATGAAAAAAATGGCAATGTAACTGTCTTTTATCCAAGTGGATTTAATGAATTTGGGGATGTATCAAAATACTTATCTGAAAAACTTAATTGTCCTGTTTTCTTTTTTCACATCCACGATGGAGATTTATGGTTGTACTTTCTTTACAACAAAGGGGAGTTAGTTGACCAATTTAACCCAATTCCAGATTATTGGGATGATAATTTATCAGAAACAGAAATTGATGAACAAAAAGGAAACCCACAAATCGTTGAGGAATTAGTTCCTAATGTAAAAAAGGAAGATATTGCCAATTATTATGTTCGTTGGGATTTAGAGGCAGAACCTTTTAAGGCTTATCCACAAGATGAATTTACTAACGAGGATTGGCAAGTTGTGGATTATATGAATAAAATTGGACTCGAATATCCAATATCTGATAACGGAATCGCTTTAGGAACTGTTTACAAGTTTTGGATTCCTGAACCAACTGAAAAGAATAAAGAAAAAAAGAGTTACACTTCAAAAAAATGGTGGAAGTTTTGGAATTAAAAAAACTGGCTACAACATTGTATAAAAATAATGCGTAAGTTTATTTCTAAATCTAAAGTTAGTGCTTGTTTGCTTGCTTCTGATTTTCCTACGGAAAATCCTCGCACTCAAACTACGCACTATTCTTATACGTAACCGTTG
>NZ_JBHTJI010000026.1:0-3024 GCF_042675665.1 Mariniflexile jejuense
TTAATTTTATTGGTAAGTCGAAATTAGTTTTCGATTCAACATTCATTTTTGTTGTCAGTCCAAAGCTGATTATTAATCCAAATGTTGCTATTAGTAATTTCATTTCTCAAATTGGCTACAACGTTTATGTATATGGAAAGTTGCGTGTTTGTGTGCGAGGATTTTCCGAAGGAAAATCAGCAGCAAGCAAACAAAGCAACTGTCATCGGATTAATAAAAAACAAGCAATTTTTTATATACACTGTTGCCATTTCGTTGTTTTTTCTTTCCGTTTTAAGGTCAGTCGTAATTTCCTTTTTTTTTGCTTTTGAGTAAGGGCAGAAGTTTTTAATTACGATTAAGTGATAAATTCCGTAAAACTGACTTCTAGATTTAGCCTGGTCATTGTTTTTCAATTCTGTTTTTCAAATTATTGAAAGGCAAAGCCCTTATTATTTATTCTTTCTCTTTACTATTTCTTTTTTTATTTTCATTAGGTTATTTACAATGAGAGCTAAAATAATAGTTAAAAAGATTAGAAAATAAAATATTGGATGAGTTATAATTTTAGTACCAGCTTTTATCTGATTTATGCTCAAAATAGAAACAAAGGTAACAGCTATTATAAGAATATTCGCAATGCCGGTTATTAGACCTTTATTTTTTTTTAATTCTTCTCCGGTCATTTCTGTGACTTTTTTCATATTTATTATTTTGATATTTCCATTTGGAAAATTCGTTCCGCAATGAATGGCAACGGTTTGTGTATGGAAAGTTGCGTGGTTTGTGTGCGAGGATTTTCCGTAGGAAAATCAGAAGCAAGCAAACACGCAACTACCAAACGATTAAACTAAAGTAGCAATTTTTTATACACGTTGTTACCACACGTTTTTTATTTCACGTTCCAAAGGTCAGTCGCACGCAACAGTTACGCACTGCTTTGGTCATATTAAAATTATTAACTTTAAAATTAAATATTATGAAAACATCAATTTTAGCAATCTTAGGAGTTTTAGGTTCTATTATTGCTTTAATACTGTCCGTTTTTACTCTTTTTGAAGCAGGCGTGATAATTTTGCTTGCATCAATTTTAGATGAATTAATTTATCAAAGAAATATTAAATAATGCGAACATTAATTTTTACAACTTCACCGTCAGCGAATATAAAAACCCCTTTTACAGGATTTGATGGCACAGATTGGTTTATACCATTACCAGTGTCGTATCCTTTTGATTTAAGAAACTCTTGTATTAGCGTAGCCATTTGTAAAGACCTTGCATTACCTAGCATACCATCTACTATTATTTTTTTAGCTTTTTCATTAGTAGTCTTTTTGAGTTCCGAATTTACACCGTTTATTAAATTTATTTTATCATTATTATTTAATTCAATTGGTCTTTCTGTGATGTTGTTAAATGTATTGTTATTGCCTAAAATTCCATTATTAGTTCCTGTATTTATATTTGATGGCTGGTTTGTAACTTCAATTTCAGTATCTGAATTTTTAACTTTAGTCGTTTTTTCAATTTTAGGTATCTCGACATATTTAGTAACAATTCTTTCTTTATACACAGTATCGGCAGGGATTACAACCTTTTTTTCTATGAATAAAGTATCTGGAACTTTCCCTATTTTAAAATATTGTGTTTCAATAGAATATCCTTTTGAAAGGATTATTATGATTAATATAAATAAAGCTGCTAGTATAAAATATTTAATCTTATCTAAGATTGTCCAGATATTTGTATGCTTTGTTTCTTTTTCACTGCTCATTTTTTCTCAAATGTGTGGTAACGGTCTCGTATAACCGTCAGTTGCGGGTTAAATTAGCGATTATTTTCGATTCTGCGTAGACTTTAGCAATTCCGAGTGGATTCGGAAGTAGTCGAATCCGCCGTAATTGCGGTTATACATTGTTGGCACTAGTACTTATCTCGTATTTAATTTTTCTAATTTCGTTAATGTTCGATTTAATACTTGAGTGAAATATCTATATTGAGTCCTAATTTCTATATATAACATTCTTAAGTGATTAAACTGATGTGATATATCTCTTCCCAAAACTGAAATTTGATTTCCGACAGGATGAGTTCTAAATAAATTTGTACTGACGATTTGATGTTGAATTGGTCGAATTACATTTTTATAGTAATCAGTCAATGCCCTTCTTCCAATGATATTTTGGTGGTAATACTGAATCTTTGAATTCAAAAGTTGATAAGTTGGGTCAGTTGCAAAATTTGGATTATTGTGTTTTTCAAATTCCGTATATTCAACCACTTTGTCCATATATTTTTTATCTAATTCGATAAAAACTGACTTTAGATTTTCACTTCTTTGCACAACAATTGAGTGGTAATTGTCTACTTCGTTCATCAGGTTTTTTATGAAGTCGATTTGTGAAAAAGCAGTATTGAAATTCTCACTGTTTTCAAAAGTTTTAAATAAAAGAGGCGATTCCAAATTAGATAATCGGTCGTAAGTGTTAGTTAATATTTTTGGTGCAGTAGTAGGTACTCCATTGTATAAACTTATTGTCTCTTGATAGTATTTTTTGTACCCATTTCGTAACTCAGGAACGATATTATTTTTAAGGTCGTCAAATTGGTTGTTGAAATAATTTTTTATCTTTTGTAGCTCTTCTTTTTCATTATTTCTCTTGAGCCATCTGTCAATTAAAATTCCAATTACAAAAATTAGTACAGTAAAAACAACAGTAAAGATAGTGTCATTAGATACTCCTAAAAATGTTTCTTTTTGTTCATTAAGATGGTTGTGTATGTCCGAATGAATGGAAGATATATTTTGGTTAAGAATTTTAATTTGAGAATATAAACTATCTCGAACTTGAACATTCAATGAATCTGTAATTATATTTTCAGTTACTTGTTTTTGCAATGTGATTGGGTATTAGTGCCAACGGTTACGTATAAGAATAGTGCGTAGTTTGAGTGCGAGGATTTTCCGTAGGAAAATCAGAAGCAAGCAAACAAGCACTAACTTTAGATTTAGAAATAAACTTACGCATTATTTTTATACAATG
>NZ_JBHTJI010000027.1:0-4015 GCF_042675665.1 Mariniflexile jejuense
ATGTTTCTGGTTTATTTTTTTTATTTTCAGTTTTGTAGCAAGAATAACATAATCCTCCATTGAATTTTGTGTATTCGCCACATTCTATACATTCTGCCATAGTTTTTTTTCAGCTTGTTGCCAACGTTTTGTATAATTTTTAGTTGCGTGGATTAGGTACTAAAATAGCAAAAAAACGCAAGCCAAAGGAAAAATCCGCAGGATTTTTCCGATTAAGTAACTACAAGCAATTAAATTTATACCATGTTATGTAGCGGTTTTGAATTTAGACAAAGATTTAAATGTCCTTTTTTTTTAGTTTTTGATATTTTTCTTTCTCCGCAATTTTTGGTTTTCCGTTTCCGTTTTTAGAATTCCGTTCTATAGATTTTTACTAGCTCAAATTTTTAGAAATTCCGTTATTTTTATAATTCCGCAAACTTTGTTTTTTTATACAGTTCAAAAATCTAGTAATATTCCGCTTAATTTCCGCAAAATTTACGTTTGCTTTTTTCTGGGTTTTTACTGCTACATAACGGTTGATGGTATGGTGTCGTGCGGGAATACGAGTCGATTTTCCTATCAGGATACACTACCCTTTTTTACGAGCCACAAACTCTCGAAAACCTCTGAAACCCGCATGCACTATACCATGTGTTGGGCACTGGCTATTTTTTAATAAATTCAATCATCTCGTTACTATTAAAAATCTCTTCAATTATTTCAATCACGGTTTTGTCTCCCCGTTTATCTTTAATCTCCGCTTTTGATTTTTGAAAATCAGTCCATATGATACAATTTACATCATTTTCATTATTGTCTGAGTAGTTGAAATTGCATGAAACAATCTCGTCCAGTGAATCAAGATTTTGTCCCCATGGGCATTCTCCTGCTATTAAGCAAGATTCAAGGCTTTTATAAAATCCTTCTAACGAATCAAACTCTTGTCCATGAATCTCCAAAGTTCTCATTTAATTCCTTTGTTTTTTTGTATTTGTTCTATGTCCTTGATTGGAAACCCAATCAATAAATCATCAATCATTTTAGTCAAGCTATGAATTTCGGTTTGGTCAAAGTTAATCGAGAAATTCAATTCATGTCCATAAATCCCAGGACTATCATTAGCAACACAATCAGCCGAAAAATGACCTAATCCATCACCTTTGATTTTAATTTGTATATAATCCTCAAGACAATTAAAGTTTGCATATCCATCAAGTTTATTATACAATCTCTCAAGTCCATTTTTAAAATCTAAAAAATCAACATTTCGAAGCTGTGCTCTATAGTCACCAATAAATCCACCGACTTTTATTTTAATCCGTGTATTAATCCAATTGCCGTCCCAAAAATCAGTCGAATCTGGATAGGCAAAATTATCTACAAGAATCAGAAGATATTCAGAAGTTTCTTTACCTAAAATGAATTTTATTTTATCTGTATCTGTCATTGTTGCAGTGTCTTTTTAGCTTGTGCCCAACGTTTTTGTACAAAGTTAGTTGCGATGTTTAAGCGTTAAAGTTAGTAAATAAAAAATTACAAAGAAAATCCGCGAGGATTTTCGGAAGTAAGCAAAAAGAAAGCAATTAATTTTGTACAGTGTTGTACACAGTACTTTTATTTCCATTTTTCTATTAATTCAACCACTCCGTTTTTAATTCCAACATAGAAATTTCCATTTTTAAATTCGGGAATTATGGTTTGGTCAATTACTTTTTTACATATTTCGTTTGTCAAAATCAGTTCAGTTTCAGTTCCAGTTGCAATTCCAATTTTTCTACAAGGATTGCACATTACAATTGTCAGTCCATTATTTTTTTCTGCATTTCCAATTTCCCAATAATTGCTTAAATCAGTCGCGAATTTTTGAATATCGGAATAAGGTGAAATACTATCAATTGTCACAACAACTATTTGTCGAGTTGTTTCAATGTTATAGTCATAAATAATATTCGATAATTCTTTCAATTCTGAAGGACTGAAAATACTATCATAATCGTTAATTATTTGACCTTTAAGTTTCGTTTCTCTAAACTTTTCAATAGTTGAGAAGTCAAATTCGGAAATAGTTTTTTTTGTTTCATTTTCTTGCGCAGAACCTTTGCAGGAAAGCAAATTAAAAGTCAGAAATAGTATTAATATTTTAGTTCCAATTTTCATTTCAGGTATTGTGTACAACGTGTTTGTGTATGGTTTGTTGCGTGGTTCAGCAACTAATTTAGTAAACAAAAACGAACGCGAGAAAATTCCGAAGGAATTTTCCAAATAAGCACTTGCCAGAGCAATTAATTATACACGGTGTTGGCAACTGTGTTTTATTTTACTATTTCAGTTCCTTTAGTAACTTCCTTAAAAAAGGATTCTACTTCGGTATTTATACTATCAATTAATTTTTCATTCCTAATTTCAGTTTGATTGATGTCAAATAATTTCTTTTTCAGTTCCGAAAATGATAGATAGTATATAGTTGTATCAATTTTAATATCTTTCTGATTAAATGGCTTATCATATTTGTATTTCACTTGTTTTACAAATTTGAATTTCATTTTTCCATCTTTTTCAGTCCAATAAGTGTAATTCAGTTTTCCGGTTTCTCCATAAAGCCAAAAGTCCATTACCACATAATCAAAGTTTTTGTCGTGATATACTTTTAATTCGCCACCCTCAATCAAATCTTCGTTAAGTTCAAAAGTGTCTGGTGTTCCAAATTCCTCTTTATTTTTCTCAAAATCTTGAAGTAATTCAAAATCTTTGAGTTCAGAAACTGACTTTCCAATTTCGACATTTTCCGCTTTCTTTTCAGATTTTTGTTTTTCTCCGCAAGAGTAAAATCCGATTATTAGAAATATGATTAATATTCTGTTCATGGGTTTCTGGACATTGTTGCCAACGTTTATGTATATGAAATGTTGCGTGTTTGTGTGCGAGGATTTTCCGAAGGAAAATCAGAAGCTAGCAAACGAGCAACTAATTTTGGTTTAGCTAAAACCAGCAATTTTTTATATACTTTGTTGGGCATAGTTTTTATATTACTAAATTCATATCAACTTTATATCCACTATTCCGTAATTCTTTGGCAAGGTCAAGTTTCCAATCATTTGCCATTGAGATATAAACAACTCCAGAAATATCATTGGGCGTTTCAACATTATCCTTTACCAGAGCACAGACATTTTTTCTCCCAATTTTTCCAATCAGAAAGCCATGTTCAAATACCACATTTTGACGAGCTCTTGATTTTAAATTTGTTTCTTCTCCTTTTTTTGAGCCTGAATCACAAGGGGTATATAGTACAATACCAAAACCTACATTAGAATAGCTTTCAATTTTTTCAATTATTGTTTTTCCTGAACTTGCCTGTTCATGTAAAATAATGGGTTCGAATCCTAATTTTTCAATAAACCTTGCGGTTTCTATCTTAGCCAAATCATCATGTCCATGAACAATAAAAACTTTGGACATATCCAAGGTGTTGATTTTAATGTTCTTAGTCATTAAATTATTTGCAGATGATTTTAATAAGTCAGACTTAGCAGATAAGGACTTTAGGTTGTCTAATTTATATTTTAATAAGTTTTTTTTAGACAGGACAGGGTTATCTCTAACCTCTCCTAATTCTCCAATAAAGGAATATCCTGCTTGGGCATAGCTTCCAGCATATTCATTTTTAGGCATGTCAAATTTTTGCTGTAAATATTCACGATTGTAATCATTCCATAACCTATAGTCTTGTTCAAGTTTATCTAAATCGTCTGGCGTATTAATTACTCGTTGAAATAATTCTTCACCAATATCAATTCTTTCAGATAGTTGATTTTTAAAATCTGAATTAGAAATTGTCAATGTTGGTTTAGTTATTTGGTTATTGGTTTTTGCCATTTTAATATCGTGTGTGTTTTTAAATTATGCCCAACGTTGATGTATAAGAATAGTTGCGGGTTTGCGTGCGAGGATTTTCCGAAGGAAAATCAGATGCAAGCAAACACACAACTACCTTTGTTTTAGCACAAAACCGCAATTATTTTTATACGGTGTT
>NZ_JBHTJI010000028.1:0-8990 GCF_042675665.1 Mariniflexile jejuense
ACATGTATAGTTCATTGCTTCTGAAATTCCTACTCGGAATTTCCTCGCAAATGTACTATCTTGGTTTCTTAATCTGAAAATCCTCGCGGATTTTCACGCAACGAAACCATACACAAAACCGTTACCCAACATTTGACCAAACATTGAACATTACACTTCGAAATATAAATTGGACTAAAAAAAGTGGAATCCTAATTATTGGAATTTGCTTAATTGGACTTTTTATCAAATACGCAGTTGAACCTTTTAGAGGGAGTTGGATTTACAATTATGGAAATTGGCTATTCCTAATTTTGTTTTATGGTGGAATTTTATGGTCTTTGATAAACACAATACTTTTGATTTCTAAACATAAATCTGACTTGAAAAATAATCTGATTTGGATTTTATTAAGTGCAATTCCATTTATATATATCGGAATAATGATGACTATCGCAATGACTAAAACCATTGAATAATGTTCTGGAATAAAAAGAAAAAACGGATTGAAAAAATTGAACTGACCGAAAAGGGATTTCAAGTCAATTACGATGAAGAAATTACTCAATTCCAATGGTCAGAGATTGAAAAACTGACTGGATTTAAAGTTGACCGAATTACAACAGATGATATTTGTTTAAAAATTGAGTCTGGTAATAAAATATCTTTTGCGACAGAGGAATTCGAAGGTTGGCGGATTTTTATGACCGAATTGCTCAATAAATTTCCCGAAATAGATAAAAATTGGGAAAGCATTATAGCAATTCCAGCATTTGAAAGAAAAGAAACTGAATTGTATAACAGAAATAAAAACGTTGGGTAACACCGTGTAAAAAACATTGCTTATTTTAGTTCAACCGTTTGGTCGTTGCTTTGTTTGCTAGCTTCTGATTTTCCTTCGGAAAATCCTCGCACTCAAACACGCAACGTTCCTTACACATAAACGTTGCCCACAATATGAAAAAACTGCTTCAAATATTATTTATAGTTCAATTTATTCTTATTTCTTGCAAGAAAAAAAGTGAGAAAAAAGCCGATAAGAAAGAAGTTATAATTGAAAAATCATTCACTAAAGAAGAAAATAAAATTATTGAAAATAAACCGAAAGTTGACACTACCGAAATCAGAAAATATGCGGAGGCTATTCTCAATAATGAAATTTATCCATCAGACAATGACCAGACATTTGAATGCATAAAACAAATGTTTACGAAAGACAAAAATGATTTGGAATTTTATTTTAAAGTATTCAGAGTAATTGTGGAGAAATCTGACGGAGCTTTATCCGAAGCAATTGGACTTGAAATTATGAATTTTTTAAAATTTAATCCTGACTTTTTTATTGAGCAATATTCGGAATTTAAACTTGACGAAAAACAAAAATTTATAGGATTTATGGCTTACGAGTTTTATTTTACTGAACCAGAGCATAATGCTGAAATAAATCAATATTTCTCTGAGGTAAATCTGAATTTGGAACAAAGTACAGAACCGAAAAGAAAATATTTAAATTCAATTAAGGAATTGACAAAAATTGAAACGGAAAAAATTATAAACGAATAAAATACTGTGGGCAACAACATATATAATTTATTGCTAGTTCTAGCCTACTTACGAAAATCCTCGCGGATTTTCTAGTCGGTTTTTATTTACTAAATTCAGTGCTTGAAAAACGCAACAAATCATATATAAAAACGTTGCCCACAATATGAAAAAACTGCTTGCATTTATTTTGATTCTAACTTTAAGCGCTTGTACTTTCTACAAAAAAGACGGAATAGAAATGAAAATCAAAAATGACTCAAGCGAACCGATAACAAATGTGGAATTTACAACGACTGAAAAACTGGAAATAATAAAAATTGACCGAATTGAACCGAATGAAAGCGTTACGGAATTTTTATCGATGCGTAAAAACAAATCTGACGGAGCTTACTCTCTGACTTTTACTCGTGCAAGTGGAAAAAAGGAAATTAGTGGTGGAGGATATTACACGAATGGAGGTTCACTTGACCATTGGGTTGACTTTATCGTAGAAAATGACACAACAATTGTAAAATTTGATGCTCCAATTTATTGAGAATTAACCAAGTGAAAAAGTGGACAATTTTAAGAGCTTATTTTCTTATTTATTTAGCTTGTTGCATAGTTTACACAATTGCTAAATGGAAAACTTTAGCATATGAAGAAGGTTGGGGAGTTGTCTATATGGTTGGATTAATTGTAATCGGACTTTTTGGATTGTTAATTGACTTTATACTGACTTTAATAATCAAGAATAAGAAAATACTCAACGGAATTGGAATTGTAATAGCAATGGGATTTTCAATAATGTTGTATATGGAATTAAAACAATAACGGAAGAAAAAATACTGTGGGCAACAATGGCTATAAGTAATTGCTTGTTCTCGCCTATTTTGGAAATTCCTGCGGAATTTCCAACTTGGTTTGTACTTGCAAAGTTAAGTGCTAAACCACGCAACTACTCATAGCCCAAAGCGTTGGCAACCATTACCAATCACACTCAATTATTGAATTATGAATGCACATGATACTGAAAGACTTTTAAAAATTAGAGTTTCAGCAAACGACAAAGAATACGCATGGGTTAAAAACGTAGTTTCCGTTTCTGCTATATTATTAGGTATTTTAATATCATTAAAAGACGAAACAAAAATACATTCTGAAATTGAATCTAAACTATTTATAATTACAATCATACTCTTCGGACTTTGTATCCTTTGTGGATTAATCTTTTTATATGCTGATTCTGACACCGAACATCGTCTTGTGAAGACGGTAATAGAAAAAGAATATGAGTTGGGCGGAACAAGCGGATTAAAAGCAACATTTGTGGAAAGAAGAACCATTTTCTATATTTTAAGAATCTGTTTCTTTGTTTCTCTAATTTGTTCTGTTCTAAGCTTAGTTGCATATGCAATTTACCCTGAATTTTGATTTTAACCATATGTATGATTTTAAAATTAATAAAAAACGGTTGCCAACACAGTATATAAAAAATTGCTAGTTTTAGCTAAACCAATGTTAGTTGCTCGTTTGCTAGCTTCTGATTTTCCTTCGGAAAATCCTCGCACACAAACACGCAACTTTCCATATACCAAACGTTATGTAGCAGTAAAAACCCAGAAAAAAGCAAACGTAAATTTTGCGGAAATTAAGCGGAATATTACTAGATTTTTGAACTGTATAAAAAAACAAAGCTTGCGGAATTATAAAAATAGCGGAATTTCTAAAAATTTAAGCTAGTAAAAATTAATAGAACGGAATTCTAAAAACGGAAACGGAAAACCAAAAATTGCGGAGAAAGAAAAATATCAAAAACTAAAAAAAAAGGACATTTAAATCTTTGTCTAAATTCAAAACCGCTACATAACATGGTATAAATTTAATTGCTTGTAGTTACTTAATCGGAAAAATCCTGCGGATTTTTCCTTTGGCTTGTGTTTTTTTGCTATTTTAGTACCTAATCCACGCAACTAAAAATTATACAAAACGTTAGCTTTAATTTCGCAACAGAATGAAAAACATACTTTATCTGATTTTAATCCTTTTTACAAATTTGACTTTTAGTCAGAATTTTGAAGGACAAGTTACTTACAAAACAACGATGGAAAACCCAAATCCGGAAATGTTTACTGATAGTGTATTTAAAGAAAGAATATTAAAACCGGTTTTTGGAGAACAAGGATTTATGCTTCAAAAGTATTTCTACAAAGGGAATAGATTTATGTCAGAAACATCAACTGGATTAGAAAATGGATTTGAATTATACTCGCCTGAAAAAAAGAAAATCTATGCTTGGAGAGAAGACTCAAAAGAAGCAGTTGTTAGAAAAACTAACGAACATCCTGAAATGGACGCATTTATAGAGTTTATTGAAACAGAAGAAATAGATTCTATCTTAAATATTCCTTGCAAAAAAATTCTATTAAAGTCTAAAATGGGAACAGCTGAATTATGGTATAATAGCGAATATTTAAAAGTCAATCCAATAGATTATTCGGAATTCAAATTAGACCATAAAAATTTAATTTTTCAAAAATATGGTTGTTTACCATTTCGAATTAGAATGGGAAAGTTGAATATAGAAGTAATTGATTTTGAAAGTATGGAAATAGCGAACGAAAAGTTTGAATTACCTGAATTTGAATCGGAAATTGAACAATAAAAACTAAAGCTAACACCGTGTATAAAAAATTGCTAGTTTTATACTAAACCAATGTTAGTTGCTTTGCTTGCTAGCTTCTGATTTTCCTTCGGAAAATCCTCGCACACAAGCACGCAACTTTCCATACACATAAACGTTGGCATTAATTATGAAAAACAACATCGGAATTATAATTCTTCTTTTTTGTTTTGGACTTAATGGCCAAAATAAAATTATGGAATATCCAACTGAACCAAATGGAGAAAAAAGTTATACCTACAACTATTTCAAAAAAATCCTAATCGACTTGTCTGTGGACTCACTTGAAATCTCAAAAAATGAATTTCATTTTAGATTCATAACACCTAGACATATTCTCGAGATTTGGAAAACCAAAGACCTTAAACCAAAAGGAAAAATAATAAGCTTTGTAGAAAAACAACCTGATTCTATGAATTTGGAATACCATAATAATGAAATAAAGAAAAAATACTATAAACTAGAAAGCAACTTAAAACAAAAAAGAACAATTCATATTTATAAAAAACTCACTGAACTACAATTAGATAAAATTCCTTCATCTACAATGCCAATTGGCGAAAGTAAAAAGAATTTAATATTGCTAGAGTTTTCGAATAAAACTGATTACAAATTCAAGGAGTTTTGGGTATCTAACGAAAAGACGAAACAAAATGAATTTGATAAAAAAATCATTGGATTTGACAAACTAATGACTTCAACTATGAATTATGAACAATTGTATAATGATTTAGTTGACTCTTTACCAAATGGATGCTTTAATATGGCGAATGGATTTGTAAAATGTATAAAATAACTAATGCCAACACCGTGTATAATTAATGGCTGGTTTTCGCCTACTTACGAAAATCCTCGCGGATTTTCTATTCGGTTTTTATTTGCTAAATTAGGTGCTTAAACACGCCACTAATCATACACAAACACGTTGTACACAATGTCGCCAACTCAAAACACAAAATGAAAACTAAGGAAAAACCGATAGGTAAATTCATCAATGAATTGGAACTTCCCGAAAATGTTAAGAAAGGAATAAAAATCTTAACTTGGGTAATACCAATCATTATTTTTTCATTAGTCATTTATACGGGATTTTTAGAAAGTGCTGATAAAAAAAGAGAAAGAGATATTAAGTCAACATTAGAATATAATTTTAAAGGTAAAGTAAAAGAAAAATATATTAGCTGGAATCATAATACACCGACTACAAAACTATACGATGGAAAAGAGATTGGTTCAGATTATGGATTATATAATTTAGTACAAATAAATGATTCTATATCAAAAGAAAAAGGAGTACTATACGTCAAGATATATAGAAAAGAAAGCGACACGTCAAATTATTTATATTTTGACAAAGAATACTTTAATATATTGGACAGAAAAAATAAAATAGATTAAACACTGTGTACAACACCGTATAAAAAAAATTGCTAGTTTTAGCTAAACCAATGTGAGTTGCTTTGCTTGCTTGCATCTGATTTTCCTTCGGAAAATCCTCGCACACAAGCACGCAACTTTCCTTATACATAAACGTTGGCTGTAATATGAAAAAAATCGCGATTATAATATTAACATTGAGTTTCAACCTTGGATTTGGGCAAGTTGAAATTCCTTTTTTTGAACAAATCGCATTTGATTTTTACAAAGACAGTTTATTGACAAAGTTCCCTATCGAAAAACGAATAAAAATTCCGAAATACACGACTGACTTTCACTTCTCTTCTTATAAATTTCAAGTTAACGAATGTCTGACTGGAAAATTATTGACAGAGGGAAAGGAATTAGAAATTTTCGGAATTTATGCTCTTGAACAAATGGATTTTGATTCCCCAACTCACGTTATGAATTATGACAACTTGGATAAAAAGCAGTTTCGGATTAAAAAATCTAAAAGTAGTAGCGGTATGAATTTAAGAATTTCTCAACCCTATCATAAGAAAGATGATTTTGAGAATTTTTATGTAATTGTATCGGAAAATTATAAAAGAAAAAGCACGACTTATTATTTATTAATTGACAAAAATGGAAATGTAAATAATTGGTGCAGGAAAGAATCGGAATTGATAATAATATATTAGCGGATGGAAAAAATACTACAGCCAACAATGTATAACCGCAATTACGGCGGATTCGACTACGTCCGAATCCACTCGGAATTGCGAGCGTCAGTTCTTAATCGAAAAACAGTAACTTAAAACCCGTAACTGACGGTTATACGAGACCGTTGTAAACAATTAAAAAACCACATAGTATGAAAAAAAGCATCCTGATTTCTTTAATATTTTTTCCTATATTTTTATTCTCACAAGCTGAATATGGAGTAATTGGAGGTATAAATAATTCCCGACTGACTGACGGTTTCTTAAAGGACTTTGAAACGGAAAACTCTTTTGGAGGACTACATCTAGGTGCTTTTATGGAATTAAATCTATCCGATAAAATATCTTTTTACCCAAAAATTCTTTTTTCTCAACAAGGAGACAGAAAGAAAACAGAAACCCAATATAGATTTAATGCGCCAACTCAAATAGATTATAAATTGACCTATATTAATATCCCATTAAATATTAAATTCTTCTCAAAACCTTATCTATTTGTTGGTCCACAAATTGGGTTATTGATTAATACTAAAAAAGAAAATATGGATTTGGGAGATATTGATAGTTTTGACTACGGCATTAATCTTGGAATAGGTTATGAATTTAATAACTTTTCGCTTGAAACTAATATTTATCAAGGAAACAACACTCTTATAAATGTATACGATTCCGCTTTACCTAATCCTGTAAAAAGAAAGCTTACTAATGCTGTTATTCAAATTAGTTTAAAATATAAAATATAAAAACTGTTTACAACACCGTATAAAAAAAATTGCTAGTTTTAGCTAAACCAATGTCAGTTGCTCGTTTGCTTGCTTCTGATTTTCCTTCGGAAAATCCTCGCACACAAACACGCAACTTTCCTTATACATAAACGTTGTGAGCAATACAAACAAACACCAATTTTCAATAACAAACTATGGGAAAAGAAGAAAATAAGAAAGAAATTAATTGGTTCGTCCGAATCGCTTTAATCCTTTTAGCTGGACTAATATTTACAATGGTAATTTTTAAGTTCTTCTATAATGAACCCATTTCAGACATTTCTGCTGGACTGATTATTCTAATCGCCTTTCTGCTGATTTTAGCTCTTTCAGAATCTTTTGACAATTTTTCAATTGGAAAAGTAATCTCACTATCCCGTGAAATAAAAAAGAAAGAAGAAAAAATAACACAGGTCGAAACGGAAAAAAAGGAGCTTCTAAACCAAATAATAAGTCTAACTAATAATGTAAGTCAAAGACAAAGTAACACTAATATTTACGGTCTTCCTTCTGATTTTTCAAAGCATTTTGGTGTCCACAAAGCAAGTGAAGAAGAAAAAGAAGAAAATGAAGAAGAAATCGAGGAAATCCAGACCAATGTTACTGCACGAAAAAGACTTGATTACAGAAAAATTGAAGAATATGCTTTAGATAGGTATGTTGACGAAAATGATGTTGACATTTCAAAAATGTTTAAAGAAGTTAAACTAAAAGAGTTTGACGGAATTGACCCAATTAGTGATTCTAGTCCAATTTATGATGGTTATATAAAAGAAGTTGATAAAGAAATATTCTTGGAAATTAGACCTGGTAACTTTATTTCACCAATGTTTACGGATAGACTTTATAAAATGTTAAGTAAAATTCATCATTATCGTCAATTAAGGAAAACAAATGCAATTCTGATTTTAGTTATTGTAGAAATTCCAAACGAGCAGAATGAAAGGCATATTAGATATTTAAATAGAATTTGGGAGGATTTCTCACCTGCTTTGAACACAGGTTTATTGAAAATTAAAAGAATGAGGATAGACGAAAAACAGGCTGATGAATTCTATAAATAAGATAAAAGTACTGCTCACAACACCGTGTATAATTAATGGCTAGTCCTCGCCTACTTACGAAAATCCTCGCGGATTTTCTATTTGGTTTGTATTTGCTAAATTAGGTACTTAAACACGCCACTAATCATACACAATCACGTTGCCATTAATTTGAAAAAATGAACAAACCGATAATAAATATACTTCTGACTTTATTAATTTTTAGTTGCACAGATATTAATCAAACGGAAAATAAAATTGCGCAAATTGAAAACTTGCGTGCGGAAAATGATAGTCTGAAAAAAATTGTAGCGGAAATAAAAAATAAATATGTTTTTGACAGTATAACAGTAAGAGACATTCCTTCCTATAAAAACTCTTATGAACTGAATTCAAATATTAGTGGAGAAATTGTTTTTGTTGGTTACAATAATGATATTCAATATACGAGTGTAATAATTATTGACAGTATTTCTTATAATCCAAAGAAACTTTATAATCCCGACACACTTACTTTAAAAAATGGCGGATTTCATTACGAAAAGAAATTGGATACTGAAAGGATTTACTGGAAAGCTCAAATCCAAACAAAACATCAGTACGGAAAAAAATATGGCGGAATTTTAACAAATGCTGCCCAAGTGAAAAAAAACTAATGGCAACACCGCATATAAAAAATTGCTATTTTTAGCTTAACCAATGTGAGTTGCTTTGCTTGCTTGCATCTGATTTTCCTTCGGAAAATCCTCGCACACAAGCACGCAACTTTCCATATACATAAACGTTGTGTTTAATTAAAAACCACCTACACATGAGTAAAGACGAGAAGCATTAGCAATTTAAAAATATAAAAATAGAGAGAGGTCGCCAGTAGATAAAGATTTCTATTTAGTGTTAT
>NZ_JBHTJI010000029.1:0-2262 GCF_042675665.1 Mariniflexile jejuense
CTAAAATTCCGCAATCTTGTTTTTTTTCTGTTTTTAAATTCCGTAAAAATTTGCTTTAAATCTCAATATTTTTTCCGCAAAACTTGCGTTTGAGTGCGTGTTTTTAATGCAAGGTAACGTTTATGTGTAAGGAACGTTGCGGTTTTGTGTGCGAGGATTTTCCGAAGGAAAATCAGAAGCTAGCAAAAGCGCAACGACCAAACGGTTTAACTAAAATAAGCAATGTTTTTTACACGGTGTTGTGTGTAGGCTTTATTTTAATCCGATTACATCTTGTCTAACTTCTTCTCTCCATTTTTTGCCAAACTTATTGTCTAAATATTCAAATATCACGTTATTATATTGATATACACATTCCAAAGGTGGTGGTGTACATCCATAATCATAAAATTGAATTCCATATTTGTTCGCAAATTTGCCATCCTCAAAATCCACTATTGGTGCAATTCCTCCAATTAGAATTAATTTTGGGTTTTCATTTTTTAAATCTGATTCCGCAATTTGCTTGTTTATTTCACAATCTGCTGTAACATATAAATCGAAGTTTTGGGCTGATTGATTTACTATTTCTATATGAAAAAATTCAGGTTCAAAATTGAAGTCTAATACACGCAATTCATAACTTCCACTTTTAAGTCCACTAAATTTATAGAAGCCTAAACTATCCACAACTTTTATGTCAAAACTTGGTCTTAATTCAACAGTAGCGTCTTTTGGGATTAGCAATTCTTGACCAAAATAAACCTTCACTTGTCCGCTAATTTCAAAGTCAGATTTTGCTTTCTGTCCGAAAACTGAAGCAAAAGTCAGTACTAATATGATTGTCAGTTTATTCATTTTTTCAGCTTACACACAACGTTTATGTGTAAGGAACGTTGCGTGTTTGTGTGCGAGGATTTTCCGAAGGAAAATCAGATGCAAGCAAGCAAAGCAACGATCAAACGGCTTAACTAAAATAAGCAATGTTTTTTACACGGTGTTGTGGCTAGTACTTTATCTATTTAATTTATATTTTTCTTTGTGTTTAATTAAAATGTTTTTGTTTTTTAAATCGTCAAGATGGGCTTTTAATTGAATTTCTGGAATTTCAATTCTCCCTTTGGTGACAAGTTCTTCTTGGGTAAATTCGTTATTACTGAATAAATTGGAAATGATTAATATTAGACTTGATTGAATCTCGATAACAGTATTGTAATGAAATTGTTCTGCCTCAATTCCAAAAGTTTTATCTAATTTTTTCATCCGATAAAATTTAACGTCAGGGTTTTTAGATTTGAAAATTGAGCAAATCATTTCAACATCACTCGGATTTGCTTTTAGTCCAAAATAAATAGCTTTTAATGAACGAATAGGATAGAAGTAACTTTTGTTAGATTCTTGATGAAAAACTCTCATTTCTTCTTCGTGCTTCCAATCTATTGATTTAAATGAGAGTAATTTTTTTATTGATTCTGCATTTTCCTCTTCCTCAAATAGTAAGTCAGAATTCACATTGGGAATTTCCGATTTATATTCTACCTCAAAGGCTTTGGAAAAAGGCTCATATTCAGAGTCAAATTCGAGGCAAATACCTTGATGACTATCTGCATAATGTGACCACATTAAAAGGTTGTTATTGTTTTTTGAAAAACAGCAAACTCCGATTTTTGCAAATTTTTCTTGTCGAATATTGTAAAGTGTTTCTTGAATTGTTGCCTGTAGTCTCGATTTAACAGTCATAAAAAAACCTCCAATATTCTCTAGGAAATCATTTTTCGATTCTTCAACATTTTTAAGTTGATTTAAAAAATCAACCTTACTCTTAAATAATTGATTTTCATTTGACTCGTTAAAATCAAAAATATAATCGATATGTTCTTGACAAAAGTCATAAAATTGTTGTTTAGAGATTGTCTTATCTAAAATTCCAATCAAGTGTTTTTTATTAAACTTTCGCTTACTCGACTTGCAATAAAGTTCAACAAATTTGGCATTACTAATTTCAGTTATTTTGGCTGGATGGAAAGTATCAAAAGGGTCATTAAAGTTCAAAGGATTATTGAAATAGATTTGACCATTTTGAAGGTTTCTTAAAGAATACGAATTAATAGATGTGTACTTAAACATTAAAGATTATGATAGGTTTTCGGTATTAGCCACAACGTTTATGTATATGGAAAGTTGCGTGTTTGTGTGCGAGGATTTTCCGTAGGAAAATCGGAAGCAAGCAAGCAAAGCAACTAACATTGGTTTAGTATAAAACTAGCAATTTTTTATATACGG
>NZ_JBHTJI010000030.1:0-5143 GCF_042675665.1 Mariniflexile jejuense
ATGTTTCTGGTTTATTTTTTTTATTTTCAGTTTTGTAGCAAGAATAACATAATCCTCCATTGAATTTTGTGTATTCGCCACATTCTATACATTCTGCCATAGTTTTTTTTCAGCTTGTTGCCAACGGTTTTGTGTATGATTAGTGGCGTGTTTAAGCACCTAATTTAGCAAATAAAAACCGAATAGAAAATCCGCGAGGATTTTCGTAAGCAAGTTCGAACTAGCTATTAATTATACACGGTGTTACAGCACGTTTTTTATTTTCTTCTTTAATTTCCGATTATCCGAATACAATATTATTCCGCCGCATTTTGCTCTCTGCCCAAATAGAATTGGAGCCAAATCATTCTTATAAACTGTGATTTTCTCAATATTTGAATTGTTAATCAGATTTAAAATTTTGTCAGTATGTTCAAATTCGGAATAGTCAAGCAAATATTTATCTGATTTTACCATTAATTGGTACATTATTTTACATTCGCAATTCGATTCGTAAATCTTTTTTCCAGAACCAAAATTTTGATGTTCTACTCTCTCATTTCCAGAATTATGAAAATGAGTATTTCCAACATAATAAATAGAATCTGACTCGATTTTCTTTTTTAATTCAGCTATTTGTTCGGATTTAGATTCCAGTTTTTCAAATTCCGCAATCCATTCAGCGTTCTGCTTTTCAGTCAGAAGTGAGTCAATTTTTATTTCTTGAGAGAAAATCGTATTACTGAAAGATAGAAGTAAAGCAAAAATTAATATTCGTAACATATTTTGTTCATTTCCACCAAAGTTAAAGTCAGAGTTTCAATTATAAAATTCAAAATGAGTGAACTGGTCTTTTCTTTTAGCGATATGTTTTTCAAATGTGCTGTAACGTCGCGTATAAGAATAGTGTGGGTTTGTGAGCGGCGATTTTCCGCAGGAAAATCGGAAGCTTGCAAATACACACAAACTTTCGATTGAGCGATTTGTCCGCATTATTTTTATACAATGTTACCTTGCGTTTTTATTGTCCGTTAAATATAGCGTTTTTTCTTTCTTTTTTCTCCTTTTTTTAATTGATTTTATGCGTTTAACAATTCCGCAAACTTGCTCATTTTTCCGCTGCGATTGGATTTTCCGCAAACATGGTTTTTCTGTTTTTGTTTATTCCACAAACGGGCTAAAATTCCGCAATCTTGTTTTTTTTCTGTTTTTAAATTCCGTAAAAATGTGCATTAAATCTCAATATTTTTTCCACAAAACTTGCGTTTGAGTGCGTGTTTTTAATGCAAGGTAACGTTTATGTATATGCTTTGTAGCGTATGCAAGCACTAAAATAACAAAAAGAAACTGACGTAGAAAATTCGTTAGAATTTTCGTAAGTAAGAACTGAACTAGCTATAAAGTATATACGGTGTTACCAAACGTATTTTGTATCAGTTCCAAAGTTCATTGACATACTGAAAACTTTATTTTTTTTGAGGGAAGGCAGATTGCTGACGGTCGGAAGCAAAAGTGTAATTTTAGGTTTTTTAATTAAACCGCTATTATTTCATAGTCTAACTTTCTGTTGTTGTCAAAATCAGATAATACTTGAAATAATGTGTCCCAAAATGGTTTCTCGTGATAGCCGACAATATTTGAACCATCACTTGAATAAATTATCATTAAATAACTGTCACCTTCGTTAGGTTCAAAAGCTACATAAACATCTTGCATTTGGTTTTTAATAGTAAAAAGAGCTCTATTATAGAGCTCTTCTTGTGTATATTGGTATGACATTAATTCTTTTTATTATGCTACTTTAGAGATTTTGCTTTTACTTATTCTTGCTATAACAGAATATATTTCTGCTGCTTTGTCAGGTGTAGCATCACTCCATTTTACAGTATAGAAAGGATTTTTATCTCCAACATTTTTCATGTTAATTTTTGTGATTTTCATAACTCGACTGTTTTAATTAAACTTTCCTTTGATTTGTACTACAATACAAATCTACAATAAGTGTACCAATACTTGTTATAACAGTAACAACTTTATATCTATCAATAGTATCAACAGCATAAGTAAAATTTATAGTTATATTATTTTCTATTGATTTATACAGTTGTAATATTAGTCGGCAAATATAGTATTAAGTTACAAAAAACCAGTGAATTAACCTAATAATTTCGTATATTTAATCCGCAAACAAGCTAAAAAAAGGTCGGAAAAAAATAAAGAGATTTCAGTTGTCAGTAGAGTAAAGCGTACTGAATTTATATGTTTGGTAACGGATTAATGTATATAAAGTTGCGACTTTGTCAACGAGGAATTTCCAAAGGAAATTCTGAAGTTGGCAAACAAGCAACTAATTTTCTAAAAGCTAAAAGTAGCAATTTTTTATACATATTGTTGTAAGTAGTGGTTTTATTTTCTATATTTTTCTATTTATAAACAATTTTGTCAAAATCAAAATTCCACAAAGCAATTCGTTTCCATTTTTGAGTAAATTCCACAAACTGAAAATTCCATTTTTGGGAAAAACTTTTCAGGCAAAAATTCAATTCCAGCGTTTTTAAATTCATAATTACAAGCAGAAAATTCCGCCATAAAATTCATTCAGAGTCAATTCTGCTTTTGTCAATTTTGGTTTTTTACTAATTAAAAATTCAATTATTTTTTACTAATTTAAAGTTTCTGAGTGTTTTCCAACACCATTACTTACAACGGTTAGTATATGAAAAGTAGGCGATTTCGAAGCACCAAATTTTCGATTAAGCTCAAACCTTGATACGAGCCAAAAGACTTGATTTTATTACTATTTCGCCTATTTTTTATATACATTGTTGGTGGCAGTTTTTATTTATTTAATATTTCCGATTCTATTTTCATCCATTTTTCATATTCTAAGGCAACATATCTTTTCTCTTCGTCATCAGTTTTGTTAAATTTAATCCCATTCCTTCGATAAAATGAATTTGGATTTTTTAAAAACTCATTAACTTCAATGTCAATATTTTGAGTGTCAATAGTGGTATTAATTTCTTGTTCTTCTTTGTTTTCGATTTCATAATCATTACCTATTTCATCCACAACTAGCTCAAATAATTCCTTTAGTTTTCTTTGAAAAAATAAATGCATCTCTCCTGACCAAAATGAAGGCAGCATTTGATAAATAGGATTTAATCTATCCCAATATAGACTTGTTACAATTTTAGAAAGTTCAATAGTCTTTGCAGATAAACCCAAATCTTCTAAACGGTCAATATGATAACCAAATTTTTGACTGGTGAATTCATCATTTGACCATAGTGGATTTGTTCCATAGTCCAACATAAATTTTAATTTTGGTTTCATTTGTCAAATTGTCTGTTATGCGTTTTTAATTGCCACCAACGTTTATGTGTATGGAAAGTTGCGTGCTTGTGTGCGAGGATTTTCCGAAGGAAAATCAGATGCAAGCAAGCAAAGCAACTAACATTGTGTAAGCTAAAAATAGCAATTTTTTATACACGGTGTTGTAGTGCGTTTTTTATTTTTCAGATAACATTTTTACAATATTCGTTCGATATTCTTCGTCCTTTTCATTCAATTCAACTGTTCCGTTTTTCAAGTCAGGATTTAAGAATATTTCTGCATATAAATTCCGTTCGTCATTTTCGTCAAAAAACAGTTTGAAATGAAATCTACCATTCTCTAAAATTGCTTTCTCTTTGTTTAAAGGAAAAGCTGTAAATGTCAGTTTTTCGCTTGTAAATTTTGTTTTTATAGGTTGTCCGTAAAGTTTAGAAATAACCTCAATTAGTTTATCACTTTCTTTTCCGATTGAGTGGATTTCGACTCCATTTGAAGCAAAACTTGTATTGTCAATTTCTGCGTTCACAAAACCTGCTGGAATTCCGTCCGCAATATTGATTTTCAGTCCGACAATTTGGTTTTCGTATTTAGCTTTGCAAGTCAAACTCCAAAATCCGTTGTCTAATTTTTCTTTTTTCGTTATTGAGAAAATTAAATCTTGCCAACCTTCTTCAGCGTCTTGTTTAGATGTCAATTCAATCAGATTATTATTTTGACTACATCCAAAAATGCTACTTAAAATTCCCATTATTAATATCAATTTCTTAATTTTCATAGGTTGCTCTCAAATGCACTACAACGGTTTTGTGTATGGCTCGTTGCGGAAAATCAGCTTTGATTTTCCGCCGTAACCGAAAGATAGCAAATTGCAATGAATTCCGATTAGGAATTCAGCCGCAATGAGCTATACACGTTGTTGTAGTGCGTTTTTTTCTTCTATTATAAATCTATAATTTTCTTGAATTTCTTCGTCAGTCAAATTGTTTTCCGACTTTTCCTTTTCAATTATTTCAGCAAACGTTGATTTTAGATAAGAAATCATATTCACATAATCTTGATAGTTTGAGTCAGTTGAAAATTCGAAAAGAATTACAAATTTTTTATTTAATTCCACGTATTTCTTTAAATCAGATATTTTATTCGAATCCGAATCGGTAATTAAAAAATCGTTGGCACTTACCTTTAGATTTAGCACCTTCTTTTCCAAAAAGTAAGGCTCCAATTCTGGATAATAGTTTGGTGCTCCTTTTCCTCGTAACCGTTCTACAATGTATTCCGAATCGTTTTGAATATAAGGTGGCAATGTAATTCTTAGATCATTTTTTCCTTTAAGGTTAAGGATAAACGATTGTTTAAATGTTTTTCTAAATTCTTTTGTTAAATCTTGAAAAGTTTGATACGATAGATTTTGGTCAAGAGATAAAATAACCTTTGGATAATCGTGATAACGTCTTTGAAAACGAAGTGAATCAATTCTGCTATGCAAAGTTGAATCCAATTTTGTGATTAAAGTATCGTCATCAATTATTCTAAATTCAGTTTCCGAGACTTGGTCTACATAAATCTGATATTCAGCTGTGTTTTCCTCTATGGAATAATTAGTAAATTCAGATTGAGGTAGATTGATTTGATTTCTGTTTTTTGAGCAAGAAATGAAAATCAAAATTATCAATATGTAGTTAAAAAGTTTCATTTTTCTCAAATGTCTTGTCCTGAAATATGGCTACAGGTTAAAATTGATTTTACGCTGATAATTTGTATACCATATTCGGTGTTCTAAAGTCTAAAGATAAGTGTAATCTTATTTCGTTGTATAAATTAATTGCAT
>NZ_JBHTJI010000031.1:0-1915 GCF_042675665.1 Mariniflexile jejuense
GAGACAACAGATATTTTAGGTTTAGGAAAAGCTTCACCTGACGCCTTTACTTTTTGCCAATCAAATTTTTTATTAAATAATCTTTTAAACATATTTAGTTGGTTTTCAAATGTTGGGTAACGTTTATGTGTATGGAAAGTTGCGTGCTTGTGTGCGAGGATTTTCCGAAGGAAAATCAGAAGCAAGCAAGCAAAGCAACTAACATTGGTTTAGTATAAAACTAGCAATTTTTTATACACGGTGTTGGCAACTGCTTTTTATTGATTAATTGTTTCAATCCACTTTTTTTTGTTGTCTGATAATATTTTTTCGTCCGCAATCATAATTCCGTCTTTTTCGTAAAAAGGAAGTCCGTTATAATTGTATTCCACAATCTCTTTTTCTTCAAAGTTTTCAAATGAAGTACTTATGCTAAAGTCCTTAATCCAAATTCTAGATAAAACACAGTGAGCAATTATTCCTTTGTCTGAACTGTCAAGGAAAGGAATTAATTTGTTAGAAACACTTTTTCCAATATTTACTAAAGAATCGGCTGATGAACTGTCCATTTTTAAGACCCAAGCATAATTACAAGTTCCATATAGTTGATTGTTATTTAGTCCGTCAATAAGAGTGTCAATTTTGTCAATTTGCGAGTTAACTGCAAAACTAAAAGTTAGTGTCATTATGAAAATCAATAATTTTTTCACTTTGCTGTTTTTTTTAAGTTGTTGCCAACGGTTTTGTGTATGATTAGTGGCGTGTTCAAGCACCTAATTTAGCAAATAAAAACCGAATAGAAAATCCGCGAGGATTTTCGTAAGTAGGCGAGAACCAGCCATTAATTATACACGTTGTTGTGCCTAGTTTTTTTTCAGAGTTAATATTTCTCCTAATAGTAAATATACATTAAGGAATAAATTTTTCGCCTCTTTATAATCTACATCAGAGTGAACTCCACTTGAAACTCTTGAATATAAATTCGTTAAATTCTGTTTTAGTTTTTTTCGTCTGTTTGTGCTTTCACAATTTTGGTGAATAAATACATTTATTCTATTTAAAACGTTGTTTTCTTTTAATGAAAGGTCATTTCCACCAATATTGAAAGTTTCATCTGATGGTGGAAATATGTGATTTGCAAATGAATCAATTATTCTTCGACACGTTGTTAAAGCTTGACTTATAGATTCTGAATCACTTTCGGATAATCTAGCAACAACAGAAGGAATTTGTTCGATAATATCTCCACTATTTTCTGCTATTAGTAAATCAATATCTTTTTTATATGATTCAAATATTCCTTCAGCTAAATTGTCAAAAGTACGTTCATAATATACATTTGTAACAAAACCGTGAACTAAAGAAATTACTCTACTCTTTACACCTCCTAATTTTGCTATTCTTATAGCTGTTTCACTAATATTTGTTCTAATGTCTCTAACTATAATTCGAGCAGTATCTGCACTTGTATCTGGTATTCTTAATTGTGCAAGTTTTGTGTTTTCTACTTCAATTTTTGCTTCGACTTGCGAAAGCGGATACCAATATCCTAATTCTTTTTCTTTATCAGTCCAACGTCCTGTTAAAGTCATATATTTTTTACCTAACTCGCTATTTGAATAACCTTGCATTTCAAATTTTAGAAATGCTCTAGTTTCTGAATCATCTACATATCTAGCTAGTCTAGTTGTTTTTAAAAGAATTGATTGAGCTTCATTTCTACTCAATTCAATGTCATCCATTATTTCAGTGGCTAACTTTAATATGTGTTCTGTTTTACTTTCCATTTCTCTATTCTCAAATTAGGCACAACGTTTATGTATAAGGAAAGTTGCGTGTTTGTGCGAGGATTTTCCGAAGGAAAATCAGAAGCTAACAAACAAGCAACTAACTTTGGTTTAGCTAAAACTAGCAATTTTTTTTATACGGTGTTGCC
>NZ_JBHTJI010000032.1:0-1821 GCF_042675665.1 Mariniflexile jejuense
CAATTTCACCGTTTTTAAATTCATAATTTTCAGAAAGGTATTTGTTATCTTGTCCAAATCCAATTTTTGAAATTAAAATGAATATTATTAGTAGTTTCTTCATTTCTCTAATGTTTGCCAACGGTTTTGTGTATAGTTAGTTGCGTGTTTAAGCAACTAATTTAGTAAACAAAAACGAACGCGAGAAAATTCCGAAGGAATTTTCCAAATAAGCACTTGCCAAAGCAATTAATTATACACAGTGTTGTAAACCGTTTTTCTTTCAGATTTAATTTCTCGTATTAAAGTCAGTTTACTCACTAAATAATTTTCTATAATTTAAAATTAATTTTGATTGGATACTTTTTTCCATATACTTCTCCAAATCCAATTATTCTAATCCATCCATCTTTTATAAATACTTGAGCCTCAACATAGCCGTGTTCTCCAAAATAAAGTCCAACTTCAGAATCCAAATGATTGTTTTCCGTAATTTTGGTTTCCATATTTTTTTCAAGTGTCAAATTCCGAATGTATAGCTCAGGCGGATAAATAAAATCCTTAAATTCAAAATCATCTTTTTCATCAAGTTTTTCAAATATTTCCTCATTTCCAACAAAGGTGATGTCAGTTACTTTGTTTTTGTCATACTCGACTATGCACTTTGATTTATTGAAATAGAAATTATAGTCTCCAATGTTAAATATTTCTTCTGTCTTTAGTTCGTTTTCTGTTTGTGGCTTATTTTCATTTTTTGACTGTCCAAAACCTAATAAATTCATTACTGATAGAAGCATAAGTATTCGGTATTTCATAATGGTTTACAACGGTCTCGTATAACCGTCAGTTACGGGTTAATATGCGTTAATTTTCGGTTTGGAACTGACTTTAGCAATTCCGAGTGGATTCGGACGTAGTCGAATCCGCCGTAATTGCGGTTATACATTGTTACCAGCTGGCTTTTTATTATTCAATCACTACATTTTGTTCAGATGTAGTAGTCATTTTCATTTTCATAGTCATTCTTTCATTAACCTTAATTGTCATATCCATTGGCAATTCAGATTTGTATTTTGTCAAATAATTCTCTTTAATATCAAATTCTGATGTTCCAGTTCCAGTTCCGCTTGCAATAACATTTAATTGCTCTTGGCTCATATCTAGTCCAACGGTTTGTTTAATGTCAAAAAATGCTTTTCCGTTTTTAATTTCGGTTAGTAAATATTCCATATCTATTTTTACGGAAATTGGATTCATTCCTTCCATTGGAATTGACATTGGAATTTCACTATTAAATTTGTCGCCAACTTTCATTGGTTTTTCTGGGAACTTAATTGTTTGTTGAACGCTTTCTAAAGTTGTTTTTAAGACACTTCTCATTTGTTGAGAAACTTTGTCGCCAATTATTGTATCAACCTTGAATTTATTTTCAACATCATATTTTCCTAAAATTTTCATTCCAGAATATGGCTTTTCTTCCGTTGTTGTTTTCCCGCTGATTGTTGTCGTAGAAATCATTTTTCCATATTCCATAGTTGCAGGAAACTCTCCTTTTTCGTCAAGATTTTGAGTGATAATATCAGTCGTCATATTTGTTTCACTTTCCGTAATCATTGGCAATTCGATTCCTTGACTTTTTATTCTATCCATTATCTGTTGGTCAGCAATGAATTCAATTTCCGTGTGAGAAGTTGTTTTGAGTTGAGTTTGATATTTTTTGTTTGGTTTGAATTTTGTTTTGAAAACAACGCTTTCTTGAGCGCAACTTGTTATTGATATTAAAATCAATAAAATAAAGGTCAAATTTTTTGTCATAGGTTTCTGTTCAGCTTGCTGGTAACG
>NZ_JBHTJI010000032.1:1831-4286 GCF_042675665.1 Mariniflexile jejuense
TTAGCAATAGTTTAGATTACTGATTATATTCCTTATTGATTTTTATTCCAAGTTTATCGAGATAATCATCAATTTCAATTTTATCCTCCCAAAGAGATTTGCCATTATTTAAATCGTAAGTTCCACCGGAATAGTCAGATGCATCTAAAAACCCAATTAATTTTGATTCAGTTTGTGATTTTGCCTTCTTCCAACAATTAAATATAAATGTCTTTTCTAGTTCTGCTTTATTTTCCCAAAATTCAGCCAAATCAAATCGATTATTTTGATCTAAATCGGAATAATCAATTCCACTTTCATCTAATACATTTCTAGCCAAATCTTCCAAATCGAAATAATCATAATCTTCTAGTTCTAATTCAGGTCTATCAATTGTGTATTCATTAGAGTAGAATGCATAACAAGGCTCAACAAACAGGAAACTCAATGGACTACTGGCATAGTAGTATAGGCTAATAACTTTTATTTGACTTGTATCTCGTTTAGTCCTAAATTCATATTGAAAACTTAGAACTTTGATCAAAAATTCTATCACCATTTCTTCTCTCGGCTTAAGTATTTTTTTTTCGAATTCAATATCAATCTTTTCTTCTAATATTTTACGTTCTGTAGATGTTAAATCATTATGGCTTTTCATTTACGAGAGTTGTCATTAAATTATTGCTAACGTTGTTGTATATGGTTTGTTGCGTGTTTAAGCACCTAATTTAGCAAATAAAAACCGAATAGAAAATCCGCAAGGATTTTCGTAAGTAGGCTAGAACTAGCAATAAATTATATACGGTGTTACCACACGTTTTTTATTTCCATTTTCTCTAATGTTTTTAAATATGTATCCACAGCTTTCTTTTCATCATTATAGTAATCTTCCCAAAAAGAATATTCATTTGGTATATATTGTTTTTCCGAAAAAGCTTTAATTTCTATTGTAGTTTCCTTTCCAGCATTAGAAACTTGGTGATAGAAGTCAGAAATATTTGTTAAATCAATTTCAAATAATTCCATTGGAATAAAACCTGAAGGTTTGAAAGAATTAGTTTTATCCACATAGTTCACTAAAGCAGAGTGATTACCTTTTTCAATTCCAGAATTTACAATTAGGAATTCATATTCTTTTCCAATTTCGACATTCCAGTTTCTTTCAGTTTTTTCGTGATAATTAAGAGCAACGTTTTTTATGCATTTTCCAATTATAGCTTTCGATTTTCTTTTCTTAAATTCTGTTTCAAATTCCTCCATTATAGAGTTGTTTAAAATAGTTTTAAAAAAATGTTTTATCTGGTCAGTCGTTTTCTTTTTATAATCATAGCTTATTAATTCAAGATAGTTTGATACTCCAATTAGGTTTTCAAATTCAGTTGAATTTTGTTGATACAACCATTGTTCAAAATCAGAAATATTCTTTCCAGACCAAATAAATTCCAATATATAAGACTTGATTTCGTTCATTTCGTCAATGTGTGGTAACGTTTATGTGTAAGGATAGTTGCGTGTGTAAGTAGCTAACTTACTAAAAAAGGAACGAACCAGAGGAAAATCCGTAGGATTTTCCAAGTAGGCAAGAACCAAGCAATTATTTTTACACGGTGTTACCAACTGTTATTTTTATAATATATTATTTAAATCTTGCCTTCCAATTATAGCCATTATCTCTACAATGTTATTATTAATTTTAAAATAAATACTGTCAGATCCACAGACACAGCGTCTATATCCGTATTTTATAAAGTCAACCGATTCAAACGAGTAAGGACGTTGAGCAATAATGTCAAAATACTCAAAAAATGAGTTAAAATATTTGTCAGCTTGTGTTATGCCAAATTTCTTTACGCCGTAATGATGAATTCTAATTAAGTCATCCTTAGCTACGTTACTTAACTTGTATTTAGCCATTCAATAAAGACTTTGATTTTGCTAAAATTTGCTCTTTACTATCATTCGTAAAACCGCTATTTTCAGCTATTTCTAATTTCGAGCTTATCCAATCAATTTGGCGTTGTTGATTTCTTGCCTGTCTTATTAGGTCATTTACAAGTTCACTTTTACTGGAATACTCGTTAGTCTCCACTTGGGTTTTTAACCATTCGTCATTTGGTTGTGTCAATGAAATGCTTTGTCGTGCCATTAGATTCGTTTTTGATGTAAATATACACCAAAAAAATATATTTACAAAAATATTTTAATCCAATAAACTAAACTTCAGAAGGTCGGGTTTTTATAGTTGGTAACGGTTACGTATAAGAATAGTGCGGTTTTGTGTCCGAGGATTTTCCGCAGGAAAATCAGAGAGACCAAATACGCACAAACTTTCGATTGAGCGATTTGTCCACATTATTTTTATACAATGTTACCTTGCGTTTTTATTGTCCGTTAAATATAGCGTTTTTTCTTTCTTTTTTCTCCTTTTTTTAATTGATTTTATGCGTTTAAAAATTCCGCAAACTTGCTCATTTTT
>NZ_JBHTJI010000032.1:4296-5865 GCF_042675665.1 Mariniflexile jejuense
TTTGACAATATGAAACGGTTGGGTTTTCGGAGCACGTCTGTATCCACCGAGGAAAACGCTGACGCGAGAACAAAAGCTACGCAAGCCACTGACCCCCAACTGTTTTATATTGTGTGTTGCCTGCTGTGCTTTATTCATGTCCGTATAAAATCTTTTTTGCAAAATAAGTCACTCGTTTCATATCTATACCATTTTCTTGTTCAAAAAACAATGGATGGTTTGAGTCCTCAATTTTGATAGAAGGAATAATTCCTAATTTCTGAGTCTGAACGCTGACCTTTAATCCAATCGTATCTGGATAGCAATTTAAAACTGTATCAAGTACGCCAAAATATAGTTTGTTTAGAAATCTATTCTCCTCCACCCAAATTGCTTCTTCGTTGTCAAAATCTGATTTACTTATCTCAATCCAAACATTCCATGAAAAATCATTCTCATTATCTAAGACCTTTATTTTTATCTGACCTTTGATAAAGTACCTTTTATTATCAATTATGCATAAATCTTTGTTGATTGTCGAGTTGCTTTTATCTGTCAAATTAAAATATGAAACAGGCTCATCGGCTCCATAGGAAAATGGAATATCACGATGGTATAATCCACATTCAGAGCAATAATATCCCATCTCAGCTATTTCATCATCACTATACTCAATCTTCTCAACTATCCACTTATCATTTTGTCTTTGCCGAACAGCTCGAAATCCTGGTTTTAAGTCCGCCACATCAAGTATTGACTTATCATGAGTTATCATTTCTTGAAGCGATATAACTCGTGCAATCTCTTTGTAATCCTCAATAATCTCATCACCCATAAATTGCCAATCACCGTCAAGCTCATGAGAAACCAAAGTTATCAGTGAATTATTCTCAATCACATGAGAAGTTGTAAAAACTCCTTTAGTCAATGAGTCAGTAAATTGCTTTTGTATTTTTTTCTTGAACAGATTTTTCATGTTAGCACTTCGGTTTCAGCATTGCAGGCAACGTCGCGTATAAGAATAGTGTGGGTTTGTGAGCGGCGATTTTCCGCAGGAAAATCGGAAGCTTGCAAATACACACAAACTTTCGATTGAGCGATTTGTCCACATTATTTTTATACAATGTTACCTTGCGTTTTTATTGTCCGTTAAATATAGCGTTTTTTCTTTCTTTTTTCTTTTTTTTAATTGATTTTCTGCGTTTAACAATTCCGCAAACTTGCTCATTTTTCCGCTGCGATTGGATTTTCCGCAAACATGGTTTTTCTGTTTTTGTTTATTCCACAAACGGGCTAAAATTCCGCAATCTTGTTTTTTTTCTGTTTTTAAATTCCGTAAAAATTTGCTTTAAATCTCAATATTTTTTCCGCAAAACTTGCGTTTGAGTGCGTGTTTTTAATGCAAGGTAACGTTTTGTATAATTTTTAGTTGCGTGGATTAGGTACTAAAATAACAAAAAAATGCAAGCCAAAGGAAAAATCCGCAGGATTTTTCCGATTAAGTAACTACAAGCAATTAAATTTATACCATGTTATGTAGCGGTTTTGAATTTAGACAAAGATTTAAATGTCCTTTTTTTTTAATTTTTA
>NZ_JBHTJI010000033.1:0-850 GCF_042675665.1 Mariniflexile jejuense
CTAAAATTCCGCAATCTTGTTTTTTTTCTGTTTTTAAATTCCGTAAAAATTTGCTTTAAATCTCAATATTTTTTCCGCAAAACTTGCGTTTGAGTGCGTGTTTTTAATGCAAGGTAACGTTTATGTATATAATATGTTTTTTGCAAAAAAATAGATTATATACGGTGTTACCACACGTTTTTTAATTTTGTTTAAGTGAGTCTATTTCGTTTTTTAAAGAATCTATTTCTAAATACATTTGTTGAAATTCGTTTCGGAAATCGGAATTTAAGTTGGTCGATTTTTCTATTGACGTGGATATCGATTCTATTGCCTTTGTCATTTTATCTTCACTCATTGAGGCAGGAACGTACCCTAGAAGCGCTCCGAGGATTAGCAAGAGCACTGCACGTCGAACCTCAGTTCTAAGTTTTTTGTCTGTCTTTGATTTAATTGAAAAATCAAGTTTTTTTCCTTCAATAAGATTATTATAATATTTTTCAAACCCTAAGTCAATAGCTATAAAACCGTTTTCATCCAATTCATATTGATTAGGTGTTGTTGTAGGTCTTACTAAATTTAATGATTTACATACAACGAATAATTTATAATCAACACCTTTTTTTCGCTCATAAAGAAATACATCACTATTTAAGATGCTTTTTAATAAATCATCAATATCTTTATATTCCTTATCAGTCATCAATTCTTTTTTATTTTCTCCCCAACAGTAGTTAAATGTGTGGTAACGTCGCGTATAAGAATAGTGTGGGTTTGTGAGCGGCGATTTTCCGCAGGAAAATCGGAAGCTTGCAAATACACACAAACTTTCGATTGAGCGATTTGTCCGCATTATTTTTATACAATGTTA
>NZ_JBHTJI010000034.1:0-2616 GCF_042675665.1 Mariniflexile jejuense
TTATTTATAGAAAGTTCATTAGCAACAATTCGTATTATCTCATCGTAAGCTCTCCAGCTTGAGATATAACAACTTCCATCTTCTATAGTTATGAATCCTTGCGCCATGTTTAAATTATTGCCAACGGTCTAGTGTATGATTTCGTTGCGTGTTTAAGCACTAAAGTTAGCAAATAAATCATAGATAGAAAGTCCGCGAGGACTTTCGTAAGTAGGCTCTAACTAGCAATGAATTATACACATTGTTACCTGCTGGCTTTCTTTATTTTTTCTATTGAATTTAATGCTTGTTCTCCTATCGTTAATTCAGTCGTTTGTCTCAAAAATCCGTCCTCGTCAAATATTTTCGGTTTCACTTCATTTTCAGTCAACTCATTTAAAAACTGTATTTCGTTCTCGGTTCCTATCTCTCCCAAAGTCCAAATACAATCATAAATTATCATTGAATTTTTAGATTTCATTTTCTTTTTAATAGCTGGTATTGCCTTTTTGAAATCAAAATCCGCAAATGTTCTACACAAGTTTGAGTTCAAAGTATGATTTTTGTTTTTGATGAATAATTCCAAAAGTTTATCTGCGCTTTCTGTTTGATTGTTTGACCATATCGATTGTATTGCTATTATTTGTACAAATTCATCATTGTCAGATAATGAGTTTTCTAACAGTTCAATTTTTCTTTTATTATCAAATTCATTTAGTTCATAAAGAATTTGTCCTCTATTCGTGGTTTTAGAATCATTAAAAATTTTTACTAACGAGTCAAAATCTTTGTCAACCTTTCTATTCGTTTCAGTTGATTCTTTGTCAGGCTTTTTATTCGATTTAGTATTGCAAGAAATAAGCAATATCGTTAGTATTATGAATAGAATTTTTGGCATTCTCGGTGTTTGTTTCAGCTTGCAGGTAACGGTATTGTGTATGATTAGTGGCGTGTTTAAGCACCTAATTTAGCAAATAAAAACTGAATAGAAAATCCGCGAGGATTTTCGTAAGTAGGCGAGAACCAGCCATTAATTATACACGTTGTTGCCAGTAGTTTTTATTTTTTATTCTTGAAAGAATTCAGATTCATTTATATTTTCTGAACTCATATTTCCATTTGCAACTGTATATAATGTTATGCTACCAGTTGTATAACTATAAGACGAATTTTCAATACTTATCATATCTCCAATATTATCTGATTTGCTAAAATGAACATTACTTTCAAACGCTCCATTAATGTTGCAAAAGTTTAATTTTTGAGGATTCCAATCATTACCATAATAAACCTTAATAAAGTAATTTCCACTTGGTATTCTACTCATTTTAAAATCTGCACCTGCTCTTATGTATTCATTTCTTATCGTTTTCTTATCAGATTGCCTTACCAAACATACAATTGCATCTGTTGCATTACTGTTTTTAAAAATCAAATATGCTTGTCCTGAATATATTCCTTTACCAAAACATTTGTCTAATGGTGAATCTCCGTTTTGTAGTTGATTGCCAATATATTTGTTTTTAGATGATAGGCTAGACGAATTGTTATCAGAATTGCCACTAGTTAATTTCCCATTAACCCATTTTGTTTTAGAGTTAGACAATATACCTTGTGCGTACAATGTATTATTATTTGGCAGGTAAAAAGAAATTATGATTTTATTGTCTTTTTTTTCTACAACTGCTTTTCCAGAATCAATACAGACATCATTTCCGTATTTTATTTTTTCTCTAAATTCTATTTTATTGTCACTTTGCGAAATTATTCCCCAGTCGCCACCACAGTTTAAAGAAGGGTAATCAACTTTAAAACTTAGGATTTCACTCCCAAAAATATCTCTTCCTTTTTTAACATTCAGATTCATAACCCATTTCTCATTTATGTCAAATTGTTCTATAGTACCAGATAATTCTCCTTTCAGCCATTTTTTATTCAAATCAGAAACAGACGTTGAATATTTTTCTATTTCTGTTTTTTCAACAGGAATAAAGTTTGTTGAAGGTTTTTCGTTTTGTTCAATTGTGTTGTAATTGTTTGAACTTTTAGATTTTTCATCAAAAAATATACTAATACTTAAAACACCTATAAAACCTAAAAATAAGTATGCGAAAATTTTTGAAGATGAAGGACTATTGGTGTTTTTTGGTTCGGGATTTTTATATTCTTTTTTAGCTGTTGATTCAGGTCTTGGTGGTGGTTTAGAATATGTGTTTTGTGAATAACTTTGTTGTGTCTTTGAATAAGTATTATTGTTTAATAAACTATCATATCTTGATTTTTTTGATAAGTCAGTTAGTGTTTCATAAGCTATTTGGATTTCCTTAAATCTGTCTTCAAAAAATTTATCTCCACCGTTCAGGTCTGGATGGAACTTTTTTGAAAGCTTTCTGTAAGCAGTTTTTATTTCTACTTGACTTGCATTTCGAGAAACTCCTAAAACGTAATAATAGTCATTCATTTATTTATTCGATAATTTTGAATTTAAGCACTGTTTCTTAAATTACTGGCAACGTGTTTGTGTAAGGATAGTTGCGTGTGAAAGCAACTAACTTACTAAAAATGGGACGAACCAGAGGAAAATCCGCAGGATTTTCCGAGTAGGCAAGAACCAAGCAATTATTTTTACACGGTGTT
>NZ_JBHTJI010000035.1:0-962 GCF_042675665.1 Mariniflexile jejuense
AACCGTTGGCAAACATTAGAGAAATGAAGAAACTACTAATAATATTCATTTTAATTTCAAAAATTGGATTTGGACAAGATAACAAATACCTTTCTGAAAATTATGAATTTAAAAACGGTGAAATTGCTTATATGTTTGGTAACGATGTTAAACTTCGAGACTAACCAAATACTGAATCCAATGTTTTGACTCTATTGAAAATTGGTGAGCAAATAGAGATTGTGGAAAAGTCAGATTCTAAAATGGAATTTGACGGAATTGAATCACCTTGGTACAAAGTAAAAGCAAACGATAAAGTTGGGTTTGTACTTGGGAACCTAATCTCACTCGATAAAGCAACCAATGGAAATTTGACATATTTGGTATCCTTGAAAAAAGACGGACTTAAATTGTTTGCTAAAACAAGGGTTTTGGAAAATGGATTAGATTTTAAAGAGAATATTTCTCAACTTATGACTGGAGAATTTTCAATAAAAGCGATTGGGAATAAAGGACTTGAAAACATAAAAAGCATATTTGAAATAGACTATTTAGCCGAATCTTGTGGAGTAAATGGAGGCGGAATTTATTTGTTCTACGATGGTGAAAACCTAATTAAAGCTATTGATTACACTCAAGTAGCTGATGCAGATGCATATTGGTTCATTGAGGAATATATTTTCCCAAATGACAAAGACGGAAAAGAAGGCAAAATAGTTTACAAAAGAGAAGTTGGTGAAACTAAAGAATATGAAACGGAATGGGTTGAAACTAAATCGACAAAAAGAATTCTGGAATGGAATGGAAAAGAGATATTTCCAAAAACAGAAAACGAAGATGAATAATAATAACGTTTGCCAACATTGGCTATAAGTAATTGCTTGTTCTCGCCTACTTCTGAAAATCCTCGCGGATTTTCAGTTTGGTACGTACTTGCAAAGTTAAGTGCTAAACCACTCAACTACTCATAGCCGAAACCGTTA
>NZ_JBHTJI010000036.1:0-4373 GCF_042675665.1 Mariniflexile jejuense
TTAATTTTATTGGTAAGTCGAAATTAGTTTTCGATTCAACATTCATTTTTGTTGTCAGTCCAAAGCTGATTATTAATCCAAATGTTGCTATTAGTAATTTCATTTCTCAAATTGGCTACAACGTTTTGTATAATTTTTAGTTGCGTGGATTAGGTACTAAAATAGCAAAAAAACACAAGCCAAAGGAAAAATCCGCAGGATTTTTCCGATTAAGTAACTACAAGCAATTAAATTTATACCATGTTATGTAGCGGTTTTGAATTTAGACAAAGATTTAAATGTCCTTTTTTTTTAATTTTTATGTTATTCTTTCTCCGCAATTTTTGGTTTTCCGTTTCCGTTTTTAGAATTCCGTTCTATTAATTTTTACTAGCTTAAATTTTTAGATATTCCGTTATTTTAATAATTCCGCAAACTTTATTTTTTTATACAGTTCAAAAATCTAGTAATATTCCGCTTAATTTCCGCAAAATTTACGTTTGCTTTTTTCTGGGTTTTTACTGCTACATAACGAAAATTGTATGGAATGTAGGCGACTTTATACTCGTGTACTTTCCGAAGTAAATAAGTAAATTAACAAACGTAGGCTAAACAACAAGCACATAACCGCCTGTATTTTATACAAAGTGTTGTGGTGCGTTTTTATATTATGTATGCAATTGAAATAAAATCAGGTTCAGAACCTATGTGGGTAGCACCTTGGGAAGGAGACCCACCAAGAACGCTAAAAATTGAAAATGCTAAAACTTTCAAGTCTGAAAAAGAGGCGTTAAACCATATTGAAAAAATTAAACCAACTCATCCTTTCAGAAATGTAGATTATAAAATTGTAAAGGTGTCTAATTTCTAATGCACCACAACGGTTCGTATAAGAATAGTTGCGGGTTTACGTGCGAGGATTTTCCGCAGGAAAATCAGACGTAGTAAACTTGCAACGACCTTTGGTTAAGCCCAAAATTGAGCAATTATTTTTATACATTGTTGTGCTTAGTTATTTTTTTCTTTCGTCGGTTTCAAGTATTGAATATTCAAAATTGTCAGACCAACCAGATTTTAAAGGTAAAACTTGTCTCAGACGTCCTTCTCTTACCATTCCTGCTTTTTCGAGTACATTAAATGAACCAATATTTCCAACTGCACATCCAGCCTCTATTCGATGTAATTTAAGATTTTCAAATCCGAAATTTATTACCGCTTTTAAAGATTCCGTTGCGTAACCTTTTTTCCAATACTCGGAATGTATTTTATACCAAACTTCGCCTCGTTTATACTTTTCGTTTCCTAGTTTAAGTCCAAACAAACCGATGAATTCTCTATCCAATCTGTTTTCAATCGCAAATGTGTAGTTCTTTATTTTGTCCAACTTATTTTCCGCAATCCAAGGTTGAATTATAGTTTTGGTGTCCTCAATATTTTTTGGAATACCAAGAGCATTAAATTCATCTGTTTCAGGTAAAGAATGTAATTTATGAATCGAATTTAAATCTGATAATTCGATTAATCTCAATTTCAGTCTTTCTGTTAATATTTCGATTTCGGTCATTTTTTTAATTAAGCACAACGTTTATGTGTAAGAAACGTTGCGTGTTTGTGTGCGAGGATTTTCCGAAGGAAAATCAGAAGCTAGCAAACAAAGCAACGACCAAACGGCTTAACTAAAATAAGCAATGTTTTTTACACGGTGTTGGCAACTGGCTTTTATTTTTTTCGTTCTATTTTTATTGGGTTTTGTCGAGTATCAAAAACATCATTTATTTCAACTCTATTCTTATCCTTATTAATCCAATAAATGACTTTATAGTTTTTATAGACAAGATATCTAAACCTTTGATTTCTGTTTTTAAGAAGTTCTTCGGCTTGTCCAATTTCGGGTTGCCTTTGTAATTTTAAAGTTTCGTTATAAATACCGTTAACGAGTTTTTTTGCTATTCGAATTCCAGCTTTTTCTCGATGATATTTATAAATTTTTTCTAGTTCTTTTTGAGAAAAATCAGTCCAAAATAATTTTAATTCCATTTATCAATCTTGGCTTTTAATTCGCTAGATTCGATTAGTCGACCATTTATTGAATCTTCCATAGATTTGTCAATTCGAGAATTAAATTCCTCAATTGTCATTGGTTTAAAATCATCATTATTGAAATTCTTGTTTTCTTTTCTAAGGATTTTTTCAAGTCGTGAAATAACATCTTCACTTTGAATCTTTAAAAACTCTTGAATTAGTTCCAGTTTTCTTGTTTGTAAATCCATTTTATTAGCTTTTTATCAAAGATACAAAATTATCAATTTAAACCTCTAATTTTATCGCTTTCACGAATTTCTCAGCTTGTTGCCAACGTTTATGTATATGGAAAGTTGCGTGTTTGAGTGCGAGGATTTTCCGTAGGAAAATCAGATGCAAGCAAACAAAGCAACTCACATTGGTTAAGCTAAAACTAGCAATTTTTTATATACTGTGTTGGCAGTAGGTTTTATTTTTTTCTTTGAATTTTCACTATCGATTGTTCATTTTCTTTGTCAAAATTCTCGAATCGAACACCATTAAAATTCATTAACAGTTCTACGTTGTTTTCGTCAATGAATCTCATTATTCCTTTAATTCTACCTTTCTCAATTTTACTTTCTTTCTCAATAGCTATAAAGTCAATCCAAATTGGGTCTTTTGATGAGTCGATTTCGTATTTTAGTTCAGCTTTTGTTCCTTTGATTTCAAAATTTTCTCCACCAAGTATTTCTCCATTTAATGTCATTGAAACATTTTTGTCCGTTGTAAATATTAAATCAGATTTATTATTCCAAAAGTCAGTTCCGTTCCATTTACCAACAAGTTTGTCTTCGCTTTGAAGAATTCCACTTGAAGCACAAGAGAATATTACAATGGTAATTAAGATTGATTTTATAAAATTCATATAATTTTGGTTTGTTCTACTTACTGCCAACGTTAATGTGTATGGAAAGTTGCGTGCTTGTGTGCGAGGATTTTCCGAAGGAAAATCAGATGCAAGTAAGCAAAGCAACTAACATTGGTTTAGTATAAAATTAGCAATTTTTTATACACGGTGTTGGCAACTGGCTTTATTCTTTACAATGTTTTTCTAATGCTTCTAAAACCATCCAATTATCATCTCCGAGCGATACAGCTTTTTTCAAATCCGCACAAATTTTAGCCAATTCCGATTCTGGTATTTCAGTCTCTTTTGAAGCGATTATTTGGATGTCTTTTGATTTTGATAAAGTCCGACCATTTCCAAGTTCGTGTTTTCTTAAAATAGCAAAAGCTCGATTCGAATATGCATTTGTAAAATAAGGCTCAATTTCGAGGGTTTTGTTAAAGTCTATAATTGCCTCGTCAAATTGAAAATCATTTAATTTCATAGTTCCTCTTGCAAAATATCCTTCTGACCAATTAGAGTCCAATTCTAAAGCTTTATCTAGTTTTTTTATCGCTCCTTTATGGTTTACTTGTTTGTATAATTCTTGCGATTCGTTATAAAGTTTGAAAAGTTTGTCGTTAACATTGTCTTTTTGATAAACTCCATTTTTGTAAACGTTTTTTCCTTTTAATTCTCCAGTCGAATAGTATGAAACAGATTCTCCGTCCATTTTTCCATCTACAAAGTTCGTCTGTTGTTTTAATTGTCCGTTTGGGTGATACATTTCCCAAATTCCAATTTCTTTTCCGTTTTTGAAGTCGCCTTTTTGCATTAAAGTTCCGTCTTCGTAAAATCGTTTTTCCGTTCCGTTTGAAAGTCCATTTTCGTATTCAATTTCGTCAGAAGCGTTTCCGTTTATGTGGTAAAGTAGGCGTTTTCCTTTTAGTTTACCATTGAACAAAATTCCTTCGCCTTGTTTTTTACCAATTAGATAATAGTCAATAAATTTTCCTGAATATGGTGTTGGATTATTTTTTAAATACCAACTTCCATTTTTTTTAGTCATTAATTTAGTTGTTGGAATTGCTTTAATGCTATCAGGTCTTTTTACATATTCTTTTGTGAAAACATAAATAATTCCGTCCAAATCTTTGTAGCCAGAAGATTCAATTACTTTTTTGTCTTTAACGACAACTACATTATCAATTTCGTTTTCAGTTAATGTTCCAAATCCTTCTTTAGGTTCTTCGATAACTGGAATTGAATCGACAATGTAGAGGACATTTTCATTTTGACTGAAGCCAATTAATGATGATAATGTCAGTAATAAAATTAGTATTTTGTTTTTCATTCGTAGTTTTTTTTAGCTTGTTGCCAACGTCTATGTGTATGGAAAGTTGCGTGCTTGTGTGCGAGGATTTTCCGTAGGAAAATCAGATGCAAGCAAGCAAAGCAACTCACATTGGTTAAGCTAAAAATAGCAATTTTTTATACACGGTGT
>NZ_JBHTJI010000037.1:0-858 GCF_042675665.1 Mariniflexile jejuense
TTCATTATCTGCAGGATTTGCAGTCTCACTCTCACAAGAAAATAATACTGTATATAATAAAATTAAAGGTAAAATTAATTTTCGCATGTTATCTATTTTTGGTAGGTTTTTAATGTTTGCTAACGTGTTTGGCTATGGTTTCGTTGCGTGAAAATCCGCGAGGATTTTCCGCCGAAAACCGAAGATAGCAAATTTGCGAGGACTTTCCGAGAGGAAAGTCAGAAGCAATGAACTATAGCCGGTGTTGGGCATAGTTTTTTTAATGTCCGTGTGGGTCAAAATAAGCCTCAATTGTTAATTCGTCCGATTTAAATTTATTAGCAATCTCAAAATATTCCTTTGCGTTTTGTCTTTCCGATTCAATATTCATTTTTGCAATTCCAATGTTTCGATAAAGATTTGCATCTTTCGATTCAAGTTTTTCTGCTTTTAGTAATTCAGTCAGAGCGTTTTTATGTTTTCCATTGTCCGAAAGTATGGCTCCGAGATTGGTCAAAGCTCTTGTGTCATTTGGGTTTAGAGATAGCAATTCGGTCAGATATCGCTCAATTTTTTGATGATTTTCTTTCCACTTTTTTGAATCAGTCCAAATTTCATTATATAATTCCACCACTATTTTGAGAATTGAATCCGAGTTAGTGAAGTCCAATGAAGTCAATTCATTAGAATTAGTTTTTTTCTTAAATATTTTACTCAAAATTCCCAATTCTGTTCGTATTTTCAAATTATGCCCAACGTTTTGTATAATTTTTAGTTGCGTGGATTAGGTACTAAAATAGCAAAAAAACACAAGCCAAAGGAAAAATCCGCAGGATTTTTCCGATTAAGTAACTACAAGCAATTAAATTTATACCATGT
>NZ_JBHTJI010000038.1:0-1060 GCF_042675665.1 Mariniflexile jejuense
TCTTTTACACTATCAAATAAAAATCCACTTGCCATAATTCCTGCAATAAAAGTCGAATAAATAATTTTCTGTTTTAAAGAGTACTTTTTCTTTCCCAATCAGTTTTGTTTAAATGCATTACAACGTCGCGTATAACCGTCAGTTACGGGTTTTAAATTATTGTTTTTCGATTAAGCACAGGCGTTAGCAATTCCGAGTGGATTCGGACGTAGTCGAATCCGCCGTAATTGCGGTTATACATTGTTGGCAAATCGTTTTTATTTTTTTCCATTATCAAATTCATTCGGTATTGGTGGCGGTGGTGGCGGTGGAATATTTGTAATGTCAAATCCCTCAAAAAGAATGTTATACTTAAAATAGTCAGAACCATTTTGTGAATTAATTTCTTTAAATTCTCTTACAATTTCTTTTAGAGCTCTTTTTGTTGTTTCTATTGGATATTTATCTTCAACGTAAAAATGAATTAAAGCTGGTTTGAGTTTGTTTTCGTTATGCTGAAAGTTATACTTTTTAGATAATATCTTATTCAGTTCCGTTTTTAGGAATGTTATTGGTTTGGTCTTTTTGTTTTTCCCATATTCAATTACCAAAGAATCATTTCTAACAAACAATAAATTCCGTCTGAAGTAACATCCAATTTCGCCAGAAGTCGGGCAGTCAGCAAATCCGGTTAAATGATAGATAGTATCATTTGATTTAAATCTTAAACCTGACGATTTTCCCACACAGGTCAATTCGCCCATTTTTTGTCTTAATTCCGCAAAATTTGAAACTGAATCTAAATCTATAACTCCAATCTTGTCATTAATTTCAAAACTTTTAAAATCCTCTGAAAATAATTCAGCCAAAGGTTTTTTTTCGTCCAAATTTGAGCAGGAACTTAAAATCAAAAGAAAGATTAATATGTAGTTTAAGTTTTTCATCAAATGTTTGCCAACGTTGCGTATAAGAATAGTGCGTTTTTGTGTGCGAGGATTTTCCGCAGGAAAATCAGAAGCTAACAAAAAAAGCACTAAGTTTTGATTAAGTATAAAACTAAGCATTATTTTTATACATTGTT
>NZ_JBHTJI010000039.1:0-1037 GCF_042675665.1 Mariniflexile jejuense
CTCTTTGTCAATCACATAATTATTGTAGGACATCCAAATTCCGTTAATATCTTGTGCTTTGCAAGATGTTAATGCAATAACTAAAAATATTAATTGGAGTACTTTTTTCAACTTGTTTATAACGTTGTTGTGTATGGTTAGTTGCGTGGTTAAGCAACTAATTTAGTAAACAAATACGAACCCGAGAAAATTCCGAAGGAATTTTCCAAATAAGCACTTGCCAAAGCAATTAATTATACACGGTGTTGTGGTGCGTATTTTATTAAGATTATATTTCACCTTCTTCTTTCGGAGGTGGTGGTGGTGGAATATCAAATTTCTCATCCAGATAAATGTTTATATCTGTTTTATTTGTAATCAATTCGTAGGCTTTTGTTAATTTATCCAATGTTTTTGGTAAATTTTCAAATCCGTTTTTGGTATAAGTAATATAAATCAATAATTTATCTGGTCTTTCGCTTAACATTGGGTTTTTGCCATTGTTTTCTAAATCTCTTCTTAAAATACTTGTTAAACTGTCAAGAGAATATAATTCATCGTGATATTTGCCAATAGAGTCATTATGTATCTTAATTGTGTTTTTTTCTTTTATTAAAATACAAAGAAAATTTTCCCAACAAGGATTATGGAAATAAATTGTTTTTATTTCTTTATTAGTTTTAAGGGTGATTTTCGGTAAACTATCATTACAAGCAATTTTATCAGTCCGATTGAGTAGGTCTTTCCATTTATCAAATTGGTTAAGTTCTAATTCAACACCAAGGTTATTGTTTTCTGTTTTATCAATTCCGAATTCTTTTTGGACTAACTGTTTATCTTTTTTGTCGAGTTTATGGCATCCGATTATTGTCAAAATCAGTAAAATCAGAGACGATATTTTAATGTAAGTTCTCATTTTCTTATATGCACCACAACGTTTATGTATATGGAAAGTTGCGTGTTTGAGTGCGAGGATTTTCCGTAGGAAAATCAGATGCAAGCAAACAAAGCAACTCACATTGGTTAAGCTAAAACTAGCAATTTTTTATATACTGTGT
>NZ_JBHTJI010000040.1:0-1922 GCF_042675665.1 Mariniflexile jejuense
ACATTGTATAAAAATAATGCGTAAGTTTATTCCTAAATCAAAAGTTTGTGCTTGTTTGCTTGCATCTGATTTTCCTTCGGAAAATCCTCGCACTCAAACTACGCACTATTCTTATACGTAACCGTTATGCGCAAGTTTGAAAAAAATCAAAAATGAATTTAAAGGAAAACTTTGATAAAATAGAACTTAAAGAAATCAAAGAATTTGTTGAAAAACAAACTGCTGAAGATTTATTCTTGGAATTCAAAACAGCTAATTATCCGCACGGAATTGAATACGACAAAAAAAACTTTTCAAAATGTCTTTCTGGTTTTTCAAATTCTTCAGGGGGAATTCTGATATGGGGTATTTCAGCAAAAGAAAGAAAAAATAAACCAGATGTTGCAAATGAATTAAAACCTATTGAAAATTTAATCGAATTTGAAAATTATCTTAAAAGAAATGAAGGTAACGCAATTATACCATTAACTGAAGGAGTGGAATATCGAAGAATTTTCGAAGATAATAAAAGTGGATATTTATTAGTATTAATTCCGCCAAGTGAACGAGCTCCTCACATGGGATTGTTTGCAGATAAAAGGTATTATAAAAGAAGTGGTGACAGCTTTTATATATGTGAGCATTTCGATATTATGGATATGATTAATCGAAAAATTACTCCGAAACTGGCAGTTAAAATTATTAATAAAAAAGTTACTATTGAAAAATTTAGAAATGAAGAATATGAAAAATTTGAATGTGTCCTTTGTATTGAAAATATTGGACAAGTTTCTGCAAAACACATCACCCTTTCATTGGATGTAAAAAGTCCTTTTAATATTTCAAATTATGGATTAGACGGTAATCGTAACAGAGGGATGAAAATGATGAGATTAACGTCAAATTTACCAAAATATATAGGAGGTTCTGATTTAGTTGTTCATCCGGAAACTTATCATGAAGTTGATAGAATTGTACTTAATGAAACTGGTTTTGATTCTAAAAAATTAGGAGATTTAAATATCGATTATAAAATCATTTCAGAGGGGATGAAATTAACAACAGGAAAAATTGAAATCAAAAAAGAAAATTTATTATCAAAAACCAATGCACAATAAGTTGTAGTTTAATCACTATTTTGTAAATGGACTTTAATTTGAAAAATAATGCACAGCGTATACTGTACTAAAAAACTACAAAGTTTTATTAAAGAAGTTGAAGAAAAATTGCCAGCAAACCTGTCTGAAATTTCTTTATCAGATTGGAATGCCCATTTGTTTTTTATCGAAAAAAGGAAGTGTATTATTTTCATAAATAACATAACTTTCTATTCTGTTTTTCTAACAGACATTCTTAAAAAAGACTTAAAAACCATTGATATAATTTTTAAAGAAAGACTTAAAGAACAACTAATTCATGACAAAATAATTGAAACTGATGAATCCACCGAATCAATATTTCCTGGAATGAAATTAAAATTTTATAGAACAAACAATAATAAAAAAGTAATTGGCAGAATAAATGATTTTGTTGATATGTTTAAAATTCATTGTTCTTATAAATATGAGAATTTTAATGAAATGAATATTATCCATGAAAATGGATTAATAAATGGTACTCCAACTGGAAAACTTTTGGAATTGAAAAAAAGTTGGAGTAGCCCAATTAAAAACGTAAAAGAAATTATAAAAACCAGCGCATAACAAAGTGTAAATTTCAGAGCGGGGTTGGTGGTTTTTTGAGCCGCGGATTCTCGCATCGCCGTTCAGTCCTCGCGGACATGAACGCTCTCCGAAATCCGCTCCGCAACTTACACCAACCGTTGGCAAACATTAGAGAAATGAAGAAACTACTAATAATATTCATTTTAATTTCAAAAATTGGATTTGGACAAGATAACAAATACCTTTCTGAAAATTATGAATTTAAAAACGGTGAAATTG
>NZ_JBHTJI010000041.1:0-2469 GCF_042675665.1 Mariniflexile jejuense
TACCAACAAGTTTGTCTTCGCTTTGAAGAATTCCACTTGAAGCACAAGAGAATATTACAATGGTAATTAAGATTGATTTTATAAAATTCATATAATTTTGGTTTGTTCTACTTACTGCCAACGTTACGCATATGCCTAGTGGCGGATTGCGGGCGATTCAACTGTCAAACTACAATAAGTTTGTGCGGGCGAAAAGCCTTGCAAAGTACAGTAAAACAGCCATTAGGTATATGCGATGTTGGGCAACGTTATTTTTTTGATTTAGATATAGCTTTCTCTGTTATGTTTTCTTTAAACTTAGTCATGTTTGGGTAAATATAATCTTCTGTAATGCCAAGACTAATTAGTTTTTCGTTAATCTTAGGAATTAATTTTTTATGAATATTAAAGCAACCAGATACAGTATCAAGCATTAATGTTTCTCTCCATCTTCGTTCACCCACTTCTTTTTTCATGAACTTTACATATTCTGAATAGTTTTGCTCCAAAGGATACCAAGGATGATTATTATAAAAAAACAACCCTTCCTGATTGATTATGTTAGCATTGTTGATTATTTTATACAATTCATTGTCTGGTAGTAAAATAGACAAATCATTTTTGGACACAGTTTCATAAAGTATTCCTTCCTTCTTTAAATTATTATCAAACACATATTTCCACGTGTCAAATGTATTAGATTCACTGTGAGAATAATATAAAGACAGATAGTTTTCTATCTCCACTTCACTTTCGCAATAAGGCTCTTTATTTAATGAAAAAAACAAAGCTATGTAGGGATTAAAAGAATAATCTAGTAATGGAGTTGGAGCACCATAATGCTGCATGTAGCTTAAGTATGCGAGAGAGTTTTGTGGGTCTACACCTCCATTCTTAAGAAGTTGTTTTATAACTCCATTATTCCAAATCTTACAATTTTCAATAGCACTTTCTATAAATTCATTATAATGTTCTTGGATTGAATCAACTGGTACATTAATATGTAAGTCTTTAGTCATATAAACTCTTTGCGCAGAATTATACAACCTAAACTTTGCCTCTGGAACTCCTCGATAGATAAACCCTGTTCCTTTTGTCTGAAATTCTTTGAGTTTTGAAAAGACACCATTTATGTTTGAATTTTCATCTATCTTAAATCCTCCATTAACAAAATATGGCATCTTTTCTTCAAATGTACTGTATTCCTCTAATTCCATATGTTGTTTAAGAGTGGTTCTTTATAATATGTTCCTTCTGTATTAGTTTGTATAATGTTGCCCAACGTTTATGTGTAAGAAACGTTGCGTGTTTGTGTGCGAGGATTTTCCGAAGGAAAATCAGAAGCTAGCAAACAAAGCAACGACCAAACGGCTTAACTAAAATAAGCAATGTTTTTTACACGGTGTTGGCAACTGTGTTTTTATTCAATTATAAATTCATCGTCAGTTTCGACAATTTTAATTTCAATATCCCTTACGTCTTTTATTAGACTTTCAGTCAATTCCAAAAATGAATCAAAAAGGGGAATTATATTTCCATAAAATTTATTTCCGCTATTTTCAGACTCATTATTGTGATTCCAAAAATATATTTTACCAAAATTTTCTTTAGATAAATTTATAATATAAAAGTTTCCACCACCGTCATTTGCAATAGGCAAAAACTCTGTCGGTATTCTATTTTTTAAAGATTTTAAAGTTGAAAACATACTTGCCCAATATTCTTTATTATGCAATCCAAAGAAATATTTAAGAGACCACAATTGATTCTCTTTTTCAATATTTACTGTTATTGTGTCCAATTTTGGCTGTCCTCCGTTATTGGCTTTTAAAAAGTCAGAATAATTTTTGGGTAAAGAAAAACCAATTTGTTTTTCAAATTCTAAAATTGCTTTGGAGCTTATTTTCCCGAATTCGTTTGGTTTAATTATATCAATCATTTTATTAGATTTCGGTTTTTTTACATTGTTGCCAACGTTTTGTATAATTTTTAGTTGCGTGGATTAGGTACTAAAATAACAAAAAAACGCAAGCCAAAGGAAAAATCCGCAGGATTTTTCCGATTAAGTAACTACAAGCAATTAAATTTATACCATGTTATGTAGCGGTTTTGAATTTAGACAAAGATTTAAATGTCCTTTTTTTTTAGTTTTTGATATTTTTTCTTTCTCCGCAATTTTTGGTTTTCCGTTTCCGTTTTTAGAATTCCGTTCTATTAATTTTTACTAGCTTAAATTTTTAGAAATTCCGCTATTTTTATAATTCCGCAAACTTTGTTTTTTTATACAGTTCAAAAATCTAGTAATATTCCGCTTAATTTCCGCAAAATTTACGTTTGCTTTTTTCTGGGTTTTTACTGCTACATAACGTCTATGTGTATGGAAAGTTGCGTGCTTGTGTGCGAGGATTTTCCGTAGGAAAATCAGATGCAAGCAAGCAAAGCAACTCACATTGGTTAAGCTAAAAATAGCAATTTTTTATACACGGTGTT
>NZ_JBHTJI010000042.1:0-588712 GCF_042675665.1 Mariniflexile jejuense
TGTAAACTCTGTGGTTTATACAACCTCGCAATCTGGTCTTCGTATTACTAATGATGGCTGCACTGCTGATCAGGTGCTTAACTTAACGGTTACACCGAAACCTGCCGATGTGGTGACTAATGCTACCATCTGTTCGGGTGCATCCTATACTTGGTCTGTAAACTCTGTGGTTTATACAACCTCGCAATCTGGTCTTCGTATTACTAATGATGGCTGTACTGCTGATCAGGTGCTTAACTTAACGGTTACGCCGAAACCTACGGATGTTGTTACCAATGTAACCATCTGTTCGGGTGCATCCTATACTTGGTCTGTGAACTCTGTGGTTTATACAACCTCGCAATCTGGTCTTCGTATTACTAATGATGGCTGTACTGCTGATCAGGTGCTTAACTTAACGGTTACACCGAAACCTGCCGATGTGGTGACTAATGCTACCATCTGTTCGGGTGCATCCTATACTTGGTCTGTAAACTCTGTGGTTTATACAACCTCGCAATCTGGTCTTCGTATTACTAATGATGGGTGTACTGCTGATCAGGTGCTTAACTTAACGGTTACACCGAAACCTGCCGATGTGGTGACTAATGCTACTATCTGTTCGGGGGATTCATATACTTGGTCTGTAAACTCTGTGGTTTATACAACCTCGCAATCTGGTCTTCGTATTACTAATGATGGCTGCACTGCTGATCAGGTGCTTAACTTAACGGTTACACCGAAACCTGCCGATGTTGTTACCAATGTAACCATCTGTTCGGGGGATTCATATACTTGGTCTGTAAACTCTGTGGTTTATACAACCTCGCAATCTGGTCTTCGTATTACTAATGATGGCTGTACTGCTGATCAGGTGCTTAACTTAACGGTTACGCCACTTAACCAATATTATGTAGATGCAGATGGTGATGGATATGGCTCAACAACCTCAGCTATGCTATGCGATACTACTGCTCCATCAGGTTATTCTATTAATAATACTGACTGTGATGATTCAAATTTCAATATTAACCCTGGTGCTTCTGAAATTTCTGGAAATGGTATTGATGACGATTGTAATCCATCTACACCTGATGGTTCATTAGAAATTGATGATTTTAATATCAATAACATTAATATTTCACCTAACCCTTTTAATAATAAAATTGTTGTTAAGTTGCCTTTGAACTACAACAATAGTGCTTTTAACATAAAAGTTTTTGATTTAAATGGAAGACTTGTATATGAACAAAAACATTACAGTAATAATGGAACTATTACTGTAATGGATATACAAAATTTAGAACAAGCACCGTATTTGGTAAAAATCACTAGCTATAAAACAAACACTAGCATTCTTAAACGCTTAATCAAGTTTTAAAAAGTTGTGTTTATACAAAATTTATTAGGTAGATTAAACTGCATCAAAAAATGTTTTTTTTGATGCAGTTTATTTAATTATCATAGATTATTTTTAGAGTAATTATGTTTCTCTTATTTAAACCATATATATTTTTTGTTCTAAAATTATATTGTTTATTTTTTGCACTTATTTTCATAACAAGAAAATGCACACTAAATTTTAATAAGGTTTACCCACTATTTATCACTAAATTATTCTAATTTTTGTTAGTTAATTACTAAATATTATAGTCGTATAGACTTTTAAGATATGAGTATCAAGCTCAAAAGGTTAATTCTACTAAACTAGATTTTTTAATATTTAATGTGGCTTTATTTTTTAATAATTAAAACTTCAATATCCTAGAGTAAATTTGCATTACAAACATATTTAACACTATTTTTTATTAAATATTGGCATTATGCATGATTTTTTTTACTTAATAATATATTAATAAAAAAAAGAAAAAATTAGTTTCAGCATATTCTTAAAACACTAATTACCAGTACATTAAAATTATACACCCCATACTATAAATAATAAAAAAGCAAAAACACAAAGCATTGAATATAAGGTTTTTAAAAAAATAAAAATGCATTTTATCGATTTTTTTTGCATTTCATAGAGTAATAATGTATATTTGGCCATTAAAATAATTTAGTCCCCATGCTAAAAACTTAATCTCTCATGAAAAATATTGCTATTTTTTTAAGACTTAATATACTTTTATTAGGACTTATACTTCTCTCAAACAAAGTATTTTCACAAACAACCATATATTCTGAAAGTTTCACTTCGGGATTTGGCAGTTGGACAGTAAACTCGTCTGGTTCTGGAACAGGTGCATGGATTAATGGATCTAACGCAGCACATACAACTGGAGCTACGGGTAATTACCTTTATTCACAATTATATTCAGGACAATATAATGACAATACTTTTATTACAGCTACAAGCCCTACAATTAATACAACTGGTTTTACCAATATTACATTTGATTTTAAAGTTTGGTATAATACAGAAACAAATTGGGATGGAATGCAAGTTGAATACTCTCTTAATAATGGTTCTAGTTGGTCTGATTTAGGATCGGTAAGTGGTAGTTGGTATAATGATAATGATGTAGATGGTATTAACAACAACGCAAATGGATGGTCCGGAAACAGTTTGGGATGGATTGACAGAAGCATTAATTTAAGTACAGAAAACATAGGCTTTAACAATAATTCTCAAGTAAGATTTAGAGTAATAATGGGAACAGATGGTTCGGTTAGAGCTGTTGGCGTAGGTTTTGATGAAATTTTAGTAAGAGGCACAAGTGCCTGTCCAACTTATAGTTTAACAAGTACCACGTCTTCAACACCTGTGTGTTTAGGAAACGCAACTACAGTTACATTAAATGGTAGTGCAGCAAACTTACCAGTAGGAACTTATACTGTAACATATAATCAATCCGCTCCTAATCTTGCTACTGGTGTTACCAAAACCATGGTAGTATCTACAGCAGGTACTGGTACTTTTGTAACGAATGCTTTAACAAATAGTGGTACAACAACCATAACAATAACAAACTTAGCTAGCGGTAGTTGCAACAATGCTATTACTACAAATAGAACTACTAATACCGTAGTAACTCCTTCTATTTCAAACAACACCATTTCATCAGCGCAATCTATATGTTCTGGTAGTACTCCTGCTATATTAATAGGAAGTTTACCTCTGGGAGGAAACTTAAGTTATACTTATTTATGGGAACAAAGTACTACAAGTGCGGTAGCTGGGTTTAGTAATGCAGCAGGTACAAACAATGGACAAAATTACACTCCGCCATCATTAACACAAACAACTTGGTATAGGCGTACCGTTTATTCAGGTGGATGCAGTATAACTTCAACTGCATTAGAAATAACAGTTAATAATAGTATTGGCGGTACTGCAACTTCAAATCAAAGTATTTGCTCAGGAACTTCTCCTACCAATATTACTCTTAGCGGACATACAGGAAGCATACAATGGCAAGTCTCATCAGATAATGTTTCTTTTAGTAATATATCTGGTGCTACTTCAACACCATTAACAAGTACTCAAATGGGTACTTTAACTGCTACACGTTATTATCGTGCAGTTGTAACCAATGGAAGTTGCGCTTCTTCAAACTCAAATACTGTAACCGTAACCGTAATACCTCTTAGTATGGGAGGAACAGCTTCAACCAACCAAACAATATGCAGTGGAACTTCTCCTTCTAATATTAGTTTAAGTGGACATACAGGAGCAATTCAGTGGCAAGTTTCAACAGACAATATTACTTTTAGCAATATTTCAGGCGCTACTTCAACACCATTAACGAGTGTTCAAATGGGTTCTTTAACAGCAACAAGCTATTATCGTGCTGTTGTAACAAGTGGAAGTTGCTCTTCAAATAATTCAAATACTATTACTATTACCGTAAATGCTACACCTACAATTACTAGCACTAGTCCAGGATCAAGAATTGGAACAGGCACTGTTACTTTAGGTGCAACTGCATCTATTGGCACCATATCATGGTTTACAGCATTAACTGGTGGTAGTGCAATTGCTACAGGAAACAGTTTTACAACTCCTAGTATATCAACTACTACAACTTATTATGTTTCTTCTACCAATGGTACTTGTACATCTACACCTAGAGTTGCAGTAGTAGCAACGGTAAATAACCCAGAAATAGATATTTTAGGAAATTTAATTAGTATTTTAGATGGTGACACAACTCCTACAACTACAGACCATACGGACTTTGGTAATGTTGCAATTGCAACAAATTTTTCAAGAACTTTCACTATTCAAAATATTGGAACTGCCAATTTAAACTTAACTGGCGCATCACCCTACATTGTTATATCTGGTCCTAATGCTGCTGATTTTAGTGTAACTACAATACCTTCTGCTACAATTGGAACTTCTGGAAGTACTACATTTGTTATTAGGTTTGCTCCAACAACAACTGGCATAAAAAATGCTACACTAACTATTGCTAATAATGACGGTGATGAGAATCCTTATGACTTCAGTATTAGAGGTACAGGAATTGTTGGTTCTCCTGAGATTAATATTCAAGGTAATTCAACAACAATTGTTGATGGTGACACTACACCTAGTTTAACCGATGATACAGATTTTGGTAGTATTAACGTAGCTTCTGGTACAAATCCAAATGTATTTACTATTCAAAATTTAGGATCTGGAACGCTAAATTTAACAGGAAGTTCTCCGTATGTTTCAATTTCTGGTGCACACGCTTCAGACTTTACAGTAACTACAATACCGTCAAATTCAATTAGCGCAGGTAGTAGTACTACATTTATAATAACATTTAATCCTAGTGCTACTGGACTAAGAACAGCTACTGTTACCATTGCTAATAATGATTCTGATGAAAATCCATACGATTTTAACATCCAGGGTACAGGTGTCGCTGGACAACCAATATACACTATATATTATGAGAATTTTGACAATAATAATGGTGGATGGACAATGACTAACTCTGGTTCTGGATCAACTTGGGCTTATGGCACAAATAGCACAGAAGTTGGAGAAAAAAACTATTGGTATACTAATAACTACAATAATTATTTAACCAATACTAATACTTATGTAACTAGCCCTGTAATTAATTTAACTGGTTTTAATAACCTAGTTTTTAAAATAGATGTTAGATTTAAAGCTGCTGCTAATGATGGTGGTTTAATACAATATTCAACAAACGGTTCAACATGGACTACTTTAGGTGCCGTAGGTTCAGGAACCAATTGGTATAACACCAATAGTATAAGTGCTTTAGGCAGCGTAAATGGCTGGAGTGGCACTATTGCGGGAACAATTTTAGCTGGTGCCAACAATTTTGTTGAGGCTAGCATACCTTTACCAACGGCATTAAACAACGCCCCTTCTGTACAGTTTAGAGTGCGCTTTGCTACTCAATCTAACAGCGATGATGGGTTTAATTTTGATAATGTTTTTATTCAAGGTGACCACATAACACCCTTAGCAGATCCAACTTATGGACCAGGAGGTGTAAAAGCCAACTTAAAACTATGGTTAAAAGCTAATACAGAAGCTGGAACTGTCGCAGACGGTAGCGATATAGCAGTTTGGTATGACCAAGCTATGAATAACCATGCTGTTAGTGTTACCTCAAATAGCCCTGTTTATGGCAATAACGCAACTGGAAATTTAAACTTTAATCCTTATGTAGATTTCACAAAAGCCAATAGAGATGTCATGAAAGGTAAGGGTGGCTATTTTGCAAGAGAATATTACATTGTTCTTAAAGCTAATGGCATAATTGACAAACAATTATCAAACACACAAGCACCTATTTCTGGACGATATGCTACACAAACAATGCATAGTGATGGTTCTGGATTATTTTTTGGTAAAGGTTCTCAAAGATTTACCAATTTTGATTCTATGGTAAACCATATGGTAAGTACCGTACCTCCTAGTTTAAGTGGAGGTGTAGCCTCTGATGGTTCGTATGGCAGAACCTACTCTAGTGCAACAGATTCTTATAACAGTCAAGTAATTGTTTTTAACATTAAAAACAATCCTGCTGGAAATTCAACTGAAATTTATAAAAATGGTATTAGAATAGACAATGCTACAGGGCAAACATCATCAAGTTTTGAAACCTTGCCTTTTACAGAATTTCTTAACTCATATTTTGCTTTAGGTAGTGGTAGAATCACTTTAAATGGACACTCATTTGATACCTATTTTGATGGTAAAATTGGTGAAGTTTTAAGTTATTCTCAAACCAATTCTTCTTTAGATCAACACAAAGTACTTTCGTCACTTTCTATTAAGTATGGTATCACATTACATGAAACCAATAGTACAACTGCTGTTAATTTAAATGATAAAAATTATATTGACTCTCAAGGTACAGTAATTTGGAATACAGTTGCGAATTCAGGATATAATTATGATGTAGCAGGTATAGGAAGAGATGATGCATCTCAATTAAATCAAAAGCAATCGCAAAGCTCAAATGATGCTTCAGATGGAACCGGTCGTACTCAAGGCATACTAACTATCGGACTTTCAAATATTTACAATACAAATACTAGCAACATTTCAAGTAATCCTACCAATTTTAACAACAGAGAATTTTTAATGTGGGGTGATAACGGTGCAAATCTTAATCTAGCTGCTTCAACTGTAAATGTTAATATGAGTGCTGGCATATCACCTTCACTAACTACAAATGTTTCGTTTGTTGCAATGCAACGTGTGTGGAAAGTAGTTGAAAATGGTGGAGACATACCGTCGTGTAAAGTTAGAATACCACAAAATGCTATTAGAAACATATCGCCTCCTGGTAGCTATTTAATGTTTATATCAAGCACAGGTATTTTTGACCCTACTGCTGATTATAGAGTTATGACTCCTGATGGAAGCGGAAACCTTGTTGCTGATTATGATTTTGATGGTACAAAATACATCACTTTTGGTTATGCACCACAAGTTATTGTTGAACGTTCTGTTTATTTTGATGGAGTAGTAGACTATATTGATGTGGAAAACAAATTAAACCTAAACTCTTCTGCTTACACAATTTCAGCTTGGATTAAAAGAGATACTGGTACAACAAACGCTTCTATTTTATCTAAAAGAAATGCTACATATACTGAAGGTTATGATTTTAAAATAAATAGTACTGGAAGACTTCAGTTTATTGTAAACGGTGGTGCTGCTTCAGTTACATCATCGGTAGCAATTCCTGAAAATCAATGGCACGAAGTAGCTGTAATCTACTCAAGCGGCACTGCTACTTTATATATTGATGGTGTTGCGGACACATCTGCTAGTTTACCAGCTCCTGTTACTACAACACAATCATTTTGTATGGCTGCTGCAGGCAAAAGTACTCATACTGCATATTTTAAAGGGAATATTGATGAAGTAAGAGTATGGAATAGAGCTCTCACTCCTACGCAATTAAGGTATGTAATGAATCAAGAAATTATTGATAATTCTACTTTAGCTTTGAAACGAGGTGATGTTATTCCTACAACAATTACTAAAAACGAATTGAATTCGATCCCATGGACTGATTTAGCAGGTTATTACCCAATGTCTGTATATACATATACAAATACAAATGACATGTCTGGAAACAATAACCAAGGAGCTTTAAGAAACTTAGATACTGTTGATAGACAAACTGCACCACTTCCCTATCAATCACAAGTAAATGGTGCTTGGTCTACACCTAGCACTTGGCTAAACAATTCAGTGCAAACTTTGCCAAATGCATTGTCAATAATAGACAATACCACTCCAATTAATTGGAATATTGTAGAAACAAACCACGATATAACCATTGAAGATTATGTAACACTAGGCAGAGAACGTGCAGTACAAGGATTAATTATTAATAGTGGCGATTTACAAGTTAATGGTAATACTACATCAAATACAGGAAATGGTTTAACAGTTACCCACTACTTAAAGCTAAATGGCACAATTGATTTGGAAGGTGAATCACAACTAATTCAAACACTTGGTAGCGATTTTGATGCAGCCAGTACTGGCACTTTAGAACGTGACCAACAAGGTAATTCAAGTACTTATTTATATAATTATTGGTCTTCTCCTGTTGCGCCGACTAGTAATTCAAACTACAATTTATTAAACATATTCACTAATATTGGTTTTAAAGCGACTGGTTATGACGGTACTGCTACTCCAACAATAAAAAATGCTGATTATTGGATATGGAAATATGCAAACAGAGCAAGTGACAATTATTCTTTATGGCAGCAAATTAGAAGCACAGGATCTTTATCAGCTGGTGAAGGCTTTACAATGAAAGGTCCAGGAACCGCAACTTTAGACCAAAATTATATTTTACTAGGTAAACCAAATAATGGAACCATTTCTTTAACAATTGCCGCTGGTAATGATTATTTAGTAGGAAACCCATACGCATCGGCTATAGACGCAAACGAATTTATTCTGGATAATATAGGTATTGCAGATGGTGGTAGAAATGTTTCAGGAAACGTTATAAATGGTGCTTTATACTTTTGGGATCATTTTGCAATTAACTCTCATTATTTAGCCGATTATCAAGGTGGTTACGCGATTTATACACTTATGGGTGGTACAGCAGCTATATCAACAGATACTAGAATAAATGCATCTGGTGCAACGGGTACCAAAATACCAGAAAGATATATTCCTGTTGCTCAAGGTTTCTTTGTATCTGCAATATCAGATCCATCGTTATCTGGCTTATTATCTCAGCCAATAGTTGGAGGAACTATTCAATTTAAAAATAACCAACGATTATTTAAAAAAGAAACTGTAACTGGCACAAATTCTGGTTCGGTATTTTTAAAATCTGGTTCAAAAAGTAATAAATCGGTAAATAGCAATGATACTGATATAGACAGCAGACAAAAAATTAGATTAATGTTTGATTCTCCTTCAGGATATCACAGGCAATTACTTGTTGGTGTTGATGAAAATGCTTCTAATGAGTTTGATTTAGGTTATGATGCACTAATTAATGAAACCAACAAAGAAGACATATATTGGCAATTTAATAATTTAAATTTTGTAATTCAAGCTGTTAATAATTTCAATGAAGATCAAATATTACCTTTAGGCCTTAAAACTATGAAGGATGGTTTAATCAAAATTAAAATTGATGGTCTTGAAAATATTGATAATAGCAAACCTATTTATATTTATGACAAACAACTTAATGTATATCAAAATCTTAACAATAGCTATTACGAAGTATTTTTAAATAAAGGAACATATTCAAACCGTTTTGAATTGGTATTCAAAAATTCGAAAGTTTTAAATACAAAAGAAATTACAAATACTAATATTCAAGTTTATTTTTCAAACGACAGTAAAAGTTTAATTATTCAAAATCCAAATTCAATACAAATTGAATCAATTGAAATATTTAATATTCTAGGACAGTCAATCTATAATTTTACTAATAGTACCAATGAAAAATATATTGAGCAAAAAACAAAAAACATTGCTACTGGTGCGTATGTTATAAAATTAAAAACACCTTCAGGAATAGTTTCTAAAAAAGTTTTGGTAAACTAAGTTTTTAATAGCTACAAATTCACAAATAATTTAAATATTTTTTAAGAGTTCTAAATTGATTTTTAGAACTCTTTTTTTTTGTAACAAAACTTATTGTAAGCAGTTTCTTTGATTTAAATAAGGTAAAACCATAAACGTTAATTTTTTTAACAAAATAGATTACCAAATGTAATTTGGTGTAAAAAAATCTACTAAATTACCTCCGTTTTCAACCTAACCACTTAACCATATGAATAAAATTACATTAACCCTTATTTTGCTGTTATACAGTACTTTTGCTCTTACCCAACAAAACAATACAGCAAAAAGAATTTCAATTTCAAACCCTTCAGAATCAGTTTTAATTCAAATAAAAAAAGCTGGTATCGATTTAAATTGTGGTCCAAGATTTATTAACAATAATCTTGAATTAGAATTAAGTAATGAAGAAATACTTGAATTAAAGAAAAATGGTATTAATTATACCATTCTAATTGATGATTTAACCAAATTTTATTCAGAAAAAAATGCAATTGAACTACCAAAAGCGAAAGTAGAATTAACAAGTCTTAAAAGTAATAAGAATAAAAAAAGTAATACTTCATCAACTCAAAAAAGTTTGAGTAAACAAAATGTTATAGTTGGCAACCCTGTACAACATGATGAATGTAGCGAAATAAATTGGACAGTGCCTAACAATTTTCAATTAGGAAGCATGGGTGGATGTCTAACTGTTAGTGAAACCTTAGCACAATTAGATTTAATGCGTAGTTTATACCCTAACTTAATTTCTATCAAAGCTGATGCTTCATCTATTGGTCAAAAAACATATGGCAACACAACTGGATCTACAACATGGCCAGGGCAAACTGTTTATTATGTAAGGATTTCTGATAATCCTAATATAGATGAGACAAATGAACCAGAAACTTTAATTACAGGAATGACACATGCTAGGGAAGTAAACAGCCTTATGAACGTTATGTATTTTATGTGGTACATTCTTGAAAACTATGATAGTGATCCTTTCATAAAGAACGTTGTAGATAACCAAGAACTCTATTTTATACCAATTATCAACCCCGATGGTTTACGCTGGAACGAAGTTATAGCTCCTTCAGGAGGCGGATTACAGCGTAAAAATTTAAGACCAGGTACTGCTGATAATGGAACTAACAGTACTACCAATAATGTAAGAGGTGTAGATTTAAATAGAAACTTTAATTACTATTGGGGTTGGGATAATTCTGGATCGTCGCCAACGGCTAGTAGTAATGTTTATAGAGGTCCATCAGCTGGCTCTGAACCAGAAACTCAAATTTTGCAAGACTTTGTATTAAATCATGATTTTAAAATTGCAGTAAACCATCATGGTGGATTAAATTCTATTGTTACTTCTTCATATAATGGTAGCGTGTTGGCATTAGATTCTGGAAGAGAAGATGAGTATGCTAAATTATGCCATGATTTAACACACTACAACAGATATATTTATGGTTCTGCACCAAACACATTATACGAAGCTAATGGAGATACTAACGACTGGATGCTTGGCGGACCTGCAGTCTCATCAGGAGGGCAAACTAATGCTGGTTCTGGAAAAAATGTGCTTACTATCGCGCCTGAAAATGGTGATGATTTTTGGCCAAGTCCAAGTTTAATTACCCCAATTGCACAAAATGCCATGAGAACAAATTTTCTATCTGTTTTATATTCAGGAAAATTTGCAAAACTACATGACTTAAATGCAAGTAATATTGCTACTACCACTGGAAACTTAAACTTTGGTGTGGAATATCTAGGAAAAACTTACAATAATATAACGTTAAATGTAACTCCTATTTCATCAAACATAACCTCAATTACATCGCCTCCCGTTCAAACAGGTTGGAATAAATTAGAACAACGTAACCTAAGCATTCCTTTTATTTTAAATGCTAATATTCAACCTAACGACAAAATTGAGTTTCAAGTTACCTTAAGTAATAATGATTTTGTTATCTATCAAGCCAATTATATAAAATACTATCAACCTTCAATACTATTTCAAGACAATCCCGATGTTAGTGGGATAACTAATTGGACATCGTCTGGAGGTTCATGGGGCACAACCGATAACGCCTATTCTGGATCTACTGCTATTACAGATTCTCCCAGTGGTTCATACAGCAATAATGAATCTAAAACCTTAACTTTAAATACTTCAATTAACTTATCTAATTCTAGTTCTGCTTTAGTTCAGTTTTATGCTAAATGGGATATTGAAAGAAATTATGATTTAGTACAATTTGAAGCTAGTACGAATTCTGGAAGTAGTTGGGCAGCGCTTTGTGGTAATTATAATAAACCTGCAGCTACTGCAGCAACAAATTATCATTTAAATAAAAATACAACGGCTTTTAAAGACCATCAATCTTTAAATGGAGCTATTATATACGATGGTGATACTATGGATAAATGGGTTATGGAAGAAATATTAATAAATAACACTCAAAATAGTTTCTTATTGGGGCAAAGCAATATTCAGTTTAGATTCAGATTTAAAAGTGATAGCACAAATAGAGAAGATGATTTAACTACAACGTTTGACGGATTCACTTTTGATGATTTTAAAGTTCTTGGTTTTATTGCTCCATGCGTAACCGAAGTACCTTCTGGAATAACTAATTCATCTACCACTCAAAATAGTACTAATATTACTTGGTCTAACATTCCTTCTACTACCTACGATTTAAGATACAAAATTTCAGGTTCATCAACTTGGACTACATTAATTGGTCTAACATCTGCTTCCGCAAACTTAGCAGGGTTAGCTGCATCTACAAATTATGAAGTACAAGTTAGATCTAATTGTGGTGTTTCCAATTCAGCTTATTCTTCGTCTTATAATTTTACGACTGCGTCTATTGTATATTGCGCTTCTAATGGCAATAGTTCAGCTCGTGGTTACACACGAAATGTAACTTTTGGCATTATTAATAACACAACTGCTTTTGGTGCTGGAGGCTACTCTGATTTCACTTCAATAAGTACCGATGTCATGATGGGTTCTAATTATTCAATCTCAATTGGTAAACAAATTGTGTCTGGTCGTTCTGCTGCTGTTAGTGTTTGGATTGATTATAATAAAGATGGCGATTTTGATGATGCCAACGAACTTATATTAAATAGCGCAGCTTCAACTACTGCTACTATAACTGGAACTATTACCATTCCCCAAAGTGCTACTCCAGGTAACACAAGAATGAGAGTTTCACTTAGAAATGGAGGAACACCTGTAACCTGTGGTGCTTTTACTTATGGTGAAGTTGAAGATTACAGTATAAACATTCAGAGTTTGGTTGATACTACACCTCCTGTAATTACTTTAAATGGAGCTTCAACCTTAAACTTGTTTATTGGTAATACATATACTGAACTTGGTGCTGCTGCCTCCGACAATAAAGATGGAAATATTTCAGCAAACATAGTAATTAGCGGCTCTGTAAATACTGCTATTGCTGGAACTTATAATATTAACTACAATGTTTCCGATGCTGCTGGCAACCAAGCTACGCAAGTTTCAAGAACCATAAATGTAGTTCCTGATACTATTGCGCCTGTTATTACATTAAATGGTGCATCAACCATAAATCTTAATGTTAGTGACACCTATACAGAACTTGGTGCTACAGCTACCGATAATAAAGACGGAAATATTTCTGCTAACATCATTATTGGTGGAACAGTTAATACCGCTGTAGCCGGAACTTACATAAAAACATATAATGTAACCGATGCTGCTGGTAATAACGCTACGCAAGTTACAAGAACGATTATAGTTGCAAGTGCACCATCTAATGTTGTGCTACATCAAGGATATTTTGAAACAGGAAATGATGGATGGACTTTGGGTAGTGGTGATGCTGGTAGATATGCAGGTTCTAGATCTTATGAAGGCAGCTACTCATTATATATAAGAGATAATTCTGGAATAGCTTCATCTATAACATCTCCAATTTTAAATTTAAGCCCTTATAGCCAAGTTGAAATCCGTTTTTATTTCTACCCAACTAGTATGGAAACCAATGAAGATTTTTGGCTACTTTACTATAACGGTTCTACCTGGAGTACTATAAAAACCTACGTAAGTGGCACAAACTTTAATAATAATAGTTTTTACACTTCTACAGTAACTCTTAATGCATCGCAATACAATTTTGCAACAAACTCACAATTCAGATTTCAATGTGATGCTAGTGCAAATGACGATTTGGTTTATATAGATCAAGTTATTATAACAGGTCTTGGCACTAACAATTCTGCAAAAACAATTTCTGGCAAAGTACTTGATGTTTCTGAAAATACTATAGTTGAAAACAATTTCAAACTGTATCCAAACCCAGTGAATGGTGCTATTTTAAACATTAAACTTTCAAAAGAAAGTAACGTATCCTATAAAATTATTAATATGCTTGGACAGGTTATAAGCATTGGGAAAACTACTAAAGAAATACCTGTAGGCAATTTAGAAAATGGCACTTATTTTCTTGAAGTTAACGATGGCGAACAAGTAATGACAAAAAGATTTATTAAAAACTAAGCCTAGGTTTCTAATTACAAAAAAGTCCTGAATTAATTTTCAGGACTTTTTTTTAACATACAATTTAAATAACAAAAAGTATTGCCTAGTTTGTAATAATATTGTTTTCAAGTTTATTTATAATACCTTTTACTTTATCTTTATTTAAAGGTTTATTTACAAAATCTAAAACACATGAGTTATTATCTGCCATTTCTTTATCAGCAGGATTTATTGATGCTGTTAAAACTATAATAATAGGTTTTGTAGTATCTGTACAACGTTGGCAATATTCATCTAAAAACTGCCAACCATTCATTACAGGCATATTTAAATCTAAAAAAATAAGATCTGGAATTTTCTTTTCTACAAAAATTATATCTAAAGCTTGTAAGGCACTATCGGCTATGGTAATACTTTTTGCAATACCTGCCTTTTTTATATGAATTTCGTTTAGTAAATTAGTTGTGCTATCATCATCAATTAAAAGTACATTGTAGCTATTCATCATCTTTTATGTTTTTTGAAAGGGTTATTATAAATTCTGAGCCTTCTCCTAGTTTAGATTTTACATGTATACTACCACCATGTAGTTCGGCTGTTTTTTTACATTTAGCAAGACCAATGCCGGTACCTTGATATTGTTTATTTGTGTGAAGCCTTTTAAAAATTTCAAAAATCTTTACAACATGTTTTTTTTCAATACCTATACCGTTATCTTTTATACTAAATTTTAAATATTTTGGGGTTTCTTTACCACTAATTATAACTATTGGAGATTCATTAACTTTTGAAAATTTAATGGCATTGCTTATTAAATTTTGAAACAAAGTTCTTAACGAATTCTTGTAACCTGTAATAGTTAATGGTAAATCTAATATTTCAATTTTTGCATTTTTTTCTTTAATAACACTATTTAAATCTTCAATTATTTCGGTTAATAAATCATTTGTTTTAAAGGTTGTTAATATTTTATTTTTGCCAATTCTAGAATATTCTAAAATCCCTTTTATTAAAGTTTTCATTCGTTCTGTGGCATCCAACACAATTTTTATGTATTGTTTTGAGTCTTCATTGTATACTGCTTCGTTTTCAGATTTTAACAACTCTATAAAACCAATAATTGTATTTAGTGGTTCTTGTAAATCATGCGAGGTAACGTATGCAAACTGGGCTAATTCATCATTTCTTGTTTTTAATTTTTCTATTACATTAATTAACTCTTTTCTTGCCAACTCTAACTCGGTAATATCTATTGATACTCCTAAAATATTATTGTCTTCTTTATTTTTTAGTAAAATTTTATTTGTAGTAAACCATGCTTTACCGTTTTTAGTATCGTAAGATTCTAGTATGTTGGTTTTAGATTTTCCTGTATTTATAACCTCTAAATCATCATCAAAATGTTGTTTTGCAACAAATGGATCTATTAATTCTAGCAAATTTTTCCCTTCAATTTCATATTTAGTTTTGCCTAATAAATTTGCTAAATAATTGTTAGCTTTTAGAAGGTTGTTTTTATTGTCTTTATAAAAAATCATTGCAGGAATGTTGTTCATAATTAATTCTAACTGTTTTAATAAATTTTCTCTTTCTTCATTAGCTTTAATTAATTTATTTTCGGTTTGAATTAAATTGGTTATATCTACATAAGTGATAACAACACCATCTATATTTTGTTCTCGATCTCGGTATGGAATTATGCGATTTAAATAGGTTACTCCTTCTTTATCAAAAATTTTTCTTTCTAATTTTACTCCTGTTTTTAATACTTCTTTTAAATCTTTTATAAATGCCTTTTCATTGGTAGATGTAAGCCTATGCGAAAAGCTTCCTATATATCTACCTGCATCTGATTCTTCAATATCAAAATGTTTTTTAATGTTAGGTGTTACTTTTCTTATATTTAATTTATTATCTAAAAATAAGGTTCCTATTTCTGTACTTATAAAAAAGTTAAGCATATCGTCGTTTACAACCGCTAGTTCTTTATTTTTAAATTGAAGTTCGGAGTTTACAGTGTATAATTCTTCATTTACCGATTGCAATTCCTCATTAGTACCTTGAAGTTCTTCGTTGCTAGCCATTAATTCTTCGTTTGAAGCCTGCAACTCTTCGTTGCTTGTTTCTAGCTCTTCAATTACGTATTGCAATTCGGCATTTTTTGCTTTTATTTCAAACTCTAAATCGTCAATTCTTTGTTTAGAAAACTCATCTAGTTTATATTGATTGTATACTATTGCTTCTGTAACTTTTTCTTTTAAATCTAAATTATCTTCAAAAACTATTAAATATATCTCAGAATCATTATCTGATTTTACTCTAGAAAACGATAAATTTATTAAGCTTGTTGTTTCTGAACTTGAATTTTTTACATTATTAAAAACTATGTTTTTATTTTCTTGCTTTACTCGTTTTACACCATTACGAACCATAACTGCCAACTTTTCATCTATCATTTTTAATAAATTATATTGGGCTATGCCTTCTGATATTTTTAAAATAGATTTTAAATCACCTTTTACAAATAAAATATTATAGTCTTTATCTATAAAAACACTTTTTGGAACAAATTCATTTAATAAATGGTTGGTAAATAAACTTTCGTTATCTCGTTTTATTGGACTTAAAAGACTTGAAACATGCAATTGTTTATCGGTTCTTTTTCCTGTAACTATATGTTTGTAAGCATTATTATCAAAAGTAAAATAGTTTGACAATTTTTTTTTACCATTAACTTGGTACATTTTATGTTTAGCATTTAATACGCTAAAATCTTTTTGTAAATCACCAAGTGTTTCACTACTACCTAAAAACAAATAACTATTTGCTAATAGTGAAAATTTAAACTTTTCCAGTACTTGGTATTGAGATTTAACCGAAAGGTAAATTAATAAATTTCTACAAGAAATTAAATCCATCTTAATAAACGGAGGATCATTTAAAACATCATGCCTAGAGAATACTATTTTTTCTCGTATCTTTTTGTTTACTTGATAGTAATTTCCTATTCTGGTAAAATATTTTTCAATGTATTTTGATGGTATTTCATTAGCCATATTTAAAATATATTCGCCATTACTAGCTACTTCTAATGCTCTTAAATCGGCATCGGTAGCAAAAACTTTAAAATCTGTAGCTAATTTATTTTCTCTAATGTACTCATCCATTATAATTGCTAAAGAATAAGCCTCTTCACCTGTTGAACAGCCTGCAGACCAAACTCTAACCGTTTCAAAATGTTTTTTACTATCAAAAATAAGAGGTAATATTTCTGTTTTTAAAACATTCCAAGCTTCTGTATCTCTAAAAAAACTTGTAACTCCTATATAAAAATCATTTATTAATAAAAGTTTTTCATCGTCATCAACCTTTAATAAATTTAAATATTCTAATATTTCTTGAATATTTAAACTACCCATGCGTTTTTCTAATCGTCTTACTAAAGTATTATGTTTATAATCTTTAAAATTTTGACCTGAAAACTTATATAACACATCTAATATATCGTTGAATGTATTTTCTATTTCTGTGATAGATCCTCCATTTACCGCATTTACAAAAGATGGTTTGCTTGGGAATTTTACAATTTCTAAGGCTAATTCGGCAGGTGTTCCTATGTATTCTGCCAAACCTGTACCTATGGCCGTATTAGGCATTCCATCAAACTGGGCCGATTTTGGGTTTTGAACCATTATGGTTCCACTAACTTCTTTAAGAGTTTTAATACCTCTTGATCCATCGGTTCCTGTTCCAGACAAAATAACACCTATTGCTTTATCTTTATATTCTTTACCTAAAGAATGAAAAAAAGTATCAATTGGTAAATTTAAAACAGGACCATCGTTTTTAGGAACATATTTAAATGCCTTGTTAGAAATTTTTAAACTGGCGTTATTAGGGTTTAAATAAATATGATTTGCTTTAATTTCTTCACCATCTTCAACAGTTGATATTGGCATTTTTGAATATTTACCAAGCAAATCACTCATTAAACTCTTAAAGTTAGGAGACAAATGCTGTATAATACAAAATGCCATTCCTGTGTTTAAAGGAATATGTTTAAAAAACTCTTGTAATGCATCAAGTCCTCCTGCTGAAGCCCCTATTCCTACTACAAAAATGTCGTTATGATTATTATTCTCGGTTTTAGATGTCATATATTAAATCAATTGATTGTTGTAAATATATTACAACAAATAATGAAACACAAATATCAAAAACGACTAAATTTTGAGAGAATAAACAAAACATTTATGATATTAACACAATTTATATATATTTTTCAAAAAAATAAAAAAATATGCAAAAAAAACGATTAAAATGTTTTTTTACATATTGCAACAAATGATATCGCATTTTTGGTTAATTTACATATCGTTAAACTATTTATGATCAAATTTCTTCCTAAAACACTTTAAGAGAATGTTGTACTTACTTTTTAAAAGCTAATTTTCGTTTTTTCAAGTAGTCAAAAAAAAATCCTGAAAATTAATTCAGGATTTTTTTTTTAAAATAGTTATAATATAGTTTTTTTATTTATATTGTTTTACTTTGCTTATTAAATCGCCTAGCGACACTTTAAACTGCTCGCCCGACACCATATTTTTAAGTGTATAAGTGTTGGAAGTCATTTCCTCCTCACCTACTAAAACCACAAACGGAATGTTACGCTTATTGGCATGATTCATTTGTTTTTTCATTTTATCGGCATCAGGATACAATTCGGTATTGATTCCTTCAAGACGCATTTTTTTTATGGCTTTTAAACAGAATAATGCTTCTTTATCGCCAAAATTGATGAACAACACCTCAACATTTTTGTTAACCGTTTCTGGAAACAAACCTAATTCTTCAAGCACCAAATAAATACGATCTAAACCAAAACTGATACCAACACCACTAACATTGTTTAAACCAAAAATGCCTGTTAAATCGTCGTAACGACCACCACCACCAATAGAACCCATTTGTACGGTTTTTGGTGCAGCTACTTCAAAAATAGCACCTGTGTAGTAGTTTAAACCACGAGCCAAAGTAACATCTAGTTGTAGTGTAGCCGTTTTTAAACCTAACTGTGCAATAGCTTCGTTTATAAAAGCCAGTTCTTCAATACCTTTTTTACCTTCTTCGGAAGCTGATAAAATGGTTTTTAAACTTTCAATTTGCGATTCAAATGAACCCGACAAAGTAAATAAGGGTTGTAATTTTGAAATACCTTCTTCTGAAATACCTTTGGATAGCATTTCTTCTTTCACCTTCGCCTCGCCTATTTTGTCCAGTTTATCTAATGCTACGGTAAAATCGATGAGTTTATCAGAAGCACCTATAACTTCGGCAATACCCGAAAGTATTTTACGATTGTTAATTTTTATGGTAACGCCTTCCAGTTTTAAAGCCGAAAAAACGGTGTCGTATAATTGAATAAACTCTACCTCTTGCCATAAACTTTTACTACCAACCACATCGGCATCGCATTGGTAAAACTCTCTAAAACGCCCTTTTTGTGGTCTGTCGGCACGCCAAACAGGTTGAATTTGGTAACGCTTAAACGGAAATTCTATCTCGTTTTGGTGTTGTACTACGTAACGTGCGAATGGTACTGTTAGGTCGTAACGAAGGGCTTTTTCTGAGATTATTTTTGATGAATCATTTGAGTCTAACAATCTTTTATTTATGCATTCTTCAAAAAAGTCTATAAAGACTTCTTGTCTTTGAAAAGCCTTTTCAGCTTGACTAAAATTTTTATATCTATTGTTAACTTCAATGAGCATATCTTTTCTTAAATCTAGATATTCATTTACTCTATCCCTATACACAACATCAAAAAAATCATTAACACCTTTCTTGATGTCCACATCCCATTTAGATATATCTCTTATAAACAAACCTTCTATAAATAAGAAAAAATTGTTGATTAAGTTACCCGCAGAGGACCAATTATCTCGCAAATCTTTTAAATAATCCCCAGAATTCAAAATCTTAAAAATCAATCTATCACCTTCATCGCCATATTTACCCATTAAGGTTTCAGAGTTTTCAAAACTTGGTGTTTCAATAGGTTGAAAACCAAACGTTTCAAAATTATTACGAATGGTATTAAATATATAGTTGCGCTTTGCTACTTGTTCTGGATTAAAATCTCTGGTACCTTTTGGTATGCTTGGTTTTTGAGCCATATTAATGCCTGCGAAAGCAGGTATCTTTTTAATTTATGAAATAATTCCGCTACAACTATTAACTTTGATATTTTATAAAGCGGAATGACAAAAATAAATAATGAAAACGTCATTGCGAGCTTTTTCATTAGAAAAAATTAGCCTGTACTGAGCGGAATCGAAGTAAAGCAACTTTTTTATATGTTACTAAACAACTTTTTAACTTCAAATTGAAAGATTGCTTCACTACGTTCGCAATGACGGTCCTATTCTAATTTATTAACCCATCAAAATACTTAAACAAATCGCCTTTGGTTATTACGGCACCTTGTTCAATCATTTTAAATTTATCTAGGTTTTTATCGGCTGTATAATCTTTATCGGCTTGTAAAAACTCAACGCTTTCATCCATTAAGTTTTCGCGTAGCCAGTTATAGCCTTCTTTGGTGGTAATATCTACATTTTTATTTTTCACATTTACCACAATTGCTTTCATTTTTTTGTTACCTAAACGAAACAAATACATGTGTTGTGGTGAAAAATGCTCTAAATATTTTGCTTTATTCAATACACCTTCCCAAATTAAATCGCTAAAAACATCCAGTTCCATTTCTGCAAGTTCTGGCTTGTTTGCTTTTAAGTTTGCCCACTCATCGGCAGTTATAGATTGTGTTGCCAAAAAGTTAATAAACTCTTGGTGTAGTTCTTCAAATTGTTCTTTTGTAAGTCTTGAATACTTCATAATATTACTATAAAAAAAGCCCCAACTAGGTTGAGGCTTCTATATTGATTCATTTAAAATTACTCAGCTTGTGCAGCAATAACTTCAAATTCTAAATCTACTGTTACCGATCTGTGTAAACGTACTGCAGCAGTATATTTACCTGTACGTTTTACAGTTGTAACGGTGATGAATTTTTTATCAATAGATTGACCTTCTTTTTCTAAAGCTTCAGCAACATCAATGTTGTTTACAGAACCAAATAATTTATCACCCGATCCTACTTTAGCAGCTATTTTAATTTCTAAAGCTTTTAAAGCTTCAGCAATTTTATTAGCATCATCAACTATTTTCTTTTCTTTAAAAGCTCTTTGCTTTAAATTTTCTGCTAATACTTTTTTAGCAGAAGCCGTAGCCATAACAGCTTGACCTTGAGGAATTAAAAAGTTTCTACCATAACCGTTCTTAACTGTTACAACATCGTCTTTAAATCCTAAATTTTCAACGTCTTGTTTTAATATAAGTTCCATTGTTATCGGTATTTTTTATTTTAATAAATCTGCTACGTAAGGCATTAACGCTAAATGACGAGCTCTTTTTACAGCAACAGATACTTTTCTTTGGTATTTTAAAGAAGTTCCTGTTAAACGACGTGGTAAAATTTTACCTTGTTCGTTTACAAACTTTAATAAGAAATCGGCATCTTTATAATCGATATATTTAATACCAGATTTTTTGAAACGACAATATTTCTTTTGTTTGTTAGTATCAATATTAAGCGGCGTTAAATATCTGATTTCGCCGTCTTTTTTTCCTTTAGATTGTTGTTCTATAGATGACATAATTAAGCTTTTTGTTTAAGTTTAACTCTTCTTCTCTCTGCCCATGAAATAGCGTGTTTATCTAACGATACCGTTAAATAGCGCATAAAACGCTCATCACGTCTAAACTCTACTTCTAAAGTGTTAATAACGTCACCAGCAACAGTGTATTCAAATAAGTGATAAAAACCACTTTTTTTGTTTTGAATTGGGTAAGCTAATTTTTTTAGTCCCCAATCTTCTTTTGATACCATCTTAGCGCCGTTAGAAACAAGAAAATCTTCGTATTTCTTTACTGTTTCCTTTATCTGATCTTCAGATAAAACGGGATTTAAGATGAAAACAGTTTCATAATGATTCATAAAAATCGTGTTTATTGTTAAAAATTGGGTGCAAAAATAGTTAATAAATACATACTACACAACAATATTTAAAGTATATTTTTTCAGTATCTTTATGGTGTGAAAAACAAATGTTAAAATTTTGTTAAATTAAACAGTTTAACGATGTTTTTTGGTTTTTAGCCGAATTTTTTGTACTATTGTCGATATCTTAACCGAAATAATATAAATGTTATGACTTTAAACTGTGTAGTAGTAGACGATTCAGCAATACAGCGTCTCTCTATTGTTAAGTTAGTAGAGAATCACCCCGCTCTAAACTTAATTGCAGAGTACAGTAGTGCTTTAGAAACCAAAAATGGTTTAAACACACACCAAGTAGACCTTATCTTTTTAGACATTGAAATGCCAGTGCTAAATGGATTTGAACTTTTAGATGTATTAAACAACAAACCTCAAATTATTTTTGTAACCGGTAAAACAGAATATGCTTTTAAAGCATTTAACTATGATGCTACCGATTATTTACACAAACCAATTACTAGAGAACGTTTTAATACAGCTGTTGAAAAAGCCCTTGAACAGCATAAACTAATCCAAGATTTTAACGAAGAAGAAGGTGAACATATCTTTGTTAAGAGCAATCTTAAAAAACGTAAAGTTTACATAAAAGATATTAAGTGGATTGAAGCCCTTGGTGATTATGTTAAACTAGTAACAGAAGAAAATAGTTTAGTAGTATTATCTACAATGAAATCTTTTGAGAAAGAATTACCGGAAAACAAATTTTTACGTATTCACAAATCTTATATTGTGAATTTAGATAAAATTGATAGGTTTAACAGTAAAAATGTTGAAGTTGGTGCTTATGAAATTCCTTTAAGTAGGAACAAAAAAACCCAACTGGTTGATGCTTTAAATAATATTTAAGTTGAACCAACTAAATTAAAAGTTATCGACATTTAAAATTACTTTAACCGACCGAAAATCTTTAATACTTAAGAAGCTGTTATTTATTTTAATAATAGCTTCTTTTGTTTTTGATAAAGATTGCTTTTTAGGAATTTTTACTAAAATATTTTTATGAAACTGATTTCTAATTCTTGAAATTGGTGGCGATTCTGGTCCTAATATATAATCGCCAAAAACATTTCGTAATGATTTAGCATACCAAATGGATGCCGTTTCAACTTTAGTATAATCTTTATGTTTTAAAGTAATTTTAATTTGTTTAAAAACTGGTGGGTATTTAAAGTTATAACGCTCATTCATTTGCTCGTTATACATGTCTATATAATTATTGGTAGAAACCTGCTGCAAAATATTATGATGCGGATTGTAGGTTTGAATTAATACTTTACCGCGCTCTTCTGTTCTTCCTGCCCTACCCGATACTTGCAACATGAGTTGAAAACTGCGTTCGTGCGCTCTAAAATCTGGAAAGTTTAGCATGTTATCAGCATTCATAATACCTACTAACTTTACGTTTCTAAAATCTAAACCCTTTGTTAGCATTTGCGTACCTACTAATATATCTATTTCTTGTTGTTCTAAAGCTGTAATTATTTTTTCGTAACCATATTTTCCGCGAGTGGTATCTAAATCCATTCTGGCTACTTTTGAATTTGGAAACAACAACTTCACTTCTTCTTCAATTTGCTCTGTACCAAAACCTTTATTATCTAACTCTGGGCTTCCGCAAGCAGAACAGGTTTTTCGCATTACTTCTGCAAAACCACAATAATGACAACGCAATTGGTCGCGATATTGATGGTAAGTTAAACTTACATCGCAATTTGGACATTGTGGCGCATGACCGCAAGTATTACACTCAACAATAGGCGAAAACCCACGGCGGTTTTGAAAAAGTATAATTTGTTGACCTTCACGCAAAGTTTCAGTCATTTCTTCTAGCAATCTATCACTAAAATGACCTTTCATCAACTTTTTTTTCTGCTTCTCTTTAATATCAACCAACTCAATATCTGGCATCAAAACATCGTTAAAACGCTTGGTTATTTCAACAAAACCATACTTATTTTGTTTTGCATTAAAATAGCTTTCTAAACTTGGCGTAGCCGAACCTAAAAGTGTTTTTGCTTGATGTATATGAGCTAATACAACCGCCGTATCGCGTGCATGGTAGCGTGGTGCAGGATCAAATTGTTTAAAAGAGGTTTCGTGCTCTTCATCAACTATAATCAATCCTAAACTATTAAATGGTAAAAATATAGAAGAACGTGCACCTAAAACTATTTGCGCTTTCGCGGAATTATTCAATACGTTATTCCAAACTTCAACCCGCTCGTGTGATGAGTATTTTGAATGAAAAACAGCCACTTGTTCACCGAAATAGTTTTGAAGTCGGGTGATTAATTGTGCTGTTAAAGCTATTTCTGGCAGCAAATACAAAACCTGTTTACCTGTACTTAAAACAGTTTCAATTAGTTTTACATACACTTCGGTTTTACCTGATGATGTTACACCATGAAGCAACACAACGGATTGTTCTTTAAATGACTCTTTAATTTCATTTAAAGCTGTGTTTTGGTATTCGTTTAACTTTTTTGAATCTTCATTATCATCACCAGCATATTGAATTCTATCTGTTTGAATAAAATACTCTTCAAGAACACCTTTATCTATCAGCGATTTTATAATAGAAGCAGACGCATCACTTTCTTTTGTTAAATCTGCAAATTTAACTGGCTTTTTTGTGGTAGCAGAAATTGAAAACAAGGTTAATATAACTTGATGCTGTTTTGGCGCCCGACTTAAATTGTTCAATAAATTTTCAAGAGCACTTTCTGAAGCATATTTTATGTGCAACTTTACATAACGAACTAGTTTAGGCTTGTATTTTTCAAAAACCTCTTCTTCAATAGCTATGGCTTCTTTTTCTATTAACCGTTGTATAACGGGAAGTACATTTTTTTTATCAAGAATATTGGCTATATCATGAATTTTTAATGATGATTGATGCTGTAGTGCTTCATAAACTAAAAATTCATCATCTTTTAAAATAGTTTCATCAATAGTTTTTGTGTTTTTTACAATGATAGTTTCACTTTCTAACACAAATGCACTTGGCAATGCTGCTCGCATAACATCGCCCAAAGTACACATATAATAATTTGCTATCCACTGCCAAAGCTGTAGTTGCTTTTCATTTACTATTGGACCTTCATCTAAAATTTGATGAATATCTTTAGCTTCATAAGTAGTTGGTGCTTCATTATGAATTTTAGCAACTATACCTGTATAAATTTTAGATTTTCCGAAAGGCACTGCAACACGCATTCCTATTTTTAAAAAAGTCGCTTCAGCAGGTGTTATGCTATAAGTAAATAACTTTTGTAATGGTACTGGAATAATAACATCTATAAAATACAGCATAAGCTAAAACCTTTCGCGTAATTTGTTTAAAGACGTATTCAATTCATGTCCAAGCAGTAAAATATTAGCGTTTAACCATAAATAAATCATTAATATTAAAAGTGCGCCAATAGAACCGTATAATTTGTTATACTGACCAAAATTTTCAATATAAACACCAAATAAAAAGGATAGAATAATAATTAACGATGTAGTAAACATAGCACCGACAGAAAAGAATTTTGAATTTCTACCTTCTTTAGTTCCAAAATAATACATAGTTGCTGTTGCTATATAAACCATAATTATAAAAAACACATATTTAACAACATTAAACCAAAACACACTTTGCGCAGCAACATTATAGCCTTTATTATGAAGCGTATCTAACACTTTTTGTACTACGTATATTTGAAAGTAACCTAATACAGCTATTGTAATTATTAGTAAAAAAGCTAATATTAATGCAACACCCAAAGCGTACAAATATTGACGAAACACGTTTCTAGACAATTGTTCGTGATATGAATTTTCAAAACCAGAAAAAAGTGCATTAACACCATTTGCCATAAGCATGATTGATAATACAAAAACAGACGACAATAATCCACCTCGTTGCGATTGGTCTATACCTTCAAAAATACTTTCGAAGAAAAAATCGGAGGTACTTGGTGGTAAAAACGATTCTAGAAACCTTAAAAATTCAATTTTAAAATCGTCAATTGGCACGTAAGGTATGATTATTAATATAAAAAGTAAAAAAGGAAATATTGCCATAAAAAAACTAAAAGCAATAGCACTTGCTCTGGTAGTTAAGGCGCCTTTTAAAATACCTGTTATGTAAAGCTCTAATAAATCGTAAAATGATAAACCATCAAGACCAGGCAATTTAGCTTGCTTAAAAAAACGCACCACCTGCTTTACAACAGGTATTTTTTTAAGTTTTTCTTCAAGAGATTTGGTCATTTATAGTTTGCATTAAAATTGATAACAAAGTTATTAAAATTAAAAATGCCAGTATAATAAAAGCATATTATACTGGCATTTTTAATTTATTTTTAAGACAAACTAATTAATAGCCTTTAAACTTAAATCCATATTATGTACTGAATGTGTTAAAGCTCCAGAAGAAATGTAATTAACGCCACACTCTGCATAGTGCCTAATAGTACTTTCATTTATATTTCCAGATGATTCTGTTAAGCACTTATCACCAATCATTTTTACAGCTTTTTTAGTATCTTCATAATCAAAATTATCAAGTAAAATTCTGTAAACACCATCACATTGTAGTATTTCTTCAACTTCACTTAAATTTCTGGCTTCTACCATAATTTGTAAATTTTTGCCAGAATCTTTTAAGTATTGTTTACTCATTTCTATGGCTTTAGTAATACCTCCAGCAAAATCTATGTGGTTATCTTTAAGCATAATCATATCGTAAAGTGCAAATCTGTGGTTTTCACCGCCACCAATTTTTACAGCCCATTTTTCTAAAACACGAATACCAGGTGTTGTTTTTCTTGTGTCTAAAATTTGGGTTTTTGTACCTTTAAGTAAATCTACAAACATGCGTGTTTTTGTAGCAATAGCACTCATACGTTGCATTGCATTTAGCACTGTGCGTTCTGCTTTTAAAATAGATTGCGATGGTCCTTCAACATACATAACCACATCGCCATAAGTAACCTCAGAACCATCTTCAATAAGCACTTCTAATTTTAAACTTTTATCAACGTAGGCAAATACTTTTTTAGCAAAATTAACGCCACCAATAATACCTTTGTCTTTAACTAAAAGTTTTGCTTTACCTCTAGCATTTTCTGGTATGCAAGCTAATGAACTATGATCGCCATCGCCAACATCTTCTCTAATGGCATTAGCTATTATCGACTTGACTTCTTGATCAAATTGTTCTTGTGTTATCATAGTTAAGGTTGATTTGCAACAAAAATAAGAAATTGATTTACTTTTTTTTAATTTACAATTATGATTTTTATAAATTTTTAATATTTAAATTCATTATTCATAATTACTAAGTATTATTTTTGCGGTTATGACTATCAAATTAATTGCCATAGGAAAAACCGATAACAAGGAATTACAATCGCTTATTGATGATTACACAAAACGTTTAAGCTTCTATATCAAGTTTTTAGCTGAAATTATTCCCGATATAAAAAATGTTAAGAATTTAAGTGAAGAACAACAAAAACAAAAAGAAGGCGAACTTATTCTTAACAAACTTAATGCAACCGATGTTTTAATTTTATTAGATGAAAACGGAAAACAGTTTGATTCTGTTAATTTTTCAGAATATTTACAAAAACACATGAATGCTGGCATGAAGCAATTGGTATTTGTAATTGGCGGTCCTTACGGTTTTTCTGAAGATGTGTATAAAAAAGCAAATGGGAAACTATCATTATCAAAAATGACATTTTCCCATCAAATGATTCGCTTATTTTTTATTGAACAATTATACCGTGGCTTTACCATTTTAAAAAATGAACCTTACCACCACAGGTAATAAATATGAATAATTGATAATTACTCATTAGTCCATTAATTAGTGTGTTTTAAAAACTTCTTTTCGTTTTTCTAGTTGGCGTTCTAAATCGCTAATAGTTTCGCGTACAGATACTTCAAAATTACGTTCGGTTGAGGTTGCAAAAATTCGTGGTCCTGGTAAGCTCAATTCTATATTACAAATTTTTCCAGTATCGTGTTTGTTTTCATCTTGTTTAAAATAAACGGTTGCACTTATTATAAATTCATATTTGTTAAATAGTTTTTTTAGTTTTTCTTCAGTGAAAGAAGATAATGTTTCACTCACATCTACACCTACATATTGAAAATTTACTGTCATAATATTTATTTTTACTTAGTTTAACGTCATGTAAAATACATTATTTTTAATGAAATTTAGCATACTTTGGTCATAAAAAAAGTTAAAATATTTTATATACAGATAATCAATAAATTAAAAAAACAAGAATTAAAAAACGTTATAAATACTTTTAAAAATAATTACTTCAGCTCTTTTAATACAGCTAAAAGTACGGTGTCCGATAACCTGTGTTTATAGTCAATATTAATATATTCAAACAAAATTTCACCCGATTTATCAACAACAAAAACAACAGACCTACACATAAAAACAAATATTCATTAATTTTAAGATTCGTTTTTACTTTTTTGAAATGATTACCACTATTTTTGAACTAAATTTTACAAAATGCAACTCGTTTTCGCTACCAATAATTTAAATAAACTAAAAGAAGTGCAAGCCTTAATACCTGAACACATAAAATTGTTGAGTTTAGAAGCAATTGGCTGTTTTGAAGATATTCCTGAAACCCAAAACACTATTGAAGGCAATGCCATTCAAAAAGCAAACTATATTAAAGAAAACTATGGGTACGATTGTTTTGCAGATGATACAGGTTTGGAAGTTGAAGCTTTAAACGGCGAACCAGGTGTTTTTTCCGCACGTTATGCGGGCGAACAACGAAATGCCGATGATAATATGAACAAGCTTTTAAACAACCTACATAATAAAACCAACCGAAATGCCCAATTTAAAACCGTAATCGCTTTGCATTTCAACAACAAAAAACACTCATTTACAGGCATATGCGAAGGCGAAATTACAAACACAAAGCAAGGTGAAAACGGTTTTGGCTACGACCCAATTTTTAAACCAAAAGGGTATGAAAACACATTTGCAGAAATGGATTTAAGTTTAAAAAACAGTATTGGGCATCGTGGTAAAGCCATAGTACAATTAGTTCAATTTTTAAATTCTTAATATTAAAAAATCATTATAAATTTTAACAATGCTGTTGGTTGTTAATATTCTTTATGCTACTTTTAAATTATGACAGAGGAAGATATAGAAAAAGAAAATGCAGCCATAACCAAAGCCTACAAAGAGTTATTAAAAGTTAGTTACACAACACTTACTGATGATGATAAAAAACTAATTCGTAAAGCTTTTGAAGTTGCCGTAGACGGACATAAAAACCAGCGCAGAAAATCAGGCGAAGCCTACATTTTCCACCCCATAGCAGTGGCTAAAATTGTGGCACAAGAAATTGGGTTAGATGCCACATCTATTGCCGCAGCATTATTACATGATGTGGTTGAAGATAGTCCTGATTATGAAATTGAAGATATTGAAAACCAATTCGGAAAAACCGTAGCTACTATAGTTGACGGACTCACAAAAATATCATCATTAAGTAAAGAAAAAGACATGAATGTGTCTTTGCAAGCAGAAAATTTTAGAAAAATGCTGCTTACACTAAATGACGATGTTCGAGTAATCATCATTAAAATAGCAGATCGCCTTCATAACATGCAAACAATGGATTCGATGCAACTTGATAAACAAGAAAAAATAGCATCGGAAACACTGTATATTTATTCTCCTTTAGCGCATCGTATTGGGCTTTACAACATCAAAACAAAACTTGAAGATTTAGCTTTAAAATATACCGAACCAGACGTTTATAATGATATTTTACACAAAATAAAGGAAAGTAAGGAAGAACAAGATTTATATATAGAGCAGTTTAGCGATGTTATAAAAAAATCGTTAGACAAAGAAAATTTAGACTATACTATAAAAGGACGACCAAAATCTATTTTTTCAATTAGACGGAAAATGGTAAAACAAGGCGTTACTTTTGATGAAGTTTACGACAAATTTGCCATTAGAATTATTTACAAAAGCAACCCTGAAAGCGAAAAATTTCTAGCATGGAAAATTTACTCTATTGTAACCGACCATTTTAGACCAAACCCTATTCGTCTTCGCGATTGGATATCATCACCAAAATCAACAGGTTATGAAGCATTACACATAACAGTAATGGGTCCAAAAGGCCGCTGGGTAGAAGTACAAATTCGTAGCGAACGCATGAATGAAATAGCCGAAAAAGGCTATGCAGCACACTATAAATATAAACAAGAAGGCGAAAAAGAAGATAATTTAGAAGATTGGATAAACAAATTGCAAGAAGCACTTGAAAACCCAGAAACCAATGCGGTTGATTTTGTTGAACAATTTAAGCTAAACCTATATTCCAAAGAAATATTTGTTTTTACTCCCGCTGGTGAATTAAAATCGCTACCAAAAGGCGCAACACCTTTAGATTTTGCTTTTAATATTCATACCGAAGTTGGTATGAAAACCCGTGGTGCAAAAGTAAACGGCAAACTTGTACCTTTAAATCATGTTTTACAAAGTGGCGACCAAGTTGATATTTTAACTTCTGAAACCGCAAAACCAAACCCCAATTGGTTAGATTACGCAACAACAGCTAGGGCTAGAAGCAAAATAAAATCGGCTTTAAGAGAAGATAAAAAACGCTTAGGAGAAGAAGGAAAAGAAATATTACGCCGAAAATTAAAACAGCTAAAAATAAATCTTAATGAAGCATCTATAAACGAATTAGTTGTATTTTTCAAACTAAAAACAAGTCTAGATTTATTTTACAGAGTTGGTATTGGAACTATAGACAATAACATGCTTAAAGACTACGCTTCATCTAGAAGCAATGCTTTAATGACCTTTATTAAAAGCAAAATTTCTAGAAAAGCCAATGCCAAAAAAGAAGATTTAGATAAAGAAGAAATAACTACCAATTATGACTCGCTAGTATTTGGTAAAGAACAAGAAAAACTAGATTACAAACTCGCCAATTGCTGCAACCCAATACCTGGTGATGATGTATTTGGTTTTTTAACCGTTTCTGAAGGCATAAAAGTTCATAAAAAAAACTGCCCCAATGCATTAAGTTTACAATCTAACTATGCATATAGAATTATGCCCGCCAAATGGGTAGATTCTACACAGCAAGAATTTTTAGCCCAAATATCAATAACAGGAATAGACCATATAGGTTTAGTAAATGATGTTACAAAGGTTATTTCAGAAAACATGCATGTTAATATGAAGAGTATTAGTTTTGAAAGTGAAGGCGGTATTTTTTCTGGAAAAATTAATTTAGTAGTTAAAAATAATACCCTTCTAAAAAAGCTATTAGAAAAACTTAAAAAAATTAATGGCATAGATAAGGTAACTAGAGTTTAAAAAAGTGTAAATTTGCAACGAAATTATGAATGCAAGCGCAGAAACAAAAAATCAAGAAATAGTAAAAAGTGTTTTTACTAACTTTTTAGAAACCAACGGGCACCGTAAAACACCCGAACGATACGCTATACTGCAAGAAATTTACAACAATAAAGAGCATTTTGATATAGAATCCCTATATCTTAATATGAAAAATAAAAAATATCGTGTATCAAGAGCAACACTTTATAACACGATAGAATTACTACTAGAATGCAAATTGGTAAGGAAACATCAATTTGGTCAAAATCAGGCACATTACGAAAAATCGTATTTTGATAGACAACATGACCATGTCATTTTAACCGACACAGGCGAAGTTATCGAGTTTTGCGACCCAAGAATTCAATCTATAAAAAAAACCATCGAAGAAGTTTTCGATATTGAAATAAATAATCATTCACTATATTTCTACGGAAATAGAAAATCAACTAAATAACTAATTTTTTACAATGGCAGTAGATTTACTACTAGGACTACAATGGGGAGACGAAGGCAAAGGAAAAATTGTTGACGTACTTACCTCTAACTACAATATTATTGCACGTTTTCAAGGTGGTCCAAACGCAGGACATACACTTGTTTTTAACGGAAAAAAACATGTTTTACACACCATTCCATCAGGTATATTTCATGAAAACACCATCAACTTAGTTGGTAATGGTGTTGTTATCGATCCTGTAATTTTTAAAGGTGAGTTAGACAAATTAGAAGCTCAAAATGTAGATTACAGAAAGTCTTTAGTTATTTCGCGTAAAGCACATATTATATTACCAACGCACCGTTTATTAGATGCTGCAAGTGAAGCATCTAAAGGAAAAGCTAAAATTGGTTCAACCCTTAAAGGTATTGGCCCAACCTACATGGATAAAACTGGTAGAAACGGATTACGTGTTGGCGATTTAGAATTAAGCGATTGGAAAGAACGTTACAGAGCATTGGCAGACAAACATGAATCAATGATTGCTTTCTACAATGTTGATATTGAATACAACCTAGCAGAACTAGAATCAGAATTTTTTAAAGCAGTTGATGTTTTAAAATCTTTAAAATTTATAGATTCTGAAGAATATATTTACCAAGCACAAAAATCAGGACAATCTATTCTTGCAGAAGGTGCTCAAGGTTCTTTGTTAGACATCGATTTTGGAACATATCCATTCGTAACCTCAAGCAACACAACTGCTGCAGGCGCTTGTACAGGTTTAGGTGTTGCACCAAACCAAATTGGCGAGGTTTTTGGTATTTTTAAAGCTTATACAACACGTGTAGGTTCTGGACCATTCCCTACTGAATTGTTTGATGAAGATGGAGCAACCATGAGTCGTGTAGGAAACGAGTTTGGTGCTACTACTGGTCGACCAAGACGTTGCGGATGGTTAGACTTAGTTGCCTTAAAATACGCTTGTCAGGTAAACGGTGTTACCCAATTAATGATGATGAAAGGCGATGTGCTTTCTGGTTTTAAAACCTTAAAAGTATGTACCGCTTATAAATATAAAGGCGAAATTATTTCTCATTTCCCTTATAATATTGAACCAGAAAATGTAGAACCAATTTACACTGAAGTTAGTGGTTGGGCAGAAGATTTGACTGAAATGGCAAAAGCATCTCAAATGCCAAAAGCCTTAAATGATTATATTGAATTTTTAGAAAAAGAATTAGAAATTCCTATCACAATCGTTTCTGTTGGACCAGATAGAAAACAAACTATTTTTAGAAAGTAATTCATTTTACTCAATATATAAAAAACGCTTCAAAATTATTTGGAGCGTTTTTTGTTCCAATACAATTATACATTATAATTATCGTTATTTTTGCGACAAACTTTTAAGAATTTGAACAAACAAACGTTTTATACCATACTGCTTCTTAACTTCTTTTCTATAGGAATTATTAATTCGCAAGACAAAAAGAAGATTGAAATTGAATATGCTGGTAGGCTAACCATAGATGAATTAAACTACCCTGGAGCAAAAATATTAACCCGAGATGAAATGCAACAAGTTCATATTGTACAAGGCAGCATCAATATGTGGAGTGATAAAGCTATTTACTACAGCGGTGAAAATTTTATTGAAGCTTATGGAAATGTAACACTAATTCAAGGAGACACAATCAATATGTCTTCAAAATATATTGAATACAGTGGTATAACGCAATTAGCATTTGCCAGTGGTAATGTGGTATTACAAGACCCAAATTCAACCATTTCGTCAGACACCTTATATTTTGATCGTGTAAAGCAACAAGCATTTTACAAAAATGGTGGTACCGTTGTAAAAGATACTTCTGGCACCATCACCAGTAAGGTAGGAAGGTATTATATGGAACAAAAAAAATACCAGTTTGTTGACGATGTAAAATTGGTAAATAAAGATGCAACCATAAATTCTAATTATTTCGATTTTTTTTCAGATACGGGTTATGCTTACCTATATGGTCCTTCAACTATAAATACTACAGAAAGTAATACCTATACCGAAAAAGGATTTTATGACACAAAAAAGAGAACGGGTTATGCCGTAAAAAATTCTAAAATAAATTACAACAATCGTATTATTGAAGGTGATAGCATTTATTTTGATGACACCATAAAATTTGCTTCCGCAACCAACAATATTAAAGTTACAGATACCATAAATCACAGCATTGCTATAGGGCATTATGCTGAAGTTTTTAAAGCCCAAGACTCTTTATTTTTAACCAAACGTGCGCTGGTAGTTACCAAACAAGAAAACGATTCTATTTACATGCACGCCGATAAAATAATGATGACTGGAAAACCAGAAAACCGTATTGTTAGAGCTTATTATAACGCTAAAATTTACAAATCAGATTTAAGTGGAAAAGCCGATTCTATACACTCAAACCAAAAAACTGGTATTACGAAGCTAATAAATTTAGCACGTTTTAATAATTCTGATATTTTTTCAACCAAACGAAGACCTATCATGTGGAATATAGAAAACCAAATGACGGGTGATACTATTCATCTTATTTCAAACCCTGAAACCGAAAAATTAGATTCACTTTTAGTATTTAATAACGCATTCATAATAAGCAAAGACACTATTAGTAAAACAGGCTTCAATCAAATTTTCGGAATTAAACTCGTTGGTTTATTTAATGATGAAAACAAATTACGAAAAGTAGATATTGTTAAAAATGCAGAATCAATATTTTACGCCAGAAACGATAAACAAGAACTTATAGGCATAGATAAAGCACGCTCCGGAAGTATTTCCATACTTTTTGCAGATGGCGATATAGAAGAATATACGCGTTACAACCAAATTGATGGTAATTTGTATCCTGAAGACGAATACCCAAAAAACGAAAAGCGACTAAAAGGCTTCGATTGGCGTGAAGATGAAAGACCACTTAGCGTAGAAGATTTATTTAAAGATGATGAACCTCTGGAATTAACAACCATTAAAGGTTTAGAAGATTATGTGCCCCAAGATGCTTTTTTTGATGAAGAATTATTGGAACGTATTAAGATATCAGGACAAGGTTTTATTGTTAATAGAGCAGCTCAAAGTATTCCTGATGAAGATAATTCTAACGAAAATTTATTAGAATCTAGTAATAATTTAAATGATCCAATATGGCAAAAACATGATTTACAAATAAAGTCTAATACAGTTTTATCGCCAAATAATAAAAAAGATGCGGGATTTATTACTGGTAAAAAAAATAGTGATGGATACATTTATCAAATAGAAAATAAAACAACTGGTACTTATTTATGGAGCGTTTGGTTAAAAGGTAATGGAACTGTCAGAATATCTATTCAAAAAAATGACAATAGTAACAAAGACTATAGTTATTTAGATATTTACTTAACCAATGATTGGAAAAAGTATTCTGTTATGGCTAAAAAGCCTAATGATGGCATTAATTTTCGGTGTGTAATCTATGCTATACAACTAGAAGACGAGTTTAGTATTTGGCAACCTAAACTTATAGAACTAAAACAAAAATAGCTTTTGAAACAAGATTTCCTAAAATACCAAGCGCAAACCTCACCACATCCATTAGCAATGGAAGTATCTCATGCTAACGGAAGTTATATATATGACACTAACAACAAAGCTTATTTAGATTTTGTTGCAGGCGTTTCAGCTACACCATTAGGTCATAACCATCCAAAGGTTATAAACGCCATAAAAGAACAATTAGACAAATACATGCATGTAATGGTGTATGGTGAATACGCCCAAAATGCACCCGTTAAACTTGCTAAATTACTTGCTAAAAATTTACCTTTTCCCTTAGAAAAAACGTATTTAACTAACTCTGGTACCGAAGCTATTGAAGGCGCTTTAAAACTAGCTAAACGTGCCACAGGACGAAGTGAAATAATATCTGCAAACAACGCATACCATGGCAACACTATGGGGTCTATGAGTGTTATGGGTTATGAAGAACGCAAGCAAGCTTTCAGACCATTGTTACCCGATGTGCGCTTCATTAATTTTAATAATGAAGACGATTTAAAGCTTATTACCACAAAAACAGCAGGTGTTATTTTAGAAACCATACAAGGCGGTGCTGGTTTTATTCAACCAGAAAATGGTTATTTGGAAAAAGTAAGGAAGCGTTGCGATGCCGTTGGAGCACTTTTAATTTTAGATGAAATTCAACCAGGTATTGGTAGAACAGGAAAATTATTTGGTTTTGAAAACTACAATTGCATACCAGATATTTTGGTAATAGGGAAAGGCTTAGGTGGCGGCATGCCAATTGGTGCTTTTACAGCATCAAGCCAACACATGGACCTTTTACAAAACAATCCAAAATTAGGACATATAACAACTTTTGGTGGGCATCCTGTTATTGCAGCTTCTGCCCTAGCTACTTTAAAGGAAATAACCGAAAGTAATTTAATGGCTGAAGCCCTAGAAAAAGAACAACTTTTTCGCAAACTTTTAGTACATCCATTAATTACAGACATTCGTGGAAAAGGACTTATGTTAGCCCTAATAACACCTTCGGCAGACATAACAAATTCAGTTATTTTACAATGTCATAATGAAGGACTCATCCTTTTTTGGTTACTTTTTGAGCCAAAAGCCGTTCGAATTACACCACCTTTAACCATTTCAAACGACGAAATCATCAAAGGTTGTAGCATAATTATCGATGTTTTAGATAAAATAAAAAAATAAAAAACATCACACAATAAGCTAAAAACCAGTTATTTAAATACTTTTATTTGAATGAAATATATAAGTGTTCATTACTTTGTTAAAAACATTTAATTATTTCGACTAATAAAAGAAGAATAGAACCTTAAATTTATTCAAGTACAACCTTACAAATGCGCTTATGGAGTTTAGTCATGATGACAACAACGATTTACCATTAACCAAATTTGAGTCGATGCTGAAAACAAACCATGTTTTATTCTTCGACTCTGAAGAATTTGAAAACATCATTCACCATTATCTTAATCAAGGTAAAATAGCTTTAGCTAAAAAAGCCATAAAATTAGGTTTAGACCAACACCCTACTTCTACTAATTTAAAGCTTTTTAAAGTTGAAATTTATATTTTTGAAGATAAGCTAATTGAAGCCGATAAGTTATTAAACGAGCTTCATAATTTAGACCCAATGAATGAAGAAATTTACATTCAAAAGGCTAATATTTTTTCAAAGAAAGACGACCATGAACAAGCTATTGTGGTATTAAAAAAAGCTTTAGAACTTACAGATGATGTGGTTGATTTATATTCATTAATTGGAATGGAATATCTTTTCTTAGACCAATTTGAAGAAGCTAAAGGCTATTTCATGAAATGCCTTGAAGAAGATATTGAAGATTATTCAGCACTTTACAATGTAATTTATTGTTTTGAATTTTTAAATCAAGTTGAAGAAGCTATAGATTATTTAAATGTATTTTTAGATAAAAACCCATATTGCGAAGTTGCATGGCATCAATTAGGCAAGCAATATTACGCTCTTAAAAACTACAAAAAAGCATTAGCGGCCTTCGATTTCGCAATCATTTCTGATGATACGTTTGTAGGTGCTTATTTAGAACGTGGTAAAGTTTTAGAAAAATTAAAACGCTTTGAAGAAGCTATTGAAAACTATACAATTACTCTAAAGCTAGAAGACCCATCATCTTTCGCATTATTACGCATCGGTTTTTGTTATGAAAAACTAAGAAATGATGATTTAGCAGTTCAATATTTCTATAAAACCGTACATGAAGATCCATTATTAGACAAAGGATGGATTGCCATTACCCGCTATTACAACCGAAAAAGAAACTACCAAAAAGCATTATACTACATCAATAAAGCCATAAATATTGATTCTGAAAATGTAACATATTGGAAGTTATATTCACAAATTAATCAACGTTTAAATTTTTATGAAGAGGCAGAACGTGGTTTCAAAAAAACCTTAGAATTAGGCAACTACGAATTAAACACATGGCTATCTCGTGGCGATTTGTTAATTAAACTTGGCGAACCAGAAGCTGCTATTTTTAACTTTGAACAAGCTTCTGAATTTTATCCTGAAAATGCCGAAATAGAATATCGTTTAGCAGGTTTATTTTTTACTTTACTTGAAAATGACAAAGGTATCTTTCATTTAAAAAACGGTCTAAAACATAATGAAGAATATGCTTTTATTTTAGAAGAACTTTTTCCAGATGTTTCAAACAAAATACTTGTTAAAAACATACTAAAATCAAATCAATAAACAAACGTCTAGTTAAAATCCATACCTTTGGTTTTAGCTTAAAAATTAAACTATGCAAAGACGTTTCAAAAACTATTCAATAATCACTTTAAAAGGGTTAGCTATGGGTGCAGCCGATGCTATCCCAGGCGTTTCAGGCGGCACTATCGCTTTTATTTCTGGAATTTATGAAGAATTAATTGCCACCATTAGCAATATAAAACCATCACTTTTTAAAACACTTTTAAACAAAGGACTTAAAGCGTTTTGGTACGAAGCCAACGGCAACTTTGTTTTAGCACTTCTTAGCGGCATCATTATCAGCTATATCTCTTTCATGAAGCTCGCTAAATATTTATTAGAAAACGAACCTGTTTTAATATGGTCGTTCTTTTTCGGGTTAATTATAGCTAGTATTTATTTTGTTGGAAAACAAATTACTAAATGGAACTTTTCGGCTATTATCGCCTTCCTCATAGGTACTAGCATAGCTTTTTATGTAAGCATTTTGCCAACAATGGCTACAAACGATAGCGCATGGTTTTTGTTTTTTGCTGGTGCTATCGCTATTTGTGCTATGATACTACCTGGTATTTCTGGCTCTTTTATTTTAATAGTTTTAGGTGCTTATAAAACCTTAAGCGATGCAATACACGACATTGATTTAAAAAAAATAATCGTTTTTGTATTAGGTGCTATTATTGGTTTGCTAAGTTTTAGTCATGTACTAAAGTGGTTATTCAAACATTATCACAACATTACGTTAGCATTACTAACAGGTTTTATTTTTGGATCGCTAAACAAAGTTTGGCCTTGGAAAAAAACATTAACATGGCATACAGATTCAAAAGGCATAAGAAGTCCGTTGTTACAAGAAAGTGTTTCGCCTTTAGCATTTGAAGGTGACAATAAGCTTGTATTTGCTGTAATTTTAGTAATTATTGGTTTTTTAACTATTTTTATTCTTGAAAAAGTAGGTTCAAAAAAACAGTAATGGAAAGCACTAGAACACTTAAAGATAAAATTTTCTTAATTCTTAAAGGATTAGGTATGGGTGCTGCCAATAAAGTACCTGGTGTTTCTGGAGGTGTTGTTGCTTTTGTAGCTGGATTTTATGAAGAGTTTATTTATTCCTTAAAAAAAGTAAATAAAAAAGCATTTAAGCTACTAATAAACAAGCGTTTTAAAAGTTTTTATCATTACATAAATGGCAGGTTTTTAAGCTTACTTTTTTTTGGAATGATAGTTAGTTACTTTAGCATTTCAAAAGTACTAGACTATTTAATTAAACACTATGAACTTTATGTTTGGAGTGTTTTTTTCGGAATGATTATTGGCTCTATCTACTATATCAACAAAGATTTTAAAGATTGGAATTTTAAAACATATACAACATTAGCTATTGGTATTTTAATTGGTGTTAGCATTAGTTTTTTAAATCCTGCAAAAGAAAATGACAACCTTTGGTTTGTGTTTTTTTGTGGTATAATAAGTGTTTCGGGCATGACACTTCCTGGGTTTTCGGGTTCTTTCATACTCATTCTTTTAGGAAATTATGTGCTGCTTTTAGTAGATTCTGTAAACGCACTATCTGATACTTTTTTTGATATTTTTAGTGGCAATTTCAGCTTTATACATAATGCCCAACGCTTAAGAATGCTTCAGGTTTTAGCAGTTTTTACACTTGGCTCGGTTACTGGTTTAGTAACTTTTTCACACATATTAAGCTATATTTTAAAACACCACAAAAGCATTACACTTTCGGCTATAATTGGGTTTATAGTAGGTTCTTTAGGTGTTGTTTGGCCTTGGAAAAATACTATTTACAAACTAACTAATAGTGGTTTACCAATGCTAGACTCGACCGGAACAAAAATCGTTTTAAATTACGAACGTTACATTCCGCAACTAAATACCGAAACCTATTATGCTATTGCTTTTATTTTCATTGGAATTGCTATAGTTTTGGCACTTGAATATTACGGACAAAAAACAAGAAATATTAATGAATAAATTAGGATTGTTAGGTAAAAATATCTCCTACTCGTTTTCAAAAGCATACTTCAAAGAAAAGTTTGAAAACCAACAAATAACAGATACTACTTACGAAAATTTCGATATTGAAACCATCGATTTATTTCCTTCAATAATAAAAAATACTAAAAACCTAAAAGGCTTAAACGTTACCATTCCTTATAAAGAAGTGGTTGTTCCTTACCTTGATAAAGTAAATAAGAAAGCAAAAGAAATAGGTGCTGTAAACACCATTAAAATAACAAAAAAAGGAAAACTAGTTGGTTACAATACAGATTGTTATGGATTTAAAAAAACACTAAAACCCTTTTTGCAACCACACCATAAAAATGCATTAATTTTAGGTACAGGTGGCGCAAGTAAAGCCATTGCGTTTACGTTTAAAGAATTAGGAATTAGTTACCATTATGTTTCAAGAACACAATCAGAAGGTGTGAGTTTTACGTATAATTCACTTACTGAAGATACTATAAAACAGCACCAAATAATTGTAAACTGTTCACCATTAGGCACATTTCCAAATATAGAAGATTGCCCAAATATTCCATACAACGCCATTAACGAAAACCATATTTTATTCGATTTAATCTACAATCCTGAACAAACCAAGTTTTTAAGATTAGGAAAAGCACAAAATGCCACAACAATTAATGGCTTAAACATGCTAAAACTACAGGCAGAAAAAGCATGGTCAATCTGGAATTTGTATTAAAAAGCGTCAATAAACAATTAAATCCTTCACTTGTGCTTTGTAAATAATAGACTTGTTAGTATCTTTAAAGTCTAAAGCAACAAACACGAACCATAACATTTTTAAAATGTCTGATATAAATAACCTGCCAAAAGCAGAAGGAGAAGAAGAAGTTAATAAGAATGTGAGTCATTCAGATAACAACTTAGATGAAAAAAAGCCCGTAGAAGCTAATGAACCTGAAATAGTTGAAGAAGCTACTGTTCCAGAAGAAAAAGCTAGTACTACTGCTGAAACTGTTGATGATAGTGCAAATTCAGACACCGACCATGATGCTGTTTTAAATGAAATTGAAGATTCGAATGCTGAAGATGCAGAAGATGAAGGCAATAAAGAACGCCATACTATTGAAGTAAAAGCGTATGATAAAATGTCGTTGGAGGCATTAACCATAGAGTTAGAAACACTTACCAAAAACGAAAAAGTTCAAGCTATAAAATCGCATGTAGATGCAATAAACAGTGAGTTTAAAGAAAAATTTCAATCGCTATTAGACGAAAAAAAGGAAGATTTTTTAAACGATGGTGGCAACGAAATAGATTTCTACTACTCATCACCAATACAAAAACGTTTTAAAGAAGCCTACCACGATTATAGAAAAAAACTTAACGACCATTATCAAAATTTAGAGAAAAACTTAAAACAAAATTTAGCCGATAAACTTGAAATTATAGAAGAATTAAAAGGCTTAATTAATGTTGAAGAAAACATAAATACTACTTACAAACATTTTAAAGAATTACAAGAACGTTGGCGCACAACTGGTCCAATTCCAAGAGACAAGTACAATAATGCTTGGAATAGTTACCATCACCATGTAGAAATGTTTTACGACTTTTTACATTTAAACCGCGACTTACGTGATTTAGATTTTAAGCACAATTTAGAGCGAAAATTATTAATTATTGAACGTGCTGAAGAACTTGCCAAAGACGATAATGTGATGCGCGCTTTTAGAGAAATTCAAGAGCTTCATAAAATGTGGAAAGAAGAACTTGGACCTGTTGATAGAGAACATCGTGAAACTATATGGAACAAATTTAAAGCTGCCACAAAAACAATAAACGATAAACGCCAATTATACTACCAAGAAATTGATAAAGTTTACGAACTAAACCTTGAAAAGAAACTGGAAGTTATAAATGCCATAAATACAATAAGTACCGAAAATGTAAACTCGCATAATGCTTGGCAGAAAAAAATTAAAGAAATAGAAGCTTTACGCGAAACTTTTTTTAGCATTGGTAAAGTACCTAGCAAAGTAAATGAGGCTACTTGGGCAAAGTTTAAAGAATCTGTACGAACATTTAATCGTAAAAAAAATGCGTTTTACAAAGATTTAAAGAAAGACCAATATACCAATCTTCAAAAAAAATTAGAATTAATTAAAATTGCTGAAGACAATAAAGACAGTGATGATTTTGAAGTTGCAACCGCATTGATGAAAAAAATTCAAAGTGATTGGAAAAAAATTGGACACGTACCACGAAAAGACAGCGATAAAATTTGGAAACGCTTTAAAGCAGCATGTAATTTTTATTTTGATAGAATACATGCCACAAAAAATGCAGCCAATAAAGAAAGTTTAAATGCTTTTAATAACAAAACCAAACTTCTAGATTCACTTAAAGATTTAAAATCTACTGGTAATAAAGAAAAAGATGTTGAAAGCATAAAAGACTTTATAAATACTTGGAAAGAACTTGGTAGAGTACCAAACGATAAACGCTATATTGAAGGTAAATTTAATAAAGCTATTGAAGAGTTTTTAACAACCTTAAAAATGGATAAAAATGAAGTTGAAATGATTAAGTTTGAAAACAAACTTGATGCAATTTCTGCTTCAGATGATAATAAAGATTTAGATTATGAACGAAACTTTATTAGAAAAAAGATTGATGAAGTTAAAAGTCAAATCAATCAATTAGAAAATAACTTACAATTTTTTACTAATGTTGATGATGACAATCCATTAGTTAAAGATGTTCATAAAAACATAAAAGCTCACAAAGACGAATTAAAACTTTGGAAAAGTAAACTTAGTATGATTAAGGAAATGTATTAAAGTTTAAAAATTGTAAAATGGCTCAAGTTTTCTTGAGTCATTTTTTTTTCTTAACATTCACATTTATTACCTAACTAAACTAAAATGCCCTTTATAGGTTACTACATTACCTGAAACTTCAACTAATTCGGCAATAAACCAATAGTCTGAATTGGTAAGTGGTTGTCCATTAAAAGTGCCATCCCAAGTACCATTTTTAGCATTTAATTGTTTAATAAGTTTACCATAGCGGTCAAAAACTTTTACAGTTGAAGTGTTTGAAAAATTATTACCCAAACCTTTAACTTGCCATATATCATTAAACCCATCATTATTTGGTGTGAAATATTTTGGAAAGCCAAGTATAAAAACTTCCAATTGTGCTATACCACATAAATTTTTATCTTTCACATAAATAATATGCGAACCTGCACCTACTTTACTAAAAAATGGTTCGTCTTGGTAAGGACCATCAACAGCATCCAATGAAAACTCATAATCGCCAATACCTAAATTATTATTTTCATTATTTATGGTTATACTATTATTATCGGATAATTCAACTATTGTAATATCATCTAAATTAATATTTGCAATAGCCGATTCTACAACATTAAAAACAACAGGAAACGATTCGCAACCAAAAGTTGATGTTGCAATAACGCTATATCTACCACCAGAAATAACTTCGGCATAAGGCAAACTACTTACTAGTAACCCAGCTTCATCTTTCCATTGGTATGTATAATTTCCTTTGGGATTAAATGTGGTTAATCTAATGGGATTATTATCTAAACAGTAAATGGCAGTGTTATCAACCTCAAATTCTGGTCGTGGGTTAACGGTTAACTTTAAATGTGGTCCAACACCAAAACAATCACCATTATCTTCACTTTCAACACGAACATAAATTACTTGAGAAAATGGCTTTTTGTTTGTGTAACTAGTTTGATTAATAATTTCATTTTGCTCTAATAAGGCATCGTTTAATGTTTCAAAATAATGAACACTTAAATTTTGGCCTAAAGGAAAATTTGCAAGCAAATGTGGTGAAACACTTGTTAAATTAAATACATTTTTTCCATCTATAATTGCATCATCATCACACATTGTTAGTTCTTCAAAATAACCTGATGTAAAAGACGTTGTTGAAACTTGCAAGTTTACTGTAGCTACACGATAGCAAGTATTACCATTTTCAACGCGAACAAATATTGTATTTGCTATTTGATTGTTGAAAATTGAAGCTATTTCATTATTACCTAAATTAGCGTCATTATATGTTAAATAGTACGTAAAACTTAAATTAGAAGAATTGTTATTGGAAAGTACATTATTTACTTCTTCCAAATTAAAATTTGTAAAACCATCAGGCGTACCATCTTCATCACAATTCTTAAAAATAATAGCTGTTTGAACAACTGGTAATTCATTCACTTTAATTTCAAAAGAAGCATCAGTATAACATAAATTATTAAGATTGTTTGCTATGCGAACATAAATTGTTTGACCACCTTGAATAGTGTTTAAAAACGCATTTGAAGGTGTTGTTATTGGAATAGTATAAGCTGAATCAATAAAATAGCTGAAATTGTAATTTGATGCCAATTTTCCATTCAGCAATATCGTTTCATTGCTAGTTAAATTAAAGTTTGTATAACCATTTGTGTCGCTACCATCAAGCATCGTATCGCATTCATATAAAACAGGAATATCTTGAGATTGTGGTAAAACAACTGTTTCATCAATAATAACTGTAACAGCTACTCTACTAACACTTTCACAAGTGTTTATAGTTTGCGATGCATAATAAATAGTGTTTGACACTAACGCTTCTGAGCTATTTAAAGGCATGCCTCCAGTATTTGATGCATACCATAAAATAGCACTTCCTGTAGCAACTAAATTAGAAATAGTTGGGTTTTCAATATCACAAAAGCGTTGTGTAGTATTTGCAGTAGGCAACGGTGTTTTTTGAACCGTTACGGTAATTGGTGTTCTTGTTAAAGTTGTACAACCATTATTTGTTGCATCTACATAATACGTTGTGGTTGTATTTAATACAGGCGTATTAAAGGATGTTCCTGTGGCTAATGATACGCCACCAATTGGTGAACTATACCAATTTATTAACCCTGCCGAGGCTGTTGCAGATAGTGTGCCTGAACCTGTTTCGCATACTACAGTATTTGTAACCGAAGTAATAGATGGAATTTGATGTACTGTTGCAAAAACTGGCGTTCTAAAACCTGTTGTACATCCATTAAGCGATGCTAGTGCATAATACGTTGTTGTGGTAGTTAAGTTTGGTGTTGTAAAGACAGTATTAGTAGTTAATAACGTACCACCAGTTGGGGCATCATACCATAAAACACTAGCACCTGCAGAAGCAGTTGCTTCTAAAGTCATAATACCACTTGCGCACACCGACGCTGGTTTTGTATTGATTATTGATGCTGTATAAATACTTGTGCTTGTAGCGATATTTAAAATTGGATCTCCTGGCATACCTCCATATTCTACAATATAACCTTTTGGGTGATAAACACCTGGTGAATCTCCTGCAACTCTTAAATCGTTCCAAGCACCTTTTATTCCAATAGAAGGATCTGTAATATGTAAATAATCTTCTCCTACACCACCATGCGCATTGTCTGGTTGATTAATATTCCAATTTGAATATGTTGTCGTTGATCCATTATTATCCCCATTCCAAAAAACGGTTCCTGCCTCTGGACCAGTTACCCATTTCCAAGTACCTTCAGTTTCTGCATCGCTTCCTCCAATCCAACCTGCACCTGCAGCTTGTTCGCCACATAATTGCGCTTCTTCTACTGATGTTATAGTTGCCAAATAACCTTGTAGCCCAAAATAGGTACTGCTTTCAGCAGCTGTTTTGGCTGAAGACCATGTAATTCCCAAAGAAGGAACGTATTGATAATAATGGTCTGTTGATGGTAAATAATTAGCATCTCCAACGGTTATTGAAAATTCTTTATTAGTTGGGTTATTTGAAGAGCTTTGAAAAACAATAGCTTTAACAGCAGCTATAAAATCAGTATAACTAACTAAACTTGTAGTAATACTACTTAATGTTAGTTTACCTTCTAATGCGTTCCATGAAGTTGTAATAGTTGGGTGCGAACCTGTAAGTATTAAAGTATCCTCACCATTACTATATCCTGTTGATATTTGTACATACAATGCCTCTGTTTTAGTATCATCAGGATCAACTATATTGAAATCGGTAACAATATTAATTTGGCTTTTTGCACAATATGCCTGATTTCCTGTAGCTGTTAATAAAGGTGCTATGTTTGTAGTTTGTGCTAAACACAAATTACTTATTAAAAAGAAAAACACAACGCAAAACATTGTGCAGCTAGCAATTTTATACATTAATAATTCAATATATATATTTTAATTAATTAATTAAATATCTTGCAAATATTTAATATTTAAATGATGTGTAAGATAAAAAACCTTTTAATACGTTTAAAGGTTTTAGCTTCGTTCTGAAGAGTATTTTGGTAATAACTTTACTTCCCAAAAAACTGTAATATTTGAAAATCCTAGATTTTCCAATATTTATTTTGGCAATCGCTTTGCTTCCTCCCAAATTGTAATATTTGAAAATCCTAGATTTTCCAATATTTATTTTGGCAATCGCTTTGCTTCCTCCCAAAACACATCCATTTCAGCTAAAGTCATGTTTTTTAACGGCTTATTCATGGCTTGTGCTTTTTCTTCTAAATATTGAAAGCGTTTTGAGAATTTTTTATTAGTTCGTTCTAAGGCATTTTCTGGGTTGATATTTAAAAAACGGGCATAGTTAACCATTGAAAACAACACATCGCCAAACTCACTTTCCATAGCGTCTTTGTTGCCATTATCAATTTCATCTTTAAATTCTTGAAGTTCTTCTTTTACTTTTTCCCATACTTGTTCTGGTTTTTCCCAATCGAATCCAACACCTGCTACTTTTTCTTGTATTCTGTTGGCTTTTACTAATGCTGGTAAACTTTTAGGAACACCTTCTAAAACACTTTTTTTGCCTTCTTTTAGTTTTAAATTTTCCCAATTTCGTTTTACATCTTCTTCATTTTCAACTTTAACATCACCATAAATATGCGGATGTCTATTTATTAACTTTTCACATATATTATTGCATACATCGGCTATATCAAAATGGTTTGTTTCACTACCTATTTTTGAGTAGAATACAATATGTAATAAAACATCGCCTAATTCCTTTTTTACTTCTTCTAAATCGTTATCTAAAATGGCATCACCAAGTTCGTAGGTTTCTTCAATGGTTAAATGGCGTAAGGTTTCCATGGTTTGCTTTTTATCCCAAGGGCAACCTGCACGTAATTCATCCATTATTGTTAGTAATCTATCAAAGGCTTTTAGTTGCTGTTCTCTTGTATTCATGTAATTTGTTTTTGGTAAAAATACAACTATAAATAACTTTATTTATATCTCATTTAAAACAAAAAATCCAGTAAAAACTGGATTTTTAAACTATATGTATAAAATTTATTCTAATTATCTTTATCTAAATAATCAAATGGTTCGCCAACAACTGTATCTTTAAATTTAATAATAGTACCTGTATATGTACCGTTTCTATTATCTATTATCTTGTTTAATAATACTTCATTATAGGCTAAAGATTTACTTCTAACTGCCTCTACGGTATCTGCTGTAAACGTTGTTATTATAATTTCATCTTTAGTTAATTTACCATCACCATCATCATCGTTATCTATATAATTATATCTTGGATAAACATTTCCGTAACTATCACTTGTAAAATCTTCATCTGTGTTTAAAGTAAATTCAAAATCATCATCAGCACCTTCTAAATATGAAGGGATTCCATCACCATCATGGTCATTTTCAAACATTTGTAATAATTCAAATTTAAAAATAATAGGTGAATATGCAGGAATACCTGTTGTTGCATTAGAAAAATAGGCTAGTCCTGAAGGCAAAAACATAACTCCTAAACCTTTATTAGTATAACTTATAGTGCCATCGCTATTTTCAACAAAACTTTCGGCTGTTTTAAAAGATGGCATTATTTTTTTCCAACCAGGTATAAGACCAAAAGTTGTAACTCCATTCCCTACCAAATCACTATCAAAAGGAAAAACTGAATAATCAAAAACAGCATCTTCTAACGTAAAGCCTTCATAATTAAAACGTATTTTATCTGAAAATTTTGGCGAGTTAATACCTCCACCAATATTTAAATTAAGTACAAAATATTCATAATCTGTATCTTCATACTTTACTGAATACTTAACTAATTTAGGCGCTAAAACATCTCCTTTTTTAAGCATGGTATAGCCAACTGGCGCATCGGTTTGTCCTGTTTCTAGCTTTTTAATTTCAATGTCAGAAATGCTTGCATTTGTGCCTAAACTTTCAATATATTCTGAATTATAATAATGGTTTTCTAAATATTTATTTAAAGAATCCATGTCTTTAAGTTGTTGCTCTGTTCTATCTTCTATCTCAACAATAACTTCGGTAACAGGATCATCTTTTTTACAAGATGCTACAGCTAACACTAAAAACAATATAAAAAAACTTACTTTTCTTAAATTCATTTGAAATTTTTTATTTTTTAAGAACTAATAACATGTTTTCTAAACATTCTTTTTTTAATATTAAATAACTTCGAATGTTTTTTATTATTCCTTATTTTTGAGCCGCAAGATACAATTTTAATATAATTTTGCATAACAACATTAACGTAGTTTTCACAATAATTGTATGCGTATAGACAAGTATTTATGGTGTGTTAGATATTACAAAACAAGAACGCTAGCTACTATAGCGTGTAAAAAAGGACACATACGTGTAAACCAAGAGGTTGTTAAACCTAGCAGAGAAGTTTATGCACAAGATGTTATTGAACTTAGAAAAGACCAAATTAACTACAAACTTACCGTTAATGATATTCCTGAAAGTAGAGTTGGCGCTAAATTGGTTGATATTTATAGAACCGACACGACGCCAAAAGAACAGTTTGAAGCTCAAGAACTTTTAAAATACTCTAAAGATTATTACAGAAAAAAAGGTGTTGGCAGACCAACTAAAAAAGATAGACGAGATATTGATGATTTTACTGATGATGCTTCTTTAGAAAATTCTATTTTTAAAGATTTGGATGCTGAAGAATAATTTTAAATTCAGATAAAATAAGTAATTTTATACTTTAATACTAAGCAACTGCTATGAATGTAACTAATAATGTGATTTTAAATCATGATGAAATTAACCATAAAATAAGACGTATAGCTTTTCAAATTTATGAAAGTAATGTAAATGAAACTGAAGTTATATTGGCAGGAATAGACAGTAATGGCTATATTTTTGCAAAAAAATTAAAAACAGTACTTCAAAAAATATCGGATATAAATCCTGTTTTATGCAAGGTTAGTATTGATAAAAAAAATCCGCATTTACCAATTAAAACATCTATTCAAGTTGAAGATTATGAAAACAAATCGTTAGTCTTGGTTGATGATGTTTTAAATTCAGGCACAACTTTAATTTATGGTGTAAAACATTTTTTAAACGTGCCTTTAAAACAATTTAAAACAGCTGTTTTAGTTAACAGAAACCATAAAAAATACCCAGTTAAGGCCGATTTTAAAGGTATTTCATTATCAACATCGTTACATGAACATGTAAATGTAATACTTGATGGCAAAAAATTTGAAGTTATTTTAGAATAGCTTCACAATTAATTCTTCAATAATATCTTTTTCAGATTTATTATCTGTACTTAAAGTTGCATTTGCCAAACTATAGTATTGAGAACGTTCAAACAGATGCTTTCCTATGAATTCCTCTAACAACTCGTCTGTTTCAATATGAGCAATTAATGGACGTTTGCTTTTTTCATTCTTTAATCTAGCAATTAAAGTAGGTATTGAAGCTTTTAAATAAATACTTTTAGCGTTATTAGCATTTAATATCATTTCCATGTTATTACTGTAACATGGTGTGCCTCCACCTAAAGACAATACTAAATTGGTTTTTGACTCTAAAAGTTTCTTTAAATAAAAAGTTTCTTTTTTTCTGAAATAAATTTCACCTTCTAACTTAAATATATTACTTATCGTAGTATTTTCATTTGCCTCTATGTAATCATCTAAGTCTAAAAACTCATAATTTAGTTTTTTAGCTAAAATCCTACCTAAAGTCGACTTTCCAGAAGCCATATATCCTATTAAAATTAAAATCATTTAAAGCGTTATAAATTGATTATTAAAAACATACGTTTTAAAGGTGCAAAAAAACGAAAATTTCTTTAAAAAAAGCCTTGTTTTATTAAAAATAGGTTTTATATTTGCACCCGCTAACGGTAATACGCTAGCAAACAAAAAACAAGACCTGGTAGCTCAGTTGGTAGAGCATTTCACTTTTAATGAAAGGGTCCTGGGTTCGAATCCCAGCCCGGTCACTAAGTAGGATATCATCCGAAATCAAAACCTTGCTAATCTTATGATTAGCAAGGTTTTATAGTTTTTAGGGTATCATTTTATTTGATATGATTTGATTTTAAAAGGTCGCAAATCGTCAACATTGATACAGAAAAAAATTATGTTGACGATTATCCTTGTAAGAATCTGATAATCAGTAAAATAGTTGATTTGACTTTCGTCTATAAATGTTTAACACTTTAAAGACAACAACTATGCGCACTTCATCAACATTTTCAATACTCTTTTGGGTATACACAACCAGAGCAACTAATGAACAAGCCGATATTTATGCCCGTATTACGGTCAACGGCAAAAGAGTCAACCTAAGTTTAAAGCAGAAAATTGATATAAAAACCTGGGATCCGAATCGACAAAAAGCCAAAGGAAATGGAATTACGGCTCGAAAAATCAATTTTTATCTCGATGATATTAAATCAAATTTAGTTCAATGTTATCGTGATTTGAAATCTGAAGATAAAACACCCTCACCACAACAAATAAAAGGTAGGTTTTTAGGCGAAGACAAAAAAAACTATAATCTTCAAGATATAATTGATTATCATAACAATAAAATGGCACATAAATTATCTGAAAAAACATTGTGCCATTATAAAACAAGCCAAAAATATATTAATGAGTATATATTAAATGAATACAACACTACGGAAATCTTATTACATGATTTAGATTATTCTTTTGTTTTAGGTTTTGAAAATTTTCTAAGATCATACCAACCGAAACATTATCAAGGTAAAATTGGAAACAATGCCATCATGAAGCATATTCAAAGACTTCGGAAAATGATAACCTTAGCATACCACATTGAATGGATTATTAGAGATCCATTTGTTAAATATAAACCAGTCATAGAAAAAAAAGAACGTGATTTTCTTACGAATTCAGAACTTAAGAGTATTGAAAACCTGACATCTCCAATTGAAAGAATCTCTGTAGTAAAAGATTTATTCTTATTCAGTTGTTATACTGGGATATCATATAGTGATATTATGAGCTTAACCAATAATAATATACTAAAAGGAATTGATGGAAATAATTGGATAATGAGTCAAAGAAACAAAACTGGCATTCCTTATAAAATACCAATGTTACCTACCACAGAATTGATAATAAAAAAATATAAAGACCACCCCAGAACCATATTTACTAAAGGGCTACTACCCTCTATTTCTAACCAACGGATGAATAGTTATTTAAAAGAAATTGCTGATATATGTGGTATAAAAAAGAACTTAACTTTTCATATGGCTCGCCATACATTTGCAACCACTGTAACTTTAAGTAATGGTGTACCTATTGAAACCGTATCAAAACTATTAGGGCACACCAAAATTTCCACAACCCAAATTTATGCTAGGGTAATTGAAGAAAAAGTAAGTGTAGACATGGAGAAATTAAAAAACAAATTAAACTCATAAAAAATCGAAAACATTTAATAAGTCATGCAAGTTCAAAAATCTTTCATGACTTTACTATTTAAGCTCGGTTTCCAATTTACTGCTTTATTCCGATGTAGCCCTTTAATCTTACAGTCAATTTCTCATTTTCACCTAAGCCAAATTTAGAAATTACATAGACATTTTTTTTGAGCTTTTGTTTCTAACATTTCTAGTTATGTCATGCCTATATACAATTTTTTGATTTAAACTTTGATAAGACAACCTACGCTTCTTATTACCTTTGACAACTTATATATCCAAGTAATCAATTTCAAAATCAATTCCCAAATTATTCACAATTTCCTTAACCAAATACACTTCATCTTTGTTGTGAACCTATTTTAATAGTTTTAAAACGATGTACTTGCATACGTGATCCTTAAATAGTGAAATCGTTATCTTTAGTCCTAAATGTTTTCTTATCTAAAAACACATACTAAATGTTGTCGAAGTCTTCATTTCTTCCGTTTAAGCAAAACAATCCGTTAAACAAAAGCCTAATCTATAAATGTATTAGATCTAAAAATATGTAATTAACCTAAATCTAGTAAAAATAGGACACCTAAAAAATGGTTTTAAAGCGAATCAAATGATATCAAATAAAATTTAAACAATTGAAAATAATATAATTAAATTTTTATCCATGTCCATTAACACCTATTTTGTAGGGATGACAGGGCCTGAAACACTTATCATAAACACCTGTATACCAACATAATAAGCATTATATTTAATATTGTAACACCTATTAAGACACCTAAATATACTATTTTAGCTTTCTAAGGTTAGAAGTAAACAAAAAGAACTAAATATTATCTACAAATACCAAAATTCTATGAATTTTAAAATTTTGGAATAACACAAACTTATCAGGTCCCATAAATTTAAACGATCCCTTTGCTTAAATCATGTGCATTAATTTATGTTTCTTTTTTTCATGATTCAAAGTTAAATTTTGTAACTCTAAATCTCGCAATCAATCTAATGTCCAGTCTAATGTAGTAATTCCAGTATTTAGGTATCGGTCAAAAAGTAGAGAATCTGAGCAAAAAAAAAAAAAAAAAATGGGCTCGAAGAAATATCATCAGATTATGATTATTCATTTTTTAATATTCTAGTTGCTTTTTTAAAGAACTAAAAGCATTTAAATTAAAATCTTATAGGTTTCCATTTTCACAAACCTTTACCCGTAGCAGCCCAATAAATCCCTCCAAATAAATGCTCTAAAAACATTTCATCAGAATATATGGCATCTATGTGACCTAAACTTGTATAGAACGATCTTCCGCCTTCATAAAATTGATACCAAGCTGTTGGATGAAATTCCCCCATACCATTCCCTTCTTGATTATTAAATTTGATGTATGGTTTATATGTTTTTTCATCAACGGACAATAAATAATTTAGGTTTGGTGAAATTGCAGGCATATTAAACTCATACCATTCATCTGTCCAAAGCATTTTTTTTGGAAAACGCTCCATACCTGGAAAATTACTGTCTTCAACTTTTATATAAGCTGTTTGAACTAAGGGATGAATTTTAAAGGTCATTCCTAACATTTTTGTAAAAAACAACCAATCTGTTTCAGTGTTAGAAGCAGAATGAACTCCCACAAAACCATTGCCATTTCTTATAAATTTTTCAAAGGACTTTTGCTCATTTTCATTTAAAATATCTCCAGTAGTACTTAAAAAAACAACGCATTGGTATTTACTAAGGTTTTCATCATTAAAAACATTAGAGTTTTCTTGCCAATCAACTATAAAGTCATGTTTTGCCGCTAAGGATCGAATACCCCTAACCCCTTCTAAAATAGATTCGTGATGAAATCCAACCGTTTTGGTAAAAAGTAATACTTTAAATTGCTGTGCTCCTATTGAAAAAATAAAAAACAGCATTAAAAAGACAGACAGAACTACTTTTAATTTGTTACTTTTCATTCATCCTATTTATATATTATATTCGCAATATGCCTATTATATGCACTTAAATACTTTGATAATTATTTTGATGACTATAAAAATACTTCTAATACTATGGAATTATCTGATTTTAGATTCAAAATATCTATACTTGCTGGGAATAGAATGGTTTCTCCTTGTTTAATGTCATAATCAACACCATTATATTCAATTCCTAGATTACCTTCAATGCATATATAAATAACAAATGAGTCTAAACTAGAATAATCCTTTTCAAGTTTACCTTTAACTTTTAATATATTCGTTTTAAAATAAGGAGAATAAACGAGCTTTTCAGAGGTATTAATTTTTGTAGTGTATTCCGTTTTATAATTATTGTAAAAATTATAATCAATAGCATCTAGAGCCAATTCGGTATGCAATTCCCTTTGTTTTCCTGTTTTTTCGTCAACCCTTTCATAATCATAAATGCGATAGGTCACATTGGATGTTTGCTGAATTTCAGCCAATAAAACACCCGCTCCTATGGCATGTACGCGCCCTGTTGGAATATAATAAGTGTCTCCTTTTTTAACTTTTTCTATATTTAATATATCATCTAAAGTTGCATTATTAACATGATTTATATAAGTGTCTTTTTCAACCTTTTGATTAAAACCTACTATTAACTCTGCATTTTCTTCAGCTTGCATAACATACCACATTTCATTTTTACCAAAGGAATTGTGACGCTCCTTAGCTAATGCATCGCTGGGATGTACTTGAATTGATAATGGCATTTTGGCATCAATAAATTTGATGAGCAACGGAAAATCTTCCCCAAAATTTTCGTAAACATGCTGACCAACAAAACTCCCTTTAAATTCTTTTATTAAATCTTTAAGCGTTGTTCCTTTCAAAACACCTTCATAAACTACTGTTTCACAACCTTCAACATCGGATATTTCCCAAGATTCACCAATAGAATCTTCATCATATTTTTTATTTAATACTGTTTTCAGCTTCTCACCACCCCAAATACGGTATTGAAAAAGAGGTGCAAATTTTAATGGGTATAATTTCATATTTTAAAAAGTTTACTTTTGAGTTTCATTGATATTCTGTTTTAATAATTTCACTAAAAAATTATAAATTAATAAAGCTTTACTTTTTTACGATTAATCTATTTAAGTTTTTATCTGAAAAATTTAATAGATAAAGTCCTTTAGAGTAACATTCCATATTAATTTTAATAGTAGATTCTAAAAACGTTTTAGTTAATACTAATTTCCCCATCATATCATAAACATTTATATTTATTGGACTATCCACTTCTTTATAAAACTTGATATTTAATTCATTAGTTATAGGATTTGGATATACTAAAACTTCAGAATTTAAATCTGGCATTGAATTTGTTTTTCCACTAAAATACTGCAATGAATATTCAAAACCTTGTCTACCAATTTTTTCACCGATAATTCTTCCCGGAATATCATCTACAGGGGGATGAATGCCTCCCCAAATTCTTGATAAACTACATTGATCTGAAGCATCTCTGTAAGTAGCCCATTGTAATTTAACATCTTGACTAGGCCCTTCTTCAAAAACTAAAAACTCATTCTTTTTTGCAATAAACTCACCCAAACCTTCTGGAAAACATTCTGAACCCGTAAGCAAGGTTAACGTTTCTGCTGCTGCTCTAGAATATGTGGAATGTCCTGATAGATAACCTGCAAAAGGAGGTGTAACAAAAGATGGTCTTTGGTATGGCCACCAATTTTCTGCCAATATCCAACCAACGCCTGCTACATCATTTTCCGGATTATCAATATAGTCATGCCCTTTCCATGTGTTGAGTTTTATTTTACCTATATTTTCTCCATTTTCTCCTGCCAACGCATCATTTTCTTGAACAATTTCTATGTAACCATCAATTAAAGATATGCCATCTTCATTATAATTGTACTGAGAGCTATCGGTACTCTGTCCTTTACTAGCCATATATCGGATCGCAGAAATGGGTCTAATATAATCATACCAACCTTTTATTCCCCATGCAGCAATAGCGGCATCATGTACAACACCACCCAAAATAAAATAGGATTTAATGTCCCATTCTAAATCATTTAATACCTCTCCTTCACCTTTAAATCTTTTTTCAAAAATATGATCACTTACATAATTAAGCAATACGAACCAATGTCCCGGTGGTGTTTCAGAATCAGGTCCATCAGCCCAAAATTCAGCTAGAACCCTCGTGTAATCTCCTCTAGGAACTACTTGAACCTGATAAGGAGCTCCTGTTACCGGATTTAGATTTCTTCCCATGCTAATGTCACCACCTTCAAAAAAATTATAAAAACTTGGATAATCAGAAAAGCTTGTAGGAAACGAAGAAAAAGATATATTGCCAATAGTGTTTGGAGAAATATCCCAAAGTACACCATCATCTGATGATAAATGTGATGCCCACACAGCATTTAATGTAAATGCCCATTTATACAAATCACTATTATCACTATTGCTTCCTAATTGAGGAGGCTGTCCAGGATCAAAGTAAACATGATACACTTTTGAATTGCGCTCAAAATTAGTAAGATCATTTTCCGTAAGAGCAAATGAAGCTACATTACCCCATTCTGGACTTAAAAAGGCTGGAGTTTTCTCTTTAATAACATTTCCACTTTGATCAATAAATTCTTCAAAAGAAAGTGGTTGCCATCTATTGGGATCAATAATGGTCTGGTTTCCGATAGCAGACGGATTTAAAGGCGCATTTATGGGCGTGTAATATACATTTTCATAATTATTTGCTTCATTCGATCCATCTTGCAACCCATATTCAATATATTGCATAGCAATATAATTGCCTAAAGCTGCAGCAGAACCTGTAGAATAATCTATGGAAACAAAATTTGCATCATAGCCCAATTGCCCCGTAAAAAGTTCGTTTGCTAATTGAACTATTTTAACGGCTCCTGGTGAGTTTGAAAAGCGATGTATAATTAATCTATAGGCAGCATAACTTACGGCCTTTTCCCTTAAGTTTTCAACTGCTCCTGGTATGTTTTTAAAGTTTTCAAACTGAGAAACAAACCCATGTAAATCATTTCCCAATAAATAAGATTGCGATTCTTCTGAAAACACAGCCCAAGCATCAAACATGGCAGCAGAAATATGAAATAAGTTTCTAGCATGGACCGTTGGTCTTGCGTAATCGTTTCTTATCGCTTCCAGTAAAACCTCGTTCCATTTTCGGGCTACTGATTGTTGGCTTTTTACAGATAAACAACAAAATAAAAAAACTATAATAAAAGCTCTTTTCATAGTGTTGGTATTAATAGCTTAATTCTCCAAATCCTACCATATCGTTAAATAGCTCACACCAAATTCCAACATAATCATAAGAATAAAGTGATGCTTGTGGGTCGATTTCAGAAATATTAATGGAATAGGAACCATCTTCTGCTAACCTTAATCTTAACGCATTGGTTATTTTATTATAATGATTTGTGAGATAAAAATATGTTAAAGGCCCTTGTAGCTTTAGATTTCGTAGCTCTAAAACTAATTGGCCATTAACCATTTTCAATATTCCATTTCCTGTGTTGTTATAATCTTTCAAACCAGTTATATTTATTAACCTATCTTGATTTTTCTTTTCTCTTATTTCGACTGGAATTCGTTTTTCAATGTTACCACTGTAAGCTATAATTTCGGCAGTACCCTGAAACAAGGCATTCGAATTACCCTGTGTATCTACTTGCAAAATAGATGGATTTGAGTTCTCCCAATTAACTATCTCTGATGCATCTATAACTCCAAACTCGTTATACACCAAAGCTTTAAACTTGTAAATATCACCTATATACAAGTAATGTCTATAACTCAAAAAATCTATTATTTTCTGAGGATATACACTATTAATTTCAATAACATCGGTAAAATTTTCAACCTCAACCGTTACAGTTACGACCCCTGTTTTATGAGCTGTTAATTTACCCTCATTGCTTACAGATATTATTTCAGGGTTAGAAGAGAACCATTTTATTTCTTTCGGGACTTTTATAACTTCCTGATAATTAAGATATACTATTTCAAGATGAAACGATCTTCCAACAGTTAAAGTTTGAATAGTATTCACTATTACAACACGCCCACCAGTATCTAGATTTCTTTTATTTGAGTCTTCTTGATTCGGACTACAACCAAGAAAAGCCAAAAAAACAACGGCCAAAGTATTTTTTATCATTGGTATCATCTTTAGCGACTTAAATTTTTAAATTGAATTTCTACAAATAAAATTAAAGGGGTTTTTTATTTTTCCCTTTTTATTATTTATAATCATTTGAGCAGCTGTTCGTCCCATAAGTTGAAAATCGGTGGATATTACTGTTATACCTAATAGCCTTTTTAAAGGCGTTTCATTATAAGATATAACCCCAATATCCTTTCCAATGGTTAAATTTTTAACACCTATCAAATCTACCATATTAACCAAATCATCATCATTCTGAACAATGAACAAATCTCCTTTATTTAAAGATAATTTATCATAGGAGTCATATGAAACTTCAAAAGTCAAAGAATTCCTTGTACAAAAATTCATAAACCCATTTATAATATTTAGATGAAACGGATAATGTGTGTCTTTTGGAATTCTCAATATCAGTTTGTTATATTTATTTATCTTTTCAATTCCTGATAGAAGCGCATTATATATATCTTTTTCAAAATCTTGATAAATTTCAATAAAATCACCATCTAAAGACAGCTGATTATTATCCATGATAACTAACTTTTCTCTTGGTATTTTTTTTATAATATCAACAGCTTCCTTTGAAAAACTAACTTGTTCTAAATATTTAGTTTTAAAATGTGGCATGATAACGTAGTAATCATATTTATTTAAATTTCTATCTAATAAATCTAAAAAAAGAGATTCGTCGCAATTATATATTTCTACATCCACATGATAATCATCTCCAATACTTTCTATAAATGAATTATACATTTTAAGTTTATAAGCACTGAACTTATTTATTAAAAAAAGGATATTTAATTTTGAGATTAATTTCGTACTACTTACATATGAAGATTTGCCTTTTCTAGCGGATATAATATTCTTTTTTTTTAAAACTTTATATGCCTTTTCAACAGTGTCTCTTGATACATTGTATATTCTACTAAATTCATTAATAGATGGAACTGTTTCGTTATGTTTAATATTTCCATTAGAAATATTAAACATAAAACAATCCACTATCTGTTGATACTTAAACTTATTTGGATCATTTTCAAACTTTAGATCCTTGAGCATATTCATAACTAAATTTTTAAATCATTAGTTAAAAACAATTATTTACTTTTTAAAATGATACTCTGTAGTTCCTCTAATGTTTTTCCCTTGGTTTCTGGCATCATAAACATAACAAACAGCAATTGTAAAACCATCATAAATGCAAAGATGGCAAACACCCATCCAGCTCCTATAGTAGAAAATAATACGGGTACTAATGAAGGTACTACAGCAGCTAAAACCCAATGTACCGAACTACCAAATGACTGACCAGATCCTCTTAAATGATTTGGAAATATTTCTGAAATAAACACCCAAATTACTGTTCCTTGTCCTATAGCATGAGCAGCAATAAACATAAATAAGAAAACAGGCATAAAACCACCTTCCCAATCAAAGAAAAATGCCATAGACACTAATGATAAAGATAAAATATACCCAATTGAGCCTATATACATAAGTTGCTTTCTACCAAACCTGTCTATAAGATAAATTCCTAAAAAAGTAAACAACAAATTGGTTACACCTACTCCTATACTGCTTAAAAGAGCTGAACTTTCAGAGAGTCCAGCTTCAGTTAAAATTCTAGGAGCATAATATAGCAAGGCGTTGATTCCTGATAATTGATTGAAAAATGCAATTAAAAAGGCTAATAGAATTGGAAATCGATACTTTTTTATAAAAATATTTTCGTTCGGCACAGTATTAGCCATTTCTTCTTTTATTTGTGCCATTAATTCATTAGTATCCTGCTCTGGATTGATAATTTGCAGTACCTCTTTTGCTTCTTTAACCTTACCTTTAGTTAGTAACCATCTAGGACTTTTTGGTAATGTAAATACCATTAAAGTATAAATAAAAGCAGGAAAAGCTTCCACTCCAACCATCCAACGCCAATCATTATCTCCAATACCATTCAACAGATAATTGGATCCAAAAGCCACCAAAATACCAAACACAATATTAAATTGATATAAACCAACTAACTTGCCTCTATCCTTTGCTGGTGCAATTTCAGAAATGTAAGCTGGAGCAGCAATAGTTGAGGCACCTACACCTAAACCCCCAATAAATCTGAATATTGCAAATGATATGGGGTCATTGGCCAACCCAGATCCTATTGCTGAAATGGTGTATAAAACACCAATCCATATTAAAGTCTTTTTTCTACCGAATCTATCAGTGGGAATTCCACCCAAAAATGCACCAACCACAGTTCCCCATAAAGCCATACCAATAACTACTACACCATGAAAAACATCTGTAGAGTTCCACAATAATTGTAATTTTTTTTCTGCTCCTGAGATTACTACGGTGTCAAATCCAAAAAGAAATCCGGCCAATGCAGCCGTAATAGACCATATAATAATTTTTTTATTCATATGAATTATTCATTTTTAATATGCTTAGTATTGTCAAATTGACATATTAATTATTTTTCAAGGCTAACGTATTAAAAGCTATACCTTCCTTTATTTTCTTTAATCTTAATAAGGCTTCTACGTAATAATAATCTGCATAATTAATAGAATAATCTATCTCAGAATCTGCTGGTTTATGGCCTGTTGAATGTAATAAGCAAGCTGAGTTTTTATTTCTACTCTGATAATTATTGGAAAGCTCCTTCAACATGCTTTCTGCTTTTTTGAGATAATCTTTAGCCAACACCGTATCTTCAGTATAAGTTGACAATTCTATAAGTGATGAAGCCACTATTGCTGCCGCTGAGGCATCCTTAGGCTCATTAGGGATATCAGGTGCATCGAAATCCCAATAAGGAATAAGGTCATTTGGTAAACGGTCTAAATATACTTTTGCAACCTTATGTACAAAATCCAAAAATTTAGGATCTTTAGTTTCTCTATATACCATAGTGTAGCCATAAATTGCCCAAGCTTGTCCTCTGGCCCACATACTATCATCACTATATCCTTGATGTGTAACTCCTTTTATTCTCTTTCCTGTATCTTTATCATATACTACCACATGATAGGATGTGTAATCTGGTCTAAAATGGTTTTTCATTGTTACCTCTGCATGGCTTACCGCCATATCATACAACGTTTTTGAACCACCATTTTTAGATGCCCAGAACAGCAATTCTAAGTTGATCATATTATCCATAATGGTGTTATGCTGTGGCCACTCCATATTGGGAACTTCTCTGGGCCATGACAGTATGGTTCCCACTTTAGGATTGAAAAGTGTTGCAAGCGTATCGGCCGCTTTAAGTATAACACTTTTATATTCTGGATCTTTTGTTAACCTATAACCATTTCCATAACTATTAAATACCTGAAAGCCTAAATCATGATCTAGTGCTGGTGTAACGGAAAGTGGTTTTAAATATTCAGTAAATTTAGCAGCATCCTCTTTCAATTCATCTTTTTGTGTATATTCGTATAAATACCATAACTCCCCTGGCCAAAAACCGCTAGTCCAATCTTTATAATCTACATATTTCCATTGCTTAGAGTTGGGTGGGATATTCCTTGGAATACTTTCACCATCATCTGGAATAAGCTTCAACGCTTCCAAAGATTGATTTACGCAATAATCCAATTGTTTATCTACGTTAAAATTAACATCTAAATTGGCTTGTGATTTAGAACTAATACAACCTGTCACAAGGAATGTTGCAAAAACCGCACCTAAAAACCGTAATTTAATATTCATATTGTCACTTCAGTTTTCCTAAGATTTTCAATAAAGCTCGTTATCTAAATACTGCCTTTATTATTATCCTCCTAAGACTATTTGATTATGTCAATATTATTAATAATAAATTCGCAACCGCATAAATTATGGTGCAATCAATATAAATTATAGGTATAAATTATAAAAAAACAATAATCCATAAGCTGATTACTAAGCAAGTACCATTTAATTAAACATTGTAGTCTAAAAATGGCGTCCAATTAATTTATAATATAAAAACTTTGCTCTACAGGTTTAGCCGATTGAATTTTATCTACAACTCCGTATTGCCATGCAACAACAGTAACCTTTATTGGAAATTTAGCCCTTGGTGGTATTTTTGTAAAATACAACATGTTACCTTTTAAGTAAGCAGGTCCTTCTTTTACATAATAATTCACTTTTAATCCCATATCTGAAGTAGCATTTAAAGGCATTTTTTCAACACCTTCTTCAACATTTTTTATAGGATAAAACTTAATGTTTTGCTCATTTCCAGATTTGTTCACCAAAGGAAAATGCATATTTAATTGCTGAACCATGCTTTTATATTTATCATCTCCTTTGTTATAAGCCAACAACCAAATATCATTACTTCGTTTAGGATTGCTAAAACCCATTCTGTAAAAATCTATTTTAAATGTGGTATCATTTACTTTTTTTACTGGACCACAAATTCTATCAATTTTCAATGAAGTTTTTGAATGATGATTAGTTTTTTTCACTCTAGAAGAATCAGCATAAAAAGCATTTATATTAAAAGTAATACCATCATTTAGAGGTTTAAAATCTAAATGATAATTTGCATGTGTTTTACTAGGAATTAAAGCCTTTCCGTTTTGTGAAATACCAATATACTGCTCCTTTTTACCTCTAGATTTAGCATAATATGTCTTTGTTGCTTTCGCCATTTCTTTGTCAAACACCCAAGAAGATGAATACCTATCTCCTTTGTATTTTTTATATTTAGTTGCAGTGTAATTAGGGACACTATCTTGCCTCCATCTATCCATTAACCAACCTGAATTAGGAGATACTTTCTTTAGGACTACGGAATCATTTAACAATGATTTTTTAGGTAATCTTTCTACAGCTACTTTTTCTATATAATTGGCAATATAATTGACCAATTCATCTGAATAATCAAAATGTCCATGACCAGCATCGGCAAACCAAGTAATTACACTTTTAGGATGTTTTTGTTGATATTTAAATCCCGGAGTTAAACGATCTTCCCACCATTCATATTCTCCCATCACAAATAAAGCAGGAATGCCATCTATATTTCTATTTCCCCAATCGGGGTTAGGCCTTCCACTGCCTGTTAAATTGGTCTGAGGTGCATCACCATGTATAGAGATTAAAGCAATGGTTCTATCTGGTATAAAAGCTGCAAAATTCCAAGGAAAACTAGCATAAGCCGAATGTCCCATAGGTACAATAGGAGCATACAACAATTCTTGATATCCAGAAACTTCTGATAAAGATTTCATAATTTCTTCAAAAATTTTATCTTCATTTTTTTGAACATCAAAGGTTATAGCAAAACCTGGAGTTACCCAAATCTCCGCAAAACCAATTTCAGTCATTTTCTTTCTAAAATCATGATGCTCTAATACCCCTTCTTCAATCATGTTGTGCTGTGTAAAAACCACCCCTTTTACTTGTTTACAATTTTCAGGTATCCATAAAAAAGCTTGGGGATTATCATTGGTTTCGTTAGAAACATAAGAATCAACCTTTACGCTCCATTGCCAAACTTGTGCAGATGCACAAAAGCTTGTGATAAACAGACTTATAAACAAAAGTTTTTTAAGCATTTATATTATTTTAAATTCCAATAAATATTGTAACGCTCTCTATGTAAATCAAACAAAGGAATAAAAGTCAATTCTTTGTTTTTTAAACCAACTGTTTTAAATGTTAAAGGTTTATTTTCAACAGGTTTTAACCAATTTTTAAACTTATCTCCTTTTACTTCTAAATGATTATTTAAAGTAGTAGGAACATTATAATCATAAGTATAATAATCATTGTGTAGCTGAGGGTTAGAATATGGAGCTGGTTTTTTCATTCCCTCTGTCCCTAATTCAGCAGCCATTACAATAGGTCCATACATGACTACTGCGATATTTGAATTATCTTTTGATACACTCCAATGTAATTCCATCGGATACGTAATTTCTACCTTATCATTATTTTTCCAAATCCTATCTATATTGATATAACTCCCTGGCTTATATTTTACACTGATTTTTTTACCATTCACTTTAACTGTTACTCCTAAAGTAGCCCAAGATGGATACCGAATAAATAATGTCGTATTTACATTTTTATTAGTTGATATTGTAAGCGTTGTTTTGTCTTCATATGGAAATTTGGTTTCTTGTTTTAAAGTAAGTCCTTTCTCTTTCCAATGTAATTCTGAAGGAATAAAAAGATTTACAAAAAGTCCATTGTCATTATGGTAGTAAATCGCCTCACTATATTTGGCTTGATTTTCAAAACCAGTACCGACGCAACACCAAAAAGATTCTGTAGGCGTGCTGTAAACTTTATGGCTACCAGGCAACATTGGTAAAAAATATGCTATCATTCCCGTTGCCGGATCTTGTTGACCTAAAATATGATTGTACAATGCTTTTTCATAAAAATCAGCATATTTTACATCAGCCTCTAAACCAAATAAATGTCTTGTTAATTTTAACATATTGTAGACATTACAGGACTCTCCCGTATACCCAGATAAATGTTCTGTTTGATTATCTGGCTTAAAAAACTTTTCTTTATCGCTATTACTTCCTGTTACAAAAGAATGATGATTTACAACTGTATTCCAAAAAAACTTAGGAACTTCTTTGTTTTCTTTGTTTCCTTCTATTTCATAATTTCGGATCAATCCTATTAATTTAGGGATATACGTATTGGCATGTTTTTTATCTAAATTATCTTCTTTTTTCTTTAAAGGGTCTAAACTTTCATTATGATAAAAGAACTCCCCTAACCATTTATACTTTTTATGACCTGTAATTTCATAAAGCGAATAAAAAACATCATTCATTCCGCCAAACTCATTTCGTAACATGATGGTTCTTTGCTCAGGAGATATCAATTGTAATTTGTCATAAGCCCAGTTTGCCATACCTTCAACTGTTTCTAAAGCTAGTTTATTGTCCGTATATAAATACTGATCTATTAAACCAGCATACAATTTGTGTAATGTGTACCATGGCGCCCAAACTCGTTGTCCAGCAATATTTCTGTCAATTAAATTTTGAGGATATGCACTTAAATAGCCGTTTTGATTTAATGTTTTTTGTACCTCAGCAAGTCCAACTATAATACTATCAGCCTTTGTTTTATAAACATCTTCCTTTGTTGTAGCATATAACAATGCCAATCCTGATAAAATATGACCTACAGCATGACCTCTAAGTTCACAGTCTAAAGACTCCCAACCTCCTAGTTTTTCTGTGGTATCATAACCTCCTTCATAACCACTATACACTCCTGCATTCGTTCTAAAACTGTGCAATAAACTATTTGTTTTTAAAGACAAAATCCAACTACTTTCACGTTGCATATTTTCCTTAAATCGTGAATCTAACAAGGTCACGTCTTTCATATCAAAAGCCATAGCTTTTGTTTTAATATTGTCTTTTAAAGCTAATTTATCTTGATGTTGCCCGGGATAATGAGACTGCCCCATTGAAGCCATTACGCCTCCTAAAAACAATAGTATTCCTATTTTAAATTTCATAATTTCTTATCTAAATAATTATTATTTCTTTTCAACTCTAAACCAATCAAAATCAGCATAACCACCCATTCTAACATCTTTTTCGCTTACACAAAAAATACCCATTTTTACACTAATCCAAAGATCTTTTTGAGCAATAAAACTGGTTCCTATCTCTTTATACTTTTTACCATTTTCACTATAATAAAAAACACAAGTTGCATCAGGGGCAACAACTTCCATTCTTAAATAAACCGTATTTGATTTTAATTCTTTTTCTGCAATAACTTTTTCTGCAGCGCCACGAATAGCATTATCACATCTTACTTGTTGTATCCAATATTTCTCGTCATGATAGGCAATTCCAACATACACATAGGATTGCCCCATTATTATTAATCCCGCTCGTTTTCCTGGAGTTTCCCACTCTATATTTAAGGTAACTTTTGTAGTTGTTTTAAAATTTGGAGCAGGTAACTTTTGTAATAATAAACTAGGCATATCCCACAAATTAGGAAGTTCCTTTTTATTCATTGCAAACAATCTTAAATAATCGGTTCCTGGAATTTGAGCACTCCATTTTACTGATGAATTTGCATACCATTGCCATTGTAACCCAGGTTTTCCATTGTTAAACTCATCGCTTTCTTTTGGAGAAGACACAGCCATACCCTGTACTGGTTTTTTATGAGTAAGGATTGGTTCTCCTATCCCATTTCCATCTAAATCCTTTCCCATTTCTGGCCAATTATCATTCCATAACATAGGAGTTACCCATAGCACTCTTCCATAAACAGCCTGATCTTGAAAGTGTACAAACCAAGAAGCTCCATCTGGTGAGGTTACCCAAGCTCCTTGATGCGGTCCATTAATGGCAGTACCTCCTTGTTCTAATACAATTTTCTCTTCATAAGGCCCATAAATATTTTTAGAACGCAAAGCCAATTGCCATCCATTTTCTACCCCTCCTGCTGGGGCTAGTATATAGTAGTAATCTCCTTTTTTATATAATTTTGGACCTTCTAAAGTGTGATGATTTTCATGCCCGTCAAATACATTTTTACCTTCGTCTAAAACTTCAGTCCCTTCTTTATTCATCGTACGCATGGTTAACATACTATTGATTCCTGCGCGACTACCAGCCCAAGCATGTATTAAATAGGTGTTTTCTCCATCCCAAAGCGGACAAGGATCTATAATGCCTTTTCCTTCCAGAACCAATATAGGTTTTGACCATTTACCATAAATATCCTTAGTTTTAATCATATACACACCAAAATCAGGATCTCCCCAATAGATATAAAACTCATTGTTATGATATCTTATAGAAGGTGCCCAAACCCCTTTACTATGCTGAGGAATATTAAACACCTCCACTGGAATTTGCTTTTCCAATGCGTAATTAACGATTTCCCAATTCACCAAATCTTTGGAGTGCAATATTGGTAATCCTGGGATACAATTAAAACTGCTCACAGTCATATAAAAATCATCTCCTACCCTAATGAGATCAGGATCTGAATAATCGGCATATAAAACAGGATTTGTGTAAGTCCCATCGCCATTATCAGCTTGCCATACTTTAGACACATAATTTTGTGCTATTACAGATTGAAAGGATAGTAGCAATAGTAGGAAAACGCCTTTTTTCATTATAGTTTATTATATTAAATTACATTTCTATTGATTTTTCTATAGCTAAAATCATTCTTACAGGTCCTAAAAGCCCTGATTCTAGTAATGGATCTGTTTTTTCAAAATTTTTCCAAACAGAAAAAGTAGTTCTATCACCTGGTTTAATTTTATTTTCTTTATACCACTTAGGAAGTTGATGAATGAACTTATCTTTACTAAACTCATTTTCTACAGCTAAATATTCATCTCCTATTAACCTATTAGCCCACAAATTTGTCACTTCAATTTTTATCGTGTTTTTTCCATGAACCACGTATTTAGTAATGTCTGCACAATAAGGTTCTTTCCAAAGCAATTGAACTTCTTTGTCATTCACATAAACTTTGGCGATAACTTCTACTCTACCTAAATCCAACAAAAACTTTCTCCCGCTTATGAATGCCGATGATTTTAATTGAATCGTTTTTGAATACACCATCGTTCCTGAAAAATGCTTCACGTTAAAATCTGAATGCTTTCTAAGTGACATTAATTCACCTATTTTAATAGCACTAGGTGTATTCTTTAATGACCCTAGAAATTCTAGCTGCCAATCATGGTTATAATCGACTACTTGACAATCATTGATGGCAATAGTTTTTTCATCGCGTCCCAAAAATTGATAAGTCCCATTTTGAGTAAACAACCACGCATCATTTTCTGATGGTTCAATAGCCGAAATTAAACTTAAAGATGGTATTCCTTTTTTATAGCTTAGTAAAATGTCTTCTTGTGAAAGGCTCTTTTCTTTTAAGATAATATCAGTGTAATTCCCTTCAAAAGAACTTACTATCTGATCATTACTTGAAGGTGTCTCTAAACCTGGATGTACTTGATATTTGGACGTACTTCCTTCTTTTACCATAACGCCATTTATAAATAGCAATGGTTTGTTATTTCTATAAATCAAATCTATATAAGACCAACCTTCAATCATTATATCCAACTCCAACACGGTTTCTCTTTTTGTAGCTTCCTCAAAAACCTTAATCCCATTTTGACCTATAGAAATGCCACACGTTGCATGGTTTTCACCAAATAATTGTTTACCATTTGATGTATGGCACAACATACCTCTACCTTTATGTGCATAAGAATCTGGTTTTGCCCAAAATGACAAAGAAAAATCACCAAAAACATCTTTATACTTTAATGTGATAGGGGTTTCAAAAGGTTGTGTAGATAACACTAATTCACTACCCTTCAAAATAGAAGTATAACCTAAATTATTTACTGTTTTTCTAAACATTACAAACAACGATTGTGAAGGTTTCATCTCCAAACTAATAATCGTTCTATTGTCTTTAATTTCAAATACTGGACAACTTATAGTCTCTCCAGTTTCACTATCCCAAAATTCTGGTTGATATCCCGTAATTCTAAAAGAACAATTTACCATTTCTTTTCTTCGTTTATGATTACTGATAAAGTAAAATTCCGCATCTTCTATTTTTTTATGTGTATAATGTAGCATGGCATCTTGATTTTCAGAAGTATATTCAAAATCGGGTGCGATGCTTAATTCTTTAAACACTTCTTTTAACGGAGTTCCCCAATACAGTTTACCTTTTCCATAGCTTCTTTTCTGAACAGAAACACCATCTAAATTGCCATAAAATTCTGACACAATATCTTGAATTTCTTTGTCGTTATTAGAAAGACCATACGTTATAGATGGTTTGTTTTGTACAATTAATATCATGCCTTGATCCACCAATTCTTGTAATCTTTTCAAGGTTTTTGGAAAAATAGCTTCTAAATTGGCCAGTATACATACTTTATACTGCATCCCATCGGGAAGGACAATTTTTCCATTTTTAATAGCAAAACGACTAAAAAGAGCATCAGTTCCTACCACATCGCCAACATAACCTTTTGGCAATATATTGTAGATATCTGGTACACCCGAAGCTGCTTCGTCACCTTTAAAATAGCAAACATCTGCAACTGTTAAACCTTGTTGTAACAGATATTGCGATCGTCTTAAATAATTTATCCAGCCATAAGCCTGTTCTGCCCACGTATTATTTCTATCAAAATGAGTTCCAAAAGGTCCCATAGTCATCCCTGGAAATCCAGTGGTATATGGTTGATGTACAAATGTGTGAAAAAGTAATCTATTGATTCCTAAACTAAAAAAGTAATCCCCTTCGGCTTTTAAAGAGTATGGATAATTCGTCCATTTACTAGTTAAAGGCATTCCCGTAAAAGCTTCGGCTGCAACCACATTTTTCCCATAAACATGCCCAATTGAAGTGGCTTGCTTAGAGGTCATATCACTACCATAAATATATCTAGTCCAAAATTCAGACATGGGTACATCTAAATATTGACCTGCTTGCAAACTATCTAAATTTCCATCACCATAAGGTTCTGCATGGTATTGTAATCCGTGTTGATGACACAACTCTTGGCAACGTCCATAATAATTTTTTGAAAGTAATTCGGCTTGGGTTTTTCTCATATCCCACAAAAAGCGTTCTGTACGATCTATAGAATCAATAATTCTACCGGTCATAGCTAACAACCATCCTCCTATTTCATACCCTCTATTTTTTTTAAATTGAGTAGGAACTGTTATTGACCAATTTTGTTTACCTGCTTCCCAAGAATCTGTTGTAAATCCATTAAAAGTATTTCCTACAAATCCATCTAACTTTTGAATAACTTTGGATAGAAATTTATCATAATGAAAATCTACTGCTTCCGCTCTAAATTTATCAATTTCTAAGCCTTTTCCAGCATCAGGATGTGCTGCTGGTTCTTCTCCCGTAGTGGTATGTCCCATTCTAACAATGGTCCAATTTCCTTTCTTAGGAGCTTTCCATTTTAAATTTCCTTCAGCATTCATATATTCAGTAATATCTAATATGTCTTTTGAATGGATGATATCATCTGCATTTACTTTAGATATGTTGGCATTATTATCTCCATGTGTCCAGTTTGCTTTCCCTGGCCAACCCGCCAATCTGGGTCCTGAAATAAATTCTACGGATGACAACCACGTTGAATTTTTGGTGCGTAATCTAAAATATTTAGCTTTTGTCGCTTTAAAATTCTGCATAGCAGGTGTATCCATTTCTCTTAAAGCTGGTGTATTAACGCTTGCCAGTTTAAAATAAGACATGCCATCAAAAGAGGCTTCAATTATAAAATGCGGCGGATGATCTCGCGGGCCATCAAATAGATCTTTTGGGATTTCAGCTTTTCTTATAATAGTGATAGAACGCGCTTCAAATGGGTTTAAAAATTCAAATTCCAATACAGAATCCTCTTTATCTTCTCGTTCTAATCTAATTTTGCTTTCTGGGTTTTCATCAAACAAAACAGCATAATCTATCTCTTTTCCATCAAGTGTCACTTTCTTTATATGATCTTTCATCAATCCCTTTTCGACAGAAAGCGAGGGATAGGCAAACACGTATGCATCTTTATAAAAACCATGTTTTTCTTGTGGCTTTGGTAAAGTGCCTTTTATTTTTCTTGTGTTTTTAAACTGAGCTTCTGTCCATACCAATTGTTGCATACTCATTTCTGGTGTCACCCAAGGACCACCAGATCCAGAATAACCGGCACCATTATGAAGCATGAATGTCATATTTAATCTATGACATTCTTTAGTGGCATGTACTACCATATCTAACCACTCATCACTAGCATAATCCACATTCCCTTTTGGAATCCCTACGGCATTGTTAAAACAAAGTGCGCCTCCAATACCTATACGATACATGGCTTCTAAATCCAATGTAATGCCTTGTTTGGTTATATTGCCATTCATCCATTGCCAAAAAACCCATGGTTTTGAAGCATTTGGTGGTGATTTAAATCCATTTTCTAAATCTGAAAAGGTCAAACTATTAGAAGTCAAACTCATCGCAGACAAACTTGAAGGGAGCATCATCAATCCTGAAGACCCTAAAATTGTATTACGTACAAATTCTCTTCTGTTCATTATTTTAATTGAACTTTTAATGGGTTATTTATGATTTGAATTTGTTTTTTTAACATGTTATCCCAATCCTCTACATTAGAGACCTGACCACTTTTTGTCCAAGCAAAACCAGCATAATAACTCAATGAATTCCCTTTGGGCCTAGTAACAATTAATACCTGACTTTGATCTGATGTTTTTGAATCATAATTAATAGATTCTTTTACCAATGCAGTATCTATTAAAACCCCTTCTCCTACAAAAGCATCTTCAATAGGTTCCCAGTGTCTAAACAATCCTTCTTGATTTTTCATTTTCACAGTTCCTTTTCCCTGATGTTTTGTAATCCCTATGGTATAATTAGGAACTTCCTTTTCTGATACTAATTTTATATCAAATTTTGAAAAATTACTTCCAAGGTCTAAAGAAATTCTTTTGGTTTCTTTTACATTGTAATTACTCCAAGGCGCATAGTCTAATTCAAAAACGGTTCTTAAAGGTCCTGTTGCAATGGCTCTATAAGCAATAAAGTTTTTAGAAACATACAAACTATCGTTTTCCCAAATACCAATTCCACCATCGCCTCTACTTTTACCTACATGGTATGGATCATAACCTTCACCATGATCGATATGGTAATAGCCTTCGGTCTCTACATTTTTAGCATACCATTTATCTATAATAGAATAATCTACACGTTTTAACCAAAGATCAATACCACTAGACAAAGTGCCTCCATATTCATTTTCTTCAATTCTGCGTTGTGCTTCTGGTCCATAGGTTCTAAAAGCCACTTTATCATTTTCCCAAGTATAATCGTCTGTTCTTTCAGGAACCAACCTCGAAAAAGTAACTGCTTTTGTTTTTTTAACATGATTGATACTATCTATAACTATAACATATTTTACAGAGGTATTTGCAGGGGTTTCTGCTTGAAACAATAAATCATCCATTATACCGTCTTGATTATTATCTATCCATTGGGTAAGAAGATATTCTTCTGTATCCTGCTTTTTAACTTTTATATGTTCTTGGGCATTGTTTTTTAACAATAAAGAAAGTTTATTATATCCTACTGCAACGATTTCCTTTCGTTCGAAATCTAAACTATTTGTCACTTCTACAGTAATTTCATTTTTTTCTACTTTATTGTTACAGCTCGAAAAAAGAGAAAGGACAACAATACTATTTATGATTAAAACATATTCCGGTGTTCTTTTCATTTTTGAAATTTTATGTTGTTAGTAAATTCCCTTATTGTAAAAAAAGTGTCATCTTGTTTTGATATCACCTTATCATTAATTTTTAAGTTTTGGATAGTCACACCCATAACCTGATTGTCCTTATTATAACCTTGAATTAGGGAAGGGTTGGGAAGCGAACCTGTGTATGTAATATTTTTGAGTACTACCCCCTCTATATGTCTTCCAGGTGCAGCACTATATTTCTCGTTAAATAACACTCTGAAATTAAATAATTGCCCTTCTTGTATATTATCTATTCTAATGTCTTCGTATCGGATATTCTTGATTAAGTTTTTATCACTTCCTGTAATAGCCAAACAACCTTGGTAATTACGGTCGTCTTCATCATGCTCTAAAATATCTATGTTAGAAAATGTAATATTTTGAATGGTATCACCAACATGTTCGGCGTTACCATGTAAACCAATATTTGTAGGGTGCGCAATATCTGCCCAAAGAATGGAATTCTTTATGTTATAATTCTCGGCATTTCCATAAAAATCCCAGCGATGTGCATAAATGGCAATACAGTCATCAGAATTTCGCATGAAGACATGGTCAATTTCCACATTAGAACACGACATTAAATCGATCCCGTCGCTCCATCCATTACTACTGAATGATTTTATGTTTTTAATAATTAACCCGTTTGCTTCTCCTCCATATATGGTATAGTGTTTTGGATTGATGAAGATTAAACCATCTATTGTTACATTTTTTGAATATCTAATTTCTACACCTCTTTCTGGTTGCATAACAATACCCCTACCAATTATTTTTACATCATGTGCTTTATCAACTAAAAATTTGGCTTTTACAATGGCTCCACCATGTACATACACCGTTTTACCTGAAGGAATGTGATAAACATCCCCTGGTTGATCGTTTGGCTGATGTACTCCTGGTCCAAAATAAATAACATTAGGATCGTTAGGATCCGGTCTGATTTTCTCTATAGGATTTGCAAAAACATGTAAGTTTTGTAGTTTATATCCATTAATTTCTAAGGAAAGATTCGTTGGTTTATCTAATAGGAAAGTAATTTCATTACCATTTACATTTGGATGTACTCCTAATGTTTTTGGTCTAATTTCAGCTTTATAAATATTTCCATTATTCTTTCTAATCTTTAGCTCAATTTTACCATTAAAATCAAATTGAACCATTGATGCTATAGATTTAGTATCCAAATCCACCTCTACTTTATATTCAAAAAGATCTTTCCACTCTCCATTAAGTTCTCTAACAAGGACAGTAAAATCATCATTATGTGCTGAATATTTGTACCCTCCTGGAACCTCATAAATAACAATATTTTGTTGAGCCTGGATTTTTAATGTAAATACAAATAAGATTAACAAAGGAAGAACTAATTTCATTTTTAATATTTTAGTTTTTAACGATGATTAAATTGTAAAACTTTTCGAATATCTATCACAAGCCCTGGACTGCTATAAAAAGATGAAAACCCATCCTTATTTGCCTTTTCAACATTTACATGCGTTAAAAAAAAGCCATAAGTATTGGTTGTTTTATCAATCCAAGGGTAAGTTCCTGCCCAACTGGGGCTACTAATTAAAACAGCGTTTCCATCAGCATCTAATTCTTCCCGCCATTCGCCCAACCCGTACACTGCATTATGTTTTAATCCTCTTACCCTATTGACATAATCGGGTTCTAAAACTGGATTGTTTATATCCCCAACTTGGTTTGCTTGCATGTCTTCAATAGACGATTTTTTCAAAACCTGTTTACGCTTATAAACTCCATTATGAGAAATCATCTCTAAAAAACGAGCATAATCATGTAAAGTACTTTTTGCACCACCCCCTAGCATAGGTGCATGTCCGCCACCATCATCTACAGGTGTAAAATGCGTGTTTTTCATTTCTAAAGGTATTGCTATTCTTTCTTGAAATAAATCCTCAAAATTTTTATTGGTAGCCAATTCTGCCATTCTACCTGCTACTTGCATGGCTAGTCCACCATAAAAAAACGCCTCTCCTGGATTGGATTTTGCTGGTAAATGAACAATATGCTTTACTGATTCCTCTAAGTTTTGATAATGATCTTTAGGCTGCCCTTCTGGTTGATAATCAGGAAACCCTGACGTATGAGAAAATAATTGTTTTAATGTGGCTTCTCCTTTGATATCCGTAAACTCTGGCAGCCATTTCTTTACTTTATCATCCCAAGAAAGTTCCGTATTTTCAACAACTGAAGCAACCGTGGCTGCTGCTAACCATTTGCCAGCTGATGCAATAAAGGTTTGTGTTTCTTTGGTATAATCTCCAAAATAATCTTTATAAACAATGGTGTCGTTTTTAGATACCAATATTGAAGCCCCAGAATAATACCCCTTATCAACCCAGCCTTGGATTTTATTTTTAACAACACTAAAATCGTAATGATTCTTATTAGACTCTTGTATTTTCTCTTCCTTATTATTCTTACAGCTAATTAAGAAAACTGCACACAACAATACCTTGTAAACGCTTTTTATATTATCAAAAAATAACATTAGTTTAATTCTATTTTAATGGCTTGAAAAGAAAGCATAGGAAGATTAAAAACCACTGTTTTAGATTTTTTATCATATGTACCCAAATAGTTTTTACCAGAAGCATCTGTTAAAACTGATTTTTTAATTTTATTGACCTCATTAATCTTTAAATACGTATTTCCTTCGGAAGAAAAATACAAGTTACCACTTTCGTATTTTAAAGATGTAGAAGCTGCATCTCCTTTTACTTCTAGTGTGTATTTCCTATTAGAAATGGATTTTCCTTTACCTAAAAACAAAGTAAATTCATCGTTATATTGACTAATAACCCCGTAAGTTCCTTTCACAGAAAGCTCGTTGTTTTTTAATTCATCGTTGTCATTTGTATTTGAAAACACAAAATTTTCCTTACCCGATTTTTCTACGATATGAATTCCAACGCTTTCTGTATTTCCAAAATAATCTACCGTTTTAATATTTGAATTTCCATTTTCATTTGGTTCATAAATAGCAACAAAAGGTCTATTCCATGCTTCCCCGTTTTGTTTTACGACTAATGTAGGTATTGGATTATCATTAAATGCCTCTGGAAGTGGACCATGACGAAACGCTGTTGATTTTGGTGACATTACAGAAAATACTTCTCTATTATCTTCTCCTTTAAACCATACATTCATATTCACTGTTCTGTCATTCATCTTCAATGAAAATTGTCCTTTAAAGTCATCATTGGTTTTTATGGATTTTTTGTCCCACATATAATCATAGGCCATTAAATCGCCATCACCAAAAGCTAAAGACGAGGTGGGTGTCAAGGCTAAAGGTTCGTCATATATACTGGTTAAATTTAATTGCTGACCCAAATTATGGTAGAAATATTCGTGTTTAATGTCTTTATTTTCTTTTTGTTTAGATCGGAAAATATCGATATAAAAACCACATATCTCATTCTTGATAATTCCCATGACTCTACGTTGATTACTATGGGTTTCTGGTTCTAAAAACTCAATATCAGAAAACGTATAACCTTTGATGTTTCCTTCTTTATTTTGACTTTTTGGATACATACCTAAAACGTTAAAAGCATGATTGCTTTTCATTTCAGGATATTTTGACTTACCATTAACAATAACCGTATTATGAGCAGGAAACTGTGTGTAATATTCCGCATATTCTATAGAAAAATAACTAGAACCATGTCCCATTTCTGGAGCCATAGGTAATCCTTTCCCGTATAATTCCATAGCAATGCCATTAGAGTGCATATGATTTCCGAATGAACCTATCTGGCTAATCATTAAAGCATCATCTTCATCATCACCCTGACGTTGTACCAACCAACTTGTGTTAGGTGCATAAAACAATGGTGATGTAAAATCTGACAATTTACCAGGTTTTATTTCACTTTTAACTTGAAAGGCTTCTGACGAAAATAAATCTGAAATATTTCTACCTACAAATTCTCCACTAAATTCATTTTCATCATAAATGGTTTTCAGCATTTTAGTAAAGTAAACCTCATCTTTTTGTTTTTTATATTTTTGAGCATTCTCAATTAAGTACTTTATAGGTTCTGACCTAAGGTGACCATAATGTCCATCACCAAACGCTACTTGAAATTTATTTGGATAAAGATATTCTGCCGCTGATTTTACCGCTTGCTTTAAAACGGGCATTTCTGCTATTAAATCAATCTCAAAATTACGATCATAAAATTCAGCAAAATGAATAAAGTCGTTTAATACATTCATTGAATATCCTGGACTTTCATTCCAAATACCTGTATTCTCATCATAGCCATAATCCATTAATTTTTTCATGGACCACTGACGTGTGGACGTTTGATTCATTATTTGGTCTAAATAGTAAGTTGCTCCCTTACCATTTTCATAATGACTATTATTTTCTAACACCAAAGCGATGTTCGATATGTGTGCTGCTTGTAGTAAATTCCAGTTATTGAAACTCACGCCATTTTTAATAATTAAATCTGCCCATTTTTGTAGGGTCGCATCATAGATTTTTAAATTCTCTGAATGATTATTGCTGATGTAATTATGTAAAAAATCATAGCATTGTGTCACTTCATTAAGCACATGTTCTTGAATGACTTCAAACTGCGTATAACTTACCAATGTTTGATGATGTCCGTGACTTAAATCAATCGGTTCATTTAAATAATACACACCTTTTAAGTAAGTGTCCAATATATTATATGCTAAATCGGCATATTTTTTATCATCTTGATACCAATATAAAAAAGCAGCATCTCGTGCAATACTCAAAATTTCTCGGTTAATAGAAGCTGTGGTACCACTAGTTGATGGTATGGATGCCCATTCCCATACATCAGTTGTTTTATTTTGAAGATACAAGCCTCTGGGATCATCCATATACGGTGTCACATCTTCTAATTTTGGACGTTTATAATCTGATGGCGTTCCACGTCCTCCTATAAATTTCACGGTAGGTACTGGTGCTTCTCCTTCAGCATGATCATAACTTCCTCCATTAATATATACTTGGTTTGACCTACTTTTCCAATACATTTGTAATCGGGATACTAACCAAGTTTTATCTTTTTCATAAAATTCGATATACTTTACTAAACGGTTTTTAGTATTATTTATAATCTGTGAAGCCCATTTTTCATTTTCGACTAATTTTTTTACTTCACCTAAAGACATATCTTGTCCAAAAATTCGAGGATGTTGTTTTCCTATGCTTTCTGGAACTGGTAATTTTTGTGCATAGGTATTAACTATTACTATTAACAACGCCGTTAAAACAAATAGTCTTTTCATTTTTATAAAATTCATTTTTTTTACCTTAAAAATAACAGTTGCTAGTAAAATTACCAACAACTGCTATTTTGACTAAACTAAAGTTCAAACAAAAACACTTATTAAACCATTTTGTTTGAAAAAGTAAATTTTAGTAAACTATTCTAAAACTTACAAAAACTAAACTAACTCAACTACTAATCAACTATTTTTTTAATTTGAATAGCTGTTCCACCAGAGGCTAACAGATTCAATTTTATTTTTTTTCCTTTTTTAACTTTTACTTCTTTAACTCCAACCTTAGTCTTCGTTTTTACACCCGAATCATCTAAATAAATAATAGCTTTGTACTTTGAGCCCTCATCTAAAAAATCTAAACTAATTTCTAAATCTCTTGCATCGTTATTTGTAATAGACCCAATGAACCAATCTTTACCAGATTTTCTTGCTATAGTAATATATTCGCCTATTTTTCCGTTTAATATTTTTGTATCATCCCATACTGTTGGTACGGCATCAAAAAATGCTATTTCGGGTTCCCTTTCATACATATCGGCCGTATCATACCAATATAAGGTTTGAAGTGGGCTATACATGACAACAGACAATGCTAATTGGTGCGCGTGCGTTGTTTTTAATCTTTTATCATAATAACAAACTGTATAATCGCCCATACCAGCAATTCCTCTTGTAAATGGTAAGGTTGTATTGTGCGTGGCATCTGGAAATTCCTCATTACCCCTTATGCCTTCAACAGTCATAATATTTGGTAACGTGCGTTGTTCTCCAGTTACTCTAAATTCATCATGAATATTAACCATTAATTGATTATCAGCCGCTCTCTTAATGGACTCATGCAACCAAGTAGTCCAACGATGCGATCCTACTTGCACGAAACCATACTTTACACCTACTACACCCCATTCTTTATAAAGTGGAAAAATTTCAAAATCTTGTTTTAATAAGGCCTGTTGATTGACATACACCCAAATACCAATACCTTTTTCCTTACCATAATCAATAACACTTTGCAAATCTAAATCGATATCTACTGTACGCGCGTCAGAATCGAAGGTAAAGGATGGGCCGTACCATTTCCAGTCAAATAATACATATTGTAAATTATGTTCAGCGGCAAAGTCAATCCATGCTTTAGCACCTTTTTCAGTTAAAGATATATCTCTAACTATTTTCCCTGGCTTAATCCAGTTTGTATCTTTTATAGCACTAGGCTCATTTAAATTTAAAAGAATATCATTATTCTCAATTAATTCACCTGCTGTATCAGCAGCCATTATAACCCGCCATGATGTTCCAAAATAAGGCACCTTATCTATACTTTCGTACAAAGCTGTCTTAATGGTATTTTTTTTTAGGTCGCTTAACTTAAACTTGGTTCTAACAAAATCTACCAAACCAGCTTCGGCAATACATGCATATAAACCATTTTCCAATTCTAAGGTTAAAGGTCTTTCACTTTCTGTTGGCCAATCGTTAAGTGGTAAAAGTTCATATGTTCCTTGAGCCCAAGGTTCAAACCATGCCTTAGTGTTTTTAGCAAATGTAAATTCTGTGTTTTCTTCAGTAATATGATAATAGATTCCCGTTGGATTGGTATGGAAATAATATCGAAATGCAACACCTTGATTGTACGCTCTTAATTGAATATCCATTTTATAATTAGAACTGGCTTTTTGCTCAAACGTAAGCACTAATTCATTATAATTATTTTCAATGGTGTTTCGTTCTCCAAAAATTGGCTTCCATGTATTAGAAACATTATTAACTTTAAAATCTGTTAGCACCAATTCATCCATCCAATTACCTTTTGGTTTATCCTTAACAGCCAAAGCCCATTCATTAAGATGATTATCTAGTTCTATATTAAACCGAGAATCTAGAATAACTTGCTTTCCTTTATAATTAACACTGTATTTAATAATTGATTTACCCAAATCATCCAATTTTTTAGAAATATTTATTTCGTAATTAGTATCTGGCGATGTCAACGATTTATGAAAACCATTATCTGATTGCCCGATAGATATCAGATAACTAAAGAAAAATACTATTGATAGTTTTACTTTGTTCAATTGTAATGAATTAAAAGATTGATAATTTAAATATGTAATTAGTATAGCAATATTATCCAAAAATGTATAATTTATGTATAAACTATCATCCATATACTATAAAAAAACACCCTTTCCTTATGTATTAAACAAAAAAGCAACACTTAGTTTAGTGTTGCTTTAAAATATGAAGCTATTATTTTATTTTTTATTTAACAACCAATTTAGCTAAACTGTTGTCAACTTTCACAAGATACATTCCCGCACTTAAATCATGATTGATAGTCACTTTTTTAGAATTTGCACTAAATTCTTTATCTAATACTAATTTTCCTAATACACTGTATACTTTAACCTGTGCTGTTGCTTTTGAATAGTTGTTTTTTAAATCAAGATTAAATGAATTATTAGTTGAAGGATTTGGATATATTTTGAATGTGCTATTGCTGGCATTAAAATCATTAAGTCCCAAGGCAGATTCATCCATATCTCCAGTGCCATCTTCATTTGTGTTTTTATAGGCTTCTAATGCAGCAACGTCAACAAATGTAGCTATCCAATCAATTGTGTAATTAGGATTAGCTGTAACATCTGCAATTGTAATGTTTATTTTATCAATTTGAATATTGCCTGCTGAATAATTAGCATCACCACTAAAATCAAAATAATAAATAGTATTGCCCGATGATGTTAAAACAGATCCCGCATTTGAATACCTACTACCTCCATTGTTAATCCATGTATTATCAGTAAAATTATGTATCTCAACTTTAAAACCAGTTGCAACTCCAGTAGGTCTATCACCTATAAATTTGACAGCTATTATTTTATCTGTCGTTGAATTAATAGTATAATTAGTTCCTGCTAGAAATTTTAAATCCGCACGATATTTTGTTTCTCCTACATTTGTAGATTGAGGTCCCATAGTAACCACTAAATGACCATTAGAAACCATACTTGTACCAGCTGGAACACTGGTATTTGTGTTTTGGGGTTTATTATCGACAAACCAGTCTCCAAAAGATGTAAAAATTTGGTTCACATTACCCTGAGCAGTTGTTACGTTTACTGTAAAAAATAATACAGCTACCATTAAAAATTGTAATTGTTTTTTCATAATAAATTAGTTTAATTTTTACCATTCTTTAGGGCAATGGCTTTAACCCTTTTGTGTTTTTGTAAATCTAAATGTTAAAAGAAAAAAGGAGTTTAAATTATAATTCAATAACTATAATTTAAACTCCTTTTTTAACTGATATTCAATAAACTACTACTAATTACAGAAGCCTATTTTTAGAATCTATTCATCAATTGCATAAAGTAAGGTTCCAAAACCTAAAGAATCGTAACCTCCACTGTTAGGTCCATAATCTCCTCCTCCACCTTCAATTGAGCCATTTGCCTCTGAGGCTAATTTAAGGTAGGGTGAACTTAGTCCCTTACGTATCACATAGTGATAATACAATAAGTCCCATATAGGTCGTACATTACCTCTTGCATCGGGACTAACAACAGTATGATTTACATTGTCACAATTATTATAAGGCTGAAATGGTACACTTAAATTAGCAACATTATATTTTGCACTATACTCGGCACCTTTTAAAATTCGGTTATCATCATAACCAAAAATGTCATCACCTTGACTGTATGCCATTTGAGCAATTTCCCCCAACATTCCAACACAAAGTAATGCATGTCCTTGATCACGCCCACTTTCTTGTAATTGTCCTAACCCATCTGGATGTATAAAATAAACGGCTTTGTTTAAATTACCATTACCCGCACCAGTTTTTAAATAGTTCATTGCAAAATCATATTTATCAGTATCATCTGTTAAAACAGCAATAGCTAAAATTGAAGAAATATTAGCAAGATCCCAATTTGCCCAATAGTGACTGATACATGTATTCCAATGTGTATCAATAAATGCTTTATTGATTGGATAAAAAACATCAACCATCCATTTTTTGAATTTATCAAAATCTGAAGTAGTCCAACCAGAATAATCTCTCATTATTTCAGCAGCATTTGCAAATTGATACCCATAAATTCCTGCTCCTAATGCCTTATTGGAGTTACCACTTATACTAGTACAAGTTCTTGCCCAAGAATTTAAAACAAAAATCGCTCTTTGCGCATAAATATCATTACCTGTAACTTTCCAGCGAATAGCCAATTGAAATGCCGCTGCCGCATCATTAAAAGCTACACTATAATTATCTGGTTCTGGTTCTTCTGTTGAACTTCCTCCTCTAATTAATTTTACTACTGGATTAGGGGTGTAATTTGATTGCGAATGTGCATTATTAATTAATCGATTCCACCCTGACATCCAAGGTTCTGCCCCTGCATTAACTTTAATTTTAATTCTGTCAAAATCTGATTGTTTAACTAAAAGTCCCGGATGTACAAAAGTTCTAGCTTGCACTTCTTCTATTGTTATTTGCTTGGAAGCTGTAGTTCTTACATTATTTCCTTTATTTTTTGAAGTAATAACTACATCAATTGTATTATCTGCAATTAAATCGCTGGTAGCTACGTCAACAGAGAAAGCTCCACCAGACACTATTGTTGTGTTATAAGCAGTTCCATTTACTAATACGATTACACCGTCTCCTGCTGCTATATACCCTCCTGTTGCCGATCCACTTACTGTATGATTTGGTCGTTTGCGTTCAGTCACATCAATAACATCATCATTTGCTATAGAATTAAATATTATAGATGCTGTTTTTGTAGTCCCTGCATCATCACTACCGCTACAACCCACTGCTCCAAAAAAAGTATAACAAATGAGTAAATTAATTAAAAAAAGTTTTTTCATAGCTTTATATTTAATATTAATAATTAGAGACGGATTCTAATTAATGAATCCGTCTCTAGGTTAAGTTTAAGACTATTTTGACTAATTAAGAAAAGCATTAAGTTCTGCTTTACTTTTAAAAGTTCTAACCCAATCAATTTGATAACCCGTTTCTGCAGAAGTAATATCAGCAATTTTAAATTGCCAAACATTTAGTTCTGTTCTTTCAGTATATTTATCCGAGACATCATAGTAAATTACATTTTTACCAACAAAATCAGTTAAATAGGTGTTATTTGCTCCTGTGTAAGGATCTAATTTTATATTTCCTGCGGCTGGTTTATAATCACCTGTTTCATTAAATGTAATCTTCATTGCTATAATTGGATATTCTGGATTGTATATCCAAGAGGCTTTATCAGCTCCTCCTGGGTAAGGAAATTTACCCAAAATAACATTGTAAAAATCTGCTCTTCTTTTATTGGTGCCTGTAAACTGAGCTGGATCAAAAGTTACTTTAAATTTCCCTCCTTCAATTTTAGTAGTGGCATTTTGAGCAGCTAACCAATCGCCTGTAGCATTTGCGTCATCAAACTCAAAAATGTATTTACCTTCAGGTAATGATGCATATGCATTTAGAGCCGCTAAATTTTCAAACGATTGTACCCAATCAACCGAGTAACCTGTTTCAGGACTTGTAATATCGGCAATTTTCCATTGAAATGTAGTGAGTTTTGTAGGCTCTGTTTGAGATAACTTAGCACCTGCACCAAAGGTATTACGAATATCATAATAATAAATATCACCAAGTAATATTCCATCATAGTTGTTAGACCCATTTTTATAAGAACCCAAATTAGTGTCAAGAATAAAATTACCTGTGGCTGGCTTATTAAGCTTAATTGCAATAATAGGGTATAATCCAGCATGAACTTCTGCTCCACCGGTTAATTGAAAATCGGCTCTACGTTTACTTGTTCCAACAAATTGACTAGAGTTAAAAGTAACATTCATAGATCCACCAGAAACTTCGTTGGTCGAACTATGAGTTGATACCCAACCTTCTGCATAACCATTTGTGTTAAATTGGTAATTCAACCCAACAAATGGATATGAAAATACTGGTGTCTTTACAAAACTATCCTCAAAAATAATAGTTATTGGGCCTGTACTACCTCCGGCAGGTACAGTAACAACTATTTGCGTATCTGTTACAGACTTTACAATGGCTGGCACGCCTCCATTAAATTCAACAGTAAATTTTGTAGGATCAGTTCCAAAATTTTCACCAGTAATGGTTAAATCTTGACCAACACTTCCTTGTGCAGGAGAAATACCAGTAACTTTAGCCCCTGGAATAAAAGTAAAATCTGTTGCTGTTTCCTTAGTATAAGTCCAAACCTTAACTGAAATTGGTCCTGAAGCGGCATTATCTGGCACAACAACTACAATTTTATTATCTGTTACACTAATTATATTTTCTTTGGGTGCTGCTTGACCATTAAAAAAGATAGTAACCGCTCCTTTATAAGTTCCAAAATTCGAGCCATTAATGGTGATTTGATTACCCGGACGCCCAATTGTTGGATTAAAATCACCAACTGTTTGTTCTGGATATTGATGAACTTTTAACTCATCATTTTCTTGACATCCCGAAAGTATAAACCCAATTATTGCAATACTTAAGATATAAGTTATTATTATATTTTTTTTCATTTTTTTTAATTTTAGATTATTCAAAAACTTCTACAATTACCAACCTGGATTTTGCACTAATGCTGGATTCAGGGCTCTTTGTGTTGGAGGAATTGGAAATAAATAATTTTTTCTAGAAAAATTTCTGTTAGATGCAGGATCAATAACAGACACTCTTCTTGTTCCCACTGCTGTTGTTACAGATTTCTCACCATAAACAAAGTCTGTAGGTTTATATAGACTTGTATTAGTTTCATAAACTGTTCCTTCTATAACAGCACCTAGTACATCTTTATTAAGTTCTTGCTCTGCAATACCCCATCTTTTTAGATCGTCAAACCTGTTATTCTCACCAAACAACTCAATGGTACGTTCTCTTCGTATTTCATCTAACATATTTAAACCATTAACTGAAACCAATGTGTTTGTTAATGGTGCAACACCTGCACGTGCACGAATCTTATTAATAGAAAGGTTTAAATCTGCATCAGAAATAGCTCCATCTCTTTCATAAAGTGCTTCAGCATATGTTAAATACACTTCTGGCAAACGAAGAAATGGATAATTAAAAGACTCTTCCAATGCTGCTCTATAGGTACCATAATTATAAGACCGGAATTTACGTGCATCAATTCCTGAGCCAGAAACACCATCACTTGCTGCTTTTAGAGCCACAGAACCATCGGTTGGAATATTTCCTCCAAAGTAAGCCTTCAATCTGTAATCTCTATTCTTGAACTCATCGGACGTTTTATTATAACCTTGAAATAAAGGTGACTTATCAACAGGAAGTCCATCAGTACATAATACCATATCCATTAACTTTCTGCTTGGAGATAATCTTGAAGTAACTGTATGGCTTATATTTACACCACCTTTTCTCAAATTAAAATCATAAATTCCTTGTATGATAAATTCTTTATTTGAACTTTTATCAAACCCTCCAGGATTAGAATTACTATCCTCTAAATTGAATAAGTAATTACTACTTAAATTATTTAGTGTAGCATTTTTATTCCAAAGCTCATAACCACCATTGTCCATTACATCTTTACTTAAAGTAATTGCTTCTGTTAAATAGGCGGTGATATTTGCAGACGATGTTCCTGAACCTTGAAAATCGGTTGTTACGCCTACATATTTCTCCCAAGTAGCTTCATATAGTAATATTTTTGCTTTAAACGCTTCTGCACCCCATTTACTTATTTTCCCTTTGTCTAAGCTACCAATATTTTGTTCTGTTGGTAAACCAGCAATGGCTTTATCTAAATCAGAAAATATTTGATTTATAACTTCATATCTACTATTACGTGCCCCATAAAGTTCTGGAGAATCTAAATCAACAACCGTTGTAACTATTGGAATGCCTCCAAATCGTTGCAATAAGAAAAAATGATGCCACGCTCTAAAAAAATATGCAGTAGCAACAGATTGTGAGATATCAGCAGCATTACCTTTATATTCATTAGCTTTTTGTAGTAAAATATTAACATCTCTTAAATAATAGTATGTATTATCCCAATATTTATCATCATTGGTAATAGTATTGGCTCCTCTACCCACTTCAAGTGGTAATCCATTTAAATCGGAACCAAAATCCATAAAATCATAAATACTACTTTCAAAACCATTTGGAGTTCCTGATGCCTTAGTTGGTTTCCACCCCACCAAACCTATGTATAATTGGTTAGCAGCATTAGCAAATTGTTGTGGTGTTTTAAAGTATGCCGCTTCGGTAACAGAATCTAACGGATTTAGTTCTAAATAATCTTTTTCACAACTTAAAAGCCCAAGAAAAAGAATCGTTATAGGAATTATTATTTTTTTCATAATAAATAATTAAATTTTTATTGATTAAAATGTTAAGTTTAAGCCTACTGCCCAAGTTCTAGAAAAAGGATAAATACTCTGTGAACTTTCTCCAAATTCAGGATCATAACCATCTTTAACACTTGTAAATTCAAAAAGATCGCTTCCTGATACATAAACTCTAAATTTATCTAGGCTTAACTTACCAGTTAACGATTTTGGCAAAGTATATCCTAAAACCACATTCTTTAAGCGGATGTATTTATTATTCTGTAATGCAAAATCATTATTAGCCCAATTATAAGCCGCTCTATTGGAATTAGTTGTCATTCTCGGGTAAGATGCTTGTGTATTATCAGCAGTCCAGGTTTGATTTAAATAAGCTGTAGTTTGATTTGTCCATACTCTGTAAAAAGGATAAGCCATAAAGCCTGTTCTTAATACATTTTGTTCTAAAACACCCTGAAAGAATGCCGTAAAATCGAAGGCTTTATAGCTTGCCCCTAAGTTAATACCGTAAACATAATGTGGTGCGGCATCACCCATATACTTAACATCTCCAGAATCTCCAACTCCACCCACGTCATCTATATAGCCATTACCATCTAAATCAACTTTTCTGGTATCTCCAATACGTAATCTTTGATTAGCATCAGATGCTACAGGAAGTTCTCCCTGATTTACCGAAGTATAAGTTGCATAATAAGCATCTACTTCAGCTTGTGTTTGAAATAATCCATCGGTTTGATATAAAAAGTAAGAATTTAAAGGGAAGCCTTCTCTTGTAGCAACTTTACCTGCTTGAAATGCAGTTGCCCCTTCCATTTTTACTAAAGTATTATTATTATCAGACATATTTAAGGAAATATTATAAGAAAAATCACCTTTTGTATCTTTCCATCCTAAAATAGCCTCCCATCCTGTGGTTTCAAGATTGCCACTATTTGATTTAGGTGCAGTTCCACCTAAAACACTTGGATAAATAATATTAACTAGCATACCTGTATTCTCTTTTTTGTACACCTCAAAAGTTCCTGTTAGTTTATTTTTAAGAACCCCAAACTCTACAGCAATATTTTTTATTTTAACCTGTTCCCATGTACGTGTAGCACTAGTTAAACCTCCTACTCTAGCTATATTTTGATATGCTGGAGTTGAACCAAAAGGTAACGATCCTAATGAAATACTAGATAGATAATCATACAACCCTATTCCTACTTGATTACCAGAAGTACCATAACTACCTCTTAACTTTAAATAGTTAATAGCAGTATCTTTTAAAAAATTCTCTTCAGAAATTAACCAACCTGCAGTAACACTACCAAAATTGGTATATTTATAATTTTCTGCAAATCTTGAAGATCCATCTCTGCGCCCAACTAACTCTAATAAATACTTGCCATTATAGTCATAATTAAATCTTGAAAGTGTAGAATAAATACCCCAATGACCAGCACCTCCTCTATTAGTAACATTATCAACTGGTGCTACATTTAAATCATAAACACCGAAATCTTGAATTCCTGAACGTTCAGCATGCAATAATTGATCTTCTTGTAATTCAGCTGTTAAGCCTGCCATAAACGCAAAATTATGTCCTCCATTAGAATATTTATAATTTAAAAATCCTCCATAATTTTGATACGTTCTATCTCTAGTCTCTGCTATTATGAGTGATGTTGGATTAATTCTTTCTGCTGACACTTCACCATTCCATGTATAAGGCTGTACCGTTAACCTATATTCATCTAGTCTACCAGTTAATTTGTTAAACGATGCATTAGCCGTAAAATCTAAACCGTCTATAATTTCATATTTAAGATTTAAACTTAATTTTGTAAGATCTTCAGAAAAATCTTTTCTACCTCCATCTGTGGTAGCAGCTGTTGAGTTTCTATTTCCAGCAATATTAAAGTTTGCATACCATTGCCCATAAGGGTTTAAAGCTGGGAAAAATGGTGGATCATAAGAACCCGCAGTTGCATCAAGACCCGTAGATGGACCAGATGTTTTTGTACGTTGGTAAGTTATACCACTCTGTAATGACAACTTTTCTGAGATATCATAATCATAATTAAAACGAATATTATGTTGTTTTGTCCCATCATATGCAGTTTTTAAAGCTCCTTCTGTATCTGCAACACCTGCAGACATTCTATATCTTGTGTTATCTGTACTACCCGATACACTAACTGTGTGCTGATAAGACGAACTATTTCCAAAAAGCTCATCAAAACGATTTGCTTTTCCAATAAAGATATCTCCCCAAAAAGGAGTAGTATAAATACCTTCTTCACCATTTTGCATACGCTCTAAGTTTGCTTTAGAAGCCCATCCCCAATAATCATTTGTTCCATCTTCACCAACTGCTTGCAACCATAACGTAGCATATTCTTCCATACTTGGTGTTGGTGGTTTAATACCTATGGTATTATATCTAAAGCTTCCATTATACTCAACTTTCATTTTACCCTTACCTCTTTTTGTAGTAACAAGAATAACTCCATTTGCAGCTCTAGAACCGTAAATAGATGCCGAACCATCTTTAAGTATACTTATAGAGGCTATATCATCTGGATTCATTTGATAAAACTCTCTATTATCAATTACTGCAGCTCCATCTATAATAACTAGCGGGCTGCCGCCATTTACAGATGTTGCACCTCTAATTTGCAACTCTACACCTTCATTTCCTGGACGCGGAGACGATTTTGAAACTGACAAACCAGGTGTTTGACCTTGTAATGCTAATGCAGGGTTTGTAATAGCTCTATCTTCAAAGACATCCGATTTGATTTGTTCAATAGCACCAGTAAGCGTTTCCTTTTTAGCAGCACCATATCCTACAACTACAACTTCATCAAGTGCAGCAATATCCTCAACTAATGAAATATTAATTGTCTTTTGGCTACCAACCTTAATCTCAACCGTTTTAAATCCTAAGTAAGTGATAACTATTACTGATTCTGAAGATGGCACATTTAAACTATAATTACCATCAAAATCAGTAACTGCTCCTATTGAAGTACCTTTTACCGTAACATTTACCCCAGGAAGAGGAAGATTATCAGCAGCAGATACAACTTTACCTTTTATTGCTATATTCTGAATCTCATCTATATTCAATATGGATGTATTTACAGTATTTGCATGTAATTGGGCTGAAAAGCCGCAAATCAGAAGTGCCATCGCCAATATGGTTTCTGATAAGAATTTCAGTTTTACCTGATTATTTTTTAATTCACTCATAAAATTGTCATTTAAAATATTTGTATTTAGTTAGCTTTTTTCGGACAATAAAAAACTAATATTAATTAGTTGATTTACTGTCTGTGTTTTTCGATAATAAAAACTGTCTTTTTCGTCTTAATAAAAATAATTTGATTCGTACTTTTTTTTCATATTTAAAATTGTTTAGTTGTTTTTTTATTTAACAAAAAATTAACCTTTATAAAAAGTTCATAATTCATTATCCAATTTTATAACTAAATGAAGAAAAGAAGTGTAAATTAGAATTCAATTTTGATTATTTATAACCCATTTTAGCTATAAACAATAGTGTAAGTCACTGAAAAAGGCTTATTTGTGATTATCTTTGAGTTTTTGTTCAATATATTCAGTTGGTGTTAAACCGAATAATTCTTTGAAGGTTTTACTAAAATAAGCTGTTGAATTAAAACCTGACATATGGGTAATTTCCTTTATAGATAATTCATTTTTCAATAAAAGTTCAGAAGCATACTTTAAGCGAATTGTTCTAATAAAATTGCTTGGATTTTGCCCAGTTATAGAGTTTATTTTTCTATAAAACTGAGACCTTCCAATTCCAATTTCTTTTAATAAGTCTTCTAATTTATAATCCGTGTCTGAAATATTGTCAATAATAGCCTTGGTGGCTTTATCTAAAAAAGCTTCATCCAAACTATTTGAAGTAATCTCACTAGATGGTATAACACCTCCTATTGAAGCAAATCTATCTCTTAATCTTTTTTTTGCCTCTAATAAATTTTTAACCCTAGCTCTTAAAATATTTATGTTAAATGGTTTTGGCAAATACTCATCAGCACCTATACCATACCCCTCTATTTGATCTTCTTCTAGACTCCTTGCTGTTAACAATATAATAGGAATATGGCAAATTTCAATTTCAGTTTTAACTAAACGACATAACTCAAATCCATCCATCTTGGGCATCATAACATCACTAATTACCAAATCTGGTTGGTATTTTTTAATTTTTTCTAATCCATCGACACCATTAACAGCTTCAATTATTTTAAATGAATTACTAAACTCATAAACCAAATGCTTCCGTAATTCTTTATTATCTTCTACTACTAGTATAACTTGTTTTTTCTTTCCGTCGGAATTTGTTTCTATATCCCGTATTTGACTATCAATACTTTCGTTGTAAATTCCAATTTCATATTCGGTAGAATGCACGCTACTCAAATCGAATTCATTTATATATTTATTAGCTCCATCTATAAATTCACTATTTTCATTTGTAAGGTTTGTAGGAAGTAAAACAGTAAAAACAGTTCCTTCTTTATACTTACTTTCTACAAATATTTCCCCACCATGAATTTTCACAAGACCTTGAGTAATGTTTAAACCAATTCCCATCCCTGTTTTGGTATTTCCTGCATTTACAAATCTTCCAAAAACATCTTTGAGTTGATCATGTTTAAACCCAATACCTGTATCTTTAATTTCAATTTGAATAAATTCGTCAAACTTATTTTTATTTAAAATCTTTGAAAATAAATCTCTTTTATTTTCGTTGGGATTGGAAATAGAAAGTTTTACTGAACCACCTTCATTGGTATATTTGATGGCATTGGAAATTAAATTGGTGATAATTTTTTCAATTTTATCAGGATCAAAATTTATTGGTAATTCTTCTAATGTGGTTTTAAATTTAAATTTAATCCCTTTCGATTTTGCCAATCCTTCAAACAATTTAAAAACATCTTCTGTAAACTTGATTAAGTCTCCATGAACTAATTTTAGGGGTACTTTGCCCAAATCCATTTTTCTAAAATCTAATAATTGATTTACTAAGTAATACAATCTTCTTGCACTTCTTTGAAGAGTATATGCAGATGATTTAACAACTTCAGGATTATTAAATGATGCTATAATTTTTTCAACGGGATTTAAAATAAGTGTAAGCGGTGTTCTTAGTTCATGTGAAATATTTATAAAAAACTTTAACTTCATTTGATCTAGTTCATGCTCTTTTTCCTCTTTAATCATTTTCGTATAATAATGCATCCCAAGCCAAAATAGCACTGCTAAAAACAATATATAAAGAGAATAAGCCCACCATGTTTTCCAAGGCGGTGGCAATACACTAATTTTTATGTTTGAACTTTCTGAATTATCCCATTTACCATCAATAGAAGCTTTTACTTGAAACTCATACTCTCCTGGAGGGATACTAGAATAATTTGCCAATCTGTTATCTCCGGCACTAATAAAATCATCGTGAATACCTTTCATCCGATACATGTACTTAACACGATTTTGATTTTCATAATGAAATGCTACGAATTCAAAAGACAAATAGCCTTCATCATATTTTAGTTCAACTAAATCGGTATTTGCAATTGAAGCATTTAAAATAACTCTATTGTTTAACTTTTGTCCTGGCCTAACTAACTCGTTAAATAATTTAAATTTAGTAATAATTGGTTTAAGCTTCGCTGGCTTTTCAATAATGTCAATTGGGTTAAATAAGTTAAAACCATTTATTCCTCCAGCAAGTATTCTACCATCTTTTAATTTTTCAATGGATTTACTTTGAAATTCAATCCCTTGAACTCCATCTTGTACATTATAATTATAGAATTTACTTTCAGAAACATTTAATTTTGAAAGCCCTCCTTTGGTAGTAATCCATAAATTATTTTTATTACTTTCAGCTATTCCCAAAATTAAATTGTTTGGAAGACCATCTGCAGTTGAATATGATTTAATAAGCTTCAGATTGCTATCTAAATAATGCAAGGCAACATCGGTTCCTATCCATATATTACCTAAATGGTCTTCTGTAATGTAATTAACCCTAGTTCCTTGAATTGGTTTTTCTTTAAGTTCTTTAAAATCTATATTACTTGGAATGTAACTTGACAAATTATCTAACTCAACTACCGATAAGCCTAACGATGTACCAATTAAAAGGCGGTTTTTAGAATCTATAAATATGGAAAAGACCAAATTACTTATTAAACTATTATTTTCTCCTTGTACACTTTTATATTTATAAAATCGTTTTGTTTTATTATCAAATAAATTTAAACCTTCAGATTGTGTTCCCAACCATAGGCGCTTTTTAGAATCTTCAACGGCACACCACACCGTATTTTGAGCAATTGAATATAGATTATTAGGTTCATATTTATATTGTTCAGCTGTTTCAGAAGTTGGATTGAACTTACTTAAACCTCCATCCCATGTACACACCCATATAGATCCATCAAAGCTTTCCAAGAGATAAACAATTTTATTGGAACCTATTGACGATTTGTTATTAGGATTTGCTTTAAAATGCTTGAATGAATTTGCCTTTTCATTAAATAGGTTCAGCCCTCCTCCATCTGTACCAATCCAAATTCTTCCTTTACTATCTTGAAGCACGGACTGTGCTATTTTGGCGCTTAACCCTTTTACATTGTTAGATTCGTAAAAATAATGACCGAAAGATGATTTTGATAGAACCAACTTACTAATACCTTTGTTGTATGTAGCAATCCAAAAGATACCGTCTTCGTCTTCTATTACCTTAGATGGTTGGTTATTAGGAAGCGAAAAATTATTTAAAGGACTATGAATAATATGTTGTAAAAGCCCCTTTTTTTTATCATATAAATATATTCCGTCTCCATCAGTAGCAATCCAAATTATACCCTTTGAATCTTGATACATATGAAAAATTGGAATATTATTCTTAACTGGGTCTAATTGATGAAACACGTTGTTCTTTCTATCCCAAAAAACAAGCATCGATAAATTATTGCCTATCCAAAAATCACCTTCACTATCAACTAAAACACTTTTTGGAATATGATTAAGCTCGTAAGTATTTGGTATATCAATAATTACTCTAGAAAAAGTGTTCTTTTTAGAATTGTACTTATTTAAATAGTTCCCTTCTGTAACAGCCCAAATACCACCTTCCTTATCCTTTATTATTGTAGTGATATCATTATTATCAATCGTTTTAAGATTATCATTTAAATTAACATAATGAAACAAAACAGCATCCTCCCTATAATTACTAATTTTGTTAGGTAAACTTAATCTAACAACTCCATTTTTTGTTGCCACCCAAAGCATATGAGTTGCGTCATCATATAATAAGTCATTTACAATTTCACCTTGGTCTATAAGATTTGATGATTTATTATGAAGAGAAATTCTATGAAATTTTTCTTGCTTTTTATCAAAAAAATTTAATCCATTACTAGTTCCAACCCATAAAAACCCATTGGAATCTTCAACAATTGAGCTTATACGATTATTACTTATTGATGTAGAATCATTTAATGTTGGTCTATAAATCTCAAAACTATAACCATCATATCGGTTTAACCCATCGATAGTACCAAACCACATAAAACCCTCACTATCTTTAAATATTTCAAGACATGTACTACTAGAAATTCCTTCTGATGTGTCTAAGTTTTCAAATTTAAGATTTTGATATTGAGAATATACCTGCATATTAATCAACAATAACAGGAATAACATAATTTTTCTTTTAATCGATGTTAAAATCAAAAATTGATACATATAAATTTAGAATATAAAAACTGGAGTAATAAAACTAAACAATTGAATTTAAAAAATATTTTTCTTATCAAAGTTTAAACTTGCATAAATATAAAAATATTAAACTTTATATAATTACCCTGTACATTAAAACATATTAAAATGGTTTATAAATAATTAATATTGAGCTATAATTTACACCCAAAAGCATGCTTTATTTTTAATATTGAATATTGAATTAACCAAAAAATAATATTTTAAAATGTCAACAAACTTATTTGATTTAAAAGGTAAAATAGCTCTTATTACTGGAGGAGTACATGGATTAGGGATGGCAATGGCTAAAGGACTAGGTCAAGCTGGCGCAAAAATTGTAGTAAATGATTTATCACAAGATGCAATTAATAATGCTGTTGCAGAATACAAATTGGTTGGAATTGAGGCCTATGGGTATGTTTTTAATGTAACAGATGAAGTAGCTGTAATTGAAAACATCAAAAAAATAGAAACTGAAGTTGGTCCGATTGACATATTGGTTAACAACGCTGGTATAATAAAAAGAACTCCTATTATTGACATGGAAGTTGTAGATTTTGAGTCTGTAATTAAAGTAGACTTGATTAGTCCGTTTATTGTATCAAAAAATGTGGCTAAAGGAATGATTAAAAGAGGCGGTGGAAAAATTATTAATATTTGTTCAATGATGAGTGAATTAGGTAGAGATTCTGTAAGTGCTTATGCAGCTGCTAAGGGAGGCTTAAAAATGCTTACTCGCAGTATGGCTACTGAATGGGCCAAATTTAATATTCAATCTAATGGAATAGGGCCTGGCTATTTTGCCACAAGCCAAACAGCACCTATAAGGGTAGATGGCCATCCTTTTAATGAATTTATAATAAGCAGAACACCTGCAGGACGTTGGGGAGACCCAGAAGATTTACAAGGTGCTGCGATTTTTTTAAGCTCTAAAGCTAGCGATTATGTAAATGGCCATATCTTATATGTTGATGGAGGAATTTTAGCCACTATAGGAAAACCATCTAACGAAAATTAAAATCTGCCCCTCATACACCAAGAAAATAATTATGGGTAAGACACAAAAAATTGGCACCTATCGCTACAGAATTTTAGCTCTTTTAATGTTTGCAACCACTATAAATTACTTTGACAGAAGTATTATAGGTGTATTAGCTCCAACCTTACAAAAATTATTTGGATGGTCAAACAGTGACTATGCAGGAATAATAATTTGGTTTCAAATTGCCTATGCTATTGGAATGCTTGCTATGGGAGGTATTATTGATAAATTAGGAACCAAAAAGGGATATACACTTGCCATAGGTACCTGGAGTGTCTTTGGTATGTTACATGCAATTGTACCTGCTTCATTCAGTATTTTGGGATTTTCAATTGCACGCTTTGGACTTGGGATTGGAGAGTCTGGCAACTTTCCAGCAGCTCAAAAAACAGTTGCAGAGTGGTTTCCTAAAAAGGACAGAGCATTTGCTACAGGTTTATACAATGCCGCCACAAGTGTAGGTGCCATTTTAGCACCTTTTGTGGTTGGTTGGATTGTACATGAAAATGGGAAGAATTGGCAAATTCCATTTTTAATCACTGGAGGATTAAGCGCTATTTGGGTATTTTTATGGTTTCGTATTTACAACAAACCAGAAACACATTCAAAGCTAACCAAGGAAGAGTTAGATTATATACAAAGTGATTCAGAGATTGAAAATGAAGAAAAATTGCCATGGAACAAAGTTTTTCTCAAAAAAGAAACATGGGCATTTGCTTTAGCCAAAACAACCGATGCCGTTTGGTGGTTTTACTTATTTTGGGGAGCAAAATACTTATCCTTAACTTTTGAAGTTGATGTTAAAAATATAGGGCTTCCATTCTTTATAATTTACCTACTTGCTGACTTAGGTAGTATTTTCGGAGGATATTTATCTGGTTATTTTATTCGGAAAGGTTATGGAATTAATAAAGCAAGAAAGATTACCTTACTTAGTTGTGCTCTAATTATTTTACCTGTTGCTTCTGTAGCTATAACAGGAAATAAATGGTTAGCTATTGTGCTTATAGGAATTGGAGCTGCTGGACATCAAGCTTGGTCAGCGAATATATTCACGCTCGTCTCAGATATTTTTCCTAAAAAGGCTGTTGCCTCTGTAACTGGCATAGGTGGTATGTCAGGTGCAATTGCAGGAATTATTACATCATTTCTTTTAGGAAAAGCACTGGACTCGGCAGGTAAAGAAGGGTTTTTCTGGGCATTCTTAATTGCAGGATCATGTTATTTAATAATTCTTGGCTTAGTTCATATCTTAATACCTAAAATGACACCACTCGATAACAATTTAAATCATATTACCAAACCTTAAATTTAGAATTATTAATAAAGGACAGTTAGACTTTTGATGTTTAATCGTTGCCAAATTCTCACCATCAACTCTATAACAAATGTTTCCTGAACTTGAAATAAAAATAGGACACCTAAACAAGGGTTTTAAAGCGAATCAAATGATATCAAATAAAATTTAAACAATTGAAAATCATATAATTAACTTTTATCAATGTCCTTTTATACCTATTTCGTCGGGATGACAGGACTTTTTATGTATTTTCAAGTAGTTGTATAACAGCGTCTTAAATGATAATATCGGTAAAAATTCCCTTTTCAGACACCGATATAACAATGCAACTTTAAATGTGCTTTTTTATGTGTTTATACAAGCGCTAATTTATAAAAAAAATACATTTATAACAAATATCATTACTCTTTAGAAATTATTAATAAAAAAGTGATGCATAAACATCACTTTAATAAATCTCCTAATGTTTCAGTATTCATCTGATTATTAAAAAATATAATCAAATAAATCTTATTATTATTATTTTAATCTATTTTATCATATTTTATGTGTATTCCTAATATGTTTTCAATTATAATTTTTAGAAAGCTTCAATACGTGGCCGATTTTTTTCGACTTGGTCTATTAATTCCTGTTTGACCCTTATTTTTGAAGCATATTCAGGAAAAGCACCTACTATTGTTTTTATTTTATCGAAAACTGCCTTGCGTTTTTTAATATTAAATTTTTGACCAACGACCATCAAATCTTCATACGTTATATTGGTACGCTTATTATTTATCCGCATGTTATGGCCGTTAACCCATTCATTTTGGTTATCATATGAGTAACATAAATCGAAAGCCGGACTTAAGGACCAGGCTCCATTTTGGTTCATCATAAAAGAAAAGTTTTTGGTATGGTCATCACAGTTGTGAACCAACACATTGAACACCATTCTTCGGAAGATTTCCTCCATATCATTTTGTCCCAAACCAAGTCGTCTTGCAGCCATAAAATAGTGCTCATATGAATACTGGCCAACTTTATTATAATCTAGACCAAGCAGACCACATAAGGAGTGCACATGCAATTTATCACCATTGTCATCCCTATCAAACCTTCTAGTTAAAAAATGTAAATCTCTATACAGTGAACATTCTGACATTTGGATATCGCAATCCTTAGCCATTTGGGAATAGGCATATTCTAGCCTACCATAACCACTTGGTTCCTCTAATTTTGTTTTGTTAGCCCCGTCAATTTTAATTAAATAATAGCCATAATCTGAACCTAATGGTAATTGCCCCGATTTAATATTGCCGTTTTCCTTGTTTATAGCGATGAGTGCCTTAGCCCTAGCTCCTCCTGCTGAAGTTCCTATGTGTAATATTTGCAACAAGGCATCTTTGTCTTTAATATTAGTTTTTAAGGCTTCCTTTCCTTGGGTACTTAGCATGGAAATCTTCTCAATGTCCTCTAAAGAGATAGTATCTTCTATTTGCTTGATTTCGGTTGCAGGCCTAAACTCTAAAGCTCCCATACCTCTTTTACCTATGTACTGAAGTTTAGCAAATACATCTATATCATTTTCGGTAAGTCCTTTTTCAGTAAAGTAAGTGCGCAATAAATCGTTACCAAACTTATCTGGCAACGAATCATAAATCAAACCTGGTATCCCTTCTGTTTCTCTCCATTCGGCTTCGTTTATATAGATCCTTTTACCTTCCAGGGGTAAGTTAATTGGAGACAGTTCAAGACCAGTTTTAATAAATGCTGGATCATATTCGAACGCTATCCCTTCGGATGTTTTCACCAATGCCCCTACCCGTATGTCCCATATAAAAATTTCGATACCCATTAATTACTTGCTCTTTTACGTTTTTTCTTTTCCAATTCGATTAATTCCAAAGGGCTAATTACTGGTATTTCCGGAAATAGACCATCCAAATTGTTCAATAGTCTCAATGCCCTAAGCATCTCTATGAAACTCATCAATGTTATATTTTTTTTGCCAAGTTCAAAACCAATAATCGTACGTTCACTAACACCACTTTTATCTGATAATTCTTTAACGGTAAGATTACTGTTTAAACGGTGTTGTCTTAAGCCTTTTCCAAGTTCCTGTAGTATGTCCTCATTTAATAATATATTATAGTTCATATGTAATATATTGCATATTATACACAAATATAGCTATTAATACGCAATATATTGCATATTTATAAAAATTACTCATTCAGTTTTTCGATTTACTTTTAACAATACCCTATGATACAGAGTTTCTTCGTTCTATTTAATCTATTGCTTATGCTGCCCTTTTTAATATTATTTTCAAAAAAGCCTTTATAATTAGTATCAATTCATTAAATAGTTCAATATAAAATCAACACACTAATTTGGACACCAAAATATACTGTTTTAGATTTCTATAGTTTAAAAGTAAAAAAATGAAACCCCGCAAAGTAAAATTCTTAAAATTAATTTTGAACTATAATTAATACCAAAAAAAAAAAAACTATCATTGTTTTTATTTATGAAAGCTATTTTTTCAACCTAAACTAAATTAGACATAAATTAAATGAAAAACATCAAATTACTTATTTGTACTTTTTGTATTGCAATAATAATTAGTGCTAAAGCTCAAGAAAACCTGCTATTTAAAAATCCAAACTTACCAATTGAAACTCGTGTTAATGACCTTGTTACAAGAATGAGTTTAGATGAAAAAATTAATCAGCTTATGGATTATGCACCTGCAATTGAGCGTCTTGGCATTCCAGAATACAATTGGTGGAACGAATCACTACATGGTGTTGCTCGTGCAGGTTATGCTACGGTGTTTCCGCAATCCATTTCTATTGCTGCCTCATGGAATAAGGACTTAATTTTTAATGTCGCTAATGCCATATCGGATGAAGCCCGAGCAAAACACCATGAATATTTAAGACGTGGCGAACATGGCATGTATCAAGGTCTCACTTTTTGGTCCCCTAACATCAATATTTTTCGCGATCCTCGTTGGGGTCGTGGTCATGAAACCTATGGTGAAGACCCTTATTTAACTGGGCAACTAGGGCTTCAATATGTTAAGGGCTTACAGGGAACCAATGAAAAATATTTAAAAGTTGTTGCTACCGCAAAACACTATGCAGTGCATTCTGGTCCAGAGCCATCGCGCCATGAATTTAACGCAGAAACAAACGATATAGACTTATATGAAACTTATCTTCCTGCTTTTCGAACTTTAGTAAAAGAAGGACATGTGTATTCTGTAATGGGTGCTTATAATCGTTTTCGTGGCGAATCTGCTAGTGCTAGCCCTTTTTTATTTGATATTCTAAGAAACAAATGGGGATTTAATGGATATATAGTTTCCGATTGTGGTGCTGTAGCTGATATTTGGAAATATCACAAAATAACAAACGATGCTGCTAGCGCATCAGCTTTAGCTCTTAAAACTGGATTGGATTTAAATTGCGGTAGCACTTATAAAACCTTAAAAGAAGCTATTGAAAAAAATCTAATTAATGAAAATGATATTGATATTGCCGTTAAACGATTGTTTACAGCACGCTTTAAGTTGGGCATGTTTGATCCTCAAGATATGGTTCCTTACGCACAAATTCCCTATGCCGTAAACAATAATAGTGCTCATAATTGGTTGGCTAGAAAAGCTTCTCAAGAAAGCATTGTCCTTTTAAAGAATAAAAACCAAACCTTACCACTTTCAAAAAAAATAAAGAAAATAGCTGTTATAGGTCCCAATGCGAACGATATCCAATCGTTATGGGGAAACTACAATGGTACTCCTAGCAACCCTGTAACCGTGCTACAAGGCATAAAAAACAAACTAGAACCCAATGCACAAGTGGAATATTCACAAGGAACCGATTTAGCTACTGGAATTCCAGCGATGAATACAATTCCGTCGATTTATTTCGAAACCGTAAATGGTATCCAAGGTTTAACTGGGCAATATTATAACAACCTTGAATGGGAAGGCGAACCTGTTTTTACCCGTATTGATGATAACATCGACTTTAATTGGGATATTGATACGCCAAGTCCTAAACTAAAAATGGGTTACTATAGCATTAAATGGACAGGATATATTATTGCTCCCAAAACTGGTGCTTATCATATTTCAGAATGGTCCAAACCCTTTATGACCGTTGAAATTGAAGGCGGGAAAATATCTGGTGGAAAAAACAAACATCATCCACGAATCCGTTCTCAAGAAATTTCTTTGGAAGCAGGAAAGAAATATAAAATTGAAGTTAAGTACCAAAATTATTATGGTGATTCTACCGCAAAATTGTTGTGGGCAGAACCTCAAGATCATCTCTTAGAAAATGCTATAGCAACAGCAAACCAATCGGATGCTATTGTTTTAGTTTTAGGTTTAAATGAACGCTTGGAAGGCGAAGAAATGAAAGTTGAAGCCGAAGGATTTGTAGGTGGTGATCGTACCAGTCTTGATTTGCCTTTCAACCAACAAAATCTAATGAAAGCCATGATGGATACAGGAAAACCTGTGGTTTTGGTTTTAATAAACGGTAGTGCTCTTTCAATCAACTGGGCAAACGAACATGTGCCAGCCATATTAACTGCTGGCTATCCTGGGCAACAAGGGGGCAATGCTATAGCCGATGTTATTTTTGGCGACTACAATCCTGCTGGCAGACTTCCTGTAACCTATTACAAATCTGTTAACCAACTACCAAATTTTGAAGACTATAATATGAAAGGTAGAACTTACCGATACTTTAGAGAAGAACCGCTTTACCCCTTTGGTTTTGGCTTAAGTTATACTATGTTTAACTATAGTAACCTGCAACTTCCAGATGTAATACAAACGGCAAAAGACATTGAAGTATCTGTTAACGTAACAAATACAGGCAATTGGGATGGCGATGAAGTTGTGCAATTGTATATTACAGACGAAAAAGCCTCTACACCACGTCCAATATGCCAATTAGAAGGTTTTGAACGTGTTCATATCAAAAAAGGAGATACTAAAACTGTTCGCTTTGTACTATCGGCAAGACAATTTTCAATTATTAATAAAAAAGGTAAACGTGTTATAGAACCGGGTTGGTTTTCAATTTCTGTAGGTGGAAGTCAACCTGATGACACTAGAAATACGCAAATAAAACGCCTGAAATATACTGGTAAAACCGTATCTTTAGAAGATTAATAAAAAAAATTAAAGAATCGTAATACATAATTATTTTAGTATTACGGTTCATTTCATTTTGATAGCCTTATATACATTAGATTTTACACCCACTTCATATGCAACAATTATAGTATATTTCTAGTTAAATTATAATTTTAGGTCAACCTTTTAACTATTTGTTATATAAGTCGCTAATTATCTTTAAAAGAAGTTTATTCTGCTTGATTATAAATTAAGTAAAAATGGACATCCAAAATTAATTTACCCAGTTACTTTAAAGTTTTGATTTAAAATATTAGCAGTGATGAGATTCTTTTGTTTACTTTCATTTAATCTAAGTATTTTTCAACCGATACATTGACACCTAATCTAAAACCTAAAGAAATAATTTAAAATTAGAACCTACAAAACAAAAGAAGTAACAAAAATTAATACCCGAAAATCACGGATTAGTTCATAACAAATTTTATTGTTTATAGAATTGTCTTAAATAAATACATTTAATACTTAATTAGCAATTCCCTAGCCCCTTTTAATTCCTTCATATCAATTTGTAATTTCTCATTTTCACCTAAAACAAATTTATTCAGTACATACACAAATCGTTTTGATTTATCATTTTCAACAATCATTGGCGTATTGTATTTATGAATGACTTTTTGTTGCAGTATTTGTAAGGAGGCCTTACGCTTCTTATTACCTTTGACAATTGAAATATCCCAGTAATCAATTTCAAAATCAATCCCCGAATTATTCACTATTTCCATAACCAAATACACTTCATCTTTGTTGTGTACCATTTTTAGTAGTTTTAAAACGATTCCCTTTTTTCTTTTTGATGCAATTGAAGAACTCTTTGTTTTTAATAAATATTCTGAGAACATTTTATAATAATTCTTTTTTGGGTTTTCAGTATTTATTGTATCACTCGGATTTAAAACTTCTATAGTCTTTGGTTTTTCATTACCTATACTTTCGTATTCCTGTATGAAATAATTAAGTTTAGATAAGCTCTTCGAATACTTTAAGATATAGGAATAAACGTTTCCATCACTGGTTATTGCTAATAAATTACTGGTTTCACCAGGATTTGCTTGTAACAATCCAAAGTATTGTTCCTTTTCCCTATTGTAGGTGAATGCAAAATTGTTAGTTCCTGTAATTCCCTGACGTATCGGGTTTGGAAAAAACAGGGCAACATTCATTTGGTCATTGGCGAAAATGGTATCCAAAGCTTGTTGGGCATGTATGCCCATGGACCAAACAATTAATAAATAGGTGATAGTAGTTTTCATAATTATATATTTAATTTCCCTACCGGGTTTTTAAGATTAATTGATAGTTATTTAAGACTGTTGCTTTGATGTGTCTATTATTTCGTTGGAATATTTTTTTTATACCACTAACTTGGGGCATGCCCGCAATATTGATATCCTGAACCACATCATCAACTACTTCGCGTGTGGCATCTGCACGAAAACTATTTTCTATATAAATACCTTCGCTTCCATCCTGTAGATCAAATGCTTTGAGTTTTGTTGGCTGATGGTTGATGTTTTCTATTTCAATGATGACACGATTGGGCTGAAAGCTCACAAAGCCATATACTGGCGTATTTCTTGGTATTTTAACATTGTTAATATTGGTGTCTTTCATCAATCGCATCCGTAATCTATAATTGGTCTTTACGGTTTGCGTACCATCTACAATAACAGGAATCGCCAAGTCATTACCCATAGTTTTAGGCTCTTTGGGATCTGAAGAAAAAAAGAGCTGATGCTCCAATGGCAATTCCTTCATTGAAATAGTAGGTGCTACTTCCAAGATTATGGAATCTGTTTTAGATTCGGTTACTTTTATAGTCTCTCTGGGAATTTTACTTCGGTAGGCACTTTCTGAATAACTGATACGTCCTTCGTTATAAATACTATCCACCATGCGCATCTTTTCCTTGTTCAATAAATCTGGGTCATAAATACCCGTTGAATCTAGCAGGCGCTCGTCATAAATACTGGGCGCATTGGTTTGCCTAACTTCCTTCAGGTCATTAAGCGCATCCAATTTGGAGTCGTACGCCTTCTGCTCATCCTTCAATTTGGGTACTTGTATTTGATTGCTATCCAAGGTTGGCTCTTCACCAGCACCAAGTACAAACATCGCATAGGCTCCAATAAATACGATGATACCCACTAGCATCAATGCAAATACGATTTTTTTCTTTTCTAGTTTCATCTTTAGTTTTTTATTTATTACTCTGTTTTAATTATTTTTTATTCTTCATTTTGAATTTTTCTTAGAGCTTTTTCAAAAAAATTGGTAATCAACAAACCATGGGTGTTATTTGGAAAATGTCTATCCACATGTATCAAGTTTCCTGTTGTTTGTAGTTCATATACATCTATGATGGTTCCGCGGTTCACTTCAAATATGGTCGTGGTTTCAAAACTGTAAGGCTCTTTTGTTATATCTACTTTGGATACAATAGACAACACTTTTTGTACTAATGAATACTGAAGCAACCGATTATAAACACCATCAGATTTTTTCTGTCGGTATAATTCATCAACTGAACTATTACCTAGCCAAAGCGCTTTTTCCAAATGCTTTTCATAATTACTTGCATCGATATGATAAAAATATTTATGGAACAGTTCTATATGAGCCAAAGCTTCTACTTCTAAATTTTCACGTTGTTTAACTAGTTTTAAGGGTATCACACTACCATCCGTATTGACCATAAATGCAGTGTTGATGGTTTCTTTATGTAATTTTATGACCAACACCACAGACACAACACTGATTAATGTTGCACCAATGATGGCTGACAAAACAATAAAACGGTTCAGTTTTAAGATGGTATAAATATTTTTATAAGGTGTTTTTGCTTCCATTTGGCTTTTAGTTTTTTGTTTTCAATCATTGGTTATTTATGAATGTATCTTAGAATCCTTAGGCACTACCAGAGAAGAGTTTGAATGTAAAAGCGGTGGCGCGTCTATATAGCTTGAATTTTAATAAAACAACAAACCCTATTGATCCTAACTGGATTACTGGTGCAAAAAATTGACTGCCCCAATCTGTTCCAAATAAGGTGGACCAAAAATTGGTATTCACTTCGGTATAGAGGGTGTTTATAAATACATTCACCAGAAAAAACGCTGGTACTAACATATACACGGCTGCATATAGCTTAAAGAAATTATAGGCCAACCCCCTAAACTTTTCAAAAACAGCTAGACTAATCACCAAAGGAAAAAATGCTTGCATAATGCCCAATAAAAAGTAGCGTTCTGCCAAAAACAGTGGATAAATAAACAGATCTAATAACCACAGAAACAGTCCTATTATAAAAGCTACGACCTTCAATCCAAACAATGGTGTAACCAATGCTTCATAAAGTAATGCCATAGCTTTACTGGCGGCTTCCAATACACTCACATCCTGTTCCAAATCTACATCTTGCATTTGCAATGGAAGGAGTGCTGGAACCGTATCCCTGTATTGAGCTTCAATAGACACCAATATGGAATCAAATACACCCAATACTTGTGTGGAGAAAATAACCAATATAACTATTGCTAAATTTTTGGCGAGTTCTGCAGGCGTCAATCCCCATGTATAGCCATCATTATTGGCTATACCCTCATTATATTTTTTTAGAATATTAATCAGAAAGAACAGAATAGCCAAGGTTTTCATACCAGTAATCGTGTACTGCGAAAAATCACTGTTCTTAATGGTTGCAAATACTGCATCCACATATTCCAATCCTATGCCTAAAAAAACACCTGCCATGGCTAATAATTGGTTTCTCTATTATTGATTTTATCCTGCATCGTTCTAAATGAAATTATGCTTTTATATAACCTAGTCTTTTGTTCTATGTCTGCAACCATTTGTTTGGACTGTTGTTCTTTTTCTTTTAAAAACATAGCACGCTCCGCATCCGTCATTTTTAGTGTATCACTTGATAAAATTTGCGCTATAAAATCAAGGTCATCCAAAGATTGCTCTATGATGCTATTGAATGATTCTGAAATACGATCCACTTCATCTACTTTGATGTAAGGAGAATTTAGAATATCTCTTAAATCCTTTTGAACCATGTTAAAGAGCTTCTGGTTATTTTTGGTCAATTCTTTGACGGCCTTGAGTTGCTTGATTACATTGTTAACTTTTTCAATGTTCTCCTTTTGCTGTTTTAAAAACTCTACGGATTTTAAAAGCTGTGAGGTTTGTTTTGCTGATTCTACAAGCGATTTTGCTAAACTTATAAAATTGGTATTATCATAAACTGGCATCCCCTGGGCCATCATGTAACCAGATAATGACGTGATTAGGATCAGTGTCATAATAACTGTTTTTATGGTGTTTTTATAATATGCTCCTTGCGCATGTCTAAAATCCTGGAATAAGCTGTGGTTTGTTTTTATAATTTTCATGATGTTTTATTTTAATACTTTTTAAGGTTCTGTATGGGTTAATGATTCTTGTTATTGTTTTTTGATGATGAACTCCTTAATTGCCTGTTCCATGCTTCCATGTTTGTTATAGAGGTTCATAATGATTTCACTTTCGCTACCGTCGGTCAGGTAAGCCGCATACACTTCTTTGGGAACTTCCAATCTGAAGATGTTACTCTCCTTCCCTATTTTGATAAACATTTCGGTGTACTTTCTGGTGCCTACCAAGTTGTTACGTATGGATTTCAGTTGGTTTAAGTCATGGCTCGAAAGATGCAAGCGCTTTTGAAGCTCATCATACCCTTTTTCATTTCGTAGACTATAAATAACCTGAGTGTTTTCCAAAATACTGGCCGATGTGGAATTATTGGGTAACTGGTTGATGGATTGCAAAATGATACCAATCGCACCGTTTTGCTTCCTAATAGCTTGGTAATAGAACTCCACACTTTCCAATACATTTTCAAACTTTAGTTGTTTGGCAAACTCATCAAATAGAATGATGCCTCTTTCGGCTTTGTTTCGCCAAATTGTGCGCTGAATGGCAGATTTAATAAGTTTCAACATCACCGAGAGAATTTCCTTGTTATCCTTAACTTCATCGAGTTCAAAGACTATCAATCGCTTATCTTCTATTTTATAGGTTTGGTCTTCACTAATATTGAACAGAAAACTGTACAATCCTGTTCCCACATATTCTGAAAGGATATGCAGAAAAATTATAGACACTGAAATGTGCTTCTTGGATGTTTAGTGCCGTTATGAGTGTTTCTTTTTCATCATCCACAAATTGATATAGACTTGCCAGTGAATGGGCTTGTCGTGTTTTAGTATAATACCGTAGTAATACTTTTTTCATAGCCACCTGCTCTGCTTTGGTGGTTGTTTTGCCTGAAGCCATAAGCTCCAATAGAAACATTGTCAAATCCTCCAAACGTTCTGGCGTTAAATCGGCATCACTGGAAATATAAAAGGGATTGATGCCTAGATTTTTTCCTTGCTCATATTTTAAAATGATATGGTCTTTGGGATACAACTTGGCAAATTTAGAATAGGATCCTCCCAAATCGATAATGACCAGCCGAACACCATCCTCAAAATATTGCCTTAGAATATTGTTGGCTAAAAAGGATTTCCCCTCGCCCGTTGGAGCAAAAATGGCAAAGTTCCTCGCTTTGATGCGTTTTTTTTGCTCATCCCAAACATCTTTAAGCACTGGAATATTATACTGCCGGTCATTGAATAGAATACCCTTGGCATCGGATCGGTAGTTGGTGTTATTGATATATAGACAGAGGGCATGCTTTAAATCGGTAACATACAAATCCGCATTGGAAAAATTGGAAGCAAAACAACAAAAGCTATTCAGGTAATAGTGCTTCCGCTCTTCGCCTTTGGGATAATAGGGTACAATATCAAGTTCCTTGAACTCTGCTTTTATTTTAGATGCTATTGTATTTAATGCTGTGACTTCATGTGACCAAAAAACAATGTTCAGATGCCCCCGGATGATCCGTGAGGTGTCATCTTCATTAATTTGGTTCACAATGTCCTCGATTTTTTTTAAAACTACTTTGTTCTGTGTCCCGAAATTGGAACTTTTGTTGAGTTCCTCTATTTTCTTCTCCAGTAGTTTTCGCCATTTATGCTTGTCATCTAAATAGATGATTTGATTGATGATATGGTTTTCATTGAGGTTCAATCCCAACCCATCAATAAAGCCTTGGTGGAACACAAAATCATCGGAGGTAAATTTATCATTCGTTTTACTGCTCTGTACGACATCTCCAAAGCAGAGTTCACTATTCACTGCCAAGACATCAAAATGGTTTTCCCCAATTTCAATATTTGATTTTTTGAGCTGAATATCGGTGTCAAAATCCTCATTAAAGCCATTAAAATAAGCTTCTGAAATAGATCGTATTTCAGTCTCAACCATTGGCAACAAAGATACCTTCCGACTGTTATTGATAAATGAAACCGCATCGTTTACGGCTGTAATAAATGCTTGTACGTTTTGATCTAATGCCTTGTATATGCCTTTTTTTATATGTCGAAACGGATTGGTAAACTTGGAGGCATTGAGTGCTTTATTTAATGGTAAAATAAAAAATAGATAGGAACTGTGATTTAGGCATTCCCTCCCTTTAAAATAATTATAGGTAGCTTGTTCCAAAAAGCTTTCATTTGGAATATTATTGGCACGATATGTTGCCTTTTGGTAAATATCCTGTTTATGGATAGCAGTCCCTATTGGTAGGGATTTGAACCCCTGAAACCAAGCGGCATGAATTTCTTCAAAGTCGGACTCGGACAAGGTATACACTTCGGGCAATTCTAGTTTATAACATAATACTACATTGCCGTTATTTGCAAATAAGATATGGTCTTGGATATCCAAAATGGGATGGTATGTTGCAAGATTAATAGCCTTCATAATACAAGTGACTTTGCTTTTTATTACTAATGGATTGTGGAAACACCTTTTTAAAATGCATTAAGGATGGATTTTTTATAAAGTGTGTCAAAACGATATACAACATACCATTGAATAGAAATACCATGATGATGACCAAAAAACTAAAGGAAAAAATGATAACTAATAGTGATCCTATAACGGCGGTCATCATGAGCGCAAACAATGCTATGGGCAGTCCCATAATCGTTGCGCGCTTTCTAATATTTCTATAGATTTTAAAGGTTTTCATTGCTATATTTTATTCATAAATGGTGTATAGCAACTTATACTACGATGCCAATGAGATAGGTAAAGATGCCTACCACGGCTCCAGCTATTAGTACAAATACAAGCACACGTGTGATGCCCTTTTTCAAATCGGCATTCTCCCCAAAGAAATGACCTGCATTAAATAGAAAACCTACCAAGAATATAACCCCCAAAATGATGGGGAAAATGGTTCGAATGGTATCGGAAACATCATTAACAGAATCTTCAATGCCTCCAATCTGTGCAAAAATGGAGGTTGAAACCAGCAGTAATAGCATGGTAAAATAAATTGATTTTTTCATAAGAATTAAAATTTAGGTTTTTAATAGTTTTGATTCTTTAAAATTACAATATATTTGTTTTTAAACTACTGATTATCAATATTTTAGTAAATAATATTATTTGATTTACATTGTAGATAATTGCAACTAAAAGCCATTAAATTTTATGGTTTTAGATGCAAAAAGGATTGATATTTATGAAAACCAATTTGAAAATGAAGCTCAAAAACGTCTTATTTCTTCTAGCGATGCTGAAAATGTGCTTCCTTTTTGGACAAAATTTGGATGCACGAAAAAGAATTGTTATTGATGTGGGGCATGGTGGAAAAGATTCTGGTGCCATTGGCATAAATGGCATCCAGGAAAAGGATGTGGTTTTGTATATTGCCCAGGAAATTATTAGGCTTAATAAAACGATTTTTGATGATAAACTGGATATTTATTTGACCAGATACTCTGATACGTTTATTGCGCTTTCTGATAGAAGTCGATTGGCTAAAGCTTTAATGGCGGATGTGCTTGTGTCTTTGCATTGTAATGCATCTCCATACTATTCTAAAGGTATTGAAGTTTATGTGCATAATTCTGAAAAATTGCATATTAAAGAATCTATTGCTTTGGGAACAACTATTTTAAATGAAAGCACACAAAAGCTGCGGTTTGAAAAACGAGGTTTGAAATCTGCTAATTTTCAGGTATTAAGGGAAACTGTTGGTTTTTGTCCCTCTGTACTTGTTGAAATTGGATTTGTGACGAATATGAATGAGGCTGATTATTTTTTGAAGCTCTCAAATATTAGGGCTATGGCTTTGTCTATTTTAGTTGGAATATATAATTATTTAAAATGATTCATGGAAAATTGTTAATTGAGATTTTTAAGAGTATTAAAGCGATAATTAAAACTACGCTTAAGGAATTTATTCTTTCACTTAAAAAAATGAATTGAAATACTAAATATTAAAAGATTTATACATAATACTCTTTTCTCTTTTTGCAATACCTATGTTATCAGCTTCATTTCCCCATGTTGAGACGACGGTTTTTACTTGAGTTAGTATGGTATCCATTTGGTTATTGTCTAGACGAAAAAAAGCACAGACACTTTTTTGCCAAATCATAATCCAGCACATTGTTATCTGTATCGATATTGAGTGCCAACCCATCTTTGTCTATTGAGGGATTTAAATCGTATACAGGAGACAATACCCATCCTAAGCTTGTTAGAATAAAACCATGATTAAGTAAGTGGTCGTCTGTATTGGAAATAGCATTTACTTTTCTTATCTATCATTTAAATGATTGTTATTTCATACAAATACACTGATTATGATTGAAATAACAATCTTTTTATAGTTTAAGCCTTCTAATAGAAACTTTATTAATAATTTGAATAATGTAAAAGCTATTAAAAATCCTGACGGATTAAAAACAAAAATTCTAGCTAGTATAACCAGAAAAAAATTAACAATGAAATAAGCACTCTTTCAAAATTATTAGAAATGTACACTAAAGCCAAAGTGCTTGATACTGAATATAATTTGAAAGATAAGATAGGTTATATAAATTTAGATACTATGCTTTATGGAAATGCAAAATAAATTTTCATTATATCAATTTACCACCCACCTTTCTACCCACCTAAGGAAGTATATAATTAATTTTCCAATGGCCACCTTTAGCACTACCAACTCTTTCAATAAGACCTAAGTCTTTTAGGGTGTCTAGATTATTATCAATGGCAGTGGCACTTAAGTCAACTTTCTCTTCAAGTTCTCTTTTAGAAATTTTACTGTTTTCATGAATAGCTTTAATAATATTAACTCTATTATCAGTAAGATTACCTACCCACTTATCTACCCACTTATTAAAATCAAAAGGTCTTCTAACAGTTACTGTAAATATTCCTTCAGTATTAAATTCAGGTTCAGTTAAATCAGCTTCAATCATTAAATCTCTCATTCTGCTAATACCTGAACCTATTTGCTCAACCATTCTTATTCTTTCAAATAGACCAAATATTAAAGGATTTCTACTTAAGCTTCTTTTACCAAATTCATTTTTGGGAATACCACTAATTAAACCACCAGGGTTAGAAATCTCAACGCGATCATTAAACACTTCAATGGTAATACGAGCTCCTTTATCATAATAATCTCTATGAGCAAGAGCATTTATTATAGCTTCTTTGAAAACTGTTTCTGGAATTTCCCAAATTTCTTTTCTTGGTTGAGAGCCTTCTCCTTCAATATCATATCGAATATTTAGTTTAGATTTTATCCAAACCATAGCCTGAAGAAACTATCGATATAATGTACCTGACATTGTTTGGTCATCCACAATAAATCGTTTATCAATACCATCAAAAGCGACACAAGGAATGACTGCTTTTTCGAAAAACTGCTCTGGATTTTGAGCAAAAAACAAAGTAGCTCCATTTTTCAGAAACCCTTCATTAGTAATCAACTTTAAATTGTTAAAAACCTGCTCATTTGAAACCGTTGAACTCAAACCTGCCAACTCTTTAAATTGATCAATATTTTTATCAGGAATGTCTTTAACTAAATCAATTTCTTTGCATGGTGCCTCGTCAAAATAAATGCGATCTGCTTGTTGGAAGAAATCCCTCATTTCTTCAACTGTTGTTAGCTTTTGAGAGTTTGGGCCTTGACGCACATAAATTGCTCCAGAAAGCACATAAGGTTTATTTGCACCTGAAGGCACTTCTATTACCACGACATCCTTAGCATCAATCTGTATGGTATAAATTTCACAATGCAATGCTGGTGTTAATTCATTGATAGAATTTTGAAGTGCAGAACGTTTTGCATTATTAAAAGAAACACCTTGAATTACATTATTATCATCAACTCCAATAAAAAGCACACCACCAGAAGCATTAGCAAACGCACAAATTTCTTCGGTAATCTCCTTGACCTTACTTGGAATGCTTTTTTTGAATTCGACATTGTATCCTTCACCAGAAGCAATAAGTGATTTTATTTCAGTGCTATTTAACATAAATTAGTTGATTATTAAGTGTAACAAAGCTATTCAAATTGTTTTGTTTTTAGATCCTTATATTCCAATTTTGTCGGTGTTATGTCGGTGTTATGATTTATTTTCTCTTATCATAACTTTCACTATCAAACGCAATCAAATTAAATAACTCCCGCATCCGGGAACGTACACGATTCCCATATCTCTCCTCCAATTCCTGTGCGTTTAGGTTGGATGTAGCATGCGTTTTAACCTTTTGTTCTAAAAATAATTCATAACGTGACAACAGGATTTCACCCATAACATTACAATCCTTTCCATAGTGCCTTCCTATAGGTTCGACCCCCAAATCATCAAAACAAAAGTAGTTGGTGCTGCCATAATCTTCGATTGTCTTATACCCCACATGATTAAAGCCAAACACAATATTTCTGCTTGGAATCAATTTGTAAGCTTTTTGATGTGGCACAATATGCCTAAGCAGTTTCATCAAACTTGTTTTACCACAGCCAACAGGACCAGTTAAAAGAATGCCCTTATGAATGTCAATATCCAACTTTTTACAGTTAGCTTCGTCCTTTATGAAATAATTACATAACTTAAACAGGACATCCCTATCTTCAATTACTATTTTAAAACCAGTTCCAAAAAGTAACTTTCCTTTTGCATTCAAATAAGTAAGAATTTCATTAAAATCATAAACGATTTCATTGCCCTTAAGTTCCCCTAACTTATACTCCTTAGAGCCCTCCAAGATAATATGTGGACTTTTGGTATTCATAAAGGCTCATTGTAATTTTTATCAGTACTTGTCCTCAGGTTGTCCTGATATGGGACATCTCTATTTTGTTTATCCTCTTTTTCAGAATTTTTGGAAATTAAATTTTTTATATTTTCCGGTTTGTTTAAGTTTTTATTGTTTTCTTTAGTTTGTATATGTTTGTTTATACGTACCAGTGCTTGTCCACTGCTTGTATCTATATTGGTACGACTTTGGTACAGAGCTTGTCCAGTACTTGTCCCAAAATCGAACATCTTGATTCTGCTTCCTTTAAACGGATTATGCGAAGGTGTGTATAGAATGTAGCTCCAATGGCTCAATTCCTTGATGCAACGATGGTAGGTGCTCTTCGATCCAATCTTGGAGAACGACATGATTTCCTCGCGATTGATATAAAATTCAGCCTTAAAATAATTGGTATTCCAAAATTGAAACAAAGCGATATATAGACTGATATGGGTTGGATTTAGTCTACCATCTATCGAAAATTGCAAAAACACCGCATTAAGATGCTTGATATAATTGATATTTTCCAAAACGGGTTCAGAATTTATTAAGAATCTTGTTCTTTTCAAAAACCTTAACAATCTCCTGATAATCATAATAAAGCACGCCTCCAATTTTGGTGTATGGCAAAGTGCCATTGATGCGTAGATTTTGCAAAGTTCCTGGGGAGATTCCCAAAAGATCGCGAACCTCTGGTGATTTTAACCATTTCTTGGCCACTTGACCAGACTGGTTGTTCAGTAGTTTTTTAATATCATCGAGGAGTTCCATTTTAAATTCCTGAAGATCTTCCGTGGTAATAATTGTTGCTGCCATGTGCTTTTTGTTTAAAAAAACAAAGCCGTCTTTATCATAATCCCTTATAAAATAATGTTTAGACGACTTTGCTTCGATTTGACTTTCGTATGGCAAAATTGGGTAACTATTTCCTAGGTTTTTCAATAGTTGTTCCCAAGGTGGGTGATTTTTTTATCATTTTTTTTAACCGATTTTGTTACAGCTTTTTTAACAATATCATATATTTTATGCTGAATAATATGGTGTTATTTTCATTTTAAAAGAGACCAAGGTGGGTTCAACTTGGTATTATTCATCAGCTTTATCAAACCGTCTGTTCAACCCTTCTATTAACTGTTCCATAAACTTTGTTTTATTACTTTTTCTACCACGTATCTCAATAAACGTATGATAGTAATTGCCTAGGTCTTTATTAAACAGTTGTTCAAACATGGAGGCTATTTCTTTTATATCTGCGGTACCACTATTTATAGCACCACTGCTGTGCAACGCATAAATAAGTTCTACTAAATCTATATTATTACCTGTCCAGAAGAGTTTTGATGTTTGTTTCATAGGGGCTGTTTTAGGGGAATCTGCATCCATTACCAATTTTTCGATCTCTTGTTGTAAGTATACTATGAGCATATCAAACGCCATGATGGTTGCCACCGTGCTGTCTTGGCAAGTAGAAAACTGTTCATCAACAAAAAAATGAAACGACTCTGTTGGAGAACGCAAATCAGATTGTCCTCTAACAAAATATAGTTCATCCAAAGTGCTTGCACCACGACGGTAATAATGATAAAACTCCAAATTATCATTAAAATACAATTGCAGTTTATCTATCTGCATGTTCAAGTATTTGACTTGGTATTTTATACTGCTTCTTGGGCGTTTACTTTCAATATTAAATAGTTTAACGTAGTAAATGAGTTTGCTTAATATTTGAGGCTTGATATGCTTAAAAAAGAATATTTCTTCCTGGGTGGTTTGAAACCCCTTAAGCACGACTTCCCGCCGCAACTGTTTTATGCATTTTTCGGTGTGGTTAATACCTGTTTCCGCTTTATATAAAATGTCGTCTTGCCGTAATTCCAAAGTTTCTAACTTCGCCTCAAAATCGGATAGTAATTCTTGGTATTCCATACATATGCATATCCCTCAATATTTTGATTATGTTAACGATGTCCTTCTAATATACCCATGAGTTCGAGGGTATAGTTATCTGATGTTTGTATGTATGCAAACCTTTCTTCAACCACAGCTCCTAATTTACGCTTCTCAAAGCTAGCTGTCATTCCCAAATCTATCTGTCGAAAATTTAAGAACACTGCACGTTTTATGGTTTGATATAATAATTGCCGATACGTATAATACTTAGTTAAATAATCGTAATCCATCCCTACAAATGCAGGAACATAGGTGTGAGTACCATTTTTATAACATAGCATTACCCCGATTATGAAATTTGGTGTTTCTCGGATTCGAATCGTTATAAATTCCCAATTGGGATGGTTGGACATGGCTTCAAAGAGTTTATCAGGGAACGAAAAGGTATTTAATCCCAGATTGTTTTGATGTACATTGTTATATAGTTGCTTTACCTGAATTTGTGCTTCAGCACTAATGGTCTGCAAAATCTCTATTTGCAACACGCTTTCAAAAGCTTGTATTTCTTTTCTAAGATGCTGTCTGTTTCTAGAAGATAGTTTGTTACAGTAGGCTTCAATAGTTTCATTCGTATCTAGATTAATTTTACAACTATCTGGCATTTGTACACGAACAAATCCTTGACCTTGAAAATAATGATGTAAAGGATTTTTTGCTGCAAAATCGCGAAGCACTACCATTTTTGCATGATGTTCCCTTTCAAGCGACTCTATAGATTCCATCATGGCATTTAAAGCTTCTTGTTTTATGGGATGCGCATCATTTACATAGAGATGTTTACCTTCCGTAAATAGGGTTCCCATACTCAAAACCTCAGAGGTCAGATAGTAAGGATTTGTTTTACGCTGGTATTCAATAGCTTGAGAAGCGCTAACATCAGTCAACATATCATCCTTCCATAGCCCAAGCGTGAAGAATGTCGCTAAAATGGGGCTTTGGTTTTGATCATAAATGATTAAATACCAAAACCTCCAATTATGCTCTTTCAACATATTTTCTTTGAATGTTTCTTCAAGAAATTTGAGCCCTTCCCAATCAAAAACACCTTGTTTACCAACACAGGTATTCCATATATTTTTCTCAACTTTTAAAATTGAATCTTCTAATTGAATGCTAAGGTTTTGTTGTACGTTAATTTCCTTAGATTCTTTTACATCCATTTTAAATGCATGATAAATACGTTGTGCATTTGTCCATGTAGCTTCCAAAGCTTTGGAAAAATGATAGACCATGGCCTCTACCAACGCCTTGATTTCCTTTTTTTGATTATGCCTGGATATGGTAATACGGACTCCTGTATTTTTTACGGGCACAGCTGGAAATATACCCAGATTCACATAAAATCCTTCCTTCATTAGGCGATTAACAAAATTATAACCTGTTTTGGGCATACCCGTTCCAATAAAGAATACTGGTGAGATATTCTTTTCAATAAGTGGAAGATTCGTTTGCTCTAAAAGTGCATTAAAATAGTGTACGCGTGTTCTCAAATCATTTTGAAGTTCATATATTTCAGGTGATAAATGAATATCGGCAGAGGCAATAGCTGCTGCCACTGAAGCAGGTTCTAATTGTGCTGAAAAGGTCAAAGGCCCTCCGAATGTCTTTATCTCTTGGTACATCTTTTTATTGGAACACACTAATACAGCACCACTAGCACCAAATGTTTTACTCAAAGTTCCAAATAACAATACGTTTTCTGACAAATCTCCTAGTTCACTAAGGGCATATCCTGTACCATTTTTGCCTATCCAACTCATACCATGTACATCATCTATATAAAGATGTAATTGGGGATATTTTAATGCTAATGTTTTTAAATCTTGAACTGGGGAAAAATCACCATACATTGAATAGATGCCGTCAGCCATATACCAAATCTTTTTTCGTGAATCAGAAAGCGATTTTATCTTATCTTCTAACATATTTAAATCATTATGCCGGATCATATCTATTGGTACACTTCTATTCTTTAATACTTTGGCGGCACTTTGTACACTCCAATGAACCTGATGGTCTAATATGATGGCGTCACGATCATTAACAGCATTGGGAATCACGCCCATATGCCCCAAGGTGCTATTCTTGGTAATAATGATGGGGTTTTGGTACATTGCTGTCACTTTCTCTTCCAATGCTTTGTATAAAGGATTCGAAATGTATGATTTGGATAACGGGAACTGTGTACCATATTTTTTAATGGCTTCGATAGCTGCTGCTTTCAATCTTGTATCTTGTTCCAAGCCTAAATAACCCGTCGTTCCAAAATGAAATAACTGTTGGTTTTTAACCCCAATGGTTCGCCCTGTAAAGGTTTCTCCTTCTGCATATAAGTGCATTATACCTGCTTCTTTGGCATCTGTAAATACCTCATGTACCGTGTCTAAAAAATTGTTGTGTTTGATTTTTGCCATTTGGTTGATTTTTTAAAAGTCATTTAATTTAACGTCATTTGCAGGACTTTGACGCATTTTTTTCCTACAAAATCCTTTTCAGTCAACTATTAATCCTTTTCAGACAAACAAATCACCTCATTTTAAGCACCTTATCGATTAACAAACAAACAAAGTGTTGATTATTTTGTAAGTTTATAATGAAAAACCAGTTTTCTAGACCATGCGAAATTATTTTGAGAATGACTATACCTCGTATAGATTTCATGATGATGTGCTACACATCATTTACCACCAAGGCGTCTGTATTGATTTAAATGCCGCCGTACAAATTGTTAAAGATCGCTTGCTCTTACAAGAAGGCGTATCTTTACCTATTCTTTGTGATATAAGAGGTATTAAGGAAATTAATAAATCCGCAAGAGCCTATTTAGCTATGGAAGGTTCAACACTTATAAAGGCTGTTGCCGTTATTGTAGAAGCCCCCGTTTCTGAAATGATGTCTGAATTTTATATCCGTACAAGCAACCCCAGCATTCCAACACAATCCTTTGAAAACCTAGACGATGCCATGGTATTTCTAAGGAACTTTATGGCATAATCCTCTTATTAGAATTAGCACGTAATGGCTGTTTTAAGGCTAAGTCTCTCACATTAATAATTAATTTAATACTTTAAATGTGAGCAACAGTAAAAAACACAGAATTCAACAGATTAACAAAATGTTATTAGAAATGGCTTCTGGTAATTTCTTCTATCGTTTAAAACGTTCTGCTAAGAATGACAATTTGGAAGCCATCAGTATTTCGCTCAATATGTTGGCTGAAGAAATTCAAGAAACGTTAATACATCAAGGCTATGTGAATTCGAACCAACCCATCATGGAAATCATCCTAATGAGTTTTGTCATTGATTTTGAGGGCTATATTGAAATAGCAAACCAACAAGCTTGTAACATCCTAACGGTTCTGCATACCGATATCATTGGGAAACCATTTGATACATTTTTGGATGATCATTCTAAAAAAGCATGGAAAGACACATGGCGTTCGCTTAAGCAAAAGGCTTTTCAAGATACCTCATTGGAACTGAAGTTTATTTCCAAAGAGGGTTTCGTTGTTCCCAAGACCTGTTATATCACTAGTTTTCAGGGCGATAATCCCAATTCAATGAGAACACTGGTATCCGTTATACATCATGCCACTAGTCAAGTTTTTCTAGAGCAAAATTTAAAACAGCAGGTCATCCAGTTTTCTAATGTCAAAAAGCATCCTTCGATTGACTCCCAAATTAGTACCCACAAACAAAAAATTAGGTTGACCTTTGATGACATCCATAAAATCCGTGAAGGTCGGGACATCATCATTAACAATCTTGAAATGGACTTTCCTTCTCTAAAAGAATTTGCTTTGCAACTAGGCACCAATGAATTTAAATTAAAATATGGATTTAAGGAATTGTATGGTACTACGGTACATCGATTTTTAATGGAAGAGCGTTTAAGAAAATCTAAAATGATGATTCAATTCACTCAGAAATCTTTAAAATCCATTGCACAAATGACTGGTTTTAAAAGTATCTCCCATTTTTCTAGAACGTTCAAAAAGCGATTTGATTACTCCCCTAGTGACCTCAGAAAAAAATCTTTTGATAAGGATAAATAGGTGTTTTAATTACAAAAAATATATTAAATCCTTCACAGTCAATTTTTTATCCTTTAAGATAAAATGCAATTAATGAACTTTACCATATCAAAACAAAAGATATGGCTCCTTATAAATTTAACTATCAATTGGCACTAAAATTAAGTAATATGCTATTTATGGTATTATTCACTTATGCTGCTACAAGTAAATTAATATCGTTCGATTATTTTCAATTTCAACTAAGTAAAATGCCTCTTATTTCTCGCTTAAGTGCTTACCTAGTTTGGCTAGTTCCTTGTGTTGAATATGCCATTGTTTTACTGTTCCTTGTACCTAAACAGCTTCTTAGTGCTTACTACCTTAGCTTAGGCTTATTAACGGGGTTTACAAGTTACCTGATTTGGGTTTTAAACAGTGGCAAAGCTGTTCCATGTTCATGTGGTGGTGTGCTTTCTAACTTAAGTTGGAAAACACATATCCTTTTTAATTTCGCTTTTATTGCAATAGCTATTATAAACATTTCGATACTGCACAATCAAAAGGGGTTTTTAAGGCAAACTTAGAAAAATGACTTTAAATGTAATCAAAAATATTCCTGCGCAGAATCAGGGTAAGACCGAAAACCTGTAAAAAAGAGTAGGTCATAAATTTTAAATCAAAACATTATGAAAACCAAAGTTTTTAAATTCATGTTACCAGCCTTAGCTATGGTATTAGCTATTGGCTTATCTTTTGCTACAGAAGCAAAACGTTCTGCCCAAACTGGGTATTACGATGACCCATTCATCCCTGGCGTACAATCCATTATTACTGATTGTGAAAAACAACCATCGGGGGATTTATGTCAAACCGAAGAAGGTTATCAATTGTTTGACACACCTGCTCTTAATTCCGTTCCAAACAACGAATTAAGAAGAGTTGAATAGTCAAAATTTGTTCCAAATGGAAAAGGTGTCCTTAAAGGACACCTTTTCTTGACTAATTCTTAACCAAATGGTTTTTATTGCCAAATGAAATTAGAATTGCTAAAACATTGATAGTATTCTGTTTTTATTTATAAACATCTTTAATTTGAAGCCGCATCCAAGTTTAAATATTTTCGAATTAAGGCCTCCACGTCTCCATGTTTAACATCCTTTTCTACCAATTTTCCGGCTTTATCTATCAACCATAAGGTTGGTAATTTTCTTATTTCATACAACGCATGATAACTTACGGAAGCTTCCTGTCCAGTATCTAAACGCTGTGGCCAATCGGCTTTGGTTTTACTTAATATCTTTAAAATCGCTGCTTTCGAGGTATCACCTTCATTTGCAATCCCGATAATTTCAAATCCTTTGTTTTTATAGGTATCGTAGAGTTGTTTTAAATGTGGCATGGCGGCTATACACGGTGGACACCGTGTAGACCAAAAATCAATTAGTACGACTTTACCTTTCATATCTGACAAATCTATATGACGCCCATCCATGGCCGTAAATACCATATTTAAAGGTGCATCTTTCGAACTTGAGTCTAGTTGTTCCAAGGCTAGCAAATTATCGGATGTAGCCCTATGTAATGCTTTAAATCCTTTTCGATGGGATAGCTGCTCTTTTTGGGAAAACACCAAGGCTTCTTTCATATAAGTCAAGGACAACTCAGGCGAAAATCGTTTAAATTCATTCAATACGGCCATCACATAGGCTGTTAGTCGTTCAGAATCTGGGTAGGTTTCCAAAAGATCCAGCAAACGGTTCCAAAAGGCATCCCATTGGGTTTTTTCTAGGGACTTCCAATAATCAGATTCTAAAGGGTCTTTGGGTAAATAATAAAATGTCTTTAAGGCTATATTAATATCGCGATTGTATAAGGATTGCTCAAACTGTGCCTTGCGTTCCCAAGATGCATTGGAATTAACAATTGCCTTTACATATGCATTTCCTTTTTCTAACCAAGCATCCTTTTTTTCTGTGTCAATGGGCAACAAGCGATAGGCCTTAAGCCAAGCATCTGCAGATCCACGTCTGGGAAGCTTTTCTATAAGCTGTATATGAATCCTATCTATAGGTTTTGCTATGAATAATGGGGTGAAATACTCGCTTAAAAACAAGCTTAAAGCTTCGTCATAATGCGCGCTGTTGGAATAGGTATCCATAAAAGCTTCCGCTAATTCCGATTTCGTAATTTTGAGTTCATCGATATACTTTAAATACTCCAAAAGCGTAAAATTAGCGACTTGTTGGCACTGCTCGGGTGGTTTGCAAATCACCTTTTTTAAATAATCCAAATGTTCCCAATCTGCTGCTTCATTTGATGCTTGGATGTTACTCTGAGCGGTCAAGTGGGTCACTAAACCTAGACTTAGGAGCATCAACATGCGTTTTATGTTCTTAATTTTTTTCATACTTTCTTAGTTTATCGTTTTTATTTTAAATTCAAAATTGTCTGTTTTAAAAAGACATTTTCCTTCTAACACGTGACATATTTGATACTCATAATATCCTTTTACAATAGGCTTGTCGGTACATATTTTTATTTTCTGACGGAATTCTGCTATTTTATCAAAGTAATGGACATCCACATCGAAAATGGGTTCATGCTCCATTTTGGATCCTATTGGTATCATGTCATCTAGCAGTTTATAACTAGGATGGGGTTCAAATTCAAAGATTGCGGGTAAAGGTCCTAGCTTATAATTTTGTAGGTTGCTATAAAGGTGCCAATGGTCTTCCAATTGCAATGTAAAAATGAGTGTCACCACATCCCCTTTCTTGATCTCTTTTTTAGAAAGTGTATAATATGGTTTGACTGGTGACGCTATTTGTGCGCACATTTGTTGACCAAATAGGCTTATTAGTAGTAGTAACATTATTTGTTTCATTGTATTTCTTAAAGATTAATACCCAGAATTTTGTGGCTTTAAGTTTGGATTTATTTGGATTTCACTATTAGGAATAGGGAACAAAACATCCGTAGGCTTCCAATTTGGTTTAAGTGAGCTTAAAATAGTATTTGCTTGACCTAGCCGTATTAAATCATGCCAACGTTGCCCATGCTCTGTAAACAACTCAACGCGGCGTTCTTTTAAAATAGCATCAAATAAGAGGTTTGTATCCATAGTTGATATAGTTCCCAAACCTGCTCGTTGTCTAATCGTATTTAAATCTTGTTGTGACCCCAAAGGATTATTTTGATGTGCTCTGGCTTCTGCCCGGATTAAATATTGTTCAGACACTCTAAAAATTATTGAATATTCCAAAGAAGTTGTTGTGCTACTTAGGGTCTCTTTATATTTATAGGCAAAGCGTAATGTGGTTATTCCATTGCTAATGCTACCAATCCATTTAGTGCGTCTCAAATCATTTGGTTCAAAAGCGTTTAATAAGCTATTTGAAATTGCATACCCACGGGTAGGTAAAAAACCAATGATTAATAGTTGGGCTTCTTGAGTATTCTTTACACTTTTACCTTCTGGTTTAAACTGCCAAATGGTTTCAGCTGAGTTTTTTAAAAACACCTTATTGATATCTATTTCTAATGGAAACATACTTATTACCTTACTCGATGTTTCCTCTGCTTTTTCCCAATTTTCTGTATAGAGATACATTCTAGATAACAAGGCCAATGCTGCAGATTGGTTTGGAATTACCCGCTCGCCTATAGCACCTGAATCACTCATAACGCTTACAGCCTTGTTTAAATCGTCAATAATGTGTTCATAAACCATATTGATGGGCTGTCTTAGCACGTTACTATTAGTTACATAATCTGTTGAATTCACATAGGGTATCTCTCCATAAAGCCCTAATAGTAAACTATGCATATATGCACGTACAAATAGTGCTTGTCCCTTATATCTTGCCTTTAATGCTGGCGATAAACTAGAAGCCTGTTCTAGTCCATTTATAACATCATTTGTTGCATAAATAATATTATAGGCGTGGTTCCACCAGCTCAATACGGTGATATTATTGGATGCTATGGTATGATTATAAATAGTTGATGGGTTCGCACTGGTACCGTAATAATCCAATTCGTCAGCATACATCCCTAAATTTATACTTAAGCCAAAACTTCCAGAAACCATGCCTTGCTCCCTTAGTTTATAGTATATATTTGCCATGGCTGATTCAACAGTTGCTGCATCTTCAAATACGGTTTCGGTAATTAGCGTATTACTTGGTGGATCTATATCAACAAAAGATTCACAAGAAAGCATGCCGAAACTTAGAAAACTAATAACTACTACTTTCAAACGATTGCTGGTATTTCTATTGGGATATATTTTAAATCCCAAACTATTTATAATATGTTTCATGATTTTGTATTTAGTATTAAAAACTTAATTGCATTCCTAAAGTCAACTGCTTTAGGGGTGGTAATATGGCATTCGAAGATTGCTCAGGGTCTGCCCCTTTATAGTTCGTAATTGTCCATATATTTTGCCCTTGTAAATACAAGGTAATGGCTGTATTTGAGTTTAAGGCTTTAGGTATTTGATAGCTTAAAGAGATATTCCGTAATCGAATAAATGACGCATCCGAAATAGCTGCATCACTCGCACCTTGATTTTGACCTGCCAATCCTGCTCCAGGAAACCTTCCAAAGGTGGCTCTTTGTATGGGCGCAATATCGCCTGTTTCCTGCCAACGCTCTAGTAATTCAATGGCATTATTTCCTCTAAAGCCTGCGGAAGCTCCATAAGCCAAACTATTGTATGCTTTTTGATTTTTAAATTGAAAGAAGCAATCAAAAGACCAATTACAGTAAGTTATAGTATTTCCCAAGCCTCCGTAATACTTTGGTGCCACATCTTCTATCCATTGCTTATCCAAGGCATTGATGCTTCCATCTTGGTTATAATCTTCAAATTGATAGAGTCCCGTTTCAGGGTTCACTCCCAATGCATGATACAAATGCACTATGGATAAAGGCTTGCCTATAACATACTTACTGGCAAAGGCTGAGCTTTCTAAATTTGGAAACTTCACAAGTTTATTCTCTGCTAATGTCAAATTAAAGGTTGTCGTCCACTTGAAGTTTTTCCTTTGGATGTTTACGGTTCGTAAATCTATTTCAAATCCTTTATTTTCAACTGTAGCCTCAAAATTCCCTGTCAGACTATTAAATCCTGTGGTTCCTGCCAACGGAATGCCTATCAATTGGTTTGAAGAGCGGTTTTGATACCAAATGGTATTTAGTAATATGCGATCATTAAAAAAGCCTAACTCTAAACCCAATTCTTGTTTTTTATTGGATTCCCAACCAAAATTTGGGTTAAATACGCCTGTTGGTTCTAATACTGAAGTACCATTATAGTTGAATCCTGTTGTATTATAGGTTCCTAAAAATTTGTAATCACCTATGTTATCACTTCCAGTGGTTCCATAGCTAGCTCTAATTTTTCCAAAACTTAACCATAAACTTTCTTTAAGCCAATTTTCTTCAGAAAAGAGCCATGCCATGCCAATAGCACCAAAATTTCCAAATTGTTTATTGGGACCGAAACGAGACGACCCATCACGCCTTCCAGTAAGGTTTATGATATATTTTGAGCTATAGTTAAGGTTAACCCGTCCAAAATAAGCCATGTATTTATAGGTACTTGAATTATCTTGCAGTATTGCTAGTGTATTAGCCGCTGAAAGGTTTTGTATTAAATTGTTACTTGAAAATCCAGTACCTCGTTGCACTAATTGGTTGGTAGTTTCCTCCTGAAACGAACTTCCTAATAATACCATGAGCTTAACCTTATGCCATTGCTCTTGCCAATGTATTTGAGGTTCTATAATCCATGAGTCTCTTTGACCCGCATTGGTTGTTAATGAGGATATACTCGAGGTAAAGTTATTACTAGGGTTAAATGCCGTATTGGGATAGGTTAAATAAGATTCCATAGCGTATTTGTTATATCCCAAATTGGTTTTCAACTCCAATGTGTTAAAGATGCTATAAGACAGGGTTGTATTAGCTATCAGTGTATTAATCTTAGCTTGGTATTCTCGTTTTAGTGCTGCCAAGGGGTTTTCCCAAGTGCCATTTTCCCAATTTAGATTACCATTCTCATCATACAGAGCTGGTGCATTTGGTTCAAGGGTATTGGCTAAATAGGTATAATCTGACTGAGGTAGTAAATTATTCTCTAAGGTATAACTGAATGATGTGTTTAGCTTAAATCGTTGGTCAACTGATTGGTGATTCAGGCTATTGTGTACTGTCGTTTTTTTATAATTGGAATCTCCTGGAAAAACGGTTGTCTCTTTTTGATGTGTTGTACCTATTGAAAATTGGGTATTATCATTTCCTCCTGACACTGCTAATTGCATGGTATTTCGATAGGATGTTTTACCTATTAATTCCTTCTGCCAATCTGTATAACGGGTTTGACTCCATGTTTTAAGATCTGGCCAAATAAAATCAAAAGCGGGGTTTTCTAAAAATGCACCAAAACCATCATTTACAATGGCTTCCCGTCGTACTTCCAAATACTGTTGGGTATTCATTAAGTCTCTAAATTGAGTGACTTGCCCTAAAGTGGTACTTACATTGGCACTAATTTGTGTTTTTCCTGCTTTTCCACTTTTTGTGGTAATAAGCACTACCCCATTTGCTCCACGGGATCCATATATTGCTGTTGCATCCGCATCTTTTAGGACTTCTATACTTTCTATATTGTTTGGGTCTATGGCATTGAGTGGGCTAATATTTGCTGCATTAATACCTGCCGATACATCTGCTGCTCCTAAAGACTGCGAGCCAAACGGCACACCATCAATAATAAATAAGGGGTTGGTACTGCCATTTATAAAGTTCTTACCACGTATTTCTATTGAAAAACCACCTCCTGGCACACCTGTTTTTTGAACTATATTAACCCCTGATACATAACCTTGCATGGCTGCCATAGGATTATTTACAGGCTGTTTTTCAATGGTTGTGGCGTCTATCTTTGCTATATTTCCGGTGCGTTCTTTTTCTTTAACACTATAATAGCCTGCATTTAGCATCACTGTTCCCAATTGGGTAATAGCCTCTACCAGTTTTACGTTAACTACATTTTGATGGTTTATGGCTATTGTTTGAGACTCAAAGCCCAATGCTGTATATTTAAGCACATCGTTTGGATGTACATTTATTGTATAAGTACCATCAAAGTCTGATACCACGCCTTGCTTGGTATTTTGAGACACGATATGTACACCTGCTATCGGTAAGCTATTGGTATCTGTGATGATACCTGTTACTTTAAACTGCATTTTGGTGGGTGGATTTGCCCATGCTGTTCCGACAATTAATATAAAGATATAGAGATACGGGTTGAATAAGGCGTTCTTATGAATACCAATTAGTTTATTTTTCATAATTTTGAATTAAGTTTAACATTAGGTTGTTGAATGACTACCTCCTACAGGACCGTGCAAAGTTTACTAGGAGGTTTTTTGTGTGTGTTTTTATAGCATAGGCTGTTACATTTTTAATTAATAATAAGTGAAGGCGTCCGCCGTAACCTGTAATTATAAGGCAAGACGGACTGTGCCCTCTGACTAACTCAATTATAAACTACAAAACACTAGTTATAATGGTTTAAGGTGCTATTATGTTCGGATACATTGAAGAAAATAAAAGTAGTAATGGGATAAAAAAAGATAAGTATCAATCCGAAATCAAGGTTGCGTGCATCCCACACCAAAGTATTTATATCGGGTTCTTAGGCTTTTTCTTAAAGAGAATATCGAACACAGTAAGTTCTAACACATAAAAATGTTGTAATGAACCTATTGGTATTTGTTTATAAAACCTGTGTTGCATACGCTTTTGGCTTAATAACCCTTTGGCAATGCTTCATAAAACACAAACAACGCTAAGAATGAGCTAAGAAAAACCTTTAGTAACAAAAAGGCGTGGAACTCAGCTTACTGCCCTTGAGGTACTGGAATAACTTGCAACAATAAGTGAGCCCACGCCCATAGACGTGAGCATCTTACTTATCATCTCGTTGCAAAAAGTTCCAGTTTTCTAGTGCGAGATTCTTAGCGAATGCTTCAAATATTTTTATGATGAAGAATCGCAAAATTATTTTATTACGGGCTAATATAATAAATATTTTTCAATTGTGGGTTTTATAACCCACAATATTTTTTAAGAATTTGACCAACTTGTTGCCATATGAATGAGAATACAAACAAAGTTCAATTCCAGCAGCTATTTGGCACAAAGATTAAAGAATTGCGTAAATTGAAGAAACTGAGTTTAAGACAGCTTTCTCAAAGATGTAATTTAGATTATAGTGATATTGCTAAATACGAAAAAGGGGAAGTTAACATTCAATTGTCTACGGTATTTGAATTATCAAAAGGGTTGGAGGTACACCCGAAAGTATTATTTGATTTTGATTTTCTTTTTAATGCTGACTAAAACTTTAATTGGTTTTTTAACAGATTAAGGTACTTTAAATAATAAACTTTCACTTTTAAAGCTTATTAAGCGTATATCAAATATTTATTAGCAGTTGTTTATTCACCCATTTATTCACCCACTTTAGGATTGATGACGTGAACTATCCAAACACCTCCTTTAGTTCCTTTACGCTGCAACAGTCCTTCTTTTTTAAGAACTTCTATATTATTATCTAATTCAGTAGCACTAAAATCAACTAATTCCCGCAATTTTACTTTTTTAATTTTATTATTCTGTTGAATAGCCTGAAGTATTATAATTTGTTTTTCTGAAAAAATAATTCACCCACTTATTCTCCCACCACATGATGGTGTATTAATATATTTAATAGACAACCATTAGCATAAAACAATACATTTAAATAGTTTAAAGCTGATAATATTGCATTTCGCAATATGAAATACGTAAGTATCTAAAAGTAATTTAAAGCAACAAAATTTACTCATAATCCTAAAAATAATTGCAATAAGAAATCTGCCTTGATTTCATCTCACTATTGGACAGGAATTAGAAATAAATCAATCAGAATTTAGTCAATTGCATTACCGCTCTAAAGATGCAGAATTGATTGATAACTTAATTAAAAATGCAAAAAATAGCTTTAATAGCGTGACCTGTCCAGAAATAAGCCTTAATAATTTAATCATAAAGAATTTCTAGAACTAGATTACTAGAAGATATTATGAACTAAAACTTTCTTTTAATTCAGCATATTCAACCTTTTCAATGATAGTTTCAATATTACTATCCACTTTTGGGCTGAACAAATCTTTACTAACAGTATAAGCCTCCAATTGAGATTCTGGATAATTTGAGCTCACTAATTCTCTTACATCATCTGCGTTAAGTTCAGGTAATAACCAATTATCCTTTATGTCATCACTTAAAATAACTGGTTGACGCTTTTTACTATTGTGAATTTTTGCAAACATAGGAGACGCCTCTTTAGTAAGTATTGAAAATGTAATGTAGGTGTCAATAACAGAATAAATACCTGCAAGGGCTAATGGTTCGTTATCATTATTGAAAATAAAAAATGGGTACTTCTTTTTTAAGTACTCATGAGGTTCAAAAAAACCATTTACAGGTATGATGCAACGGCGTGTTAAGGCTGATTCTCTATACATATAATGCTGGAACAGTTTTTCTGATTGCGCATTCAGTCCACCCCCATATTTAACCGCCTCTTTATAATAATCCTTTATGGCATCACCTTTTTTATTTGAAGGTACAATACCCCAAACTCCTGGTGCCAACACGTTGCTTTTCTCTTGTGGGATTACCAACATGTTTAGGTGCGCAAAACCATTTAAATGGTAATTAGGTTTATCAAAAATTGACCGAATATTTTCAGCATTTAATTTAACCTTAAAATGCTCTTCTAACTTTTTGGTCTTAAAGGTGGTACTGGTATGAAAACACATAGAGTAAATTTAATAAATTATTGATTATATTTCTTAAATTATTTAAATCAAATAATTATGAAGTTAATTGATTTAGCAGATGGTACTCCAAAAAATCATAGAATTTACCTTGTATGTATCAAACAAGTGTTTTATTCCAACACCAGAGATGCGTACGCCGATTGGACTGACAATGGGTTTATTTTAACAGAAAGCATTCTTTTTAATGATGAATATATTTTTGGATTTTATTCTGAATAGAAATAATTGATGTAATAAGGTGATTAATTTTATATTTTAACTTCTTGGATCTGGTTTTAACGACATTTTTTTTGACCAAACAATGTCGAGACTACAAAAATCAAACTCCTCCGTTACTTTCCCATAACACCCATAAACACCCATACCATTAATGGGGTATTTATCGACCACTTTTGTAAAATGTACCGTATCAAAATAGTGGCCAGCCCTATCTATAAAGGTGCAAAACCTGATTAATTTATTGTTTGATGTTTTATGAAAACGGGTGTTTACCAAGACACCATAAAGCAATACGTTCTGATTGATGTACAGATGCATGTCACTTGCTTTTATATTATTTTGAAAAGTTTCATCAACTAAATCAAAATAACTACACAACGGAAACCCCAGAAGTTCAATCTGGTCATAGGCTTCTTCAACAAACGTGGTTGTTAATGTCGGTAAATTAAATTGCTTATGGCTTGGTTTGAACAATCGCGCCTGTACCGTTCCCTGCTTACTAACATTCAACTTAAAGATAGCTTCCCATAACAATTCGGTTTTGGAACGTTCGGTAAACCTAAAAGCGTCTATTCGGATCAAAATAGTAATTTGCTCGATGCTGATAACCACCCTATCAATAAAATCATCCAAAGATGTAAACGAGCCATTGAAATTTCGATCGGTCAAGAACCTTTTAATGGTCAATACTTCCAAACTTTTCAAGTAACCAAAACCCAAATAAATATCCTTCCCTTTAATAATGTTGGGATGATCACTGTTATTGATACATGGGGGATGCACCACCGCACCACACATTTTTGCTTCATGTATATAATGTTCTGCACTGTAAAATCCACCACCGTTATTTAAAACGGCCACCATAAACTCCAAAGGAAAATAGCATTTTAGGTATAAGCTTTGGTAACTCTCTACTGCATAGGATGCGGAATGACCTTTGGCAAAGGCATAACCTGCAAAGCTTTTTATTTGATTCCACACTTCAAGCGTTAATTCTTCAGTATAGCCCTTGTCCTTGCAGTTTTTGATAAACTTCTCCTCTACTTCCACAAACTCTGTTCTAGACCTGAACTTACCACTCATACCCCTACGTAAGACATCGGCTTCCCCTAAAGTCAACCCTGCAAATTGGTTCGCTACTTTAAGCACGTCTTCTTGATACACCATAATACCATAAGTCTCTGGCATAATCTGTAACAGCATGGGGTTGGCTTCTTTTCGCTTTTCAGGATAGCGCTGCCTGACGATAAATTCCTTTTTCATTCCAGAACTGGAAACCCCTGGTCTGATAATGGAACTGGCCGCTACCAACCCCAAATAATCCTGTGTTTGCAGTTTTTGCATCAAGCCACGCATGGCAGGAGACTCTACATAATAAGCGCCAATGGCTTTGCCTCTTTTTAGCAGGTCATTGATTTTGGGATCGCTTTTAAAAGCCTCCACTTGGGTAATTTCTATGGGTGGTAGTTCGGGTCTGTTGTACTGAATAATTTCTATAGCTTCCTTTATTTTAGCTAAGCCCCGTTGCCCTAAAATATCGAACTTAAAGATTCCCACATCTTCAGCAATGATCATATCAAATTGAATGGTTGGAAAGCCTTTTGGTGGCATATCGGTAGCTGAATAATAATGGATCGGTTTTTCAAGAATAAGCACCCCACAGGAATGGACGCTCAAATGGTTTGGAAAACCCCGTATAAGCTGTCCGTACTTCAGTACCAATTTTCCCATTTCATCAAGACTATCTGCGGCATACTTGCCATCGCTTAACTTGTCTATTTCTTCCTTTGGTAAGCCAAATACTTTGCCCAATTCCCTCACCACACCTCGGTATTTAAAGGTGTTATAGGTTGCCAATAATGCCACATTCTTGAACCGTTTGAAAATGTATTGGGTGATGTCTTCCCTATCTTTCCACGAAAAATCTATATCAAAATCTGGTGGCGATGCCCGAAATGGATTGATGAAGCGTTCAAAGTACAAATCCAGTTCAATGGGATCTACATCGGTGATGCCAATGATATACGCCACAATACTGTTTGCGCCACTGCCCCGTCCCACGTGGATATATCCCATGCGTTTTGAATAGGACACAATATCATAGTTTATCAAAAAGTACGACACAAAATCCATAGTCTTGATTGTTGTCAACTCGGTCTGCAAACGGGCTTTCACCTTTTCAGTGGGTTTGGAATAGCGTTTATGTAAATTGTCCTCGCATAGTTTTTCCAAAAGTTCATAATCCGCTTCGGGTGATTCTAGATACACCTTTTGGTTTTGCGAAATCCTATCACTACCAAAACTGAAATCAATGGTACACGCATTCAAAAGGGTTTCTGTATTGGCAAGAATATGTGGGTAGTGTGCATAGGCTGCTTTTAACGCTTCAAGGGGCAGCATCACATCCGATGTTCTACATTCTTCGGATTTTTGCAGTTTGCTCAATAAGGTATTGTTGTCAATGGCTCTGAGCAATCGGTGCGCATTGAAATCACGTTTGTTTCTAATGGTTACCTGTTGCTGCACCACCAACTTTTCGGTGTAGGTTTTATAGATGGAAAATGGCAACTTTTTAAGTTCTTCTACCGAAACACCTATATATTCATTTGGTGCAAATGTTTTCTTTTCCAACTGCATCACCCGTTCTAAGGGATACACCATATAGGTGTGGGTTAATGTGGGTGCTTCTGGTGGCAGGTTTAGGTTATTGTGGGTGTGGTGTGATAAAAAAGCGTTTAACTCTTGAAATCCTTCGTTGTTTTTTGCCAAACCCACATAATACTGGGTGGCACCACACCTAAAATCAATCCCGATAACGGGTTTTATTTGGTATTCGGGTGATTTACGAATGAAATTAAGGCAAGCGGATGTATTATTGATATCGGTCAATGCCAAGATTGTGATGCCATTTTCTTTTGCAAGATCTAATAAGTCAACTTCCGAAAATGTACCATATCGCAACGAATAATAGGTGTGACAATTGATATACATGTTTATTGTTTTCGGTGCGCCAATATTATTGGTGGTTCTCCATTAAATGGGTTTTTCATACTACCTATGGTTTTAGCGCCCATGGAAGCTGCTTTTTGGATGCTGGATTCACCAAAACGGTTCCGTATGGTGTCCAAGGCATTGTATAAACTCAGCATTTCCTCGGTATCATCAAACAGGTTTATTTGGTAATTACCACTCACCAGATTACTCATTTTTACACCTACCAAACGTATTAACAAACGGCGTTGGTAAAGGGCTTCAAAAAGTTCCAACACTCTAGGTATAATGATATGGTCTGCACTGGTATAAGGTATGTTGACTTGCTTTGAATAGGTATTAAAATCAGAATACCTAATTTTTACACTGATGCGCGCTGCTAATTTATCGCCACGACGTAATTGATAGGCCAAACTTTCTGCCATGGCAAAAATGGTTGTTTTTAGTTTTAGCATATCAATGGTATCTTTACTAAAGGTACGTTCTATGGAAATGGACTTTCGTTCATGAAATGGAATGAGTGGTGGGTTATCCAATCCGTTCGCACGTTTCCAAATCGTAATCCCATTAACACCCAAAGCACTATGCATCATTTCCACAGGCATTTGTTGTACCACACCCACTTTATCGATACCCAAATTGCGTAAGATCTGATAGGTTTTATCCCCTACGGACGGTATTTTTTTTATCGATAATGGTGCCATAAACGCCTTTTCAAACCCAAAATCCACCCGTAACTGGTTATTGGGTTTGGCTTCACCTGTAGCTACTTTAGAAACAATTTTATTACCCGACAACCCAAACGAAATAGGTAAACCTGTTTCTTTTATGATGGTATTACGCAATTCGGTGGCGTACTTGTAGCTTCCAAAGAACTTGTCCATCCCACTTAAATCAGCATAGAATTCATCAATACTGGCCTTTTCAAAAATGGGTACTTTTTCCTTAATGATTTCGGTTACCTGATGTGAATATTTGGTGTAAATGGATGAATTGCCACGAATGACCACCGCTTCAGGACACAAACGTTTGGCCAAACGCATGGGCATACCGGAATGCACCCCAAAACGTCTGGTCTCGTAGCTACAGGCGGCAACTACACCTCGATCGCCCGTTCCACCAACCAATAGCGGACGTTTTTGCAACCTACTATCTATCAAGCGTTCACAGGACACAAAGAAAGTGTCTAGATCCAAATGCAATATATTCTTGTTCATGCTACAAAATTAGCTACATTATTAAGCAATTATTGCTTATATTTGTAGCATTATGAAAATGATTTCTAAAAACATTCGGCATTTAAGACATTTAAAGGGACTGACCCAAGAAACATTGGCTGATGACCTATCGGTTACACGTTCGCGTATCAGTTCGTATGAAGAGGGTCGCTCTGCTCCCACTATTGAGATGCTTATCCAGTTATCCGATTATTTTAAATTACCTATTGATATATTGTTACGAAACGATCTAACAAAAGCTACGGATTCCTCGTTTATTGAGGTAGGCAACCAACGGGTGCTGTTCCCTATAACCGTGGATAACGACAACAACAATTTGATTGAAGTAATTCCTGTTAAAGCATCTGCTGGCTATCTGGAAGGATATGATGATCCTGAATATATTGAACAGCTCGAAAAAATAAAGCTCCCGTTTTTACCCACGGGTAAACATCGGGCATTTCCCATCAAAGGGGATTCCATGCTGCCTATGAAAAGTGGTTCGTATGTAGTGGGTCGTTTTGTGGAAAACAGAAATGATATTGTGAGTGGTAAGACCTATGTCCTTATCACCCTTAATGATGGTATGGTGTACAAACGGGTGTACAACCACATTAAAGAAAAAAATGCTTTGCTGTTGGTTTCCGATAATAGCGCCTACCAACCCTACGAGGTGTACATTGATGAAGTGTTGGAACTTTGGGAGTTTACCTGTAGCATTAACACCCAAGAGTACAGCGAACAGGAACTGAAAATCAGCAGCATCATCAATATGTTCAATGAATTGGGCGTGGAACTGAAAGCCCTAGAAAAACTGCAACGCTAATGTATACCATCATCGATGTTGAAACGACGGGTCAGGGCAATAAAATCACTGAAATAGCTATTTTCAAATACGATGGTTTACAAATCATCGATGAGTTTACTTCATTGGTTAACCCTGAAATGTACATTCCTGAGTACATCACGGCATTAACGGGTATCGATAATGGTATGGTTGCCGATGCACCCACTTTTTCTGAAATAGCTGATGCCATTCTGAACATTACCGAAGGCACTGTTTTTGTTGCCCACAGCGTTAATTTTGACTACAATGTGATTCGCAACGAGTTTAAAGCTATTGATATAGATTTTAACAGAAAAAAGCTTTGCACCGTAAGATTATCACGTAAATTAATTCCTGGACACAGGTCTTACAGTTTGGGCAAAATTTGTAATGCCTTGCACATTGAGATTAATGGCAGACACCGCGCAAGAGGCGATGCCGAAGCTACCGTCGTGCTATTTGAAAAGCTCTTGCGCGCTGAAGGCTCGGAAAAAGTGTTCAATGATTTCCTTAAAAAATCATCCAAAGAAGCCACCTTACCTCCACACCTACCAAGTAGCGTATTCAATGCCATCCCAAACGAACCCGGTGTATATTTTTTCAAGAACAAAAAAGGTAAGGTTATCTATGTAGGTAAGGCGAAGGATTTAAAGAAACGTGTGTTGGGACATTTTTATAATAAAACTGAAAAGGAACTTAACCTTTGCCGAGAAACCGTGGACATCGATTTTGAATTATCGGGAAGCGAACTTGTTGCATTATTAATGGAAGATGCCGCCATAAAAAAACACTTCCCAGAATACAATAAGGCTTCCAAAAGAAACCCGAAAGCCTATGCTATATTCAGTTTTGAGGACAGGAATGGTATTATCCATTTAGCGTACAACACCTTAAAAACAATACCCAACCCCATACTGACCTTTTACAACGTTACTGATTGTAGACAGTTCTTGGAACGCTTATGTACACAACACTCATTATGCCCGAAATATTGCCACCTACAGGAAGGTGTTTCCCAATGCTCGCACTATTTAATTAAAACATGCCAAGGTATTTGCATAGATAAAGAACCCGTTACCAACTACAACCAACGGGTAAAAAGTGCCATTGACCAAACCATTGCATCTTCAAAAGACGTAGTAATCAAAGAAAGAGGACGCCATTCTGAAGAAGAAGCCTTTGTACTCATCAAAAACAATGTGTATTTGGGTTATGGATTTATTGATAGATCGGAACAAATAACTACTAATGAGGCGTTGGAAAATTATTTGATTCCTCAAAAGAATAATGTGGATGTGCAGAAAGTCCTTAAAAATTTACTATTAAAAAGTATTACTTAAAATTAACCCTTTCTATTGATTTGGCTTAAAATAGTAGTATCTGTTATCTTATCATCTTCCGCAAGTAAAAATGCTTTGCTAAGCACTAAAGACAATCCCCTATCTCCTTCAAATGGTAAAAACACATTTTCAGTATTTACATCTTTTCCTCTAGCCGGAACTATACATAAATATTGGTCGTTTGGTTCCATTAAAATATTTGTGCTACCAATATGAATTTTATAAGTTCTTTTTGTTCCCTTTATTTTTAGAAACTTGCCTTCAAAAGAAGCTACTTTTCCGATTTTTAACCTCGGCACTATTTTTTCAAGTATTTCTTTTCTTGTTTTAGCAACTTCTGTTAACTCACCAAATGAATAACTTGTCCAATAATCGGTATATTGCGGTAAACCACCATTATCTCTCCATTGTGGGTCATTACCAACACTAGCAACACCAACAAACAGATCGACATCCCTCATAATTTCTGATAGAATAATTTTAGGAATTTCGATTAAATCCTTTACCTCATTTTCAGTATTAACAAAACGCACTTGATCCGTTGCTACATAGTCCCAAATTCCTGCATCATTCCAAGCTTCACTTGCATTTACTTCATTTATCCAAAATTGAGCTTCTAAATTATATTCTTTTAATGCTATTTTAGCTATATCACCATCTCTACCATCGTCAAAAGCTCCCAATAAAGAATAATGCCAACCTCTTAGCCCTGTTAGTGCTTTAAACTGATGTTGCTTTAATAAATGGGCAGCCATTCTATTGCTGTAGGTTTTTGTGTTTATTTCCGCATCAGTTAAAATATATACTTCGCGATAAGCCTGTTTTAATGCTTGTTTGATATTTAATTCCTCAAGCCTATTTCTCCAAGCTAAAACCTCATTTACTTCGGCGTTTATGGGATGCCATAATTTAACTTCTGCCTCATTGTTTATACAGGTTAAAGCATTACCCTTAACATCAACCCATTCTTCTTTAACCCATAAACCACTTTCTTCTTTATCTCCTGTCTTAAAAGTCCAAATCAAATCTTTAGCAATAAAGTTAACTAAACCATGATTTAAATAAAATTTTAAAAAATTATCATATGTCCAAACTCTATTATACAAATACAATCGGTCTATCCTATCTCTTTGGGCAGTTAAGTATTTCTTTATTTGGACAACACTATCTTTTGCTTTTTTTAAAGTTTGCTTATGCTTACTTGTATCCTTTATAAAAGATGGTGCCGTTTTTTGAATACTACCATCTGGTTTTACCCATGTTAGAGCTACTTTTCCTAAAGCTTCAATTTTAACCTCTAAAGTATAATCATCAAAAACATAAGTTTTAAATCCATTTACCAATCCAAAATCTGGAATCGATAATTCTTCAATTTCCGATGTTGATATACCTAGTTTTTGTGATGAAGCTTCTATATACTTTCCAATAATGGCTTTAGTATTATTCTGCTTGATTTTTAGTTTTAGTCTAGACAAATGGCTAATGCCTTCTAGCCCTTTAACACTTCCCAAAGTGTAAATGCAGGCATTGCCAACTCCCGCCGCCGTGGGACCAACACCGGGTATTTTATCAAAACAACGCTCGGTTAATTTAGCGATAATGTTGAGTGTTTTAGAATCATAAAACTTTGACATACTCCAAAGTAGTCCTTTTAAGAAAATAAGATTCTTTTCATGCAAAAACTCATTTGCTACATAATTATAAACCCGTCCATCTGGGTATCTAACTTGTTTTGGTGTTTCAATTACTTTTAATGAGGCGGTAAATTCAAGCCACTCTTGTACTATGCTTTTATATTTTTCTAGCCCAATACTGTCAATAATATCACTCGTTTCTTTTAAATATTTTTGAGTTGGTTTAGCCCCTGTGGCTTTCATAAACAAATGAAACAATGTATACATTGAATCTTGCATGTCACTTTTTAAGCCTAATATTTGAGGATTAACCATATGTGATAATCTATCATCTGGCAAAGTATATGGTGGAGCTTTACTTAGGTCATTTTCACTTTCAAAGACAATTTTTTCTAACTTAACTTTAATCTTTTCTAAATCGGCTCCCCAATAATTTTTTTTAGAAGTATGCTTTAGCGAGTCCAATAAGTCTTTTAAGTAAAACTTCAAGGTATTATCTAATCCTTCTTTTTTTACTAAACGCTCTATTTGTTGAACCGCAAACCCAATAGGCCAAAAGGTGAAACTTTTAATATTTCTTTCATCTGAAATTTTAAACTCATTAATCAATCTAATAATATCATCGGATGATAAATCTAGATTACTGCGCATTAAAAGGTTTAATAATTCAGAATATGTGTATTTTTTTTGCCAGTTTAATTCTCTTCCTGAAAAATTTCCTGATTTCTTATAAATAGTTTCAGAGGTATTTATTGGTTCAATTAAATAGAAAACTAACGCTTTTTTGGTAGTTGAATCTAATTCCTTTATAGTTTTATAGGATTTTAATTTACCAATTGAACCCGAAGAAACGTAATTACCATATTGGTTTTTGCTATAGTTTTCAGCAAGTAAATCATCAAGTAATTTTTCAAATTGATTGTTTACAGGTTTTTCAGCAAACTCTTTCTTGCCAAATAAGTTTCTAAAACTTTCTTTAATTCCCATGTTTATCCGCCAACTAATTGTGTTAGTTTAATAAAATTAACTGTAGTATCTTTACCAATAAGTACTTCTTGTTCTAAATCCTCGGCTTGTTGCTCGTCAATTAAAATAAAATAACTGTTTTTATAAAAAGCATCCCAAGCAATTAAAACTTGTTTTTCTATATCTATTCTTCGGTTTCTGTCTTTAAGCTTGAACCCATTTAAGGTTTTTTCAGTATCATTGGGTTGAATAAGCCCCTTGAAATATTCTGGTAGTTTTTCGTTATATGCTTTTACTTCGGCTTCTACCCTGGCTGCAATTAACTCCTTAACAGTGGTGCGTTCATTTTTTACAGCGATGGTAATTTGGTTGAGAATGTCTCCCGTAAATGTGACGTCTTTTAGTACTAGTTCCATATTATAATAATGTGTTAATATCAGTTTCCTTTATTTCTCCTTGTCCCATCTGATCGAAACCAGTCATTAATTCAAAAGCATCAGCTTCTATGGGTTTCCATTGTTTGCCTGTATATTTAAAATTGAAATACAATGTTTCTTCGTTTAATCTACCATGGTTACATAATACTACTTCTAGCCGATCTCCAGATTTTAAATCGAGGTTTTTATCGAAAGCATCCGCAGAATTTAAAGTATTAAGCATCAGCTCTTCATTAATATCAAACATGGGATTGAACATTTGTGGAAGTGTTGGCATACCTACTACAATCAAATCTTTATTTTTATTATATCTATGCAAAACCCAATAATGATTGAGTTCTTCAATGTCAATATTAACATCAACACAAGTGCAAAACTTAATTTTACCCGACACTTTACACATTATCTGTTTTTAATATAAAATTATTTCAAGCTTTTTTTGGACATAACAAATAGGTTAAATCAGTTATGGTAATTTAAATATAATAATATTGCTACAACTTCATCCCATACATTTTATCGTCCATTTCTTTCCAGTTTGGTATGTGTTTGGAAAGTTCTGCCCAAAATTCTTTGGAATGGTTTTTTACTTTAGTGTGTACTAGTTCGTGTACTATGAGATAATCAATTAAACTAAAAGGCAGTTTAATGGCATCTATATTTATTAAAATGCTATTGGTGGGTGTACAACTACCCCAGCGTTTTTCTAATTTTCTAATCTTTACATCTTTAAAGTCCAAACCCGTTTTTTTTGCCCATTTTTTAACCCTAGGCAGTATTTTCTCTTGGGCTTTGGCTCTAAAAAAGTCTTCGAATGCTCCTTTTAAAGTGTCTTGGATGTTTTGGTCTTTGGGAACCAATACTTTGAATTTCGATTCCGTAAAATCAATAGTTACTTCGTCTAAATCTTGCTTTACAAATAGCTCTACATAGTACTTTTTCCCTAAGTAGGGTATTCTAGACCCTGTTACAATATCGTCATAACCTATAGCTTCTACCAATTCCATTTTTTCCAATATCCATCGGGCTTTTTTAAGTATAAACGCCTGTTCTTTTTCCAATGGTACAGGGCTGCCCTTTAGCATCACCCCCGTATCTTTTTGTACACTGATGTAATGCGATTTTAGCCCTTCTTTTGGAAGGAATGTATATTCTATAACCTTATCTCCGTACTGTACTTTAGGCATCTTTGTTTTTTATAAGTACCTCTACCAATTCTTTTGCTTTTTCTTTGGCAGCTTCCCGTTCTATTTTGGCAGTGGTTAAATAGCGGCGCATCTTATTTTCTATATCCTTTTTTACCTGTCCTTTTGCTTGCCAACCCACAATGTTTAACTCGCCCGCTATCAGGTCGAATATGGTTTTTGTGGCATCTTCGGCATCTTCAGCAAACAACACTTTCATAGCATCATAAACTGCTCGTTCGCGTTCTGTTTTAAAACCTTTTGCCTCACCTTCTTTTTGTTGCTCTATGATTTCATCTTGCATTTCGGCATAGGCTTTTAACAGTTCCAATTGCGTGATGCGTTCTTCGGCTTTTAACTTCAACAGTTCATCCAAACGTTGCGCCAAGGGTTTATAAAAATCGGGGTTTTTATCTAAACCTACTTTTATGGTGTGTTTTAAATTGTTGCGCATTTTCAACTCTTTGGTAGCTGGCGATGCGTTCATGATTTCCTCCTTAAACTTATCCTTGTCTATAATGGAAATGGGCTCTTCCAATAGGTTTTCTACGCCTTGGGCTATTAAGTGCGCATCTATCATACCTTGCAGCATGTTACTTTCGTCTTTGGTAATCTTCAGTTCTTCATCATCCGGAAAGGCGTTTCTAGCTCTTAGTTTTATTTCATTGAAAAGCTTAAAATCCCCTTGGTACTTCATCGCCTTGGTATTGGGTAGTACGATGTTAAGCGATTTATTAAAATCCTTTAAAAGCGTTTTAAAATCATCGCGTTTGTTGATGGGTTCTATAAACCTAACCGCGGCATCCATATAGTCGTTGCGGTTGTAATGCCTATCAATGCGTAAGGGTTTGAAAAAATCGACCAGCTTGGTGTGGTTCATTTCCAACTTGGGCAACTCTTCGTTGATGTTCTTTAAAATATCGTCTGGTCGGATATCACCCGAAAATATTTCCAATGCCTGTATTAAATTGGCGGTAATACCATTATAGTCTACAATATAGCCCGCTGCTTTTCCTTTTCTGCTGCGGTTTACCCTAGCAATGGCTTGCAACAGGTTATGTTCCTTTAAGGGTTTATCTAAATACAAACAGGAGGCTATGGGGGCATCCCACCCGGTAAGCAACATATCGGACACAATTATAAAAGCAGTATTATCATATTTCTTTTTGCCCGATTTCTCCGTGTCTGCTTCATCTCCAAAAGGCAATTTAAAACTATCGGTTACCTCTTTAATGGCTTCGGGTGCGACTAGGTGTATGGGCTTTTTATCTTGTGGGTGCTTTCTATTCCACTCCAAGACTTCATAGTATTCCTTGGCAATGGGGTCCGATTTTAGCGACCCCATGCTCATCACCACTTTCGATTCAAACCCATGATAGCCTTGGTCTTTCAACCGTTGCAGGGCTTCTTGGTATCTTAATGCGTGTGGCCGACCACTACATACTATCATGGCTTTATGCCCATCTGGATGTATTTTATCCCTAAAATGGTCTACAATATGTTTTACAATGTCGTTTATACGCCCTTTACTCAATTGGTATTTGCGTAAGGCATCGCTTTTTAGCTTATCTTTTTTCTCTGCGGAATAGTCTCCAAACTTTTCTTCAAACTCCTTGTCCAGTGCCTCTTTTTTAACATCCAGTTTGGCAATGCCTTCGTCGTACAGCAACTCTACCGTGGCACCATCGGCAACGGCTTCTTTTATGGTATATACATCTATATAATCGCCCCCGTAAAACTCGCCTAGGGTCGATTTATCTTCTTTTGAAATGGGCGTACCCGTAAAAGCCACAAATTTGGCATTGGGCAATACGGTACGCATAAACGATGCTAAAAACCCGTAATGGCTGCGGTGAGCCTCATCGACTAAAATATAAAGGTTTTCTTTTTTTGACAGTTCTTCCAATTGAATTTCCACCCGTTCCACCTCTACCCACTTTCCTTTTTGAAGTTCTTTGGTAATTTTTATAAGGGTCTTTTCCTTTAGGTGTTTTTCAATCATCACATCACCACGTTCTTCCATTTCGGTTTGGTCGGTGCTGGCGGTGGCTTCTTTATCGGTTTCCTGAAACTTTTGTATGGTGGTGGTAATAATACCCCCGTAATCGTTACGCAGTAATTTATCCAAATGCACCACAGATGAAGCTTGGTTTACGTTTTTAAAACCCACATTTTGCAAGGTGGTGGTAATTTGCCTATCCAAATCCTTTCTATCGGTCATAATCATAACCGTGGGATTGTTAAAACCGTATTCGGGGGCTTGCAGTTTTCTAGCTACATATGCCATGGTTAACGATTTACCCGAGCCTTGGGTGTGCCACACCACACCGCCTTCACCCGCTTGCAATCGGGTAATGGTTTTGTTGGTGGCACGTATTTGTTGGTAACGCGGTAGTTTTTTTATGGTAACGCCCTCATCCAGTTCAAACAGTACAAAATGCCTGATGATGTCCAGCACCCGCTCCTTTTTAAATAAGGCCAGGAGTAATTTATCTTGCTCGGTTTTTGCCAAGTCTAATATATCGGTATCGTCTTTACTGGTTTTAAACACCGAATAAAATTGTTTTGGGGCATTGATAGCGCCATATCTACCGCCTACTTGCCATATACCGGCGCATATTTGGTTGTAATGAAACAGTTTTGGTGAGTTTTCTTGGTAATATTTTAAATCGTTATAAGCTGAATCCCACGCCGTGGGTGCTGTGGGCGATTTACATTCTATAACACCTATGGGCAAGCCATTGATATACACCACCAAATCGGGTACCGAGTTTTGGTACCTACCGTGGTATTTTATTTGATTTACCACCAAAAAATCATTGTTATTTGGGGTTAGATAGTCTATAAAATGAACCGCTTTAAATTCCTCTACCCCGTTAATTACCTGTTTTACGGTAAAGGTACCGCCTTTAATAAGCTCCCAAATGTTTTGGTTTATTTCCATTAAGGATGCGCCGTTTACACTGGTTATTTGGGTAAAGGCTTTGTTTAGGTTGTTATCGTTAAGCCAAGGGTTTATTTTATTTATGGCTGCCAATAACCTATCCGTTAAAATGACTTCGGTATTATTACTGCGCTCATCGTGTTTAGAGGCATCATAGTATTGATACCCCAGCGTTTGCAATAAGGTAATTGCTGGCAGCTCGCTGTATTTGTATTCTGGCGATTGGCTCATGCTTTTATAATTTAGCTAAACATTCTTGTACCCAAGGTTGGATAAGAACTTTGTTAATTTCTTCAAATTTTGTTTTATATAATTCTAAAAACGGTTTATCACTTGCATAATATGCCACATCATTAAATAAAGGAACAACACATATTCCTTTATAACTTTCCTCTGGACTTTCAAGATGAAAATCTATTCCTATCCCTTTAATTTTAAAACAGTTGAAACTATTCATGGTTGTTACCATATTAGTTTTTATCAATTGATACGCTTCCCTATTGTCATCATTTTTAATATCACCAAAACACCACTTTAACCAAACCACGTTTTTCTGAAAAAAGAGTTCCAAACAAAACATATAATCGCCATTCCAAGAATTAAATCTAGCATCTCTAAAAATATTTTTTAATGCTTCTTTATTTGGTAATATTCTAATAATCTCTGGATGGGGTTCATTCTCTATAATTTCAAAATCCCCTAACTCCCCATCTTTAATGGCATTCATTATAACCGCTTTTTGAGCCGTAAAATCTTCTTGGTTACTGATTATAAAATCAATTTCCTTTTTATATTTTTTATAAATTTCTCGGGCTAAAGCTACTTCCTTACTGGTTTTTGTAATGTCTTTTTGTACCATGGCAATGTATTGGCTAATGCTTTCTTTAACGGTGGATTTGGAAGCATGTATTGATGTTTGGTTGCATTCTATAATACCTACAATTTGTTTGTAGTTTATATTGGTAAACCTGTCTCCTTTAATTAAGCATAAATGACCGTTGCTTTCAAAAGGCGTTAAGGTTAAGTATATTTTTGTTTGTAATAATTTGTAATTATCCTCTACAAATTCAAAGTATTTTTCTAACTGATGCGCTGAATAACCAGAGAATATTTTATTTTCAATAGTGATAACAAAACCTAGTTTTTCATTCACTATTAAAATATCAATGTTGTGTACTGATTCCCTATAAACTTGTGTGTCTGACAGGTTTTTATCCAATAAGGCAGATACTTCGGTATGCTTGCTTGGTATTACTTTACAAATGTGGGTTAACAAACTCCTTAAAAACACATCGCCCAATTGGTGCGACTCGTTGGGGCTAAACAGCCAACCTAGAAAATTGCTGTGGCGTATTTCGCGGTATTGAATACCCAATACGTTAAATATATTAAAGGCGTTTAACGATTCTTTAATATCGAGCAAATCACTTTCGCACGCTGCTTCAAAGCTTTCTAAATCTTGGCTTGTTACACTCATACGCCTACCTCTGTTTTAACCCGAATATTACCCGTTAACAATTGTTGCATCAAACCTTGTTTTAACGCTTGATAGTGGGTTTTCTTTTCTCCTAATACTTCTAGTTTTTCGTCTACTGTACCTAGTATATTTGCAATTTCTTGTTGTTCTTCAAAAGTAGGAGCCGCAAATACAAATTTTAAAATATCTGAACCAGGTAAATTAGCAACTGTTCCTTTTCTGATATATTTTTCAACCTGATTCTTAGCCATTTTTGTTTGAAAAACATATTTAAAATAAAGTGGATAGGCTTTTTTATTTAATGTTATTCTTACAGCATACGCACTTGGAATATAGGGAAACCCTTGGTCAAAATAAACACCTGTTAAACCACAATCAGCAGTTGTAATCATAACTAAATCTCCATCTTTTAGCATATGGTTTTCTACAAAATCATTTGGCAATAACGCTATTGGTACTTGTTTATATAATATATCTCCAGTTTTATTAATATCCGTTCCTCTAATAGTTTTAACATTTCCCCTTTCAGAATAATCTTTTGAACTAAACCTAGGGCCATAGCAATGACTATAAATCAAATTCTTAAATTCCGTCACCTCCCAACTCACAGGAATTTTACCCAAAGGCGATTCTTTAAACTGGGTGTGCCCAATGCCTTTGGTTAACAGGCGTTGCATCAAGCCTTTTTTAAGTGCTTGGGTTTCGGTAATTTGTTGGTCTATCACCTCTATTTTAGCATCTACGGTGCTTAATATGTCGGCTATTTTTTGTTGTTCTGGGAGGGGTGGTAGTTTAATATTAAGCTCCTTTAATACCTCAAGTCTTATACCCTTTACCGTACTGCCTGAACCTAGTGCTAAAATTTTATTGGCATTTAATTGAAACCAATGAAATAAGAAAAATTTATCTAAGTTATCTTTAGGATATAATGCTTTCAAATCTTGATTAATAGCAACATCAACAGTAAAAAAAGCAGCTTTACCTAATGCCATTCTTGTTGGGATTACTAAAGTCCAAGCAGGAATTAACTTTGATGAACTATTTTTTAACCCTTCTATGGTAATTGAATCCATTGTATCTTCAATAATACAACCTTTAAAATCTTTTACGGCTGCCCAAGGAATATCACCATTCCAAAATGAAGAAACTTCTTTACTTGGTGTCCCACCTCCTTCAATTTTTCTAAGTAAATTTCCTAATTTAACTTCTTTGAAATCTATGGTCATACCCCCAACTCCTTTAAAAATTCAGCTAATTTTTTATCAATGTAGGCTTCCTTTTGTTCCAAGGCTTCCAGTTTTTGGTGTACCGCTTTAATATCTACTTCGGGTTCGGGTTCGCTGGTATCAATAAAACGGGAAATGTTTAGGTTATAATCGTTTTCGGCTAATTCCTTTACATCTACCACACGCATGTATTTATCTACATTGGTAGCGCCATCATAGGCGGTTACTATGCGGTTTATGTGTGTTGCTTCCAGCTCGTTTTGGTTTTTGCCTTCTTTATAATCGTTACTGGCATCTATAATAATAACCTTGCCTTTTTGGGCTTCGGTTTTGTTTTTGTTAATTATCCAGATGCTGGCAGGTATGCCCGTGTTGTAAAACAAGGCACTTGGCAAGCCTACAATGCCCTCTACCAAATCGACTTCCAAGAGGCCTTGGCGTATGCCGCCTTCGGTACCGCTTCTAAACAGGGTACCGTGTGGCAATACTACCCCTGCCTTACCATCTTGCTTTAATACGGCTACCATGTGCTGTAAAAAAGCTAAATCGGCATAACCACGTGGCGGTATGCCATACTGGAAACGCCCATAGGGGTCGCTTACCACTTTGGTATAATTGGGGGTTACTTTCTTTTCTTTGCCGTTTTTATCGAGCTTTACCTCTATGGCGTTTTCGGCGGGCGTCCACCACCCATCCATAGAAAAGGGTGGGTTGGCAATAACGCGGTCAAAAAGCGTTAGTTCGTTTTGGTCGTTTTTGTGCTGTGGTGCGGTTAGGGTGTCGCCTTTGCGTATATCGGCATCCATAAAGTTGTGCAGCAACATGTTTAGTTTACCTATGGCCCACGTGCCCAGGTTTTTTTCTTGCCCGTACAACGACACGTTTACGTTGTTGCCCACTTTACCGTTGGGTTGTTGGGCAATGTATCGGGCAGATTCTATAAGCATACCCCCCGACCCACAGGTGGGGTCGTACACCTTTTGTTTGGGTTCTGGTTTTATAAGCTGCACGATAAGCTGTACCACCCCGCGTGGGGTGTAGAACTCGCCTCCTTTTTTACCGGCATCATCGGCAAACATTTTAATAAGGTATTCGTAGGCATCGCCCAACAGGTCGTTAGACTCTAAATGGTCGTTACGCAACGAGTGTTGGTTGAAGTGGCGCAATAGGCGTTGCAGCAGCTCATCGGATAGTTTTTCTTTATCGCCAAACTTAGTGGCGGTCATAACCCCTTCTAAACTGGTGTTTGCCTGCTCTATGGCTGCAAAGGCCTTATCTAGTGCAATACCAATATTTTCGGTGTGGGTTTTTATGCTGTTCCATCGGGCTTCTTTGGGCAGTTGGAAATAGGTTTCCTCTTCGGCTTCTTCTCTAGAAAAGCCTTCGCGTTTCATGATGTTTTCTACTTCTTCTTCAAACACATCGTTGGAACGCTTTAAGAACAGCAAGCCAAAAATGTAGTTTTTAAAATCGGAGGAGTCTATGCTGCCTCTTAATATGTTTGCTGAATCCCAAAGCCAGCTTTCTAGGGTACTTAATGTGAGTTTGTTTTGGGCCATTGTTTACTTTAAAAATTTATAGAGGATAAAAATAGTTAATATCCGTAATGCGGATGGATTAAAACGGTTATTTTTAAATCTCAACGCCCATAAAAATATAAAACTTTACTTACGGTTTGTAATTTTTAACAAATTACTTAATAACAGATTTTGGGTTTGGGTGTGTGGTGTAATATATATAAACCGAAAAACCCTTAAGAATTATGTTAACTTATTTGAACAATTAACCTAAAACTTGTGTATAACAAATAAAGTACAAAAAGTTAACCTTATGAATTAATCATTTAAATAAATACAATTTTAAGAGTTAAAATATTAATAAATATGACTTTTATACGTGATTTATTCATGGAAATCCTCAAACTAGATTGACCTACAAAACTAAAGTATTTTAAAGTATGACTTATGCTTCGTAGTGCTTAGAGTACTTTCAAATTTAAAGTACCTGTGATTAAAACATTATCTACAATTCCATTTTTAGTATTGAACTATTAAATTAAAAAATGGTAGTGATTATCTATTTAGCATTTATATCTAACAATGTTTTAACATCTCGATATACAATTTCAAAATTCCACTTTAATTCACCATCAAAGTAGGTTCTATTGGTTTCTGGTTTAACCTTTTCAATGCTCTGTAACCTAAACCGCACCTTGCTATCTTTACCATCCGCAAAAGCCACAAACTCACCTTGTTTTAAAGTAAAAAAGATACTGGCTCGTCGCTTCGAAACCTCCTTTTCACCTTTAGTAATACGGCTTTCTAACGTCAATCCACTACTCCTACTAATGCTTTTGGTTGGTATTTTAATGAGTTCAAAAAACTGCTCGTAATACTTTGCTGTATCGGGGTCATTGACCTTTCCAAAAAACTGATAAGACAAATTGCTCAATATGGCTTTACTGGCTTTATCGCCATAAAGCATATCATTCTGTATTTTATCCTGCATCACATAAACGGTGGCAATATCATAACTTCTTAGCGTTGCTGGAATGCGGTGCATGTTTAGAAGCTTTATGGTTGGCGCTTCTTCCATAAGTACAAAAGCACTTTGTTGGTTTCTAACACTCATTTGTTTGATGACCGTGTGCATGATGGTAGCAATAATGGGTGCATATGCCGATTCATATTTGGGATTATTGACAATGGAAATAACCCCTGGATTGTCTGGGTTATTGATATTAAGTGGCACTTCATCTTCAGACAAGACCATAAACAACTTTTGGGAACTTATTTTTTTAAAGGCATTGGCCAAGGTGCTTTTCACCCCTGCTGTTTGTTTTTCGGATTCTATACCATTTATAAATGCACTTGCCATACTTTTGGAAGTTAAGTTGGAATTTAAAAAAGCAACGAGTTTCTTGGTGTCCATACTCTGAAATACCGCTATAAGATGGGGCAAGGTGCAGAGTTTAGGATAGTCCGTTTTAAGTTTCCAAATAAGCCCTGATAATAAGCCTTCAACAGCATCATTAAAAAAGCGTGTGGTGACGTTCATGGATTCACCCTGTTCCAAAAGGTTTTCAATGAGCACGCGTGACAGTTCATTGACGCTTTCTTCATTGGGCAGGTATCGCGGTGCTATGGGATTGACCTTAAAATAAATAGTATCAAATGAAATGGTATAGAATTTTATTTCTGGGTTTTTACTGAACAAGGGATAGGCGATTTCGGTGAGTTCAAAATCCTTATAGTCGTGGATGATTCCACAAAATTGATGTTTGCTAAAATGTTGCAACAGATTAAAAACCACGGATTCGGTTTTACCACTACCTGCAGATCCAATAATCGACACCCCACGTTTGACATTTTCTATTTGTAACCGACCTGATTTCAGTTTAAAATGTACGCGATATTTTTTATGTATTGCCTTATGGTCATTTTGCAACAATACATATAAAAGCATCCCTACTAGGAGCATTCCTAAAAAGACATACAGGCCGATATGTTGTACCACTAGCATCATATCCCTATTGATCCTGATTCTATAGCTTTGCCCACACCTCGTTTTAATTGTTTTATAGCTTTCATTACGAGCTGTACCTTATTGGTTGGGATATTCATAAGGGGTGTGCTGAGTCCTGCTTTACCAAGCATTTTAAAAGCAATGGCCTTTTCATTGGTTGGCAATCCCATAATACTGGCATAATACTGTTGTGGTTGTTTTGTAAAGGTCTTTCTAGCTTGATAGGTTTCTACGTAGTTACGTTTATAGCCAAACTGTCTATCAAAAGTGGTTTCAGCATTTTTGTAGAAGGCATCCCTATCAAACCCACGCTTTACGGTTTTGCCATTCAGTTCTACTTCCGAAGTTTTGTACTTACTACCTGGAGAGAGGCTATAGCGATTCGATTGGTCCTTTCTACTGACGATGATATGGATATGGGATTGAGAACCTTCCTTTGCCATACCTTGGGTGATCATCTGTCCATTACTTTTATGGGGTGCTTCCCTTTCCAATTGTTTGATTTGCCGTTGCTTTTCTGAAATATCCCCTATTTGTCTGCCACTTTTAATCTGTTGTATCTCGTTTTTTAGGGCTACTATTTTTTTATGGTAAGGTGCATTTTCCTGAATAGCTTTATCCGTTCCTTTATAGCTTCGCTCATGCTCAATCTTAGCAAAGTATTTGATATCATCAACATGTATAGGCCTACCGTTGATCTCACGATTAAACGATGCGGCATAACTTTTCATGACCTCTCGGGTATATTGTTTTAGTGCTTCGGAATGGTTTTGGAGTTTCTTCAATTCATACTGGCTTGGGTTGAGAGTAATCGAATAGAATTTAGGTTCGTTCTTTTTAAGTTTTGCTGTATTACCATCTATCTCATGGATGACCTGCTTACTGGAAATAGCATCCCCATGTTGGTTAAAAAAAGGTTCGATATCCTCGACGGATTTATCCTCATTTTCCTTTTCCAAATAGGCTACAAAATCGGCAACGGATGCTGTGTAGTTATCACCCAATTTTTGCGGTGTTATGGTTACATACATAATCAGTCCAGTTTTTGTTTAAGAGCCTCTAGGGCTTCCTTGGTGATGTTCCACCTATAATGTCCAATGCCAAAATTGTTCTTTACATATTTTACTTTTTTAAGCAATTCCTTAGTGTCCCGTTTCATTTGGTTATGGGTTTCTTGGGTTTTGTAATAGGCATTTTTGTAATAGGTCAGTTCTTCATTTTCGGTTATGAGTGTTGGCGTTCCAAAATCAAAAATGGTTTCCGATTCCTTTTCAATGGATGCGGTCTCTTCGAAAAGGGATTGCAAGATGGCTGTGGTTGGTTTATGGTGTATCTTTTCAATGTTTTTGATGATGGCGATTACTGCATTTGAACGTTTGATGATCTGTCCTTTAAGGGTTGCTATAGTATCGCCTAAATGATCTTCTGGGGATACGCCATTGCTTTCGAAAAAGTTTACCATGTTGTACAAGGTCATGGACTGCGATTTAGAAATGCTTCTACAATAATTTCTGAAGCGTTTAGCCACCGACGTTTTTATACTTAAGCTTTCAAATTTCTCCTTTTCATATCCTTTGTCCATTTTTCCGTGATAAATTTGTTGGTTTTACTGGGCTGCGGCATTTTTTCCGTGAAAAGCCGCAAAGCGCCCCATTTTAAAAATTGCTTGAATCCCGCTGATGGCGAGGGATTCCACTAAAAATCAAATACTGTAACGGCGCTTTGCGTGTTACCCTCTTGCTCTTCCTATTTTGTCCCGTAGGGATCAAAATTTCCAAACAACCTGATTTAAAAAATCAGTTGCTTTTTATTTGTATCCCTACACTTTTAAAGTTATGCTATTGGCTTGTAAAATGAAAATGCGATCTATTCCCAAATGATTGGCTTTGGATGTATATTTTATGATTTTTTATAAAATGTGAATTTTGAACGTCAGATGTTCGTCAAGATTTTGTTAGACACCCATAAAAAAGACCTTTAAAAACTAAAGGTCTTGGGTTTAAATGTCAATTTAAATATTAAAAACATACTCGTAGGAATAGAGGTTTTTTATGGCTTCTTCTTCCAAAAGCGTTTCATATTCCAAATGATGTGCTTTGGCGTATCGTTTCAAATCATTTCCAAATTTACGTTCCACATCTTTTTTGGAAACAGAAACCAATCGCTGTTGGGTCTCGTTATCTAAATTATTATAATTGAGATATACCATGATACTGGTTCTTAATATTCACTTGGAAGCATGAGTGTATTATTTACATAATACATCCGCAATTCATCCAATGGAAAATCGGTTACATTATAGCGGTGCGCTTCCAAAATGGTATCATTTCCATCACCATAAAATATGATAGCTTCACAACCTTTCTTTTGCTGTTCTGCTTCTGAAAGGCGTTTAAAGTCTATGGTAATAAAATAGCTTTTATCCATCAAACTTTTGGCTATCACTGATGCATCTGTTATCAACCATAAGCAGGACGCTTTTTCTGCTAAATAATGTATGCCTTCTGTAAAGCGTGTTTGTAATAATGGTACTTCAAAAAATTGTGTACTACCACAAAACTGTTGCAAGGTTTCTTGTAATGTTATAATTTTGTTGCTCATTATTTCTTTTTTTTAGGATTTAAGAAAGATAGAGGGTGTAAGGTAAAAGGGTACACCCTCTTTATTTTTCATTTAGTCATGTGAGGTGTCCTCATCTTTAGTTCCTAGTAGCAGAATTTCATTAGCTACCACTTCGGTTACATAGCGTTTTGCTCCGTCTTTATCTTCGTAGCTTCTTGAGGTTAATTTACCTTCAAGTGCCACTTCTTTTCCTTTGCCCACATATTTTTCTATAATGTCAGCAATCTTGCCCCAAGCTACGATGTTGTGCCATTGGGTATCTTGTTCTTTTTCGCCTTTTGAGTTTTTGTAAAACGCATTGGTAGCGATTGAAAATTTAGCGATTCTTTTACCGCTTTCTAGGGTCGTGATTTCTGGCGTGTTTCCTACGTTGCCAATTAACTGTACTTTGTTTTTAAGTGTACTCATAATTTTAAAATTTAAAGATTAATATGAACCTGTCTGAACCTTTCAGAAAGGCTTTGTTATTGATTTACTTATTATATCCAGAGCGTTTTCCTTCTTTGTTTTTTTTAATTTGTGTTTCGCTTCCTTTTTGGTGTTTTTGTATGATTTCATAAGATTTATTTTAGATTTACTTCCCATAGAGCCGACGCTGTTACCTTCTTTTGTTGCTTAGTGCTTTTCAATATTCAGTTTTGTGAAGCCATATAAAAAGTGCGAAGCATGAGCCTGGTTATGCTGGCCTTCAAAACTGAATGTTGTTATTTTGCTATCAAAAAAAGGTATGGCGGTGTTGGCTTACGGATGTGAGTCTAAATCTGTTGTGAAATACCAAAACATGGGAAGTGGAACACGATAACTAATACTCTTTTGTTTTTTTAGCGGACTTAATTCACGCTTTTTACTTGGAGTGAAGTGGTCCTTTCCTGCTAAGCGGAAAGGTTAGCGAAAAAAAGAGTCAAAAGTGGGGATTGTGTCCAAGATATTTTAATGAAGCGCTTTTCCCGAAATGGCGCTTTTCGCGCCAAGCAGGGGAATGTGCTGCAATGGGTTTAATTCCTAATTATCCAAAGAATCGTAAAGTATTTTAAAACCATTTTTTTGTCTATATCTTATGATATTTATGTTTAAAATAGTTTCTCTTGAATTTCTAGAATGTCTTCAGATTTTGAAACTGTAGTTGTTTTATAAGTATGTTTTAATGCTTTTCTGCGCTTATCATAAATCCATTTTCTAAGGGTATTTAAAAGCCCTTTTTCATACTCAGAAAGGTCTTTAGGAGCGATTTCAACCATGGCTTTCAATTGTGACTTCTTTTTAAACTGAAGGGCATATTGGAGCCCTAACCAGGTGTAGATATTGACCCACGCCATGGGCATGGGTGCTTCAAATGTTCTGGGCATCATATAGACTAAAGTTTCTGTAAGTGATGCGGTTTTCTCTTGTGTTATTGTACATAGAAGTCTTGCCATTTTTATATTGCCTAATAGCTCCAGTGGTATGGCGTCTTGCCATGCGGATTTAAAAACGATGATAGGACTTGCCAAACAATCCATAATATCGAAAACAAAATCGCTTGTTTGTTTTTTAGCTGGTTTTACTTCTTTTTCAATTGCTTTTACTGATTCACATTCGAAACCAAAATCAAGCTGTACTACTTTTAAATTTTCCATGATTACTATTTTTTATATTTAACACTAATTAAAAAAGCCACTAATTATCAAATGGACAATTAGTGGCTTCAATTATGACTTCACCGCGTTTTTGAGTTTTACAATCCGTTCTTTCTGACGGCTTAATCGCTTATCGGCAATGGCCTTTTGTTCTGTCTCAAAATCAACAATTGGAATACTTCCGAAACTTTCGGCCAGACTTCGTAGTGCCATTGCTTCGCTATGAATTGGTAACGATGATTTAAAGGCATCAAAACCTACATTGTTAATGATAATGGCCATGTCATTTTTGGTCAACTCCATAAGCCGTTTCAGCAGTCCAGAACCACCCTCTGCTTCATATTTGTCTATCTCTAACAGCTCGCCATAGTGTTTCTTTTTTGGCCAACCTAGGGCATTCCATAGTATTAGTCTGCCTACTTTTTCTGTGGCATCACAATAGGTGTGTTTTCCAAGTACTGATAATTCCTCGGTCTCACTCATGGTTTCAATAATGCGCTTATGCACTTTTTCTGCATCCAGTTCCAGCATACGTTTTGCTCTGACATTGATTTTTTCAATTTGAACGTTAACACATGCTTGGCTTTTGGGATCTAACAGGGCTTCTTCCTGCTTTTTGGTCAATTTGATTGCTGCATAGTGTCCTCGATCATAGCCATTAAGCCAAAACCCCTGGATTTTACGTTTCCGTTTATCTTCACCATGAAACGTCTCAAAATCATCATAATTTACCAATACTTTGATATCAAGTTTTTTTAGTTTTTCTGACAGTTCCTCATCCATATCTTGATGTTTGGACCTTATTAAATAAATGGACTCGTCTGTATTGATGATACGGTCTATCTCACTTTGTATATGCTTTTCTGTTTTACTCCCAAAACATAGATGATCGAAACACCTATCGTCTTCCTTGACATCGGGAAACAAGGAACAGTTTGCTCCGGAACGTTTCGGACAATCGATACAGGCGCCTGCTTTCTTTATCAGATTTTCGTCAATTGGATTAAAAACCGCTTTTGATAACAGTGCCGTAATGTTTGAATCGATATAGCTTTGCAGTTGTTTGGCTGATTTGATCTCACCACTCCAATCACTGGCATTTGCAGCTACTTCTTTTTGATATTTTTTATCCAATCGCGCAATGATTAATGCCTTTGATAAATTAATATCACCTCTAAAGAACAGCTTTTTCCATTCAGCATTTAAATTATTCAAACTGAGCCTTTGCAGAATGAACTTCTCAGACTTGGCTATTTTGATGGCTATATCTTCAATACGAAAATGCCCTTTGTCAATCATCAGTCTAAAGGTTTCTGCTTCACGCAAGGGATGGACATCCTCTCTTTCTAAATTCTCAATAATTTGGGCTTCTAAGGCTTCTTGGTCATTCAATTTTTTGATTTGTACGGGTACGGACTCTAGATTAATTAATGAACAAGCCCTAAGTCTTCTTTCGCCACAGACCAGTTCATACCCTTTCGCTGTTGGTCTTACCAATAATGGTTGAAGCAGTCCATTTTCCTTGATGCTTTCTGAAAGTTCTTGGATAGATTGTTCGTTAAAATCGCTTCTTGGATTGGTTTTACTTGTTGAAATCTCAACCAGATTGACTTCTTTTAAATGTTCGGTGATTGTTTCCATAATTTTATAGTTTTGATTAAACAATATCTAAGGGTTAACCAAACGGAAGACAAAATTTTGGAGTGGAAAGGAAACGGAATAAATAGTGAGGAACGAACGGCTTTATGCCGTCCCTTTGCCGAGAAATAGTTTGCGAGTTTATATTTCGGGGATATTGTATATAATAAATAAATTATTATTTAAAATTTCTATAAGGTATAGTAGCCTAACAATCCCATTTGGATTATTAATATTGACCTCATAAAGATTTTTAAATTTTTTAATACTATAATAATTAATATAAATGCAATTTAACTAGCATTTTCTTATAAATTCCATTACCCTTTTAACCAAAATTTATACCCTTGTCCTTTTTACATAATGATTACTCAATCATCTTTTGTACTTTTTTAGATAATGTTATTTTTCCCTTTGAAAAAAAAGATTCGTGGTATTCGTCCATTCTTTTTAAGTCATATTCATAGTTCACCATAATACCTAATGAAGATTTCATGCCATTATCGGAGGTATCTCCATTCCAAAAAATATCGTTAATAAAAGCACCATTTCCTAAATGAAAACTTGCTACTTTATTAATGGGCCTATCTTTTATTTTTACCTTTATTAAATAAATGGCACATAATTTTAAGATGACATTTTTTGTTTTTGCATTTAATTTTGATAAATCAAAGGTGTTATCAAATATTATAAAAATTGATTTTATTTCAGTTTCAGAAATGTAACCTACTATATTTTTTCCTTTATTTTCTAACAACCATTTAACAAAACCTGGTACAGGAGATAGCGTATAAAACTTTTTAATATTTGGTTTATCCACTAAAATTTTTTGAACAACACGTTTAATTAAAAAATTACCAAGTGATATTCTGGACAATCCAACCAAACAATTGTTTATGGAATAAAACATACAGGAATCAAATTCTGATAAATTGGATTTTGTATTTCTATTAATTATTTCTTGAATAGATTTTCCAATACCTTTTGTATAAGCAACTTCTACAAAAATTATTGGCTCAATTTTTATGGCAGGATGAAAATAAGCATAAAACTCTTTATGGTTTTGTAATCTTTTCTTTATTTCAGATAAATCTTTAATATAGTGAACCTTTTCGTTGGCTATAAATTTTTCTAGAATACTTGCTTCAGTACTCCAATTTATTTTTCTAAGTTTAAGAAAACCTGGGTTAAACCATGACCTAAATAAGTGTATCAAATCATTGTCTAATTCTTTAAGTTCAGGGAAGTCGTTAATTAAAGGTAACAAATCACCTCTCATAAAAACTAATACTTCACTGCCACCAATAGCCATATTCATTCTCCTAAATAACTCTTGACGCTTTCCTTCAATACTTACAGAAAGGTTATTTAAATTTTTAAGATTACTGTTTTCTAAAAAGAGTTCTGCATCTCTGCGTATATCCGAAATGTTTGAAGTAAATCTTTTATTGACATCTAAGAAATAAGACAATTTCTCTGCTTCATTTAACTTTTGATATTCATCTAATATTCTTGTGGCTAAAGATATTCCTGATGTTCTACCTTTATACGAAACTAATTCTTCACATAGCTTAAGTATATAATCTATTTTATTAAAAACATGATTGGGATTGATTAAATCTTTATTTCTAGAAATAGGGTTAATATTTTGCATTGATTCTAATTCATTTTAAAAAATAATCTATTATTAAATAAAAAAAAGACGGACACAATAAGCAGCCTAAACCCGTATAAAAAGTAGCTGCCATAGCTCCGTAAGGAACTAACTTAACATCTGTAGCTGCTAATCCTGCTGCTACACCACTAGTAGTACCCATTAAACCTCCAAAAACAATGGCACTATGTGGATTGTTTAATCCTATTCCTTTAGCTAGTAATGGTGTCATTATAGTTACGAAAATTGTTTTAACTACACCTGTTGCAATACTAATAGCAATAACTTCTGAAGTTGCACCTAAAGCATAACCTGTTATAGGACCGACAATGTAAGTACAAGCACCTGCACCTATGGTTGTTATGCTAACTATATCTGTATATCCAAAAAGAAAAGAAAGTAACGCGCCGACAGAAAAGGAAAATGACACTCCTACAATTAATGAAATAGAACCTGCAAAACCTGCTGCTTTAATTTTAGCAATGTCTGCATTCATTGCAGTTGCAACTACAGCAAAATCTCGAAACATTGAGCCACCTAATAAACTGAGTCCAGCAAAAACTTTAACATTACCTAATCCGTTTTTACTACCAAAAAAGGCTAAGCCTAATGCTATAATTATGGCTATAGCAACGCTTGGTATATAATTTTTTAAAATATGTTTGGATATCCAAAACGAAAACAACATTAAAAAACCAACACATAAAAAAGCAAAAATTAAACCATTTTTATCTATAATATTTTCTAAAATTTCTAACATTACTTTCTAAAGTTTTATTGGTTCTTTTTTATTACCTATTTTTGATATTATTGGTACAAATAAAAAAATTAAAAGAACCACTACTATACCAACTAAAAGAGCAATCCATCCACCAGCCCAAGCTGCCTTCACATTTTGTGTTGCTGACATTGCTATTACAATTGGGATATACATGGTACCCCAAAACAATATGCCTCTTCTAGTTTCTTTTTTAAGTAATCCTTTTTTCTTCATAAAAGAATTAATAGTAATAAGATAGATCATAGCAAAACCAACACCCCCTATATCACCTTCAATATTTATAAACATCCCTAAAGCATAACCAGTAAACTTACCTATCAAAAAACAACCTGCTAATAAAGCAACACCGTATATTTTCATATTACAGAATATTGACACTAAATAATTTTTTTAGCTCATTTTTGGTAACCTTTCCCATAGTGTTGCGAGGTAAGTCCGTCTGTATAATATATTTTTTAGGAATTTTATAACCTGGCAACTTTTCTATAAGCCAGCTTTTAAGATTATCAATAGAAATTTCTTTAGTATTTAACACTAAACTAACTCCAATAATTTCGCCCCATTCTTCATCTGGAATACCTATTACCGCACAATCTTTAATATTAACATGTTGCCTAAGCACTTCTTCTATTTCTAAGGCCGAAATTTTATATCCACCAGACTTAATTATATCTACAGAATTTCTCCCTAAAATTTTATAGCTCCCATTATTTAAAACAGCAATATCTCCAGTTTTAAACCAACCGTCTAGTGTAAATGCTTCTTTGGTAGCTTCTGGTTTATTCCAATATTCATTAAAAACATTTTCACCCTTTACTTGTATTTCACCAGGCTCACCTACCTTAACTAAATTATTATTTTCATCAACTAATCGCACTGATACATTTCCTAGTGGTTGGCCTATAAAACCTGGTCTTCTCTTACCATTATATGGATTACTTATTGCCATACCCATCTCTGTCATTCCATAGCGTTCCAAAAGAACATGATTACTTATTTTTTCCCATTGTTCATGTAGACTTAAAGGTAATGCGGCAGATCCGGATACCATTAATCTGAATTTTTTTAAAATTAAAAATATTTCTTCTTGTTCTGTTTTTTTCAAATCGTTCCAATAAGCTATTAACTTAAAATATATAGTTGGAACTGCCATAAAAACGTTTATCTCTTGCTTTTTAAACAATTTAAATATTTCTTCAGGATTGAATTTAGGCAAAAACTCACAGCAAGCACCACTCCAAAGTGCACAACTAAGAACATTTATAATACCGTGTACATGGTGCATAGGTAAAACATTCAAAATGTGGTCAGATTGATTCCATCCCCAAAAACTTATTAAGCTTGATATTTGTGCTTCAATATTTTTGTGTGTTGAAACAACTCCTTTAGGTAATCCAGTTGTACCACTAGTATAAATTATCATGGCGCGTCTTTTAATATCAACTTCAGGCAATAAGCCAAAAATATTACTAAAAGACTCCGCTCTAATAAATCGAATATTGGTATTATTAAATAATGGTTCAATTAAATCCTTGTATTCTTTACTGTAAATTAAAATAGAGGCGTCCGTATCTTCCAATACATATTTAATAGATTCTAACGGATGTTTAATACATAAGGGAACTGCGATACCACCAGCTCTCCAAATACCCCATTGTATGGTTACATATTGAAAACTTGGATTTACTAAAAATGTTATTCTTTGTTCATTTAAATCTCTTTTTCCTGCTAATAATTCAACTGCAATGGATTCTGATTTGTTTAAAAGCGTTTTATATGTATAACTATAACCTTCACTTTTAACTGCAATTCTATTCTTATTATTATAAGCTCTTTCAATAAGTTTTATCATATAATATCTTAATTATTCTACAGTTATTAATATTTATTGTTTATTTACTTAGTAGTTAGTATTGGGCTAACACCTATATTACCTGCCATATCTAGTGCCATAAACATTATTTTACTCTTTTTAGAAGCCATACTAATTGGCAGGTTGGATACTGTTATGGTTTGAGTATTTGTTGATCCTTCCAAGCCATCAATTAAAGCATCTCCACACAATAAATTTGAAGATGTTATTATTTTGCTTTCACTTTCATCAGGAGTTTTCCAATAAAGTTTACAACCAGCATCACCCGTGTAATCCCAAAAACCTAAGTGAATTGGATAAACTTTATCTTTTTCAAGATAGATTCCAATTCCTCTTTTTTTCCCCATAATAAAATCTCCATGATCCCACACTATTAATTGATTGTTAACCATGAGAAAACCAGAATCTTCAGCTTCTAAAAAAAAATAATACACCCCACTTTTTTCTACTGTTTTAACCCAACCAATCCATTCTGCAGACCAGTAATCATCATTAACTGCTTCACTTAAATTAAAATCGTTTTCAAAATCTATTTTAGCATCTATCCTTTCAAAAGCAACATTGCCTTGCCAATATGAATAGTTTTCAGTTTCTGGCCTGTTTTTAAATTGCTTAACATCGTATATTGATTTATTGCTTTTATTTCTGTAAAAACCTTTGAGCCCTGGTACACCGCTCCATGTTTTACCTTTATCTGTAGAAAAAATATATTGAGGCTTAGTATTTACATTTATACCCGGAGCTATATCTCTTACATTAATACTAAAACTTAATTTATTTACTGTTTTGTTTTGTTTTATTAAAAAACTACTCCACTCAGATGGTCCTGTGTTATCATACATAACAAAAGGCCCACGAATAATATCATTTTTTCTTGCCCTAAAACATGGTGGATTTGGCATTTCGTAAGGATGAAATTTCCATAGTTTACATTTATTTTCTCCACCTAATTTGTCATAATAACTTACTTGAGGCGGAAAAATATCTTGAGGAAAAGGTTCTGCTAAAAAAGGACCATCTTCTTCTGGTAAAAAATCTTTACCACCTAACCAAGACTCGTGATTATCCCAAGCAAAGTGTGATGCATATGACCAAATCACTTCAACTTTTTTTACCCAATCATTATTTCCATCTTCTCTTAAATCATATAGAGCTTGTGTTGCTACTCTACCTAAAGCACCGTGATCTGAAGGTGTGTCTAAAAAATCGGGAACCATAACACAATCTGGCTTGTATTTACTATACAGTCTCTTTATATCCTGTGATAATGAACTATATGTGTAGGGCACTTCTGTTTTATAACTAAGACCATAACAATATTTTGGAGCATCTACAACGTAAGGAGACTTGTTGTATTTAGTTATAGGATTTAAGTATTGTAAATTTCTATCTTCCCACATGCCGTATATACCTCCATCAGGGTAACCCAAAAAAAACAGATTATTAACAGTATCTAGTCCTAATGACGCTAGCCCTGGCGTACTTCTATATGCCATTCTATCATAGCCTCTATCAACCATATCAATATCACCATCATTATCAAAATCTTTAGCATCCAGACTGCTTTCCCATCTTGGGTAACTCCATTTATTGGCATCGCCTGCTGTTGCAATAACAACAATTAATGTGTCTGTAGATTTAATCCTATCATATATCCAACCAGCTTTAAAATATATTTCGTCGTCTGGGTGTGCATGAATAAACATATAAACCTTGGCGTGTATTTTAGTAATACACAAACATGAAATAACTGTAGTTAAAACTAATAATTTAATAAATTTTGAAAAATTTTTAGACATTTTAGACATGATACGTTTCATTATAAATTAATACAAAACGAACATATAACCTGTTATCGATTTATATTAACTACAATAAATAAGTTTATTTAATAATGAATTAACTAAATTTTAGTTTTAGTTATTTTCTCTACAAATTTCAACAGTAATGGATATGCTGGACTATCCATAACATGACCATATCCGTCCATTTCATACAACGTAATATCATTGTGCCCAGATACTTTCATCATTCTATAGAAATAAGCATTTTCTTCATACCTGCCTAACATTTCAAGTTCTCTATCACCAGTTATTAATAAAATTGGAGGCGCAACTTTACGAACATAATACAATGGCGCAAATTCATCAATTATAGGTTGTTTTCCCGGTATCCCTCTTTCCGAACGAATTTGAAAGTGAGTAATTGTATGGCCACTAAACGGAATTAAACCTGCAACTTTGTTAGAATCTATACTATATTTTTCTAACAGTTTTTTATTCATTACTGCCATTAAAGCGAGATAGCCTCCTGCTGAATGTCCAGAAATAAAAATTAAATTAGGGTCGCCGTTGTAAGACTCAATATTTTTAAAAACCCAAGCAATTGCTGCAACTGCGTCATCAATACAGTTTTCAGCTTTTACAACATTTGCTAACCTGTATCCCACACCTACAATAACACAACCTTTATTTTTTAATTGGCTAGGTATAGATCTTTCACCTGCAGTTAAACCTCCACCATGAAACCATATAATAACTGGAGCTTTTGCTTTATTTTTTGGATAATATATATCTAATAGGCACTTTTCTTTTTGATAATCTGATATAATACCTTTTTCTACAGTTAAATAAGAAATTGCGCTATCTTGTTTATATTTAACACTTTGAGACATCATACATAGAGGTAACATAAGTATTAAAATGTTTTTAGCTAGTTTTTTCAAAATACAATAGTGTTAAATTATTTTTTTAATTAATCTTTGCTTTAACTTTAAATGTTACTACAAATTAATTTTGAATTATATTATAGGTTTTGAGTTAATTATTTAAAACTCAAAAAAAGGTAATAATTCATGATTTTTTTAATATTAAGAATTTACAGTAAAAAAGATAATCTAATTAAAATAGCATTAGATTATCTTTTTGCTAATTTATATTGGGAGATGAGACTTTTATAAAATTACTTACAACTTTATTTTACAAAATTTAATCAATAGCATTATTGTTTGCCGATTCTGATAATGGAATTACTAAGTGCATTATTCCATCATCTGTAGCTTTTGTTCTAATCAATGGTGCTAAAACTGGGTCATTAAAGTTATTATGAACCGAAATAAATTCATTTACAAGAAAATCTTTTCCACGTCGTCTAGATTCATAAAATTCATGCCCTTCACCTATTAATTCGTACATACGCTCCCAAGCAATTTTCTTTCTAAAACTTTCTTTTGTTGGAACATTAGTAAGATTCCAACTTAGTGGGTATGTTCCTTTTCCATTTCTTCTTGCTCTATCCAAAACTTGATTTACATATTGATAAGCATTTGCTGGTCCATTAATTTCATTTTCAATTTCTGCTCTTAATAAAAGTATATCTGCATACCTAAGCACTTTCCAATTACACATACTAGCATTACTAGTTCTATTAAAATCCAAATATTTGGCAACATAAAGATAAGCACCACTTGTAGTTTTGCTTCTTGGATAAACTGTAACAGGTGTGGAATTAACTCTTGTAAAGGATGAATCTATATAGGTAATATCAACACGAGGGTCGTGTTCTCTAACAGCAGTAATTTTCCCAGTTGTAGCATTTTTTGTGTAATCGCTATATAAATTATCACCCATTTGCTGTGTCCACATCCAAGGCTGAACTTTAATAAATCCTCCAAATGATCCGTCATACTCATAATCAAGCGGGTTATAAGCTTGGGAAAGATTATTTAAATTCACAACATAATTTGCTTGCAATTCAAAAATAGCTTCTCTTGAGTTTCTACCAGCGGTTGAGTGTAATTTTGCTATATCATCTTCCAACATATAATTGTTTGAGGCTATAACTAAATCTGCATGAGTTTTTGCTTTTACCCATAGTTCTGGCATATTATACCATCCTGCTTGGGTGGCATAAACTTTGGCAAGAAAAGCATCGGCTGCTGTTTTAATTGGTCCTTGAAAATTTTGTGGCACACCACTACCTGCAGGAAGTAATGTTTTAGCTTGTTCAAAATCTTTAATTATTTGTAAATAAACCTCAACTTCTGTAGAAAGTGGCGTATGTGTAATGCCAATTGCTGGCTGTAAAGGCATTGGAACTTTTCCCCAAAATCTTACTAATTTAAAATATTGGTAAGCTCTTAAAAAATAGGCAGAGCCTAAAACCTTTTTATAACCATCTGACAGTTTATCAAAATCCGGTTTGTTAGTTTCAAAATAGTTTGTTATTACATTTAATGAATATATTGAACTATAAATATCATTCCAAATGGATGATGACCATGGTTGATTATCTTTAAAAATATTGTTATTATATTCTGCTATATAACCACCTGACGATGTTGACCTATATAAAAATGTACCCGAAGCAGCTATTAACTGATGTGTACCTTGATTAGCCCAAAACCCATTTTCAATTTGAAACAGTGCTCCTTTTAAAGCTAATTCAGCCCTTTCTTCTGTTGAAAATATTTTAGCAGCGTCAACCGCATATTCTGGCTCTTCTTCTAATGTTTCTTCACAAGAAAACAATGCTATACCCGTAATTAAAACCAATAAAAATGCTCTTATTTCTAAGGGCTTTACTAAACTTAATATTGAATTTTTCATTTTTTTGAATTATTAATTATTAAAAAGAAACATTAAGACCTATTGTAAACGATATTGGTCTTGGTGAACTCGACCAATCTATCCCAATTCTTGTACCATCGTAGGCAAATGAATTCACTTCTGGATCAAAGCCTCTGTACTTTGTTAATAGCAGAAGATTATTTCCTGTAAGATATATACTTGCATCTTTAATTCCCAAATCTTTCATTAAATCGGTTGGGAGATTATAATTAATTGTTGCTGTTGCAAGTCTTAAAAAACTACCGTCTTCAACCAAAATATCAGCTGAATCTAGCAACGAAAAACCTTGTCTTGGAAATTTACTATCTATATTATTTGGTGTCCATCTATCATACCAAGAGTCTGAATATACGTTATATTGTCCTCGTCTATCATTATATCCATTTTGTCCCAACTTTGCGTTGAAAATGTTATTACCCTGTTTCCCTGTAAAAACTAAGCGTAACGATATGTTTTTAAAACTTACTTCTGTATTAAAGCCATAGGTGTAATCTGGGTTTGGGTTTCCTATAATTTGCTTATCTGAAGTTCCAATTTGTCCATCACCATCTTTATCAATAAAACGAACATCTCCTAGTTGAGGTGCAACACCTCTGTATATAGGTGCATCGATTAAGTCATCAGCAGTACGGTATAGACCATCCGTTTTTAAACCCCAAAACATTCCAATAGACTCATTCTCAAGAAATATATTTACAGGATCTGTATAAACACCTGTTCCTAAACCACTTCCAAAAAAATGAGTTCTACCATCACCAAAAGTATCTTCAGTTCCTAAATCTATAATCTTATTTTTATTAAATCCTATATTTGCACCAATAGACCAAGTAAAGTTGTTTTTGCTATAAATATTGGCATCAACAGTAAATTCTAGTCCTTTATTTTCAATTTCACCTACGTTAACTGTTGTAGATGTAAATCCATTTGATGCTGGTATTGGTTTGTTTAATAATAAGCGCTCAGTAGTTTTTAAATAGGCATCTATTGCTCCACTAAATTTACCTTTAAGAATAGACCAGTCTAATCCTGTATTACTTTGTACAGTTTCTTCCCAAACCAGATTAGTGTTAGGTATTCCTGTTGATACAAGACCTGTTATTGTATTACCACTATAATCTGCTCCTTGAGTTATATTATAAAGGTTAAGTGTTTGAAAAGGTGCAATACTAGAATTACCCGTTTGCCCCCAACCTGCACGCAATTTAAGCTGACTAATAAATCCAAGGCTTTTAATAAACTTTTCTTTTTCTAATTTCCATGCTAATGCTAAGGAATGAAAATTATCCCATTTTTTGTCTCCACTAAAAACACTCACACCATCACGTCTGAACGTGTAAGTAACTAAATATTTATCCAGTAAAGCATAATTGGCTCTTACAAATGCAGAAACATAGTTTTTAGGATATTCGTTTGGATTATTATAAACTATACTTTGAGCAAAATTTAATCCTTTTTCACCTAAAATAAGGTCTGAAAAATTGCTTCCATAAATAGATTTAGTAACTGTTCGATATTGATCGGTTGTAAAACCTAAGGTTCCATTAAGCGAATGTGCTTTTGAGAAATTCTTTTTGAATTGTAGCAAGTTTTCTGTAGAGTAGTTTCTAGAAGTTAAATTTGATTCACCCAAATAACCGTTATAAGATGCACCTAAACCAATATTATTAGTATAATACCTAACTCTTTCTTTATTTCTAGTGTTGGCATTAACTTTTAATTGGTATGTTAAAAAATCTGTAAATTTAATATCTGCTCCAACCGAAGCTACAGTTCTAGATTCTTTTGAATTATCGTAATAATCTGAAGCCCAAAGGTAAGGACTAGATAATGGCTCTCCATCTTCTGCAAAAATATCATCATTGAGAGGAGACGCATTAAGTATTGCATTCATTAAACCTCGATTACCTGTGCCATCTGTAGATAAATTCATGTCATTAGAATTGTATGTGGTATACAACGTTGATCTTAATGTGATGTTTTTATTTACCTTAACACTCAAATTACTACGAAGGTCGCCAGATTTAATACTTGAGTTTGGTATTATACCATTTTCATTATTAATACCTGTTGCAAAATAATAATAAACCCCTCCTGTACCTCCACTTACAGAAACTCTATGTACAGTACTAATAGCCATGGTTGTCATCTCTTCTAACCAATTTATTTGTTCTGTAGGTGTAAGGTTATAGGTATTAATAACCGACGGATTTAAAACTGCACTTGAAACATCTCTAAAATACAAATCGTTAGCTGGAATATTTCTAATTTTATATATATTGTTACCATAAAAACCATAACGAATACTAGTACCGTCCAAAATAGCATCATCATTTCTCATACTCGCATAACCATTTGCATCTAAAAGTTTTATGCTTCTACTCATAATAGAAGCTGTTGTTGATGTACTTGCCTTTATAGTTGCTTTACCTTCTTTTCCACTCTTAGTAGTTATTATAATAACACCATTAGCACCTCTAGAACCATAAATTGCAGTTGCAGATGCGTCTTTAAGAACCTGAATATTAGCAATATCACTTGGATTAATTCCTGACAACCCATTTTGTTGAGCTTGAAAATCGTTTATTGTGTTTGCAAATGGATTTGATGCATCCTCGGTTGATGTATTCATTATAATACCATCAACCACATATAATGGTTCATTATCAGACCTTAGCGAGTTTGTCCCTCGAATTCTTACACTTAAAGCTGCACCTGGAGTTCCAGTTGTACTTGTAACATCCAAACCAGCTACCTTACCTTGTAATAAGTTATTAATAGAGCCACTTCTTAGTGCCTCATTTTCATTGGGTTTAATTGCCGAAACAGAACCAGTAAGATCATTTTTTTTAACTGTCCCATAACCAATAACTGTTACTTCTTCTAGTGAGCTTGTAGCTTCTTGAAGAACGACATTAATAGTTGTTTGCTCTCCAACCAATACTGTTTTATTAGCCATTCCTAAATATGTAAACATTAATACTTCATTTTTTGAAGCTTTAATAACATATTTACCATCAAAATCTGTTGACACTCCTTTTTTGGTTCCAAGTATTACAACACTTACACCTGGTAATGGTTGCCCTGCAACATCTGTTACAATTCCCGTTATAGTGCTTTGTACTAAATCTATTTTTGTATTATGAGCATTAGCAAATAATGTAAATAGCATAACCGTTAGAGCTAAAAAGTTTCGATAATGATTAATATTTTTATTTGTTTTTATTTTCATGAAGTGTTGTTTCTTTAGTTATTTTTAGTTTGTAAACAATGAATTAATCATTTTTGTTTAATTTTTAACAAGTTTTCTTGTTAATGTTTGATTACCATCAATAATTTTCAAAACATAAAACCCTTTATTTAGTGTCTTAAAATTTACTTCTAAATTATTATCCCCAAGCAATAAAGGCTTAGTATTCTCCCAAACCAAACGACTATTAATATCATAAACCATTATTTTAGTTGATTCAGGATTATTCGAGTAAAATGAAACATTAAATACCTCTGAGGATGGATTGGGAAAAACCGTAAAATGATTTTGTGTGTCTTTAATAATTTCATCGGTACTTAATGTACCCTTACCACCAGTTGTTTTAGAGCTAGAACCACCATAAACTGATATTTTTTCATTCATTGCTCTAATTAAAGAATTGCTATTAGTATAATCAAAATCTTGGGTTATTTCCCAAAACATAACCCCTTTTAAGTTATTATCTAACACATATTGTCCTTTGGTTTTAATGGTATTTACGCAGTTAAAGTAAAAAGGCACATTACTGTAAGGCATACCTCCACTTGTAAAAGAACTCACAACAGCTCTATCTGGTTTACTATTAACAATTGTAGGGTTGCTATCAATTAGGTTTTTATATGATGTAGACAACACTTTTTGTGTAAACTCAGTATTTAGAGTTTTTGCATAAACAGGCAAACCAATAACATATTTATTAGCTGGAAGACTAAGGTTAGTAATCCATCCCGTATAATATTGATCAAGTTTGGAAATTGGCACTTGTGTATCATTACCTATTCTAGATCCTCCTCCGTAAGACATAATTTGAAGATAATCTATATATTGAAAAATACCCGAAATACCTGTACGATCATAACGTTCTGGGACAAGGGTTGCAGATAAACTTAAAACTTTACCTCCGTTTGATGATGCTTGAGCTGTAATTTCACTTTTTATTTTTTGAAGTAAATTGGTATACTCTGCACCTGTATATTTAAGTTGTGTGCCTGAACTTGTAGTGTAATCTTCCCAATCTACATCAATACCATCAAAGCCATTAGCGTGGCAAAATTGAACTAAATTTGCAGCATATGTTGCTTCATTGGTTGTGTTTTTAATCATACTATGTAAATAATAAGACGAAAGTTCGCCGCCAACTACTAAAATTACTTTTGTATCTAAACCATTCCAAGCTTTTACGTTTTTAACTCTATCTAACTTAGTAAAAAAGTCTGGATCATTTTGAATATAGGTAAAAGTAGCACTACCATTTACTGTTTTAGCAGTTCCTATTTGTCCATTATAACTTGAAGTTACAGAGAAAAAATATAAATGAGTTAAATGTGCCATTTTATCTCTTAATTGTGCATTAGTTAAGTTATTTATAGAATAAGTAGGCAAATAACCGCCAACCACTTTTTGTGCCGAAATATTGGTTAGGGTTCCAATGAAAAAAATAAATAAAAACAGTTTTTGTTTTTTTGTTAAAAAAGCTTGTAGTTGATTTTTCATAATAAAATAAAATTTTGTTAAAGTTTGTTTAACGTAAAACTCGAATAAATTATCTTTTTTTAAATCCAATATCTTCCTTAATAGGTTTGATATTATCTAAAAACCTCATTTACAAATTATTAAACAAAAATCCACATAATACAAAGTTTATAATTTATTCATTTTTTATAAGTTTTTTTGTTGACGATTTATTCCCATCAATAATTCTTAAAATATAAAAACCTGTATTTAGTTTCTTTAAATCTAGAGCTATATTATTTAAGCCTGTTTTTAAAGAACTTATGTTTTCCCAAACCAATCTACTATTAATATCATAAACCATTATTTTAGTAAATTTTGGATTATTACTGTAGAATGAAACATTAAAAATATTTGTAGATGGATTAGGGTAAACTTTAAGTTCATTGTCCATTTCGAAATTATTATTACTTAACGATGTTGAAGTAACATTTACTGGTATAATACTTGTAGCTGCATTTAATAAAGACATAGAGTTAGTAATATCAGTATCTTGATATAGTTCCCAAAACATAACACCTTTTAAATTATTATCTAATACGTATTGAGCTTTTTCTTTAATTGTATTTACACCATTAAAATAATATGTTTTTCCATTAGATACGACGGCGTCTAAATTAGTATCTAGATTAGGGTTTTGAGCCACAACATCACTATAAAACAATGTACTATCATCTACTAATGTTTTTGCATAATCAGGCAAGCCCAAAACGAGTTTTGAACTTGGTAATCCAGCATTTGTCCATCGTGTGTAATACTCTTGAACCTTTGACATAGGTATTTGTGTTCCTTGTGATATTCTAGATTTACCATAAGACATTATCTGCAAAAAATCTATGTTTCCAAAAAGCCCATTAAGCCCTATAGGATCGTTAGGTTTATCATGCTCTGGAAGAATAGTTACAGACAACTCTAAATTTGTATTGCTTGAAGCTAATATTTTAGATTTTATAGCCGAAACAAGATTAACATAATTGACATCATTAACTTCTCCATGATAATTTTCCCAATCAATATCAATCCCATCTAATTGATTATTTATACAAAAGTCCACTAAATTTTGAGCTACGTTATTTCTTGCTGTTGGGCTAGCTGCAACTTCATCTATGTAATCGGATGAAACCCATCCACCAAAAACTAAAATCAATTTTGTTTTCTTAGTGTCTATCCAACTTTTAATTGTGTTCAAATTTGATTGAACACTTGGTAAGTAATTAGCTAAAGGTGTAAAATTACCATTAGAATCAACCGCTCCTAAATTACCAGAAACATCTGTACTTATTGAAAAATAATATAAATGAGTAAGATGTTCCATAGTTAATGAAGGATTTTTTAAAGCAAAACTAGTCAACCTATACGATGGCAAATAACCACCTACTACATGTTCGTGTACTGTTGGCCCTCCGTAAGTAGCTGCTTCTATTGTTCCTGCATATAAAGTTCCATTTACTGCGCTTACAATACTAGAATTACTGATGTTATCAAAATCCCAATATAATTTGAGGTTTGCATAATTGGGGTGATTTGAACCAATATGTAAACTTTTCCAGATATTAATCGTATTAGCACTAAGTGCTGTGTTCCAAACCCTTACATCATCAAGATGTCCATCAAAATATGTGCCTCCAACCATATATGGTTTTGAAGTAAAATTTGCATCATTTGATGTAAAACTAGGTAAGGTTCCTGAAGTTATTAAATTAGTTTCTTCTACACCATTTATAAATAATTTAATTCTATCTGAGTTAGTAGACAAAGTTCCATTATAAACCATTGCAATATGATACCACAAACCTGTAGTTAAAACCGCACTAGAAGTACGACGATATGCATTTGCCCCATTACATACTATTCCATAAATAACACCATTACTTATTTGCAAAGCAACGCGATTATTAGTATCATAAATTTTGCTTAAAACATTAGTTAAATTAGTTTGAGAATCTAGAAATACTTCAGCTTCAAGAGTAAATTTATCAGTATTATTTAATTCAATAACTGCCGCATTAGATATTGCTTTATTGTTCGCCGCAAAATCTAAGTAATAATCTTGTTGTGCTGCTACTTGTAAAAAAGAAGTAATGCAAAAAAACAAGAAATGAATTAATAAAAATTGATTTTTAAAAAAAAAATAAATTGATTGATTTACCATAATTAAAATAGTTTTTAATTAATAAGCTAGTAAAATATATTGGTGAAGGATTAATTCAAATATGCAGTTCTAACTTTTAATAATTGCTCTAGACTATCCGTTAAGCCACCAATTTGGTTTCTCAGTATCCAAACTTCTTTATATTCAGCTATAATTGCATCTATCTCTACTAATAATTTATATTTTGTATCTGCATCAACTTTTTCTATACTACCTTCTTTAGCTTTTAATTTGGCAATGCCTAAATTACAAGAATGAATTGCTAACTTGGAAGCATTTATAATTTCTCTGTATACAATCTCTGCATCATTGGCTGTCGCTTTGCAGGTTTCAACTCTTTCGATAATTTTGTTTAAAACATTTATTGCCTCATTCAAGTCTTTACTATTTAATTTAGCTGTTTGTCTATTTTCTTTTAAAGGTTTATTTATGTAATAAAGCAATGAATAAAAAGAATAGTTATTGATATCTGAATTATCTAATATCTGATTGGTATTTCCCATATCGAAAATAACTTGCGCCGTTTTTTCAGCAGGATCTTTATAAATATATTTGTTTAAAACCCAATTAATATCCAAATCTCTATTATTTTCTAACGACCATGAAACAGCAGCACCATATACATAAGGTGCATAACCAGTAATTAATGGTTGCGGATGTCCATCATCTCCCCAATCTGTGTTCAAATATCCTATAGCACCATATTTAATTCCGTTTTCGGCTGCATTTATTTGATTTTTTATTGCGTTTTCTGTTCTACCAACTATAGAGCGCCATGACGAAGTACCAGGGCATACATAGAATGGTATTTTTGCTTCTTTAAACTTAGCAGCTTCTTTGTTAAATGGATGATCCCATTTATAACCCCAAATCATACAAGTAATATTTTTGGGTAAGTCTTTAATTAATTCAGGATGTTCTAAAATGATATCTCCCCAAAATTGGGCTTTTTTACCATTTTTTTCAATAATACTATTTAGCTTTAATAAAAAATCTAAATATACTTGCCCTTTTCCTTTTTCCGAAACTTCTTTTTTAGATTTTCCTGTACCTAGCTCATAGGGTTCATCGCCACCAATGTTTACATTTTCACTTGAAAAATTTGAAAGTAACTCGCTATACAAATTGTCAACAAAATCAACAGAACTCTTATCTACAGCAGATATAGTTCGTCTAATACCTAAAATATGATGTGTAGGATCTGAAATTGTTTCATTTTCTGCAAGATGCCAATATTCTTTATGTTCTAACCAACGTTCCATATGTCCAAAACCGTTTTGATTAGGCACTAAATCTATAAACCTATCGCTACAATATTTATCTAAATCTATAATGTCGTTAGAAGATAATGCACTAGCATCTTGCCAAACCTTTTTATGGTTTTGATATTGAAAAGTATGCTCTGTATATAACTGAATTTCATTAATTTTCCATGAAGCAAACATATCAATATATTGATATAATGTTGCCATAGTTGGCACCTTGGTTCTACTAATATCTATTGTAACACCTCGCCTTTTAAAATCTGGATAATCATTTATTATAACTTGAGGAAACGTTCCAAAATCGTAGGCATATTGAGCAATTTGCCCCAAAGTAAGCACGCCATAATACAAACCTGCTTCATTGTTAGCTGTAAGTGTTATTTTATTCTCATTGATTACTAATGAATAGCCTTGAGAGTTTGTTTGCTTTTTAGAGTCAATTATTAACTCGATTTCTGGAGTTTCTCCAACAGCTACATTTCCTGCTATAGAAAAATACATACCTTTTTCTTTCAATATTTTTTGTAGATTATTGGCACTAAACCTTACACCCAAATTTGTTGCTATTCCATAGGCAATTATTCTACCGCTATTAGGCTTAAAAGATGTTTCTAAAACTGTTACACTTTTTGGTATGGGAACTAAATATTTTTTTAATTCTTGATTATTAGAAGCATTTATATTAAAAATGCTAACTATTAAAAACACTATACTAACGTGATATTTTTTCATATTAATTCTTACTTTTTAAAATTTATGGAATTTGAACAGTTTTATTTTTAGAAGCATTTCTAATCTAACTTTGAGCTGTAATTAGATTATTTTCTGTAAATAAATCTTTTAAATAACTTTGATGATTACATCTTTATTAATAGCAACTTAATTTATAAATTAGCTATAATGACACTAATAATAAACAACATCATTGTAAATTATTTATCATTTTCATACATTGTTTTAAATGTTTCAACAGCTCCTTTTATAGTTTCTGAATTACAATTTGAATTTTCGTAACAATCAATAAAAGAATCGAAAGTGCTCCAATAGGTATGCATAACACCTAGCAACCTATTTTTTATAATTACTTTATTAAGTTTTCTTAAACTTAATACATTATCTAATTGTTGAATTGCTACTTCGGGAACTTCAAAAGAGCAACTTATTACCTTAAATCCTTTCATTGCAAAATATGCAGGAGTTGGTGGTGCTGTTTTATATTGCCAATCGCAAATAATTATATTTTTAGATATTAAGTCTATTGCAGGATGGGTATCATTATGAGAAGCACTCCACTTCCCTAATCCGGTAGTTTTGCCGTCTAAAAGACGATCTCCCCACATGTACATATTTACACCTTTTGATTCTAGATGATTGTAAATTTTTGTTACTTCGTCTGCAAAAAGTTTTGCTTTATTTTTTCCTTTACATCTACTGCAACTATCCTCACCCAACACAAAAACCTCGTCCATACCCACATGAATTGCTTTTGCTTCAAAAACCTTAATCAATTCATCTACTAGATCAAAAACAATAGCGTGAACCTCTGGATGTAGTGGACAATAACTGCGGCAGTAAAAATCTTTGTCTTGTAATTTATCACCTGGATTTTCCTCAAACTGTGGATATACTTTTAACAAAGATTTTATATTATCCTGTTTCCAAGATTGATGTCCTAATAAATTTATAAGCGGAACTATTGTAATACCATAATTTTTACAAGTTGTAACTATTTTTTTTACATCATTTTGAGATAAAGATGATGTTTCTGCTAATTCTGGATGGCTCTCAAATTGATACTTATAGTTTACCATTAAAAACAATGTGTTCACGTTTGTTTTTGACAAGTATTTTTCAACAAAATCTGTAAATTTTCCAAGTTCAGATGGTCTTGGAGCGCTAATAGTAAAACCTCTTACCGGCAGTTCTTCTTCAATAATTTGGGCTAAACATAATGATATGTTCAGCATAAAAAAAAGAAAGATAATAGCATGCCTATTTCTAGGCTTTAAAACTTCATCCATAAATAAATTGAATTAATTATTTTTAACAAAAAAAGGAGTTGTTGTAAAATGATTAGTTTAGTATGTTCTAAAATAGGTTTGTTATTGTTCTTTTTATTTTTGGATTGTTAATTTTTTTTAGTAGATAGATTAACAACTTGATCTAAAATGCGTATTAGTCTAATCATTAAAATTTCACATGCTATTTTTGATTTTCCTTCAATTTTTATTTCAACAAAATAAAACTGATCCCCTTTTATAAAACTTCTAACACAAAACCAACCATTAGGAAAATATACTTTTAATTCTTCCGACTCATTCTTAAGGTATAAATCAAATTCGCCAATAACCCAATTAACAAACTTGTTACAAACCAATATACTCTTAACTTCAGTGATTTTATCAAGCTTATAGCAAGTTGATTTAGTATTAGTTGTTTTATCTATAGTAAGCATCTTAAAATTTCATTAAACTTTAGTTTATATACAAATTAGAATTCCCATTTAACAAAAGCTTCCATAGCTGCATAATGAGACAAACCTAATGCATCATATAAGTCTGCTGTTTCTTTGTTTCTATCCTCGGCACGCTGCCAAAACTCCCTACTATCGGCACCCTGAAACACCACACCATCCTTTTGAGATTGATGTTTAAAAATCCCTTTTCGTTTTTCCAATACTTGATCTGGCCCCATAGGTACTGCCATTTCAATTTCGTCAATTCCCCATTCTTGCCATGCTCCTCTGTACAACCATAACCAGCAATCCTTCATGAATTTTTTAGTTTTCAGTTCCCTTACTGCTGCAAAAACAACATCTAAGCATACTTTGTGCGTACCATGAGGATCGGCTAAGTCACCAGCCGCATATATTTGATGTGGTTTAATTTTTTCTATTAAATCGATTGTTAACTGGATATCGTCTGTTCCCAATGCCTTTTTTTCTATAGCTCCTGTTTCATAAAATGGTAATTCCATAAAATGAATTTGTTCTTTTGGAATACCAATATAGTAACATGTAGAACGTGCTTCTCCTTTTCTTATTAACCCTTTTATGTCCCTAACGTCTTCAGTATCTACTTCGCTAGTTTTTTTATTTTTTAAAAATTCTTCAGCGCGCTTATATATGGTAAATGACTCTCTATTTTCTATACCAAATTTATCATTATAATCACACACAAAACTTGCAAAACGAAGAGCTTCATCATCAGCAACAGCAATATTACCTGATGTTTGATAGCCCACATGAACTTCATGCCCTTGTTCTTGTAGTCTCTTAAAAGTTCCTCCCATACTAATAATATCATCGTCGGGATGTGGACTAAAAATAAGCACCCTTTTCTTTGTTGGTTCGGCACGCTCTGGTCGTTTAGTATCATCCGAATTAGGCTTACCACCAGGCCAACCTGTAATTGTATTTTGTAGTTTATTAAATATTTTAATATTAATATCATATGCAGGACCTGAATCTGCCAGTAAATCGCTCATTCCGTTTTCAATGTAATCTGCGTCCGTAAGCATTAAAATAGGTTTCTTTAAATTAAGAGCTAAATTCAAAACAGCTTTTCTAATTAGCTTATCAGTCCAAACTATTTTTTCAACTAACCATGGTGAATTAATTCTGGTTAATTTTGATGCCGCCTCTTTATCCAATACAAACGTTGCGTTATTATGTTCTTGCAAATATGATGCTGGCACACGACTAGTTACTTCTCCCTCCGTTGAAGCTTTAATAATATTAGATTTACCTTCACCCCAAGCCATGAGTATTACTCTTTTGGCTTCCATTATTTTTTTAACACCTAATGTGATAGCAGTTCTTGGAGTATTTTCTAGACCAGAAAAGTCGCTGCTTGCAGCTACTCGTGTAATATGATCTAAGGCAACTAAACGTGTCTTTGAATTTTGAAGCGATCCAGATTCATTGAATCCAATGTGCCCATTACCTCCTATGCCTAAAATCTGTAAATCAAAACCACCTAACGCTTCAATTTTCGCCTCATAGCTATCACAATAATCAGCTATTTCTTCCTTAGATAAAGTACCATCAGGTACATTATAGTTTTCTGGCAATATATCCACATGATTAAACAATTGTTCTTTCATAAAACGGACATAACTATTAATAGAGTTAGGTTCCATTGGATAATATTCATCTAAATTAAAGGATATGACGTTTTTAAAACTCAACCCTTCTTCTTTATGTAAGCGCACTAATTCTGCGTATAAACCTTTTGGTGTTGAACCTGTCGCTAAACCTAATATACACGCTTTCTTTTGTGCTTGTGTAACTCTAATAAGATCTGCAATTTCTTTTGCAACTGCTTTTGATGCAACAGTTGAATTTTCGTAAACTACAGTCCCTATATTTTCAAATCTTTTTTCGAATCCTGTCGCTTTATCTATACTGCTTTTTAACATATTTTTGATTATTATTTTCTGTAATTATTTTAATTATTGAATACCCTTCCAACTTTTATATTTATATCCTTTAATAGCAAAAAATAAAACAATAGAATAACAAGGAATTAAAATCCAGTAGCTACTCGTAGCTGCTAAAGAGATAGCGTCTGTATTTTGTAGCCCTCTATTAATTAAATCGCACTTTTTAGCATCAACAATTTTACCATAAAGAGGAGGAACGATGGCTCCTCCCGAAATAGCCATAACTAATAAAGCAGATCCCGTTTTTGTAAACTTACCTAAACCGTCTAAAGTTAATGGCCAAATTGCAGGCCACACTAAAGCATTTGCAATTCCTAGAGCTGCAACAAACAAAACAGACGTAAACCCTTGAGTAAATAAAATACTTAAACTAAAAACTATACCTAAGAAAGAACTAGTTATTAAAGCTGTTCTTTGGTCTATATACTTAGGAATTAAAAAAACACCTAAAGTATAAGTTGCAACCATAGCCATTAAAGTAAATGTGGTAAAAAATTTAGCATCAGCTGACGAAAAACCTAGTGATATACCGTAAGAAATAATAGTATCTCCAGCTATTACTTCGGCACCTACATATACAAACAATGCTAAAATACCAAACCATAAATGAGGAAACTGAAAAACATTTGTTTTAGCAGTTTCACCTGTTTCTACTTCTTCTAGTTCATCTACCTCAACATGTGGTAAGGGTGCTTTTCTTATTAATATTCCTAAAATAAATAATACAATTGCCATAACTAAATAAGGCACAAACACGCTATTAGCCATTGTATCTAAAAGAACTTCTTTCTCTTTTAAAGTAGCTGAAACTAATTGTTCTTTTACTTCATCAATACCCGATAATAATATCGCTCCAAAAATTAAAGAACCTAATGCCCCAGCTGTTTTATTTGCTATACCCATAATTGCAATACGTTTTGCACCGCTTTCTATAGGACCTAATATTGTTATATATGGATTAGATGCCGTTTGTAACAGTGTCATTCCTATGCCCTGAATGAATATGCCTGTTAAAAACACCCAATAAGTTCTAGCCTCAGCTGCTGGTATAAATACTAAAGCACCCATTGCCATGATTATTAAGCCTAAAGACATACCTCTTTTATAACCAATTTTATTTAGTAAATAAGACGCTGGTAATGCCATCACTACAAAAGAAATATAGGAAGCTGAAGCAACTAAATACGATTGAGCATCGGTTAACTCATTTATGGTTTTCATAAAAGGTATTAAGGCTCCATTAATCCAAGTTACAAATCCAAAAATGAAAAATAAACCTGCTATTATTAATATTGCTATTGTATTTTTATTCGATTGTGCCATTTAATTTATGGTATAAGTTTTTAGTTATTGGATACTTTATATAAAAAATAATTTTTGTGAGTTAAAAATTAAAATACTTAGATACATTCACAGCTATTAAGTTTTGTTGAATATTAAATTCTTTACAAAAAAAAGTTCTTTTATAAGTTTTAAGGTTTTGTTTTCTCTTAAAAAGGTTTGTGTTTGTTCTTTTTGATTAATTAAAGGATTCACTTTTAAATTAATTACTTCTTTAAAAGCAAGATTAACCGACTTTTACTTGAATAATTAAGCCTATAGAAATAGAATAGCACACAAACAACAGTATATTTAAATAAAATAGATCTGTACAAAAACAAACCTTTTTCGGAATTTATCAAACTCAGAAAGTAGTTCAATTTTATAATATTGAGGAAAATATTAATCCTTTAAAACTTAAACCATGAAAAAAATTACTTTTGTCCTGTTTTTGTCAATCTCTCTTGTAAGCTTAGCCCAAGAACAACACATTTATAGTTTTGACACAAGCGAGGAATCGTTTGTTGGAGAAGGTGGCACTGTATCCGCAAGTCCAACTGGGTATGTTACTTTCACAAGCACAACTTCATCTTATGCTAGAATGGCACAACTTGTTAAAAATGTTGATGCAAACACATACAAATATTTACATATAAGAATTAAAAATTCCGCAGGATCTAATGATAAATTAGCACTTACCGCAGGTTCATCAGGTACAATCGTTGCTACATTAGATATATCAACTAATGATACCGATTATAAAACTTACTCAGCAGAAATTACGCATGCAAATTGGACTGGTGCTGTTACACCTTTCAAGTTTTTCCCAAAGAATTCAGCAAATAATAATTTAAGTACTGCCGGAACTATAATTTACGATTATATAATTTTTAGTAATAGTGCAACTTTGGCTGTTCAAGATATTGAACACTATAAGAGTTCATTATACCCAAACCCAGTAAAAAATGTTTTAAATATTAAAACCGTTAATAATGATATAATAAAATTAGAATTATATAATTTGTTAGGAAAGAAAGTTGCTAGCAACATAAATTCTAATCATATTAATGTTGAAAATTTATCAAAAGGTATATATTTAGTCCAAATTACTACTGAAACTGGAGTCTCTACTTCTAAATTTTTAAAAGACTAAATATTTATTTTAAATCAAAAAGAATAATATATATAGTCTGAAAGAATCAACTTAATAGCATCTTTAAAATTCTTCTAAATATTTACTAAAAATATATTTGGAAGAATTTTTAATTTTAAGAAAAATATAAAAAATTAGACTTAAGCAAATGCTTTACTACTAAATATGATTTAAACCAACCATCCATTCATAAATAATTATATTTGCTAAGTGGTTGTTTTTAATTAAATTACTAATGTTTAATACTTTGCCTTTTAAGTAAAACTTATGAAACATGTGCTTCCTCTGATATTAAGCATCTTATTTTTAACACCTTTTTTTTCGGTTAGCCAAAACGAACATTTTATTAATTTAACAAGAGAAGATGGGCTTGCAAGTAACTTTGTTAGAGTAATATATCAAGATTCTTACGGTTATATGTGGTTTGGATCTGACAATGGCTTAAATAGATATGATGGTATAAATATGGATTTGTACCGTAATAATAGAGCTGACAAAAGTTCTTTAACAAACAATTACGTTGTCGACATATTACAAACCTCTAAAGGAAAACTACTTATTTGCACAACTAATAGTGTTGATGTTTTCAACTATAAAACAGAAAAATTTAAAAATGTAACTTTAATTGATGATATTACGTACAAAGGAATTATTGAAACTGAAAATAATGAAATATGGGTACTTTCAAAAAATAATATAGTTAACATTTTCAATTCTAATTTAGAACCTATAGATAGTTTAAATTTATTAACCTTAAAAAAAAATAGAAAACCATTTGAAAACCATATAAATGTATTTAAATATGATAAAAATAATTTAGTTATACATTTTGAAGATGATGGTTTCTATTTATTAAACTTAAAAACAAAAAAACTAAGTTATTTAGCTCATGATATAATCCCCAATTCTACTCATATTATAAAGATATATCCGATAAGTAAATCAGAGTTTTGGATTTTTAGTTTATTTGGTGTATTTGTTGTTAAAAATGGTGTACTAACAGAAAGATTTGTTGAGGGTGATATAAAAAATGGTGAGAGTTTAACCAGCAATTTTATTCTAGATTTTAAAATAATGCCCAATAATGAGTATTGGCTATTTACAGATGGTGGTGGAATAAATATTTACAACACTACTACAAAAAAGTTTAGATATATTGTTAATGACTTAAATAATAATCATTCTTTAGCGTCCAACTTTATTTATTCAGCCTATATAGACCATAACTCATCGTTATGGCTAGGAACAGTTAAAAATGGTGTTAGCCAACTTGATGATGACAACCCCTTTAGCACATACAAGGTAACATCTACAGAAAAAAATCAAAAGTTCGACATACCAGTAACTTCTATTTTTTTAGATTCAAAAAATAGAGTTTGGGTAGGTTCTGATGGTAAAGGGTTATACAAATTTGAAGACAATATATTGAAACAAGTAATTTATGACGAATCTATAAAAATAATATCTTGCATCAACCAAATAGCTTCAAATATATTAATTCTAGGGACTTATAATAATGGTGTAAGTACCTTTAACATTACAGAAAACAAGTTAATAAATCAGAACTACATAAATCAGGAATTAAATTTAGACACTCGAATTACATTTATTGAAAAAGACGATAATTCATTTTATATTGGTGGCAATAAGGTTGTTAGATTTAACAAATTAAATAATGCTTTATTAATAAAGCCAGATTACAATTTCACACAGAATAATATTCGTGCTTTGTCATTCAAACCCATTTCAAAAGATGCTTCTATTTTTGGTAACGCTTCTGGCCTATACAAATACTCAAATAATAAATTTGAGATAATATCAAACCTAACAAAAAAAGTTTACAGTATTTGGAAATATAAAGGTGATAAATATTGGTTAGCAACAAATAATGGTCTCGCTTTAATTGATATTAAAACAAATAAAACAATTTTTTATGGAACGGAATCTGGTCTAAATAATGAAACTATAAATTCTTTATTTGCATACAATTCTAAAAACTTGTGGCTAGGTACAGGACAAGGCATTTCAAAATTTGACATAGAAACTAAAAATTTTACAAATTACACTTATAAAGATGGGTTTATTGATAATTCTTTTAAGTCTTTAAAATCACTAAAATTAAATGATGGCCGTTTAGTTTTTGGTGGTGAAAAAGGGCTTTTAGTCTTTCATCCAGACAGTATAAAAACTAAAACAAAAATAAATAAAGTAATATTTACAAAATTATTTATAAATCATAAAAAACTTACTCCTAATGAGGATAAAATTATAACAGAACCTTTAGAACAGACTAAATTAATTACCCTAAATCGTAAAGATAAAGTTGTTACTATAAATTTTACAGCATTCAATTTAAAATATGCAAAAAATATAAAATTCTCATACAAACTTGAAGGATATAATAATGAGTGGAGTATTACTAAAGAACGGTCTTTAACATATATGAATTTATCTCCAGGCACTTATACTTTAAAAGTAAAAGCTTCTAGTCTGTCTGGTTTATGGGACGAATCGTATTCATCAATAACACTTAAAGTCTTACCTGCTTGGTGGCAAACAATTTGGTTTAAAATATTGGTTATTAGCTTTATAATTTTTATAATCTTTATAATCAATAAAACTATTTTAAATAAAGAACGCCTAAAAAGAGATTTTGAATTTGAAAAAAAGACATTAAAAGAACAAAATGAATTAGACGAGAAACAATTAGAGTTTTTCACCAATTTGTCTCACGAAATTCGCACACCTTTAAGCTTAATAATTAGTCCTGTTGAATCAATAATAAAAGAAACTACGAACTTAAATATTAAAAACAATTTATCTTTAATTCAAAAAAACGCTTTAAGAATTAATAGGTTGATTAATAGGGGGGTTGATTTTAGAAAAACTCAATTTAAAGAACCAGATATACAAATTGTACAAGAAGACATTATTAGCTTTCTTAAAGAATTGACAGGAAGCTTTAGTGATTTTTCGATGAGCAAACATATTGAACTTGAATTCATTAGCAACCAAAAATCCTTGCTTTTATGGTTTGACAAATACATGGTAGAAACCATTTTTTATAACCTTTTATCTAATGCATTTAAGTACAGTAATAAAAACAACAAAATTCTTTTAAAAATAGATTTAAAAGATAAGCATGTAAGCATTATTGTTCAAGATTTTGGGCAAGGAATTTTAAAAGAAGATATTCCTCATATTTTTGAACGTTTTTATCAATCTAAAAACCATATTGGAGGATCTGGCATCGGTTTAGCCTTAACCCATGAATTTGTTAAAGCACACAAAGGAAGTATTAAAGTAGATAGCGTTTTTGGAAAAGGAAGCACCTTTGAAGTTATTTTTCAATTAGGAAATAGTCATTTTAAAAAAAGTGATTTAGTTGAACTGAATAATAAAACGGAATATGTTCTTTCAGAAAGCAAATTATTGGAACATAACGAAATACTGGATGTTAAGCTAAAAAACAAAACAATACTTGTAGTAGAAGACGAAACTACTTTAAGAGATTATTTATACACAAACCTTTCTAAAACATACATAGTAATAACCGCAGAAAATGGATTAGAAGCTTTAGATATTATAAAAAATCAAAAAATACATTTAGTAGTTTCAGATATTGCAATGCCAATAATGAATGGTTTTGAATTTTGTAAAAAACTAAAAGAGAACGTAAAAACATGTGATGTACCTGTAATTCTATTAACAGCAAAAACTCGTAATGAAGAAAAAGTTGAAGGTTATGAAACTGGAGCCGATGCGTATCTTGAAAAACCTTTCTCTTTAGATGTTTTAAAATCTAGAATAAATAATCTTTTACAAAGAAGAATTAGACTAAAAGACAAAATGGTTGATAATTTAGACATCACTATAGATTCTGAAACTATCAATACTTCAGACGAAAAATTCTATGAACAAACCTTAGCCATTATTGAAAAACATATTGACGACATAGACTTTAATATTACTACATTCTCAAAAGAATTAGGTATGAGTAAATCTCTTATTTACAGCAAAATGTCTAAAATAACCAATATGAGCATTAATAACTTAATATTAACCATAAGGCTTAATAAAGCTTCTCAAATGCTTATATATACCAACAAGCCAATAGTTGATATATCATTACTAGTTGGTTTTCAAAACGCCAAATATTTTAGCACTAGTTTTAAAAAGAGGTTTGGTACTACACCATCCAAATATAGAGATGAGAAAAGCAATTTAAATGAAATTTAAATTATGTAAACATAAATCTTATTTAAACTTATCCTTTAAGTTTATTGTTTTATTATTAATAAGTGGTTTTGCACTAAAACCGATATAAAATATATATAAAAGCAACACAAAATTGAGTAGCATACCAACTTTTAAAGAAGTAAAATCGCTAATAAAACCAATTAATAACTGTATAACAGCACCTCCCATAATTCCACTTACTAAAATTCCTGCAAAAGCACCATGTAGTTTATCGATAGAATTTAAACCAAGTGAAAATATAATTGGGTACATTACAGATAATAAAAATCCACAATATTGAAATCCGTAAAGAGACTCTTCAGCAGAACCAAATAACGCAAATGAAAGGCTTAATATTGCTAATGAGGTGAAAATTTTTAACACCAACTTACTATCTATAAATTTTAATAGTATCAATCCAACTACACCTCCAATAGTCATTAATCCCCAAAAATTAGCCACTGCACTAGCTCCAGTTGTTTCATAATCAAACCCATGATATGTTTGTAAAAATTTAGACATCCAATAAGAAATACCTTGTTCTACCCCGACATAAGCAAAAAGACCAAAGAAAAACAATTGAACAGTCCTATTTTTAAAAAGTAGTAAATAGCTTTCTTTAGTACCTACTTTTTCATCATCCTCTAATGATACATTAGGAAACTTTATCAAAAACACCAATACAATTAATATTAAACTTAAAAAAGCAAATATCCAATATATAGACGTCCAAGACATACCTTTTGAAGTTACTCCAGATAACAAATTAATGATAAGACTTGTATTTTCAGCATTACCTATACTAGTTACTAACCATGAATAAACTAGTGGACTTACAAACGAAGCTACTCCAAAAATTAGTTGACCCATTACAGAAGTAAATGCATAGTTTTCTTTTCCGCCAGATTCTCTTAAAAGTGGATTTATTACTACTTGCAAAATAGCCATACCAGTGCCAATGGTAAATAAAGAAAACAAGAACACATTAAATGAAGGAATACAAGCAAAAAAAACAGATGCAAATAAAGCTAGAGCAAAACCAATAAGCATCATTCGCTTCTCTCCATATTTTTCTATCATAAATCCGGCAGGTATAGACATGACCCCATAAGCAATAAAAAAAGAAAACGGTAAAAACCCAGCCATTGTTTCACTTAGATTATAACTTAACGAAACACTTGGGTTTAGTGCACCAAGTATATTTGTTAAAAAAGAAATAACGAAAAAAGCCAATAATATCAATAGTACTAAAATATAATTCGTTTTCATTTCAATGCCTTTTATTTATTTATAAGTTAACCAAAATATTATTTATTAATATTAGTATTCCATCCATTATAAATAAATTCTGTCTCTTTATTATTAAGGTGATTTTTCTTTATTTTACCTTTATAAGTTCTTATTTCTCCTGGTAATATAGACACATAATTATCTGACCAGATAACAGGCAATATGGACAAGCCAGTTTCTTTGTCAACAATTTTTAATTCAATAAAAAATGCCATTTTATCTGATGAATTATTTAAAGTAACTTCAAAGTTTATAAATTCTTCGTTTTCTGTTTTAATCACTTGATGACTTAACTTCACTTTTTGAAGTTTTTCAAGTTGTGTGAAATCTGAATATTGTTTTGATGGTGTATGATAATTCCATTTTGGAACTTTGGTTTCATAATCCAAAACATCTTCTTTTTTGCTTAGCCAATAAAAATTATTATCAATTTCTTCATCTTTGTTGTTTAACACTTTCAGGCTTAAAAAATAGGTGTCTGTTAGATTTGATATTTCCTGTAATTTGAAAACATTAATTGAAGAATTTGCTTTGATCTTTGTATTTAATTTTTTCTCAAAAAGAATTTTCGAATTAATATCTAAAACTTTAATTTCAAGTTTTAATTCATTTGCGTCTTCAAGTTTATCGTTTACCAAATAAATAGATTCATTATTGTAATTGTATAATGCATGTATAGGCATTCCTGCTTTTTTAGTGGCATAATATGCTCCATTTGGCATTAAATAGCTATCGTAAAGTTGCCAATACATTTCTGGCCATGCAGAATTTAACATCCACTGAATAACACCAGTGGCATCATATCTATTTGCAGAAAATGCTTCAAACATAGGGCGCATTAATTCATAGTTTAATAACTGTGCTTTAAAAGCATAATCTTCAACATTTTTAGCTTTACAATATCTCTTATTTAAGGCCTCTGTAAATCTATCAAGTGTATTAAATACATTTCTTCCACAATGATAATCCCAAACGTCGTTTATTGGCCATAAATCTTTTTCAGGAATCATTTTACGTATACTCTCTATAGGAGGTACTTGAGCACCTGGACCAGTTTCTGTATTAAATCCAAAAGCACCACCATATTTAGTATCATTAAACCAATATATAGGAGGAACATACGCATAGGGACCACGCATTTTAACTCCACTTGGACCTGCAAGAGAATTCCACTCTTTTGCTGAAGAAAGGTAAACTCTAGTAGAATCGTACTCATTAAATATTTTAAAATATTCTTTTTCTAACTCAGGTAAAGGTTTACAATCGCTACCTGCCATCCAAGTAAAAATTGAAGGATGATTTCTTAGCCAAACAACCTGATCTCTCCACGCAGTTGTCATTAATTCTATGTCTTCTGGAGATTGGATTCCTCCGTAAACTTCATCAACAGGTTTGCCCAAATAGTTTTCCCACTCCCATTGACAACTCCAACCAACCATAACCAGAATACCCATCTTATCACATTTCTCATAAATTGTATGGTCTTTTCCCCAAAACCCTTCCAATCTAATTGTATTAAGATTCATATCTCTTACATAGTCTAGTTGTGATTGTATATAATCTTCAGTGTCATCTAGCATAATATTATCAACCCAACCACCACCTCTAATAGATATTTTCTTGCCATTTATTTTAAATCCTCTATGACCATCTTTAGTAAAAAAATCAGAAACTTCTCTAATTCCAAAATCAAAAGTCACTTTATTTATTAGCTTATTACGACATAAGAATTCAACTTTTGCATTATATAATTCTGGTTTACCAATTGTATAAGGCCACCAAAGTTTTGGGTTTGAGATTTTAAGTTGTTCAAAATCTTTTACCGTTAAAATAATTTTTTTGTTTTCACCCTTTTTTAAACTAACTTTTTTATTAATAACAATATCTCCAATCTCTATCTTCAAAATACCATCAATGTTTTTTTTATAGTTTATAAGATTTGTTGAAAAAGTTAAATCAACTTTATCATAATCTCCGTCTTTAAACGAAGATTCTACATAAGGATTTTCAATACCTATACCATTATGACTAATAATACTTACTCTTCTAAAAATACCCATATTATTATCTGGTGGTTCTGGATTCCAATCAACAAAACCAATAGTAAAGTCTCCTGGATTTGGTGGAAAAACCTCAATAGCTAAGACATTATTACCTTTTTTTATGTATTTATTTATTTGTAATTTAAATTGTCTGAACGAATTTATAATTTCTTTATTAGATGCTATTTGTTTACCATTTAACCAAATATTAGCACTATAGTTGATACCTTCAAGATATAAAGAATGGGTAAGATTCAAGTTATCTATATCAAAAGTGGTTCTGTACCACCAAGATGTTTTAAAAAGATCTTTACTTATAGTGTCAAGATTTTTTCCCAAATAAATATCCTTATAAATCCCTTTTTTTACAAGTGCGTTAAAAACTGTTGAAGGTACTTCAGTCTCAATCCAAGAACTATCATTGTACAAACTGGTTGAAATTTTATTTTCATCAATTTTTATACTACTTTGAATTTTCCATTTTTTTAAGACTTTACTTGTTATATTTTTTTGAGAATATGCCACAGTAACAAAAGCAATTACTATGAAAAAGGATATTTTTCTTTTCATTTAAATTTTAGGAATAATTATTTATCACAAATTAAAACCCTTCAATACGGTTTTAGGTTTTATATTTTCTTAAAAAGGTTTGGCTTCGTGTTTTTTATTAATTATTCTAGATAATTTAAAACCTATCAAACAATTATTTTGTATGATATTACAGGTGAATAATTAAAAAATAATAATAACAAATAGAAAAATATAAAATCAAACTATTTACGGAATATAATGAACAGCTCTATCGAGTGTGTTAAATAAATTTGGCCACATATAACTTTAAAATAACAATTATGAAAAATTTCACTTTAGTATTATTCCTAACAACGTCAATCCTCACCTTAGCCCAAACAGAAAAAAACACTTACAATTTTGATAACGACACAGAGGCTTTTTTTGGGGAAGGAGGCAATGTTTCTGCTACTCCTTCAGGCTTTATAACATTTAGCCCAATATCAAATTATGCAAGAATTGTACAAAAAACTAATTACATCAATGCTTATGAAAACAAAACCATACGCCTTCGTATAAGTAATCAGTCTTCTACAAACAATGTGTTATCGTTATCTGTAGACGGTAAAGCGATAGGAAATATTGAAGTATCAACAAATGATGGTAATAGTTTCAAAGAATACGTGTTTAAAATAACTTCAAACAAATGGATTGGAAATGTTTCAGAATTTAAATTATTCCCTAGAAACTCTGAAACAAAAATGAATGATGATGATGGTGCTTTAATCATTGACTATATTATATTTTCTAAAAAATAATTGAATTAAAGCTTGTTACTAATATAGTTTATTGCAACCCCAAGATTCTACATGTTTTTAGCATATCATTAAAAAAATTTTGAGGTTGCTTTTTTTTTGCTGAATTAAATTATTTTTAATAGTGTTTTCATAAATAAAAAGCTCTTGTATCAAAATGAAAATATTTGTTTACGAAACAATAATATTATTTCTATTTACTTTTTGGTTTTCATATTCAAAAGGGAAAGATATATCAGAAAATAATACTTCTAAGATTCTTTTAAGGTGTAATAATCCGTTTCCAAATCATACCACTTATATTGGAAACCATATAAAACTGGACTTGCAACAAAAAGTTGGACAATTTATTGCGAGATTTAAGACGCTACATTTTGGTTATACATTTCTGTTTCAAATTCCTTAATAGTTTTATACCCTAAAGTAGAGTGTATTCTTCTTTTGTTATACCAAGTTTCTATCCAAGAAAAGACTGATAGTTCTTCTTGAGACCTGTAATTATATTTATGTTTGGATACCCATTCTGTTTTTAAGCTCTTAAAAAAAGATTCTGCTACGGCATTGTTCCAATAGTTCTCCTTTCTACTCATGCTTTGCATTACTAATCCATTATAGTTTTTGATAACATAAGTTAACATATAGCTGGCATACTGAGAACCTCTATCGGAATGGATGATAAGTTCTTCCGAAATTTCATTGGATTTTACCGCCATATTCCATGCAGGCATTATAGTGTCCTGCGTTATTAAATTGGTGCTCATAGACCAACCCATTACTTTTCGAATATATAAATCAAAATCTCTGTTAAATACATTGCAAATAACGTTTAAAGTCAACCACTGAAAACGGAATTTTTTAAGCCACTTAAAAACTCATTTCAGCCTAAGATATAAAAGGACTTTCAATAATTATTACTGTGCTCACTTTTATCCGCTGTGGGTGGCACACGTTGACCGCCTTATCTATCAGACTCACTATATCGACTATAAATATTACGTGCTTTTAAGTTCTTAAAAAAATTGAATAACAAAATAGGAATAAAAAGATACAATTAAGAAAAAAACAAACTGACACTAATGTTTAATTATTACCGTTACTTTTCTGAAATAAAAATGATTAAATAAAATGTTTATCATAAAATGAGTATATTTATACAATCGAAAGTTAATATCACTTAAAATAAAATAAATCAAAGTTCACAAATCGTCAACAATGGTTGTAAAAATTAGTAAAAGCCTTGATAACACTGGCAATGGGACTTTAGGTTCGAATCCCAGCCCAGTCACTAAGTAGGATATCATCCGAAATCAAAACCTTGCTAATCTTATGATTAGCAAGGTTTTATAGTTTTAAAAATATATCTTTAAACATTATTTTAATTTTGAGTTCTTAAATAATGAGCATTAATATTAAAAAATAGATGTTAATATTTTTTTTTAGTAGCAATGGATAAACAACAAAATTGACAACTCAACTTTGATCCATAAATATTTAATACTTTAAAATAACAACTATAGTTTTTATTACAATTTATCTACAGTTTTTTTTTGCACAGCTAATAAACAGTCTAATATTTACACTAAAAAAGGGATTCTAAACCAAGTATCAAACTTAAATTTAAGCAATTTTGTTAAAGCATATTTAATGTGATTAAAATCAATTCTACATTTAAACATTAAACTTTATTCTTTAAGATGTCTTAAGAATCAAGATATACTTTTATCAATATTTAAATATAGTTAGATATGAATATTAAAAGTATTATTGTAACCATAATTCATTTTTTTATTACATTAACATGCTTGTGCCAATCTTCTACTGAATTTAAAATTCATGGAAAAATAGTTGACAGTAAGAGTTTTAAACCACTTGAACTTGTAAACATCATACTTTACACCACAAAAGACAGTACTTTGTACAAAGGAGTGGTAACCGATATTAACGGCAAATTTGAGTTTAACAACATTAGAGTTAACACATATTTTATAGAAGTTAGTTACATGGGGTACGAAACATTACTAATTTCAGAAATTAATGTAAATGATAAATCAATAGATTTGGGAACAAAAAAAATATTGATATCAAATATTAAATTAGATGATGTTATTGTATCTGCCAAAAAATCGGTTCTTAATACAAGTATCGATAGAAAAGTTTATAATGTTGAGAAGGATATTCAAAGCCAAACAGGATCTGCAAGTGATATTTTACAAAACATTCCATCTATTTCTGTAGATGTTGACGGAACAGTAGCCTTGAGAGGATCTACCAATGTTACTTTTTTTATTAATGGAAAACCTTCAACTTTATTAGGTAAAAATAGTGCAGTTGTATTACAGCAAATGCCATCAAATAACATAGAACGAATTGAGGTTATTACAAATCCATCGGCCAAATATAAACCAGATGGTACTGGTGGTATTATAAATATTGTTTTAAAAAAGGATAAACAAAAAGGCTTTAATGGTCTGTTTTTAGCAAATGCAGGAAATAACAACAGGTATAATACTAGTATGTCTTTAAATTACAATACAGAAAAGATCAATATATTTGGCAATTACGGTATTAAAAAGAATAATAGCCCTCGACTTTCTACTGACTATAGAATTAACAGAGACTCTTTACTAAACGTTATTAATTACTACGGTTCAAAAAGCAAATCCACATCAAACCCTTTGTCGCAGCTAGTATCTGCAGGTATAGAATTTCAAATGAATGATAAAAATAAATTTGAATTATCAGGAAATTCAAATTTTCAAAACATGTTTAGAATTCAAAAAACACATTCAAACTGGAAAAACCCAGAAAATATTTTAATTAACGATTATACTACAAAAAGACTAAATAATGAAACTGAAATGGAATGGGACGTTAATGGCCTTTGGGAACATCAATTTAAAAAAGATGGTCATGTAATACAATTTGAACTTAATTTATCTGATTATGCAGAGACTGAGGATAATCACTATTTAGAAAATCATGCCATTCCAACTGTTTATGATGACGAAAAAAAGATTCTAATAAAAAAAAGCGGTCCAAAACTAATGCTATATGCGGAATACACCTTACCAATTAATAATAATACCGAATTGGAGGCAGGATATGTTATGGAATCCTTTAAAGATAATCTCACATATTTAGGTAAGGATTACAGCAAAAACACAGCAACATGGATTAAAGATGAAAACAAATCGAATGAGTTTATTTCTAATCAACAAATTCATGCTGTTTATAGTACCTTTTCTCATACTTTTGACCGCTTAAGTTTTATGGCTGGCCTTAGGGCAGAACGGGCTTTAATTACATCTAAACTCTTAACGCTTGATTCTATAGTTCCTAACAATTATTTCAAAGTATATCCAACTGTTCATTTAGCTTATGAAATAAATGAAAATCAAGAATTACAATTAAACTACAGTAAAAGAATAAAACGTGCTGACAGCGATGAAATGAACCCGTTTCCTGAATACAGTGACCCAAGAAATATAGCATCTGGAAATCCAAAAGCTAAGCCAGAACAAATACATTCCATAGAATTTGGTTATCATCTAAAAACCAAACCCTTTAACTTTATTCCTAGCATTTACTATAGGTACAAATATGATGGCTTTACTGAAATCAAGAAATATGTAAATGATAGTATTTTATTAACAACATTTGCAAATTTGTCCAAATCAGAATTCTTAGGAACTGAATTAATAGTGTCGGCAAACCTAGGGCATTTTGTTAGCCTTAATTTTAATATTAATGGTTATTACACTAAGCTAGATGCTTCAAATATTGGGTATTCAAATAACAGAACAACTTTTTCTTTTGACACTAAACTTGGAGTCAATATAAATTACATAAAATCAGGCATGTTTCAACTTAACAGTTATTACAGGTCTAAAAGGATAAATACTCAAGGAACTACTAATTCGTTATTTTACACCAATATTGGTCTAAAACAAGATTTATTGAAAAATAAAGCTTCTATAGTATTTACCGTGTCTGATCTTTTTAACTCCCTTAATCAAGTTTATTTTATTGATACTCCTTTATTATGGCAAAAATCTACAAGAAAAAGAGACTCGCAAATTGTATTTTTGGGCTTTACGTATCGTTTTGGCACTAAAGAGAAACATGAAAATCAAGAATTAAATTATGATGATAAAATTTAAAACATAATTTTAACTTGAACTAGTTTAACTAAAAATTTATTAATCCTTTGTTTACAAACGTTAAGTTATAAATACTGTATTTAATACCGCTCTAGTAAGTAGTTAAATTAGTAATAAACTAGATTTATAAATTTATTAATGAATAAAAACTGAAAACACTGATAGAAAAAAGTGTTAAATTATTTGTTAAGTAGCTTAGTTTTAAATATTAATCTATTTTATGTTTCTTTAAGTAATTACCACAATTTTATCAACAAAAAAATAAAAGGTATTTATACATCTTCATTAGCTTTTACACACCTTCTAGTCAAAACTTATAAGTGTATCCCAAGCGTATTATCTGCGATTCTGCATAATTGCTACTTGTATATTGAAAACCTTCACCAAAAACTCTCGTTTTCAGGGTCATGGTATTTAGAAGGTCGGTTGCATTTAAAAACAGTTCACCTTTGCTTTTTTGAATTGATTTTTTTACACCAAAATCTAACGAAAAACGCGATTCTATTTTTCCTTGTGGAATAATATCGGCTGCTAAATAAACGGCACTTAGTTGAGCAACTACCTTTTTAGAAAACTTTAAAGTATTATTAAGTTTCAAACTTCCAGAGGTTATTTCCTTAGTATTAGCTGAAAATATATTAGGTATTGGGTATAAGTTTTCTACAGTAAAAGCATTTATTTGATTTCGATATATATTACCATTAAAATTCAAAGTAAACCAATCTGTAACATCTTGTTCAAAAACCATTTCAATCCCAGAATTATAACTTTTTCCTGCATTTTGAAAAATGGCATAAATGATATTACTTGCCCCATCTGTTGAAGAAATTCGTGTAATGGTACCGTCTGCAAAACGATGATAAAGTGCTGCATACAAACTACCTTTTTCCCAACTGGTTTTATAGCCCAATTCTATTAGATTAGTGAATTGCGGACGTAACGCAGGATTACCTACTTTTATTAATTCCACATCGTCATATTTAGGAAAAATACGAATATCAACCTCATTTGGTCTGTCTACACGACGATTATAAAACACAGAAATCTTATTGTTTTCATTAAACTTATAAGCAAATCGCACATTTGGAAAAGGCTTGGTATAATTGTAACCATCACTTTTATACGTGTTATGGTCTGGGTTTACTAGATAATTTAAATCTACATACTCCATTCGTAAGCCAATTTCGGCTTCATAGGTTTCGTTTTCAAAACTATAATTTCCGTAAAGTGCTGGAATAATTTCCTTATATTCTGCCCAACCGCCCGCATCGGCATCTATTGGTGAATTTTGCCCTTGAAAAAATTGCATGTTTATCGGAATGTTTCGTTTTCTTAACTTGATACCTGTTTCAAACTTTCCGTATTTTATTGGACGAATATAATCAACATTAAAATCGTAAACCTGTTCATCTGAAAGTAAAACAAACGAATCTAAACCAGTAAAAGTGGGTTGAATATTCTCAAAAAAATACTTTTCATCTTCTCTATGGAAAGTATAATTAAACCCAATGTTTAGCAATCGTCCAGCTTCTTTAAATTTATGCTGATAATTTGCCGTTGCCATAATGGTGGTTTTAACCTCATCTTCTAAAAACCGCCAAAGATACAGGCGCTCAAAATTTTCATCAACAAAAGGTTCGTCGCCATTATCAATAATAATTTCTCCACTATACAAACCCGATATTGTTAATGTGTTTTGCCCGTCTATATTCCAATCTAATCCAGATTTTAGAGTTATAAATTGGGTATCTCTATTTCTTTTGGTCTGTCGGTTTATGATGGTTCCATCATCATGAATACGATTTACAAATTCGTTTTTATTAAGTGTTTCGGTATATAAATAATCCCCTTGAAAAAAAAGATTTACATTATTCTTTCTATAATTAAGAGATAACGACGGGTTTATTTTTGGCGTGAAAGTATATTGCGGTCTGATGTCTGGAAAATTAGCTTTTCGCTCCCATAAAGACCCAAGTCCGGAAGTGAAACCTACTTTTCCATTAAACCCCTGCACCTTGCTTTTCTTATAAATAATATTGATAATACCTGCATTTCCGTTTGCATCATATTTAGACGATGGGTTATTTATAATCTCAATTTTTTCAATTGCCGAAGCAGGAATATTATCCAACCCACTTTGGTTTCCAAAACCCGTTAACGCTGTTTGCTTGCCATCAATAAGAACAGTTACTTTGTCGTTTCCGCGCAATTGCACTTTACCTTCTTGTATGGTAACACTTGGTAAATTTTGCATTACTTGTAACACAGAACCACCACTTTGACTTATGTTATCTTTTAAATCATAGGTTTTTTTATCCATTTTGTTACTTACTTCTTCTTTTTCCGCTTTAACTATTACTTCTCCAAGGAATGTTATGTTTTCGGTAAGTTCAATAGTTTTAATATCTAGATATTTTGAAAGTTTTCCAACAAAAAGTGATTGTGTTTCGGTATTATATCCTATGACAGATACTTCTAAAATATAACTACCTGATGCAACATTTTCAATAGTGAATCTACCTGCTTCATTTGTTGCTGTACCTGTAATGAATGTATTGTTTTTTTCAGATTTTAAAATAATATTTGCATAAGGAATACTTATTTGTGTTTCTTTTTCCTTTACTACACCTGAAATTGTAATATCTGTTTGACAAAATAGTTTTGAAGAAATTAAGGTGATTATAGCTAAAATATATTTTTTATACATGGGTATTACTTTTTTACAATAGTAGCTATAAATTCTTTAGATAAACTTAGGCTGAGTTTTTTGTGTTTCATGATTTTATGAAATAAAAAAATGCTAAAAACATTAAACTGTTTTTAGCATTTTTTTTCAAATTTATGTTTAATCGTTTTCTTCCTCGTTTTCTTCTATTAGTGCTTTCTTCAAAATTTTACCATCCATATCTAAAACAACTTCCATTTTAGTTTCATCTTTTTCTATTTCAAATTCATAAAAAACACCTTTAGAGGTTTCTGAAATTTCAACATCTTCAATATCGTATTCTAGAAATTGAGATTTCAATACATCAATGATGTTTTTTGGAAGATCTTTGGTCTTAATTTCATGTTCTGTTTCTAACCAAACACCTTCATTGGAAAAATTAGCTGAATACTCTACCTTGTTCATTTTAAATTCAGCTTCCCACTCTGTTTCAGATTCTTTATCCCAATGCGCTTCTTTAACGTTAGGGAATTTTTTAGCAAAAGCCTCTTTTACTATTTTAGGTACATTATTTTGGTTCGCACATGTAAAGGCTAACATGCAAAACACAATAAAAGCCACCAATAATTTTGTTACATTTTTCACTTTTTATTTATTTTAAATTAAACAACCATGCTAAAGTAACCCTTAATTCTAAAGACAATTTTAAGCAAATCTCAATAAAAATTATTTGAATATTAATTGAAAAAAATGTTTTTGTTCTTTAAAAGAATAATTTACCTTAAAATTATATAAATCACATATTTTTTTTACAATAGTCAAGCCTAATCCTATAGAGTGTTTATTATTTGTTTCGGTATAAAACCTTAAAAATAACTTTTCAGGATTCAATAATTCTCTATCTCCTGCATTTGAAATTATTAATGATTTTTTATTAGTAATTATTATAATAGCCTCTTTTCTCGAATTATATTTAATGGCATTGGAAATAAGGTTATTTATAAGAATATCGGCTAAATAAGCATCCATAGAAACCACTATATCTTGTTCTGAATCAAAATAAATACTATTAGTACTTATTTCTTTAAAACTTTCAATTTTTTTCGAAATTAAACTGGTTAGATTTACAATTTCTAAATTATCAAATTGATGGTTATCTACTTTAGTTATAAGAGTTATTTTTTGATTAAGCAACTTTAGGCGCTGTATATCTTTTTGGATACTTGATATATCCTGAAATTGTTTATCACTTATAGAACCATCATTTATAAAAGTATCAATTTTTGCTTGAATTATGGCAAGTGGTGTTTGTATTTCATGTGACACATTCTCTGTAAACTGTTTTAGGTTTTCATAGTCTGTTTTTACCTTATTTGTAAGGGTTCTTATTTCTTTATTTAATTCTGAAAACTCTAAAATATCGCTATCCTCCAATTCGATAGATTGGTTGGATGTTAATGAAAACCTTTTCATTTGTTCCAGATTATTAAAAAAAGGGCTCCATAATTTAAGATTTTTAGCTGTGTTAAAATAGAACAAGAAAAAAAAAGCGAGTATAAATACTGTAATAGTAGATGTGACAATGGCTATTAGAATTTGGTCGTTTTCAACCACAAAATCTCTAACAGTAACTTGATAAATTTGGTTATTAATATGCTTAAAAGTTGTTAATTCCCTAAAAAGCTCCATCTCTTTTTGTGAGGGATCAAAAATAACTGTATCCTTAAAAACTTGAGGTTGTATTATCTCAGCTTTTCTAATTTCGACTATTGGTGGCAAAGAAAATAATTGATTATTTGTCTTTATGGCATTAACAACTCTGGCTTCTGTTGAATATAGTATTTCATCTATTTCTTGTTGTAAAAGGTGTTTCGTGTAATAGTATAAAATACCAGTACTTAAAATAGTTAAAACTAATCCTGTTAATAAGAAGGTTTTAGATGTTTTCTTTATAAGTTTAATTTTTTTAGCCACTTCTAATCTTCAATAAATTTATACCCACTGCCGTATGCCGTTTTTATGTACTTTGATCCTTCAATGGTTAATTTTTTTCGTAAATTATTAATATGCACATAAATAAAATCAAAATTATCTAGCAAATCACTATTATCACCCCAAAGATGTTCTGCTATTATTTCTTTTGATAAAACCCTTCCTTTATTTGATATAAAAAACACCAACAAATCATATTCTTTACGGGTAAGAGCTATATCTTTACCTTTAATGAATACGGTTCTAGACTTCGTATTAATTGAAATTTCATTGTATTCTAAAATATCGTTACCTCCAAATTTCCCTCTTCTTAACACTGCTGTTATACGTGCATTTAGTTCTGCTAAATGAAAAGGTTTTGTAATATAATCATCAGCTCCAAAATTCAAACCCTCCAACTTATCTGTTAAAGAGTTATTAGCAGAAACTATAATTACTCCCACATGTTTTTTTTCTTTTTTAATAGTTTTAAGAACATCCAAACCACTACCAGTAATTAAATTTATATCAAGTATTATTACATCATAATCATATAAAGCTGTTTTTTCTGAAGCTTCTTCAAAATTAGACGCAACCTCACATACGTTACCGTCACGATTCAAATATTTTACTATAGATTGTTGTAAATCGAATTCGTCTTCAGCTATTAAATATTTCATATTTATAAATTTAACTTACTAAAATTAGTATTTAATTCTAAATTAAATCTAAAGCTAAAAACAACAGCTTATTGAATATAATTAGCATTTGTTACACAAATAAACCTTTTTGTAATAAGTTGTACTATTACTAAATTAAAACTATATCCGCAAATAATACTTCTAATAACTAAAAATAAATCCGTAAAAATTAAAAAATCTTTATTTATAATATAAATACACTGAAGCTTTAAACCACATTGAATCACCAAAAAAATTCAAGTAAGTCTGCCTAACTTTTTCTATTTTTACACACTTCATAAATGCGCACGTGGCGGAATTGGTAGACGCGCCAGCTTGAGGGGTTGGTATTCGCTTAGAATGTGGAAGTTCGAGTCTTCTCGTGCGCACTTTTTTTCTTTAAATTTTAAAATTTTATTTATTCAATTAATATACATACTTTTGTTTAACACAAAACAAATATTAATGAACAATATTAAAGTCAATTTTAGTATTAAAGATTTAGAAAATCTTACTGGTATTAAAGCTCATACTATAAGAATTTGGGAAAAACGCTATAACTTACTAAGCCCAAACAGAACAGACACTAATATTAGAAATTACAGTATTACTAGTTTTCAAAAACTATTAAACATTTCATATCTAAACAATAACGGTTTAAAAATTTCCAAAATTGCTAAGTTAAAAGAAGAAGAAATACCCATAAAAGTAAGAGAAATTGCTTCCAGAGGTAAGGTTGAAGACCATGCCATTAATGCCTTTAAACTGTCTATGGTAAACTTTGACCAAGTTTTATTTTACAATACCTACAACAATTTACTTGAAAACAAAACTTTTAAAGACATTTTTTATACTGTATTTTTACCTTTACTAAATGAAATTGGAGTTTTATGGCAAACTAACACCATAACACCAGCTCACGAACACTTCATATCCGTTCATATCAAACAAAAAATACTTCTAAATATTGAACGACTGCAAAGCCTAGAACCAAAACCTGAAACTGATACTTTTGTACTATTTTTACCTGATAATGAAATACATGACATTGGTTTATTATTCATTAATTATGAGTTAAGAAGCAAAGGTTACCATACCATTTTTTTAGGAGAAAGTGTTCCTATGGACAATTTAACAGATTTGTTCGATTATTTTGAAAATATAACTTTTGTTTCTTACTTTACGGTATATCCCGAAGATGATTTACTAGAATTATACATAACAGATTTTAAAAATTTACTTCTTAAAAAAGAAAGTGCTAAATTATTGTTGCTAGGACAAAAACTTATTAATTACAACAGTAAAAAACTTCCAGAAAAAATTAAAATATTTAAATCGATAGAAGATTTAGTGAAAGAATTATAATTAAATTTTTTATTGTTTAACTTTTACGTATATTTGTTAAACAATATGAAAAAAACAATTAGTATTATAGGTTCGGGGTTTTCTTCTTTGGCTGCCTCTTGTTATCTTGCCAAAGCTGGTTATGATGTAACTATTTTTGAAAAAAATAGTACAATTGGTGGTCGTGCTAGACAGTTAAAAAAAGACGGTTTCACTTTTGATATTGGTCCAACTTGGTATTGGATGCCCGATGTTTTTGAGCGTTTTTTTTCAGACTTCAATAAAAAACCTTCAGATTATTATGATTTAGACAAATTAAACCCTGCATATAGTGTCTATTTTGGGAAAGATGATTTCATAACAATTGAAGATACTTTAGATAAAATAAAAGTAGCATTTGAAAATGAAGAAAAAGGCAGTTCTTTGAAGCTAAATTCATTTATTGAAAAAGCAAAAAGCAATTATGATATTGCCATTAAAGATTTGGTTTACAATCCAGGTGTATCACCATTAGAGTTGGTTACTCCTGCTACCATAAAAAAACTAAATCAATTTTTCAGCACAATCAAAACGGATGTTAGAAAACAATTTAAAAACAACCGGTTAGTAAAAATACTAGAATTTCCTGTTTTGTTTTTAGGTGCTAAACCAAGTGATACACCGTCATTTTATAGTTTTATGAATTATGCCGATTTTGGTTTAGGCACATTTCATCCAAAAAAAGGTATGTATCAAGTTATACTTGCCATAGAATCGTTAGCCAAAGAATTAGGTGTTACTATAAAAACACAAAATTCAATAGATAAAATTATTGTAGAAAATAGTGAAGCTTCAGGAATTATAGCAAATGGTATTACATATAAAAGTGATATTATTGTTAGTGGTGCAGATTACCATCATACTGAAACATTATTAGATAAACCATACAGGCAATACACTGAAAACTATTGGAATAAAAAAACTTTTGCACCTTCTTCCTTATTATTTTATGTTGGGTTTGATAAAAAATTGAAAAATGTAAATCATCACACATTATTTTTTGATGTTGATTTTGATGTACATGCCGAAGCTATATATGACAAACCTAAATGGCCAGAAAATCCACTTTTTTATGCAAGTTTCCCTAGTAAAACAGATGATAGTTCAGCGCCAACAGGTAAAGAAGCAGGTATATTTTTAATACCACTTGCACCAGGAATAGAAGACACACAAGAGTTAAGAAATATATACTTTGATAAAATTTTAACGCGATTTGAAAAATTAACTTCTCAAGAAGTAAAAAACGCAGTACTTTTTAAAGAAAGTTTTTGTTTAAACGATTTTATAAACGATTACAACTCGTATAAAGGAAACGCCTATGGTATGGCAAACACATTATTACAAACAGCCTTTTTACGACCAAAATTAAAAAGCAAAAAAGTAAAAAACCTATACTTTACAGGTCAATTAACAGTGCCTGGTCCTGGCGTTCCACCATCATTAATATCAGGAAAATTAGTAGCCGATTTAGTAACAAAACACCATAAATTATGAAATCACTTTTTGATACCGTTTCGTACCATTGCAGTAAAACTGTTACCAAAACATATAGTACATCGTTTTCTTTGGCTACCAAAATGCTTTATAGTTCTATAAGAAGTGATATTTACAATATCTATGGCTTTGTTAGGTTTGCTGATGAAATTGTTGATTCATTTCACGATTATGATAAAGAACTTTTATTTAATAAATTTTCTGAAGATCTAGAATTGGCTTTAAAAGACAAAATTAGTTTAAATCCTATTTTAAATTCATTTCAACATACATTTCACAACTATCAAATAGACAAAAGTTTAGTTGATGCTTTCATGAATAGTATGCGATTGGATTTACACAAAAACACCTATTTAACTGATGACGAATACAAAAATTACATATACGGATCTGCCGATGTGGTTGGTCTTATGTGCTTAAAAGTATTTGTTAAAGGTGATAATGAAAAATATGAAGCTTTAAAAGATACGGCTATGGCATTGGGTTCGGCATTTCAAAAAGTAAATTTTTTAAGAGATTTAAAAGCCGATTTTGATGGGTTAAACAGAAGTTATTTTCCTAATGTAGATTTAGATAATTTGGATGAAGCATCAAAAAAACAAATTATTGAAGATATTGAAAGTGATTTTGAAAAAGGTTTAAGTGGCATACAAAAACTACCTATTGAAGCTAAATTTGGTGTTTTTATGGCTTACCGATACTACAAACAGTTACTTAAAAAACTTAAAAAAACACCTGCATTACAAATAAGAAGTGCCAGAATACGTGTTTCAAACCCAAAAAAAGTTGAATTATTGATGCGTAGCTACGTTAAGTATCAATTAAATTTATTGTAAATTTATAACATGCAAACCTTCATTTTTATAATTATATTTTTAGCAACTTATTGCTTTATGGAATTTATGGCGTGGTTTACCCATAAATACGTGATGCATGGTTTTTTATGGAGTTTACACAAAGATCATCATAAAAAAGACCACGATAGTTGGTTTGAACGTAATGATGCCTTTTTTATATTTTACGCAGTAGTAAGTATAGGATGTTTTTTACTTTGGAAATATGATATATTTTGGGCAGGTTTACCCATTGGTATAGGTATTTTTGCTTACGGACTTTCTTATTTCTTAGTGCACGATATATTTATCCACCAACGATTTAAACTGTTTCGAAATGCTAATAATTGGTATGCAAAAGGTGTTAGACGTGCTCATAAAATGCACCACAAACATATTGGAAAAGAAGATGGCGAATGCTTCGGAATGTTGTTTGTGCCTTTCAAATATTTTAAGCAAAAATAGATGTCTTACCTATATCTGTTACTCAATTTAGGTTCTTTATCAATCCCTTTTCTTTTTAGTTTTCATCCAAAATTGAAATTTTATAGACTTTGGAAATCACTTTGTATTAGCATTTTAATTAGTATGCTAATATTTATTCCTTGGGATGTTTTTTTTACAATTGAAGGAATTTGGGGTTTTAATTCTAATTACTATTTAGGTTATAAACTACTAAGTTTACCAATTGAAGAATGGCTATTTTTTATCTGTATTCCTTATGCTTGTGTTTTTACGCATTTTGCTTTGTTATATTATTTTCCGAAGTTAAAATTATCAAGTGGTGTTACTAAATTAATATGTTACCTATTAATTCTCATCTTCATAACTATTACTATTTATAATTATGATAAATGGTACACGTTTGTAAACTTTAGTTTGGCTAGTATTTTAACATTTATCGTGATAAATAAAAAACCAGAAATATTGCAATCTTTTTTATTAACATTTTTAGTAATGTTATTACCTTTTTTTATTGTAAACGGTATTTTAACAGGAAGTTTTATTGAAAATGAAGTGGTTTGGTACACAAATTCTGAAAACTTAAACATTCGATTATTTACAATTCCTGTTGAAGATTCGGTGTATGCCTTTACTTTAATTCTTTTAAATTTATTTATAATAACTTCATTAGAAACTAAAAAGAAAACAACTATTTAAGTAATACATCAATAGTATTTCTTATCTTTTCACTATTCCAGTTAGCAGCATTATCTTCATCAATAATAATGTTGCCTTTTTTATCTATCAAAAATGTTCTTGGTATAGTATTTATATCAAAATATTCTGGATAACCTAGTGTTGGTCTGTACACTTTAAAGGTATAGTTATGCTTTTTTAAAAACGGATTTATCTCGCTATACCAATCATTTGTTACAAACAGGAACACTACTTTATCTTGATAATCATTATAAAGTGCTTGCATACTTGGCATTTCTGCAATGCATGGCGGACACCATGTTGCCCAAAAATTTATTAAAACAACCTTTCCTTTTGTATCTCCAAAATTGAGAGGAACATTGTTCTCGTCACTTAATTTCCAATTGTAATGTGGTATGTTTGTTAATTTTGTTTCATTAATTGAAACAGGTTTTACCCATGCAATAGCCTTGTGTAATAGAACTTGTATTGGCTGTCTGGTTTGCGGAATAAGCATTACTGCTATTGCTACAAAAAATAATATATTTTTAAAATTCTTCTTAAAAAAATTCATAATTATAAATTAAAAAAGGCATAATTTCTAAGTGGAAATTACGCCTTAAATATACAAGATTTTTTAAGTAAAAATTATCTGGTAACTGAACCTGACAAACTTGTAACTGGTCCCGCACCCATGTTAATTGTTTTGTGTACTTCCGCATTAGCTGGCACTACATGAGCTAGCGGCTTTAACGTAAATGGAGCTGGACTATTATCCGGATTTGGTTCAACAGAAATAACAATAGTTTTACCCTTTAAATCTGTTGGAAACATCAATCCTGTGGGTGCATTTCTTAGATAATCTTCACCTGGAAAGTTTGGTCCATTTCCAGCAATTCCTTTAAAAGGAGAGGTTACGGCATTATCATCAAAACCTGTTGAACTAACAAATGTACCAGTACTTATTGGCGTACCGTTAAAAACCACCCAACCTTCGTATTTCCATCCATCTGAAAGGGTTGGTAAACTTAACCCAGCAACAACACTACCTGTTGAATTGTCTAAAAACCAAACGCCACTGGCTTCATTTGTATTGTCTTCATCAGTTGGAGTTGCTAAAATGTACTTACCACTTACCGAACTAAAATTAGCTACAATACCATTAGAATTTACACTTGCTGTATTTCCAATAAAATCGCCAACTAATATTTTTGTTGCGGCTGGTGCTAAATCAGTATCAAGCCTAGGTTCAATTGAAAGTACAAATTTGGTTGCACTAGCTAATTGCCTAGCTTCAACCTGAAAAGATTGCGGAAATATAACTGAAGAAAACACTCCTGTTGAAACAGGTTCTCCATCAACAATAATCCAACCTTCATAAACAAAATCACTGCCTAACTCTTCTAAACCAGATAGGTTTAAAACCAAATTGGTTGTTTTAGCCTCGTCTTCATTATCACAAGAAATAATAACAAAACACGTAATTAACACTAGAAATAACTTTTTTTTAATCATCATATCGTTTTTAAGTTTTTAATAGCTCAAAAATATGATGTGTAATTATTATAAAATGTTAGCTATCTAACACTATGCTATTTTTTTATATATTCTAATCTCTTTTTTGTTAAACTCAATAATTTCTTCATCTTTCAATTCATTTATAAGAATATTCAAAGTAGGTCTGGAAGTTCCTATTAGAGAAGCTATGTCTTTTTGAGTATATGGGTGGTTTATAACTATATCTCCCGTTTTTTTACAATTATAACCATATTCTTCACCTAATTCATTTAGAAATTCAAGAAGCCTAGTTTTTGTATCTTTAAACATTAAAAGCTGAAGTCTTCTTTCTAATTTTTGAAGTTTAAAACCAATAAACTTATATATTCTAAAACTGAAAGTTTCATTTTTTCGCATTAAATCGTGCATAACATCTACACTTACAGGACAAATACTTGTTAGGTTATCAATAGATTGGGCAAATTCTTCTCTTTTATATTCTCCAAGAATTGCTTTTTCACCAAATAATTGTCCTTTAGATAAAATAGCCTTTATAACCTCTGTGCCATCTTCATTATAATAGCCAATTTTTACTTTTCCTTTTTCAATAAGAAACACTTTGTTTGAAGATTCCTCTTCAAAATAAATATAGTCTTGCTTTTTATAGGAATCAAAATCATGGCTATTTTTATATTCTTTAAACTTATGAGGGCAAAGTATTTTAAATAAGTTTACATCTTCGAAAAACCAAAGTGGATTCATAATTTAGTTGTTTTGTTGGCTTAATACAGTCGTAAATTTTTAAAAAACTATCATATACAAATAAAAAAACCTCCAAAAAGGAGATTTTTTTATATGATTTTCATAAAACTACTAATTATTATTCTTCTTCAGACTTTGCATTTTCTTTACTAGAATTTTCAAAATCTAACATATCGTGTTCTTGCAGCAAGTTATACCATTGTATTACTTTTTTTATGTCGCTTACATACACACGATCTTCATCATATTCTGGTAATATTTCAAAGAAATATTCTTCTAATTTATCTTTACTATCTTTTGCTTTTACAGCTGTTTGCCCACCATTTTCTTTCTTTTTAATGCTTTTAAGCACTTCTTTTAAAGGCACTTCTTCTGTTAAGGTATAAATAGCTATTTCACTTAAAACACTTACATTTTGTTGAATATTTACTGATAAACGTTTTTTATCAATTAAAGATTCTGCTACAAAACCACCTCGTGTTTGTGCTACTAATTTATATAATCCTGGTTTTCCTGCAATAGCTAAAACTTTTTCTAAACTCATAAATTATTTTTTTGAAAAAGGCAAATATCAACTGTTTGTTGATGCTTTGCAAATATTATCGTTTCTTTTTTTGGTCTGGAAAACGCATGCGGTAATCTACATCAATCTTTCCTTTAGAAATGTTTGTTAACCTTCCTTTTATTAAACGCTTTTTTAAACTTGACAGCTTATCTGTAAACAAAACACCTTCAATATGGTCGTATTCATGCTGAATAACACGAGCTATTAAGCCATCAAATACTTCGGTATGTTGCTTAAAATTTTCATCAAGATATTCAACAGTTATTACAGGTTTTCTAAAAACATCTTCACGCACATCTGGAATACTTAAACAGCCTTCATTAAATGCCCATTCGCTACCTTCTTCATTTAAAATTTTAGCATTTATAAATACACGTTTAAAACCGTTTAGTGCTTTTTGCTCGTTTGATGTTAAATCTTCATCATCTGAAAATGGTGTTGTATCAACAATAAAAAGTCTTATTGCTAAACCTATTTGTGGTGCTGCTAAACCTACGCCACTTGCGTTGTACATAGTGTCAAACATATTGGCTAGCAATGCATCTAGTTGTGGATACTCTTTATTTATATCGACACACATTTTTTTTAAAACTGGGTCGCCATATGCTACAATGGGTAAAATCATGGTTGAAATTTGTATTATTAGCTGCAAAAATACAATACTTATGTATTATTGTTTGTATTTAATAGAAATTATTAAGAAGAAAACTATTTTGAATATAAATAGCTTTGTAAAATAAGTGTTGCACTAATTTCATCAACCAAAGCCTTATTTTTTCGTTGATTTTTTTTAAGTCCGCTATCAATCATTGTTTGAAATGCCATTTTTGAAGTAAAACGTTCATCAACACGTTTAATTGGAATATTAGGAAATTGTGTTTCAAGCTTTTTTAAAAAAGGCGCAATTAGTACTTCACTTTCTGAAGCTGTGTTATCCATCTGCTTAGGTTCGCCAACTACAAATAATTCAACCAATTCTTTAGAAGTGTAATCTTTTAAAAACACCAATAATTCAGTTGTATTAACAGTAGTGAGTCCAGATGCTATAATTTGAAGCTCATCGGTTACTGCTAAACCTGTGCGTTTCATACCATAATCTATTGCTAAAATGCGAGCCATAAGTAGTTTTTATTTCAAAATACGGGATAAAGATAAAAAAGACCTTCTTTTCAGAAAGCCTTTTTTCAATTTAACCTTATGTAATTTTTGAATATGAACTCGTTTTTAATTAAGCTTTTACAGCTTTATTGATTTTAGGAAACATTAAGTTTAAGTTATCTACATTTCTTAAACGGTTAAAGTAAAGTTTAATATCACTATTACTACGAGCAATAGATTCTTTTACTTCTGAAGCATTTATTAACATTACTTCATTTTCGTTTGTAGTAGTTGTAGTTTCAACTGTTACTTGTTTATCATCATTTGAAACAGATACAGTATTAGTAATCTCAACTTTTACAGTTTCAGTAGTGCTTTGTGCGTTACCAAATGAGAAAGCTAGTAAGAAGATTATTAATATGTAAAAATTTGTTTTCATCTGTTTGTTATTGTTTGATGAGACAAATATATATCTGCACAAAGCCTCATACACAATAAATTAGTTGTACACGACGGTATTTTCGATTAGTAGTGGAGTGACAAATTTTTATCGATAAACAGATGAAAAGCATGTTTTAAAAGACTAAAAACACCAAAAATGTATTTCATCCGATTATTTTTTTCTTTGAAAGATGAAATGAGCAACTAATTTTTGAAAAATTGTCGTTTAACGACATCTTTTAATGTCTTTTAAAAGTTTATATAATAGAGGTTTCATTCCTGTTTTTTAACAGATACCTCTTATATTTGCCAAAAATTAAAATATAATAATGACCGAATTAAGACAAACCATAGAACAAGCTTGGGAAAATAGAGAGCTTTTAAAAGAAGAAAAAACAACTTCAGCCATTAGACAAGTTGTTGACCTATTAGATAAAGGAGAATTGCGTGTTGCAGAACCTATTGAAGGTGGCTGGCAAGTGAACGAATGGGTGAAAAAAGCTGTTGTTTTATATTTCCCAATTCAAAAAATGGAAACTATTGAATGTGGTCCATTAGAATTTCATGATAAAATTCCATTAAAAACAGGTTATGCTGAAAAAGGTATTCGAGTAGTGCCTCATGCAGTTGCAAGACATGGTGCCTATATTTCTGCCGGAACTATTTTAATGCCTAGTTATGTAAACATTGGTGCTTATGTAGATGAAGGTACAATGGTAGATACTTGGGCTACAGTTGGAAGTTGTGCACAAATTGGTAAAAATGTACATTTATCTGGTGGTGTTGGTATTGGTGGTGTTTTAGAACCTTTGCAAGCTGCACCAGTTATTATTGAAGATAACGTTTTTGTGGGTTCTAGATGTATTGTGGTTGAAGGCGTGCATGTTGAAACCGAAGCAGTTTTAGGTGCAAATGTAGTATTAACTATGAGTACTAAAATTATTGACGTAACTGGAGATACACCTATTGAAATGAAAGGTCGTGTACCTGCGCGTTCGGTAGTAATTCCTGGAAGTTACACTAAAAAGTTTGCTGCTGGTGAATATCAAGTACCTTGTGCATTAATTATTGGAAAACGTAAAGAAAGTACCGATAAGAAAACATCGCTAAACAATGCACTACGTGATAACGATGTAGCTGTTTAAAAAATAATAAAACTTAAAACAATTAGCTATCTAAACTACTTTGATTAGATAGCTAATTGTTTTTTTACTAAACTTGTAATCATTTTTCTTTCTGAAAATTTAATATCTAACTAAATGCGTATTTGTATAACTCGTTCTGAAAAACATGCCTATTCTGAAACTTTTATTCGCGATCAAATTTCAGGATTTTCTGAATTTGCAGATGTTTATACAATTCATAGTGGCAGATTTCCTGAAAGAGAAGAAAACGGAACACTTTTAAGCCCTAAACCTTTTTGGATACTTCACAAAATAATAAAAACCTTTGTTGGTAGAAATAATTTTTTTAGCAATTACGGTGTAAAAAAGTATCTGAAAAACAACAAAATAGATATTGTTTTATCAAATTATGGTATATCGGCTTCACATATGACTCCAGTTTGTAAAGCTTTAAATATTCCTTTAGTTGTTATTTTTCATGGGCATGATGCTACAAACAAAAAAACACTTATTAAATACAAAACAAAGTATCAACGTTTATTTAAATATGCTTCATTTATCATTGTTGTATCTGAAGAAATGAAAAAAGGATTAATAAAAAATGGCGCTAATCCTAAAAAAATAAGGGTTGTACCTTGTGGTGTTGATACCAGTAAATTTAAGCCACAAACAAAAACAACTTCTGAAAAAAACTTTCTTGCTGTTGGTAGGTTTACTTCCAAAAAAGGGCCACTTTTCACTATTAATGCATTTTATCAAGTTTTACAAAAATTTCCAGAAGCAACACTTACTATGGTTGGTAAAAAAAACGGTCTTTTTGAAGCTTGTGAAAAGCTTGTAAATGACCTTAAAATACAATCTTCTGTTACGTTTACAGGAATTTTAGAACAAAATGCCATTGCAAATTTAATGCTAAATTCACTTGCTTTTGTACAACATTCTGTAACTGCACCAAATGGCGACATGGAAGGAACACCTGTAAGCGTTATGGAGGCAAGTTCATGCGGTTTGCCTATAATAAGCACGCTACATGGCGGTATAAAAGATGCTGTTATTCACAACAAATCAGGCTTTTTAGTTGAAGAAACTCATTTTAATGATATGGCAAATTACATGATTAAACTGTGTGAAAATCCGGAAATGGCAAAAGAATTTGGATTAAATGGCAGAAAGCATATAGAAGAAAATTACAATCAAAAAAAGCAACTAACTAAACTTTTCAATTTGGCAAATGAAGCCATAAATAAAGCCTAACTATTTTTTTGCTATTCCAAAATCTGTCCAAGGTATTTTAGAATCTCTAGTATGTTTTCTAATAGCTTGGTTTTTAGCGATAGATTCTGGTGTTTTGTAACCGCGTTTATGGTCTAAATGCACACAAATTGCACTGTAACGTATTTGTTTTGATTTGATACCAAAATTGGTTAATCGTTCACCTAGCTCACGGTCTTGACCTCCATATTGCATGCGTTCATCAAAACCATTAATAGCTACAATATCTTGTTTCCAACCAGAAGCATTATGCCCATTCCAACTAGGGTTTGTTGGTGTTAAACTATTTAATAACTTAGAAACAATACCTTTTGCAGTAAGTTTATTATTCTTGAAAGATGATTTTAACCCATTATTTTTTAGCCATTTTAGCTGAAAACAATTACCTAAAAGAATATCATTTTTAGTTATTTTTTGAGAAATATCCATAGGAAGCATAAAATAACCACCTGATAAAAAATAACCTTTTTCTTTATTGTTTTGATGAACTTCTAAAAAATCGGCACGCGGAATACAATCGCCATCGCTCATTACAATATAATCTGCCTTACAAGCTACAATGGCTTTATTTAAAATTCTAGATTTTTGAAAACCATCATCTTCCTGCCATACATGAGTTATTTTTAAACTAGTAGCTTTTACAAACTCATCTAATAAAGCTTTCGTTTTTGGCCCAGAACCATCATCTGCAATTACAATTTCAAAATCTTTAAAAGTTTGACAACTATAACCCCAAAGCACGTTTTCTAACCAAGCTTCCGCATTATATGTGCTAATAATTACTGATATTTCAGGCATCATGTTGTTCTTAAAATCTAAATTTTTAAAGTGTAGCAAATTAATAAAAAGTATGGGGAAAACTAAAATAAATAGTCCTAAAGTATTTGATATATTTATATTTGTATCTAATAAACAGATACTATGATTAAACTTTCAGCAGTTATTATAACCTATAACGAAGAAGAACATTTAGAAAAATGCTTAAGTTCTTTAGTGGACATTGCTGATGAAATTATTGTAGTCGATTCATTTTCAACTGACAGAACACCAGAAATTTGCAAATCGTTTAACGTTACTTTTATTCAACATGCTTTTGAAGGCTATATTGAACAAAAAAATTATGCCGTATCGCAAGCAAAATACAATTACATTTTATCGCTTGATGGAGATGAAGCCTTGTCTGAAACTTTAAAAAATAGCATTTTAATAGTTAAAACTAATTGGCAGCATGATGGGTATTATTGTAACCGTTCAAATAATTATTGCGGACAGTGGATTAAACATTCCGATTGGTATCCAGACAAAAAACTGCGCTTATTTAAAAAAGAAAGTGGTGAATGGAAAGGCATAAACCCACACGATTGTTATACCTTAAAAAAAGGACTTAACGCTGGAAAACTAAAAGGTGATTTGCTACATTGGATTTATAGCGATTATTCAGACCATAATCAAAAAATAGAACGTTTTTCAACAATTGCATCTGAAGCTTATTTTAAATTGGGCAAAAAATCGTCTATTTGGAAAATTATTTACAGACCAACATGGGCGTTTTTTAAAGCTTATTTTTTAAGATTGGGCTTTTTAGATGGTTTAAACGGTTGGATTATTTGTGTACAAACGTACAATGTAACGTTTTTAAAATATGTGAAGCTTTACCGACTTTGGAAAGTAAAACAATAATTTATTTTTTTAAAAACTTCTTTTTCAATCGTTTTTTCCTATGAAATTTTTCTTGAAACGTCTCGGTTTCTTGCCACATTAAGCTTACTATTTTATTGTAATCTTCACCAGAACATTTGGCATATTCATCACTCATTACTTCTACCATCGATTTATGAATGGTTAAACGTGCAAAATTTTTAATTCTGGTTTCAAAATCTAATGGTCCAAATTCCATTCTGTTTAAATCTACCAAATAAAAATCATAATCAATTCCATTGTTTTTTATTAAGGTATTTCCGGGTGAATGGTCTAAAAAATGAATACCTTTTTCATGCAAACTAAATGTAAATCTTGTAAATGCTCTTAGTATTGCATCATAATTAGGTATATTAAAATCTTTGGTAAGTTCTCTATATGTCATATCACAAACCAATTGTTCACTCACGTAAAAACTTTTATTGAAGAAAAGAGCTGATTTAAATTCAAAATAAGCAATTGGTTTTGGCGTTCCAACACCCAATTTTATTAACTTATTAGCATATTCAAAAGAGCGTTGTGCTTTACTTTTTCTAAAAAAATTATATACTATTTTATTAACCGTATTGGGTATTTTAAAGGCTTTTATGTTTAAATCCATCCCAGCTACAGGAATTATTTTAATTACATTTCGGTTGCCAACGCCACCTTCAAACGTATCAAAATTATAAATTACGTTAGATAGCGCTTCTTTAAAATCGTTATTTAAACCTGTGTTAAAAACCTTTATTTCCTTCATTTAATAAAATAATATCACAAAAAAATTACAGTGCAATCTACTTTAAATTATAACATAACTTTTTAATTTTCTGTTGTAAATTTGCAGCGTTACAAATATAAGGTTCATAAAATGAATGAAGAAATAAATAAAGCATTACAAACTTTAAAATCTGGCGGACTTATACTCTACCCTACAGATACTGTTTGGGGTATTGGTTGCGATGCCACTAATGCGGAAGCCGTAAGTAAGGTTTATAAACTAAAACAACGTATTGATAGTAAAGCGCTAATTTGTTTAGTTGCCGATGATAGAATGCTGAAAAAATATGTAAAAAAAATACCCGAAGTAGCTTTAAATATTATTGATGTTACAGATAAACCAACTACTATTATTTATGATAATGCACAAAATTTAGCATCTAATTTAGTAGCTGAAGATAACACAATTGCCATAAGAATTCCTGATGATGAATTTTGTTTTCAACTTTGCAGAAGACTTAATGGTGCCATTGTTTCAACCTCGGCAAACATAAGTGGGTTTCCAACGCCAAATTCATTTAAAGAAATACAACCAGCTATTTTAAAAGGTGTAGACTATGTTGTAAATTTGCACCACGAGAAAATTTGCAATAAGCCATCATCAATTATCAAATTGAGTAACAATGGTGTCGTGAAGATTATACGAGAGTAAATTTAGCCACTAATACACAAATAATTATGTCTAACATTATTTATAAAGATGAGAGTTACGCTATTGCTGGTGTTTTATTTGATGTTTATAATAATTTAGGAAGTGGCTTTTCTGAAATAGTTTATAAAGATGCTATAGAATACGAATTTAAAACTCAAAATATATTATTCCAGAGAGAAAAAGAATTTAAAGTACAATACAAAGATGTGATTTTACCTCATAAATTCTATGCTGATTTTGTGTTATTTGATAAAATTATTTTAGAAATAAAATCATCAGAAAACTTAAATGATAAACATATTGCTCAATGCATCAATTATTTAAAAGTATCTAACCTAAAATTAGCTATTTTGGCTAATTTCCATAAAGATTTACTAGACCATAAAAGAATCGTTTTATAAAAAATTCGTGTATTAGTGGCATAAAAAATATGAATTACAAACAAGCATTACAACACCCCATATTTAAAACAATATCTAAATCTGCCAACCAATTAAATTTAGACAGTTACGTTATTGGTGGTTTTGTACGCGATTATATTTTAAAACGAGGCACCGCAAAAGATATTGATGTGGTTGCCATTGGTGATGGTATTGAACTAGCTAAACAAGTTGCAAAAAACCTACCAACAAAACCTAAAGTTCAGGTTTTTAAAACCTATGGAACTGCAATGCTTCTACATGAAGATATTGAAGTTGAATTTGTTGGCGCTAGAAAAGAATCGTACACCGAAGATAGCAGAAACCCAGCTGTAGAAAACGGCACTTTGGAAGACGACCAAAACCGACGCGATTTCACCATAAATGCCTTGGCTTTAGATTTAAACGAAGCCAATTTTGGCAACTTACTCGACCCTTTTAATGGCATTCAAGATTTAGAAAACAAAATAATCCGTACACCGTTAAATCCTGATATAACCTATTCAGATGATCCGTTAAGAATGATGCGAGCTATTCGATTTGCTACGCAACTTAATTTTGCTATTGAAAAAAATTCTTTAGAAGCCATTACAAGAAATAACGAACGCATAAAAATAATAACCAACGAACGTATTGTAACAGAACTTAATAAAATTTTGGAAAGCGAAACACCTTCCATTGGTTTTTTACTTTTAGAACAAACAGGATTATTACACCATATTTTACCCGAACTTATAGCTTTAAAAGGTATTGATGAAGTTGAAGGCCAACGCCATAAAGATAATTTTTATCACACCTTAGAAGTAGTTGATAATATAGCTAAAAACACCGATGATTTATGGTTACGTTGGGCAGCATTATTGCACGATATAGGAAAAGCTCCCACAAAAAAATTCAGCAAAAAAGTAGGTTGGACGTTTCATGGGCATGAGTTTGAAGGCTCAAAAATGGTGTATCGTTTATTCAAACGATTAAAAATGCCTTTGAATGAAAAAATGAAATTCGTTCAAAAAATGGTATTTATGAGCTCGCGACCAATTGTTTTAGCGAATGATGAAGTTACCGATTCCGCAGTCCGCAGATTGGTGTTTGATGCTGGTGAATTTGTAGATGATTTAATGACGCTTTGTGAAGCCGACATCACCACTAAAAACCCTAAAAAATTCAATAAATACCATAACAACTTTAAAATTGTTCGTGATAAAATTATTGAAGTTGAAGAACGCGACCATGTTAGAAACTTTCAACCGCCCATTTCAGGTGAAGAAATTATGGAAATTTTCAACTTAAAACCTTCAAAAGAAATAGGCATTATTAAAGAAGCTATAAAAGAAGCTATTTTAGAAGGCGATATTCCTAACGACCATGAAGCAGCTTTTCAACTAATGCTTAAAGAAGGAAAACGTTTAGGATTAACAATTAACAATTAACAATTAACAATTAACAATATTAGCTTATTTGTGGACAACATGAAAAAAGATAACAAAAAAGTAATTTACTGGTTATTAACGGGTTGCTTACTTATTTTTAGTATGGTAGTTATAGGAGGTATTACAAGATTAACCCACTCTGGCTTGTCTATTTCAAACTACAAATTAATTTCAGGAACACTTCCGCCTATGAATGAAACCGAATGGCACGAAGCTTTCAATTTATACAAACAATACCCTGAATACCAAAAACTTAACAACCATTTCAATCTTCAAGATTTTAAAGATATTTATTTTTGGGAATGGTTACACCGCTTAATTGGTAGAATGATTGGTTTGGTTTTCTTAATACCATTTTTATACTTTTTGGCTACCAAACAACTTACAAAATCAACTATTAAAAAATCCATTATTTTACTTTGTATGGGTGCATTTCAAGGTTTTATGGGTTGGTATATGGTAAAAAGTGGTTTGGTTAACAACCCAGATGTTAGTCATTACCGTTTAGCAGCACATTTAACAACTGCTTTTTTAACCTTTGCATATACGTTTTGGGTAGCTTTAGATTTAATATTTCCAACTAATAAAGAAATTAACCTCAAATTTAGAAATTTAGTACGTTGGGGACTTGCCATTTTAATGATTCAAATTATTTATGGTGCATTTGTAGCTGGTTTAGATGCTGGTTTTATACATAACCATTGGCCAATGATGAGTGAAGGCAAATTTATGCACCAAACCGTTTACATAGAACAAACACCGCTTTACAAAAACTTTATAGAAGGAAAAAGTGGTGTACAATTTGTACACAGAACACTTGCTTATATTGTGGTGTTATTCATCATAATTATTTGGCAAAAATCAAAAAAACTAAGCCTTACTAAAATGCAAACTAACGGCATAAATAGCTTATTAATAATGGTAATTATTCAATTTTTACTAGGTGTTTTTACTATTTTATTGCACGTTCCTGTATGGTTGGGTGTTGTACATCAAGTAGGTGCGTTTTTCTTGTTAAGTACCATGATATTTACTTTACATCGTTTTTCAAAATAATTTAAAAAAAACATACATTTGCAAAATATTATTTTACCATGATTTACAGATTTAGAGTTATACTTGATAACGATGTTGACGATGATGTGTTTCGCGATTTAGAAATTCGTGAAACCGACACACTAGAAGATTTACACAACATAATCACGCAATCTTTTGGGTTTGATGGTAGTGAAATGGCTTCATTTTATTTAAGTGATAACCAATGGAATCAAGGTGAAGAAATATCATTATTCGATTTAAGTGATGACGAAGAAGGTTCTGCACGTTTAATGAGTGAAACTGCCATTAATGACGTGGTTCATGAAATGCAAACAAAACTAATTTATGTTTACGACTTTTTAAGTATGTGGACGTTTTTTGTAGAACTAGCCGAAATTGTTGAAGAATCAACTGGTGTAGATTACCCAAATGTAATGTTTATTCACGGGCAAATTCCAGACACAGCTCCTGAAAAAGACTTCGATTTTGAAGAAGACTTTGACGATTTTAATGAATTTGACGACGACTTAGATATTGAAGATTACGACAACCTAGATTTTGACGAAAACTGGAACTAAAAACCAATTACTAAAAACTACCTTTAGGCTTCACGTTTTCATAATTCTGATTTAAAAAATTTAAAGCATTTTTTAGTATTTCACCCATATTTTTACAGCGCTTAAATTTTTTATCTTTTGTGTAGTTATAAATGGTATGCTTCAACAAATCTACATATTCATCATTCGAAATATTATCCTCTGACATGCTTTCCAAAAGTTTATCAATTCTGTCATGATAACTTTTTAAACGCTTCACTAAAATAGAGCGTTCTTCAATTTTATATTGATCTATTGATAGTTTTTGAAAAGTTTCAGATACCAATTCAACCATTTTTAAATTCTCTTTAAAAAACTGAGGTCTGTAAATATTAAATTTCCCTTCGTAAGATTGTTGATCAAAATCAATAGCACGTATTTTATAAACCACTTGATCAAAATCGTGTGTAGGCACAATAACATAGTTGTATGAACGCATATCGCCCAAAAGCCTAATCATACAACGCTCATTAAACTTAACAAACTCTTTAGCTATTTGCGATTTCTCCAATTTATCACACTTAGGTAAAAACTTTTTAATAAACTCATCACCTGGAATACCAGAAATATGTTCCTCAATTAGCGTATCCTTATAAACTAAAAAATTTAAATTGTAAGGCGATAACATATGCTCTAACTCCAAACCATAAATTCTAGACGCATCGGCAGTTTTAATATAGAAATACGTAAAATTATCATTCAAAATATTTCTAACTTTTATTCTAAAAGGTTTCGAATTTCCAAACGTACAATAGTCAATAGCATCAACACTTAAAAATGGCAACGTATTTTCATTACCATCAGAATGTAAAATAGTATATACTTTTTTAAGCGACAATTCAATTTCGGCACGCTCAAACTCATTGTAATACACCCTAATCCAAAGCGTATCATTTTCATCCTTATCATAAACCACAATCGACCCTTGAAAACGCAACAAATCATCATAAAAAATAGGAAGTTTTATATTTCTATTATATCTAGACAAATAGTCGCTTAACTTATCAGTAATAGAGTAAGACGGTTTTCTTTTAGAAATTTTTAAATCGTTCATAAAATAAAGTATTATTCAAAAATAGCAATTTTTAGGGCGTTACCACAAGGGTCGGGCTATACGTTGCAATCTTTTTGTTCGTACCTCACAAAAAGGATTTCCACTACTATCCCTAACGCAACACAAAATACACTTATTTTTTTTAAAGATGTAACAAAACACATACACTTTCGTCTTACATTTGAAGCTAACCAAAACAGAATCTGTATTCTAATTAAAATTTTCAAATTTGGAACCAATACTAACAATTAACAACCTAACAAAAAAATTTGGGCATTTAACAGCAGTAAGCCACTTATCGTTTACCATAAACAAAGGCAATGTATATGGTATTTTAGGGCCAAATGGCAGCGGAAAATCTACCACATTAGGCATTGTATTAAACGTTGTAAACAAAACCAGTGGCGATTTTAAATGGTTTAATGGTACAACAACAACGCACGACGCATTAAAAAAAGTAGGTGCTATTATAGAGCGTCCAAACTTTTACCCATACATGTCTGCAACCCAAAACTTAAAATTAGTTTGCAAAATAAAAGGTGTCGATTTTAATAAAATTAACGAAAAACTAGAAGTTGTTGGTCTTTTAGAACGAAAAGACAGCAAATTCAGTACCTATTCTTTAGGTATGAAACAACGTTTAGCCATTGCTTCTGCTCTACTTAACGACCCAGAAATTTTAATTCTAGATGAGCCAACCAATGGTTTAGACCCACAAGGTATTCATCAAATACGCGAAATTATAAAACAAATAGCTGCCAAAGGCACAACCATATTATTAGCATCGCATTTACTAGATGAAGTAGAAAAAGTATGTTCACACGTAGTGGTTTTAAGAAAAGGTGTAAAATTATATTCTGGCAGAGTAGACGAAATGATTTCCAGTCATGGTTTTTTCGAACTAAAAACAAACAATCAGGAAGCACTTATAAAACTTATAGAAAACAATCCTGCTTTCGGAAAAATTAAAGTAACAGATACCTTAGTAACTGCCTTTTTGAATGAACCCATGAAATCGGATGAACTTAACAAATTACTTTTTGAAAACGGCATCATCCTAACCCATTTAGTACAACGTAAAGAAAGTTTAGAAGAACAATTTTTACAATTAACAGATACTATTTAACACTACCAAAACCAACCACATGTTCCGACTTTTAAATTTAGAATTACAAAAACTTTTACTAAGTAGAACTAGTAAAATACTAATATTCATTTCTTTTATTTTACCATTTTTTGTTATTCTACTTTCATCATTAAAAATAAATGTTTTTGGCTTTTTCACTTTAGAATTGGGTGAATTAGGCATTTTTAACTTCCCAATAATTTGGCATTTAACAACCTTTTTTGCCTCTCAATTTAAATTCTTTTTTGCTATTGTAGTAGTAAGCATGATTGGTAATGAATACAGTAATAAAACCCTAAAACAAAACCTAATTGATGGCTTAAGCAAAAAGGAATTTATTTTATCAAAATTCTACACCATTGTATTTTTCTCTTTGGTTTCAACTGTATTAATTTGTCTTATTTCAATTTGTATAGGTTTATACTATTCAAGCTATAATGAAATATCAATAATTTTACGAGAAACCAATTTTTTAGTAGCCTACTTTGTAAAACTTTTAGGCTTTTTTAGTTTATGCTTATTTTTAGGAATGCTTGTAAAACGTTCTGCATTTGCGTTAGCATTTTTATTTATATTATTTATTTTAGAATGGATAACTTTTGGAATAATTACATGGAAATTTGATATACATATTGCAGAAAAAATTCAAAATGTTTTCCCTTTAAAATCTATGTATAAATTGATTGATCAACCATTTCAACGAATAGCAATGACTAAGTTTCCAGACAAGGCAAATTTAGCTTACGACTATGCTGTGCATTGGTACGAAATAGCCATTGTTTTAGGTTGGACAGCCTTATTTATCTTTTTATCGTACACTTTGTTAAAAAAGCGTGATTTGTAATATCTTTTAATAGATTTGCTATGTATGGTAAAAAATGTAGTAGCAGTTATAATTTTGTTTTCTGTTTTTTTTGGTTATAGCCAAAAAGAAGCATCCAATTGGTATTTTGGAGATAATGCAGGTATTCGTTTTAATAATGATGGTACAGTTTCAGAATTAAAAAATGGGCAATTAAGCACTATTGAAGGTTGCACAACTATTTCTGATGCTAATGGTGATTTATTATTTTATACAGATGGCGTAACGGTTTATAATAAAAACCACCAAGCTATGTCTAACGGTTTTGGGCTTTATGGAGATCCATCCAGTACACAATCTGCAATAGTAATTCCTCAACCAAACAATCCTAATTTATATTACATTTTCACTGTTGACACTACTGTTCAAGACGACCCCAATTATGGTTTTAATTACTCTGTTGTAGATATGACATTAAATGGCGGTTTAGGAAATGTAACCATTAAAAACAGTAACTTACTTCCGCTTAGTTCAGAAAAAGTTACCGCTGTGGTAAAAGATTGTGTAAGTCAATCTATCTGGATTATTACTTTAGCTCATAATAGCACAATTCAAGACGATTATTATGACACCTTTTTTGCTTATGAAGTTAGTAATACAGGTTTAAATACCACTCCTATTACGTCTAAAACATCAAATATTGTAGATGGCAGAGGTTACTTAAAATTTTCACCTGATGGAACAAAATTAGCAAGTGCAAATACCCCCGCTGGATTATTTATTTACGACTTTGATAAAACCACAGGTATTGTTAGTAATGAAAAAAATATAGCCATTAACTTTTCGTTAAACGGTCAAAAACCACAAATTTCTTATGGCTTAGAGTTTTCTCAAAATAACGAATTGTTATATGTTACAACATATTATCAAACCAATCGAAATGAAGGCAACAACCCTGCCGCCCAATACGGTGCTTTATTACAGTATAATTTAACAGCAGCAAACATTAGTAGTAGTGAATTTGTTGTAGACCATAGACAAACCTACAGAGGCGGTTTACAATTAGGCCCAAATGGGAAAATTTACCGAACAATGAATACCAACTACAACCAAGGTTTGCCATATTTATCTGTTATAAACGAACCTAACAATATTGGGGCAGCTTGTAACTATGTAAATAACAGCCTTGTTTTAAGTAACAATGCCAGACAAGGTTTGCCTCCTTTTATAACATCTTTTTTTTCAGAAAAAATTGATATTATTGGTAACCAAGCAAAATCTATCGAGTTGTTTTTATGCGATGGCGATACTTATATGCTAAAATCGCCTGAAATAGCTGGAGCTACTTATGAGTGGACTTATAATGGTACACCAATTACAAATAACACCTTTGAATTAGAAGTGACTCAAAGTGGTTTATACGAAGTATTCATAGACCGAAACATCAATGAATGTGATAAAACACTTCAAGGTGTAGCAAATGTTACCTATAACCCAAACCCTATTGCATACAACTATACTTTAACACAATGTGACGAAGATGGCATTCTTGGAGGTATAACACGCATTAATTTAAATCAAGCTTCAAGCTATTTAACTGGCAATATTTCTGGACTTTCAACCTTATTTTACAGTGATGCTGCAAGATTAAATGAAATAACAAACCCTGAAGCTTATGAGTTTAATGCTGATAACCCATTACCTATTTACGTAAAAGTTATAAATGATAAAACCGCTTGTTTTGATTTTTCAATATTAACCCTAAACGTTAGCATTACTCAAATTGAAACCTTTACACCAACACCTTTATGCGATGAATTAGGTTCTGAAGATGGCATAAACACTTTCAATTTAGATACTATTACAAACAATATACAAACAGCAAATAATTTTAATTTTCCAATTACCTATTTTGAAACTTACGACGATGCATTATTAGAAAAAAACAGTCTAGGAACTACTTACAAAAACACAAAACCCTACTTACAAACTATTTTTGCGCGTATAGAAAACGATAATAAATGTTACGGCATTAGCAAAGTAAACTTAGTAGTAAACAAACTACCTAATATTGAAAGTACCAGTGAAAGTTTATATTGTTTGAATAACTTCCCAAAAACTATAACACTAAACGCAGGTATAGTAAATGATTCGCCTAATAATTACACCTACAATTGGTCTACAGGTGAAAGTTCATATGAAATTAAAATAAACCAAACTGGTATATATAGTGTAACCATTACAAATGCCAACGGCTGTTCAAAAACTAGTACAATTACAGTAAACCCATCAAATATAGCAACAATTGAAAGTATTAAAGTTGAAGATGTTACAACTCAAAACAACACTATTACCGTTTTAGTGTCTGGTGAAGGTATTTATGAATATGCTTTATATGATGAAAATGAAATTCTTGTAACACCATACCAAGAAAGCAACTATTTTGAAAATATAAAACCCGGTATTTACAGTGTATTTGTAAAGGATGTTAAAAATAATTGTGGTGAAGTACCAGAAAAAGTATCGGTTATAGGTTATCCAAAGTATTTTACACCAAATGGCGATGGCTATAATGATACTTGGCAAATTTATGGTGTTTCTAGCATGTTTCAACCAAATACAAAAATTCAAATTTTTAACAGATTTGGCAAATTAATGAAAGAAATTAGTCCATTAAGAGAAGGCTGGAACGGAATAATTAATGGTGAAATTGTGCCAGCAGACGATTATTGGTTTACAGTAAAACTTCAAGATGGTAGAATATTTAAGAATCATTTTAGTTTAAAACGTTAAAATAATACTCAAAAACAATTAAAAACGCATTTCGTCCTATTTTTTTTGCATTTCATCTAAAATTTATCTACTTTTCGCATCTATTTTAAACCAAAAACACAACGTTTTTACCCAAATAAAGCAAAGTGAAAAAGAACCTACATAGCTACATATTTTTAATGCTACTAATTTGTAGCTGTAAATTTATGTTTGCGCAACAAATAATAGTAGATGGTTCTGTTGGTTTACAACCACTTATTGAAAATAATTTAGTTCAAAACAGTTGTGTTTCTATTACCAACATAACATCATCTGTAAATGGCAGTTCTAGTGGCTTTTCAAGCTATGCCTATTTTGAACGTGGTAGCTCAAATTTTCCATTTCAAAACGGTATTATGCTTTCAACAGGAAATGCAACTTCTGGAGGTAATGGTGTAAGAACGCCAACCCTAAGCGAAGGCGCTTCAAATTGGGGAACAGATCCAGATTTGGAAACAGCTTTAGGTATAACAAATACATTAAATGCAACATCAATTGAATTTGATATTGTTTCCATTTCAAATCAACTTCAGTTTAATTATTTATTAGCTTCCGAGGAATATTTTGGTATCAATCCGTGTCAATTTTCCGATGGATTTGTATTTCTTATTAAAGAAACAAGTAGTTCTAATCCCTATCAAAACATTGCATTGGTGCCAGGTACTTCAACACCTGTAAACACAAATACAATACACGATGAAATTTTTGGTGTTTGTCCTGCTCAAAACGCACAATATTTTGACACCTATAATTCTAGCGATACCAACTATAATGGTAGAACCACTGTGCTAACTGCTTCTGCAACCATTACACCATATGTTCAATATCATATTAAATTAATTATTGCCGATCAAACTGATATTCAATCAGATTCTGCTGTATTTATTGAAGGTAATAGTTTTAATATTTTAGATTTAGGAGACGATATTACAACCTGCGCTAGTTTAGCAACCCTTGATGCCGATATACAAAACCCAAACGCAACATATGCTTGGTATAGAGATAATGTTCTAATAGTTGGTGCTGTAAACCCTACATTAGATGTAATACTAAATGGAACTTACAGAGTAGAAGTAACTGTATCTTTAAATGGTAATGATTGCGTTGAAAATGATGAAATTGTAGTGGTTTTAAATACAGAAGAACCTATAAACCCAATTACCAATTACCAACAGTGTGATGATGTTTCTGGTGATGGTATTGAAATATTTGACTTATCAACAAAAACCGCAGAACTTGTTGCTAACATTCCGTTTACAAATTACACTTTTAGTTACCATTTATCAGATGCTGAATCAAGAGCAAACATAAACCCAATTACAACACCAATTCCAAACACATCAAATCCGCAAACAATTTATGTTAGAATTGATGATGCAAACAGTAATTGTTTTTCATATACTACCTTTAATTTGATTGTTAATCAAGTACCAAATATAGTAAACCCAACACCTTTAGAAGTTTGTGATAGCGATGATTATCCCGATGGTTACGCCATAGTTTATCTTACCGAAAAAGATGATGAGATTACCAACGGACAAAGTAATTTAGCTGTAACATACCACTACACACCTGCCGATGCAAATTCTGGCAACAACCCAATACAATCGCCTTACGTAAATGCCACAACACCTACTAGCACAGTATATGCTCGTATAATAAATACTCAAACTGGCTGTGTAAATACAACATCTTTAGATGTTAATATTACCGTAAGCCCAATTATAAACAGAGATACCAGATATATTGATGGTTGTGATGCCGACCATGATGGTTTTGATGATTTTGATTTAACGCAAGTTATTGCAGATATTGAAAATGGTTTGCCAAATGTTACTACCACATTTCATGAAAGTTATGCCGATGCGCAAACGGGCACAAACCCTATTCAAAACCCTAGTAATTATCAAAATACAACCTTTGAAGAACAAACACTTTACGTAAGAGTTGTTGATAATACTACTGGTTGTGCATCTTTAGTACCTTTAGAAATTCACACAAATTTACTATTAACAGGAACAGATACAGGCGATTATGCCATATGCGACACAAATGATAATGAAAACGATGCAGCCGATTTTCAACTTTCAGCAATAGAAATTTATATAACAAACGATTTACCATTTCCTATTGAAGTAACATTTTTTAATTCGGAATCTGATAGAGATAACAACATCAATCCTATTGATAAAAACCTTCCTTACAGTGCTGTAAGTCCTAAAGTATTATATATCAGAATTACAAATACAGCTACTGGTTGTTCTGATGTTTCTGATATTACGCTATTGGTTAATCCAATACTATTTTTTAGCCCTGCAAGCCCACTGCCTTATTGCGATACAGATGATGATGGTATAGTTGATATTGATTTACATTCTTTAGATAATATTATTAGTAATGGCAATACAAATTTTAATGTTACATATTTTCCAACAGCTCAAGATGCAGAAGATAACTTAAATATGCTTCCGCCATTTTACACCAACACAAACCCCGTTGAAACCATTTTTGCACGCATTGAAAACAATGTAACAGGCTGTCATACAGTAAATTCATTTGAAATTGAAATTCTTACTGCACCAACTACCAACCAACCAACCGATATTATTATTTGTGATGATGACCAAGATGGTTTTTCAATAATCAACCTTAATACAAAAATTGATGAAGCAGTTTCTAGTAGAACGGGTGTAAATATTAGTGTTCATACCTCATTAGCTGATGCAAATACTGGTGCAAACCCAATTCCAAGCGGGCAACTATCAGCATACAATTCAAATACACAAACTATATATATTCGTGTTGAAGATGCACTTTCTTCAACTGGTTGTTTTGCTTTAGAACCTTTTGAGGTTATTGTAAATACACTACCAGATTTTCCTATAATAAGTAATTTTCAAGAATGTGTATCAAACGGTGGTACAACAGCAAACTTTTTGTTAGCTGATAAAGATGCTGAAATTTTAAATGGGCAAACGGGTAAGGAAGTATTCTATTTTTCTGACGCTGCTTTTACAATTCCTATTAACAAAAACACAAATTATCAAAACACTTCAAGTCCGCAAACTATTTACGTAAGAGTTGAAAATATAACCGATGCTTCTTGTTTTGGCACATCATCTTTCTTGCTACAAGTATCGCCAGATCCTGTTTACAATACAAATTTTGATGATTATTTAATTTGTGACGATTCTAGTAACGATGGTAAAAATGTTTTCAATTTAAATGATAAACGCAATGAAATAGCACAAGGTTCAACAGATAATTTAAATATTTCATTCCATCTTAATCGCGCTCAAGCCGAAAACAATACAAGTCCGTTACCAAATCAATATACAAATGCTACCAACCCACAAACCCTGTTTGTTAGGATTGAAAGCAACGACTCTTTTTGTTCTATCATTGAAGAGTTAGGTATAAACATTATTGCTGCACCAGATATTACTCAAGTTTCTGCTCCTTTAATTGAATGTGATGCTGATTATGATGGATTTACAACCTTTAATTTAGAAACTGCCGATTTTCAAATTAATGATAGAGTGCAAACAAACCTTATTATCAACTATTTTGAAAACCAAAGTGATATAAATCCAAATGATGGTTTAGATAATTCAAACGCAATTCAAAACCCAACAAGTTTTAATTCAAACTCAAAAACCGTTTATATAAAAGTAGCCAATACGCTAACAGGTTGTTATAGTGTAATTCCGTTGCAACTCATTGTAAACCTACCACCTGCAATAAATACAATTGGCACCATTCAAATATGTGATAATGATACTAATACTTATGATTTATCGCAAGTTAATGCTATGTTACTAAACAACCAAAGTACTGTAACTATAAACTACTATAATACACTAAATGATGCTAATACCAACGTTTCACCAATAAGCACAACGTATACATATACCAATAGCAACCATACTATTTTTGTAAGAGTAGCAAATCCTACCACGGGATGCTTTATTATACAAGCTTTTAACCTTCAAATTAATCCAAATCCTATTGCTAATACGCCTGCAAATTTAATAGCTTGTGATGATGATTTTGATGGCTATTTTCAATTTAATTTATCGGCTACAGCAAGTGCAATTATAGGCGCTCAAAACCCAAGTTTACATACTGTTACGTATTATGCTAATTTGGCAAATGCAGAAGCTAAAACAAATCCTTTAAATTATCTACATATAGCATTTAATGATGATGTTATTTATGCCAGACTAGAAAACAACAGCACAAAGTGTTATGATATTACACAATTTTCAACCATTGTAAATCCGCTTCCTATAATTCCTATTAATGATGTGGTTCCTATGTGTATTAACAATTTGCCATTAGTAATAGATGCATATACCGGCAACCCAAACGATACTTACTTATGGTCTACTGGTGCTACAACATCTCAAATTATTTTAACAGATCCATCACAAATAGGTAATTATTGGGTAACAGCTACAACGCCTCACATTATTTCTGGTGATTGCTCTTTTAGAAAAGACTTTATTGTTATAGAATCGGAAGACGCAAACATAAACTTTACAACAAAAGTAGATTTTGCCGACCCAAATAGCATTACTGTTGATATAAGTGGTATTGGAGATTATGTGTTTATTTTAGATGATGGTGAACCACAAACATCAAATGTTTTTGAAAACGTTACGTATGGCCTTCACACTGTAACCATTCGCGATTTAAATGGCTGTAAAGATGTTACTACAGAAGTAGTTGTTATTGATATTCCTAAGTATTTCACGCCTAATGGCGACACTTTTAATGATACTTGGCATATTGTAGGCATAAATCAAATACCCGGAACCATTGTTTATATTTACAATCGCTACGGAAAGTTAATTAAAACCCTACCACATACATCCATTGGATGGGATGGTACTTATAACGGTGAAAACATGCCTTCTGATGATTATTGGTTTGTTGCAAAAGTTATTCAAAACGGTGAAGCCTTCGAAATTAAAGGACATTTTGCACTAAAACGTTAAAAATAGTAGTGGTTTCTGGCTAAGTAGTTATATTTACAGCTAGAGTTAATTACCGATGAAGCACCTCTTTTATTTAAGTTTCTTTTGTATTTCTTTTGCTACATTTTCACAAAATGTGCAAGTTAATAGCCAAACCTATACACCACAACAACTTATTGAAGATATTTTAATTGGCAGCAATTGCATTACAAACGTGGTTGTAACCAACGTTAGCGGTGGTAATTTTAGTGGTTCAGACCAAAGTTATGGCTATTTTAATGGTAATGGAAGCTCTTTTCCATTTCAAAGTGGTGTTGTTTTAAGCACCGGAAAATTATCTAATGTTCCTGGTCCTAACAATTCTTTGAGTGATGATAATGCCCCAAATTGGGCTGGTGACGGTGATTTAGAAACCATTCTAAACGAAAACAATACCATAAATGCTACTATTATTGAATTTGAATTTACAGCTGTTGCTTCACAAATTAGTTTTAGATATTTATTTGCTTCAGAAGAATATCAAATAAACAATTCAAATACTTGCCAATATTCCGATTTATTTGGTTTTTTAATACGAAATGTAAATGACACACAATACACCAACATTGCACTCATTCCAAACACGCAAACGCCCGTAAAAGTAACCACAGTACATCCAAATATTCCAAACGGTTGTGCTGCACAAAACGAAGCCTATTTTGGCGGTTGGAATAACACTAGTGCGCCAATTAATTTTAACGGACAAACCGCCGTACTTACAGCAACGGCAAACACAATACCTAATGAAACCTATCGTGTAAAATTAGTTATTGCAGATGAACAAAACTATCGCTACGATTCTGCTGTGTTTTTAGAAGCTGGCAGTTTTCAATTAAGTACAAATTTAGGTATAGACAGATTAATTTCAACAAATAATTCGCTTTGCGAAAACGAAACTTTACAACTTAATGCACTTCAAACAAATGCTACTTCATACAAATGGTTTAAAAATGGCAGTGAAATAATTGGAGAAATAAACAACACCTACAAAGTAGTAGATGCTGGTATTTATACTGTTGAAGTTATATTGCAAAACAGTTGTATTTCTTATGGCGGTATAAGTATTGAATATACCCCAAGTCCTACTTCAAACAATACCACGCTAGTTGCTTGCGATGCCAATCAAAATGGTTTAGCAACCTATAATTTGAATGATGCAGAACAAGCCATTACCAATAACAATAATGGTTTAAGTGTTATTAATTACTATAGAAGCCTTTTTGATGCTCAACAAAATGCAAACGAAATAACAAACCCTTCATCCTTCAATAATACAACACCACAACAAGTTGTTTATGCTAGAATTGAAAACCAAAACGGTTGCTACACAGTTGCAGAAATTACTTTAGATGTTTCAAACAACAACTTAAACATTCCAGCTTTTGAAGCTTGTGATGAAGATAACGATGGTTACGAATCCTTCAATTTAACAACTTTAAAATCAAGCATACAACCTAACATACCGGCAAACGCATCCATTTCATTGTACAGAACACTCACTAATGCTTACAACGAAACCGATGAATTAATTGGAAACTACACCAATACTACACGCTTTTTTGAAACACTTTACGTAAAAATTAAGAATGGTATAGACTGTTATGCTTTAAGTACTGTTGAACTAAGAATAAATGCATCGCCAATACTGTTGGACGACCAAACATTTTTTTACTGCTTAAACAGGTATCCTCAAACAATCACACTATCATCTGGTCTGTTAAATGCTTCAAATAATAATCCGAGTTATGAATGGTTTTTTAATAATACATCAATACCTCAAAACACAGCTTCCATTCAAATTAACGAAACAGGAACTTATAGGGTTATTGTAACTTTTTCTAATAATTGTTCAGCTTCAAGAAACATTGTTGTAACACCTTCAAATATAGCTACTATTCAATCTATTGATGTCTCGCAAGATACTTCAAACAAGACCATTACTGTAAATGTTTCGGGCGAAGGCGAGTATCAATTCGCATTAGATGTACCCATTTTTCAAAACGAACCTACTTTCACAAATGTAGCACCTGGTATTCACACGGTTTATGTTTACGATACCAACGGTTGTGGTACTATTGAAAAACAAGTGGCCATTTTAGGTTTTCCTAAATATTTTACACCAAACAATGATGGTTTTAACGATGTTTGGAAACCACTTGGTATCAATGCAGAATTTAATGCCGATGCTGATATTAAAATTTTTGACCGCTATGGTAAATTTATAAAGCAAATAAACCCATTGGATACAGGATGGAATGGCTCTTCTAGAGGAAAACTGTTACCAACTAACGATTATTGGTATGTTGTTACACTTTCTGACGGCACTATTTTTAAAGGTCATTTTACTTTAAAACACTAACGAAACCTATTTTACGTAATTTTGTAATATGAAGTTTAAAATAGAATCGGAATTCAAACCAACAGGCGACCAACCACAAGCCATCAAACAACTTGCTGATGGTTTAAAAGCCCATGAAAAATACCAAACCTTACTTGGTGTAACAGGTTCTGGTAAAACCTTTACAGTTGCCAACGTTATTCAAGAAGTACAAAAACCAACGCTTGTTTTAGCCCATAATAAAACCTTGGCAGCGCAATTATACTCTGAATTTAAACAGTTTTTTCCAAATAATGCTGTTGAATATTTTGTGTCGTATTACGATTATTACCAACCGGAAGCATACATTCCTGTTTCTGGTGTTTTTATTGAAAAAGATTTATCCATCAATGAAGAAATAGAAAAGATGCGTTTAAGTGCTACATCTTCCCTACTTTCAGGCAGACGCGATGTGTTGGTTGTTGCATCGGTTTCATGTATTTATGGTATTGGAAACCCGATAGAGTTTCAAAAAAACGTCATCACTTTAGAAAGAGATCAAGTAATTTCAAGAACCAAATTACTTCACCAATTAGTACAAAGTTTATATTCAAGAACTGAAGGCGAATTCAACCACGGAAACTTCAGAATTAAAGGTGATACAGTAGATATTTTCCCAAGTTATGCTGATGATGCCTTTAGAATTCACTTTTTTGGTGATGAAATTGAAGATATGGAATCTTTCAATATTCAAACAAATCAGGTAATTGAGAAATACGATTTATTAACTATTTATCCTGCAAATATGTTTGTAACATCGCCCGATGTGCTTCAAGGTGCGATAAAAGAAATTCAGGACGATTTAGTAAAACAACATGATTATTTTAAAGAAATTGGTAAACATTTAGAAGCAAAAAGGCTTAAAGAACGTACCGAATTCGACTTGGAAATGATAAAAGAATTAGGCTATTGTTCAGGAATTGAAAACTACTCACGTTATTTAGACGGTAGGCTTCCTGGTACACGCCCATTCTGTTTATTGGATTATTTTCCAGATGATTATTTAATGGTGGTTGATGAAAGTCACGTTACCATTTCACAAGTACACGCCATGTATGGAGGCGATAGAAGCCGTAAAGAAAATTTGGTAGAATATGGTTTTAGATTGCCAGCTGCTATGGACAACCGACCCTTAAAATTTGAAGAGTTTGAAGCCATACAAAATCAAGTAATATATGTAAGTGCAACACCTGCCGATTATGAATTAAAAAAAACGGACGGTATTTATGTAGAGCAAGTAATTCGTCCAACTGGTTTGTTAGACCCAATTATTGAAATTCGCCCAAGTTTAAACCAAATTGATGATTTAATTGAAGAAATACAGCAACGTGTTGAAAAAGACGAACGTACCTTGGTAACCACACTTACCAAACGTATGGCTGAAGAATTGACTAAATACTTGGATAGAATTCAAATTCGTTGTCGTTATATTCATAGCGATGTTGATACTTTGGAACGTGTTGAAATTATGCAAGATTTACGCAAAGGTTTATTTGATGTATTAGTTGGTGTAAACTTACTTCGTGAAGGGTTGGATTTACCTGAAGTATCTCTTGTAGCCATTTTAGATGCCGATAAAGAAGGTTTTTTACGTTCGGCACGTTCATTAACACAAACCGTTGGTAGAGCAGCTAGAAACCTTAATGGTAAAGCCATTATGTATGCAGATAAAATAACCAACAGCATGCAAAAAACCATAGATGAAACCAATTACAGGCGCGAAAAACAAATTGCATACAATACCAAGCATAATTTAGTACCTAAAGCTTTAAATAAAAGTTTAGATAATGCCTTAACAAAAAACTCGGTTAGCACCTATAGCTACGAATTGGAAGCCGCAAAAGCTGCCGAACCCGAAAGTCTTTATTTAAGCAAACCTGAATTAGAAAAGAAAATTCGTGAAAAACGCAAACTTATGGAAGAAGCTGCTAAAGCGTTAGACTTTATTGTTGCTGCAAAATTGCGTGATGAAATAAAAGGTTATCAAGTAAAATTAGAAAAGCTAAACGTATAAACATTTAGCTTTTCTATAACCAAGTCCAAGTAGGTTAACTATTAAAACACAAGCAGGAATCTTAGCAATAAACCTTAATTGTATTGTGTTTTAAAAATATCTATTAAAACGTCTGGTGGTACTATTTTATTTGGAAAACTTTCCATTAAATATAAAACCTTCGTAATAGATTCATGACTTAAACCCATACGTAAGCCAAAATTGTAAAGTTTAATTACACCTTTTGAATTGTTATCACCTTGGTTTTCAATATTCATTAATAATACCAATCTGTGAAATTGCACTATGCGTTCGCTGTGCGATTTTAAGTGAATATAATTAATTGGGTGTTCTATTAAATAGTCAAAATCTTCACGCGAAATTTCAAGCTGCTTTGCAACACCTAATAAGAAGTTATATTCTATATTCTTTATATCTTTGTCATACTTCGCAAAAGCTATCATTTCAGACAAAAGACTTAATTTTTCTACTCTATTAATCATATCTAAAGGGATTAATTAAACTATAACATAAAGATACACACAAGAGTAATTTAATAATCGTAGATAATATGTAACTTATCGAAAACACAAACGTAGTTGGTCGTGAATTTTATTTATTTCATCAATAAAAAAAATAAAAGCACTTTAAAAACAACCTGTTTTTAACATCATTTTTAAAATGATTTACAACATTTTAAAATTTTAAATTGCTGATAATCAATTATTTGTGTTTTTAAAAATTATACAATGTTAAATGAACTTTAATGAAATTTTAAGGTATCTTTACCAAAAATTAGAAAAACGCTAGAAAAGCACCTTCATAAATACATTATCGATAAACGGTAAGGGTAATTTTAGCTTAAATTTTAAGAATATGACAAACAATGATATATTAAAAAAACTACGTGTTGCATTAAAGCTTAGAGATGATGATATTGTAAAAATTTTAGAGCTTGTAGACTTTAGGATTTCTAAAAGTGAATTAGGTGCTTTTTTTAGAAATGAAGATCATCCGAAGTATATGGAATGCGGCGACCAAATTTTAAGAAACTTTTTAAATGGTTTGGTTATTCATTTACGCGGACCAATGCCTGCTAAAAATTCTAACAAAGAAAAAGACGCAAATTCTAAAACTGTATCTCAACAAAGCGAAGCTTCCGCGAAAGCGCCACAGAAAAAATTTGTAAAGAAGAAAAGTTTATTACATTCTAAAACAAACAAAAAGAGCAACGGTTAAGGTTGCTCTTTTTTTATAATAATATTTCTGCTTCCGCAGAAACGATTAAGCCAATACTTGTTGCACTTTATCTGCAGCTTCTTGAAATTCTGTAGCACTTAATACTGCTAAACCAGAATTATCAATTAATTCTTTTGCAATATCTGCGTTTGTTCCTTGTAAACGTACAATAATTGGTACATTAATAGTTCCCATGTTTTTGTAAGCATCAATAACACCTTGCGCCACACGATCGCAACGTACAATACCACCAAAAATATTGATTAAAATAGCTTTTACAGCTGGATCTTTTAATATGATTTTGAAGGCAGCTTCAACACGAGCAGCATCAGCAGTTCCACCAACATCTAAAAAGTTTGCTGGCTCGCCACCTGCTTGTTTAATTAAATCCATAGTTGCCATTGCTAAACCAGCACCGTTAACCATACATCCAACATTTCCATCTAAATCTACATAGTTTAAGCCTTTTTCGCCAGCTTCAACTTCAATAGCGCTTTCCTCACGAATATCTCGTAAATCTACATAATCTTTATGACGATAAAGTGCATTATCATCTATAGTAACTTTAGCATCAACAGCTAAAATTTTGTTATCGCTTGTTTTTAAAACTGGGTTAATCTCAAATAAAGATGAATCCGATTTTACATAAGCAGTATATAAATTGGTAACAAACTTTGTCATTTCTTTAAAAGCTGTACCAGATAATCCTAAATTAAAAGCAACACGTCTTGCTTGAAAAGGTAAAAGTCCAACTGCAGGATCTATTTCCTCGGTAAAAATTAAATGAGGTGTTTCTTCAGCTACAGTTTCAATATCCATTCCACCTTCGGTAGAATACATAATCATATTACGACCTGTTCCTCTATTTAACAATACAGACACATAAAATTCGCTTGTTTCACTTTCACCAGGATAGTAAACATCTTCAGCAACCAACACTTGGTGTACTTTTTTACCAGCAGCAGACGTTTGAGGCGTAACTAGGTTCATACCTATTATATTTCCTGCAATTTCTTCTACTTCTTTAATGTTCTTAGCAAGTTTTACACCGCCACCTTTACCACGACCACCTGCATGAACTTGTGCTTTTATAACATACCAACTTGTGCCAGTTTCTGCTGTTAATTGTTTTGCTGCTACTACCGCGTCTTGTGCATTTTGAGCAACAATACCACGTTGGATGCGTACTCCAAAGCTGCTTAATATTTCTTTACCTTGATATTCGTGTAAATTCATAATTTGCTAAATAGTTTAAGAAGCGCAAATGTAATGTTTAATTATGAAATATAAAATACGTATTATGAATTGTACTTGATGATTTTGAATTTTTTCATTAATTAATATTTCATTCCATATATCAATTGTTAAATAATTAACTTTTTGTTTAATTTGTTTAATTTTTGATTTATTTCTTTTTTATTAATTCTAAAGAAATATCTTTGACGAAAATTTTAAAATTATGTTGGAAAATCAATTGCTGAAAATTGCACAAGATTTTGGAAGTCCGGTATATGTTTATGATGCCGAAAAAATTGAGTATCAATACAAAAGATTAACAAATGCTTTTAAAAATGTAAAGCATCTTAAAATAAACTATGCAGTAAAAGCATTATCAAACATATCTATATTAAAGTTATTTAATACGTTGGGTTCTGGTATTGATACGGTTTCAATACAAGAAGTTCAATTAGGTTTAGCTGCTGGTTTTACGCCTGAGCAAATTATTTTTACACCAAACGGTGTTTCTTTAAATGAAATTGAAGAGGCTGCAAAAATGGGCGTAAAAATTAACATTGATAACCTTTCTATTTTAGAGCAATTTGGCACAAAACACCCAAAAACACCCGTTTGTATTCGTATAAATCCTCACGTTATGGCTGGTGGAAATGCTAATATTTCAGTTGGTCATATCGATTCTAAATTTGGAATTTCAATTCATCAAATACCACACATTTTACGTATTGTTGAAAATACTAAAATGACCATTAACGGTATTCATATGCATACTGGTAGCGATATTTTAGATATTGAAGTATTTCTTTATGCAAGTGAAATTTTGTTTGAAACTGCAAAACAATTTAAAAATTTAGATTTTATTGATTTTGGTTCTGGTTTTAAAGTGCCATACAAACCTGGTGATATTGAAACGAATATTGAGGAATTAGGCGAAAAACTATCGGCTAAATTCAATTCGTTTTGCAAAGAATATGGTAAAGATTTAACCTTAGCTTTTGAACCTGGTAAATTTTTAGTGAGCGAATCTGGAAGCTTTTTAACTAAAGTAAATGCTATAAAACAAACAACCTCAACAGTTTTTGCACAGGTAGACTCTGGATTTAATCATTTAATTCGCCCAATGTTTTATGGTTCGCACCACGAAATTATTAATATTTCAAATCCTAAAGGACGCGAGCGTTTTTATACCGTTGTAGGTTATATTTGCGAAACAGACACCTTTGGTAACAACCGTAGAATAAACGAAATTAATGAAGGTGATGTGTTATGCTTCAAAAATGCCGGTGCATACTGTTTCTCTATGGCGAGTAACTATAACTCTAGATTTCGTCCTGCAGAAGTATTATGGTACAACAATGAAGCGCATTTAATAAGAAAAAGAGAAACATTTGATGATATTATAAATAATCAAATAGAAATAAATTTTGCTAGTAAAAAGGAAAAACAACTTGTTAAATAAACTTTACCAACCAAACCTTTTTGTAAAATGCTTAACATTTGTTAAGCATTTTTTTGTTAAATAACATTTTTCATTAATATTATTGAAATAACTTGTTAATTTTCAATATTTTCTTTAATATTAAGGTAATATTTCCCTAAGTCTTTTTTTATTAATAGCATTAAACAAAAAAGACACTATGTATTCGCACTCTCAACGTATCTCCGTAAATTATCTACATATATTTTATTACTTAAAATGAATTTGTTCAATATTTAAACAATGAAAACAAATCAAGCAACCAAAATATTAATTGTAGAAGACGAAATGATAATTGCCGCTAACATGTCGTTACAACTTGCTACGCTTGGTTACGATGTTACGGGTATTATGCTAAAAGGCGAAGATGCTTTAGTACATATTAAACAAAACATTCCAGATATTATTTTATTAGATATTCAACTAAAAGGTACACTAGATGGTATAGAAACAGCACAAATAATACAGCAAGATTATAACATTCCTATTATATATGTTACTGCAAATTCAGATGATGCTAATTTTAATAAAGCAAAATCTACAAATCCTTACGGTTTCATATCAAAACCTTTTAAAAAGCAAGACTTACAACGCAGCATTGAATTGGCTTTAAACAGGTTTTATTCTGAAAATGAACCACAACCAGAACTAGAACATGACGAAGAAAACACTGCGCCATTTATATTAAGCGATTGCATTTTTGTACGCCACCAAGATAAAATGGTAAAAGTTCAAATAGATGATATTCTTTATATTGAAGCAGAACGAAACTATTCGCGTATCCATTCTAAAAACAAAGAATATTTATTGGTAGTAACACTTAAAGATTTGGAAGACAAACTACCCGAAAATCACTTTATTCGCATCCATAGATCATTTATTGTAAACCTCTCACAAATTGATGAAATTGCAACATCACATATAGTTATTTCAAAAAAAGCAATTCCTATAAGTGCAGAATCAAAAAAACAACTACTTCAACACATTCAAAAAGTTTAAAATAGCTATGAAAAAATTAGTGTTCATTCTTATTTTTTTCTCGGTTTGTGTATTTAGTCAAGATAACAGCATCGATGTTTTACAACAAAAACTAAATTCTGAAAAACAAGCAATTAAGCAATTAGAACTAATAAACGAGATGGTTGCTGTTGCCTTTAATCAAAATATTGCAGAAGCTTTAAAATACGCAAAGCAAGGTGTAAAACTATCAGAAGAAATAGGTGATAAAAATTGGCAACCCAAATTTTATGAAATGCAAGGTAGAATGCATGCCAATTTACTAGAATTAGACGCTGCTACCTTATTCTTCAACAAAGCTATAAAAGGTTATGAAGCAGTAAAAAATGTACGAGGAAAAGCAACAACTTTATTCAAGTTATCTTGGGTTGATAAGAAAAAGGGCAATTTAGAACAAGCATTACAAAAAGACCTTTCTGCATTAAAAATTATGGAAACTTTAAAAGACAATCAAGGTATTTGTGATGCTTTAACCAGAGTTTCAGAAGATTTAACACGCCAAAATAGATTAACTGAAGCTTTACAATACGCCGAAAAAGCAATTGCTATTGCAGAAAAACATAACCTAACTTCTGAAAAATTTTATGTAAATTTTAATGCCGCTAATGTAGCAATGGCAAAAAGTAATTATGCACAATCACTTGAATATTACAATCATGCTTTAGCTATTTGCAAAACTCAAAATATGGGTTTAGCCACCGAAGCAGATGTAACGAATGGTGTTGGAAATGCATTAAAACGACTAGGAAAATACCCTGAAGCGTTAGAAAGTTACAAAAGCTGTTTAGCATTAGCCAAAGCCGCCAATTACCCAAACGCTATTTCAACAGTAACAGCAAATTTGGGTGAAATTAACATGCTTTTAGGCAACTTTAAAGAAGCCTTAAACTATCAATTAGAAACTGTAAAATTACAGGAAAGTAATAACGATTTTTCTAATTTAATTGAAAATTACAACCACGTAAGCACAATTTATACCAATTTAGGTGATTTTAAAGCTGCCTTAAAATACAAGCAAAAAGCATATTTATTAAAAGATAGTATAGCATCCATTGAAAGTGATGCTAAAATGTCTGAGCTATTAACCCAATACGAAACCACCAAAAAAGAAGAAACAATAGCAAATCAAGAAGATAAAATTTCGCAACAAAAACGCATTCAAACTTTAAGTTTTGGTTTACTAGTGTTATTAATTGGCTTACTCATTTTTGGTTTTATTAGTTATAGAAACCGAAGTAGAGCAAACAAACTATTGGCTTCAAAAAACACTGAAATAGAACTATTATTAAAAGAAGTACATCATAGAGTAAAAAACAACTTAGAAATTGTTTCTAGTTTACTGGCGCTTCAATCTGCCCAAATAGAAGACCCAAACACCAAAGAAGCCATGGTTGAAAGTCAAAATCGTGTTAACTCCATTGGCATTGTTCACCAAAAATTATACAGAGGTACAAATTTAGGCGCCATTGAAATGAAAGATTATGTTCTAAATTTAAGCGAAAACATACTTGATAGTTTTGGTGCTGAAAATAAAGTCCAGTTAAATTTAGCCATGAACAATCTTGATTTAGATATTGATACAGCTGTTCCTTTAGGCTTAATTATTAATGAATTACTAACAAACACCATTAAATACGCTTTTCCTGAAAATAGTAATGGTACAATTACTATCAAGCTTGAAAAACAAGAAAATAACATGTTACACCTTGAAGTTGCCGATAATGGTATTGGAAAATCTGGCGTTACACATGGTACTGGTTTTGGGTCTCAATTAATCACATTACTTACGCGCCAATTAAATGGTACTGTTAAGGAAGATTATTCAAATGGCACGTCAATTAAATTCAATTTTCAATTAGGTTAGCCTTACAAAACAATCACCATTTCAATATCAAATTCATTTTCAACTATTTACATCATTCGATAATTAAACAGTACGTTTCGGACAGAATAACACCCACTTCGTCCTAACCCGCTTTTTATTACAGTTTTATATATGTTACTTAGGGTAAGTTTATAATTATGAGTTAGTCACTTTTTATAAACCAACCAAACCCTAACCTACAAGCTTATGTGCTCTAAAAATACTAGTGAGCATAAACTTGTAGGTTTTTAATTTTTTAAAATGAAAAAAACAGGCATCATAGGCGGTTCAGGTTTTATTGGCAGTTATATAACCAAGCAATTTCTAGACCATGGTTTTCAAGTAAAAGTATCGACAACCGATATTGCTCGAAAAGATAAGTACGAACACTTGATGGTTTTTAATCATTCGGATAACCTATATATAAGTGAATTAAATGTTACTGATAAAGTTGCTTTAAAAGATTTTGTAAGCGATTGCGATGTGGTAATACATTGTGGAACGCCTTTTATTTTAGATTTTGAAGACCCAAAAGTTGAATTATTTGCCCCAACAATTAAGGGAACAGAAAATTTCTTAGCCGTTGTTAATAATACGCCAAGTATTGAAAAAGTGGTATTTATAGCATCTGTTGCTGCCTTTAATACCAACTTTCCGTTTCCGGCAGGCACAAAAAGTTTTACTGATACTTTTGATGAAACTGACACGCCTTTTTATAGCGATGAAAGTCATCCGTATGCACAAGCTAAATTTATAGCAAATGAAACTGTTGAAAATTTCATAAAAAAAAATACCGATTTGCATTTTGAAATTAGCACCGTTTCACCAGTTATGGTCATTGGGAACTCATTATCTAAACGGGAAGATTCAACTTCGGGCAGTTTACAATTTCTCATAAAAAACAACATAGCACCAAACGATTTTTTAAAAGTTGTATTTGATAACGATGTACCATTTGCTATGGTAAATGTTGAAGATGTGGCTATTGCTACATACAAAACTGCAATTACAAAAGAGTTACATGGTAAAAACTATTTATTAAGTAGTGAAACTTATAAAGTATCAGATATTCATGAGATGCTTAACAAAAAAGAACCTAAAGAAAATTCAAAAATTATTTATAAAAACAAATTAGCTGAACAGGATTTACATTTTCAATTCAAAACTGTAAAAGAAACATTAAACAATTATTTAAATGAATAAAATGAAAACATTAATTAATCACATAACTTAAAACCATTCAAAATGAAAACAAAAACACTTTTATTAGTACTCGCTTTTATAAGCACAACAACATTATTTGCACAGAAAAAATCAAACGGCACGGTTTATATTGACCATCCTGCTATTACAACCGTTGAAGCCATGACCAAAGCTTTTGTAGCTGGAGATTCTACTAAAGTAGCCAGTTATTTAGCTGATGATTTTAAATCCTATAATGGCGTAGGCACAAGAACCAATGACAAAGGTCAAGATAAAGCTTCCTTTCTAAATAGTGTAAAAGGTTGGAATAATGCACTTGATTATTTTTCAATAACCCGTACAAAAGGTGCTTACCCAGACGCTATTGAATACAAAGAAGATAACCAAAAAGATGTGGTTTGGGTTCAAACCTGGGAAGATATAAAAGGTGTACACAAAAAAACCGGCGTAAAAGTTAATATGCCAGTACACAGACTATATGTAGTAAACAAAAACAACAAAATACAAACAGTAATAAGCTACACCAACGAAAGTATTTTTGATGAAATAGGTGCTAGTAATGCAAATAGAACTAATGGCACTATCTATAACCATCATGATAATATTAATACTGTTAGAAAACTAACGTATGCTTATGAAAATGGCGATCTTGAAGCAACCATGAGCTACTACAGTGATGATGCTAGATTTAGCGACATAAACGATGAATTTGGGAAATCGCACACTAAAGAAGAAGTTAAAAAAATGTGGAAAAAGTTTTTAGATGATTATGAAATAATAAGTATAGACATGATAGGCTACCCTGATTATTTGGAATATGAAATGAGTAATGGCCGTGAAGTATTATCATGGTGGAATTACCATTTAATTCGCAAATCAGATAAAAAACGACTTACAGTACCTTTCCACTTTAGTGATAGCTTTGATGCAGATGGAAAGATTGTTGGCGAAATGGCATATTACAGTTTACCACTACTAACTGCTAAATAATAAATTCAAATAAAAAAGGTAGCTTGAAGTATTAAGCTACCTTTTTTTAAACCTAATTTCACTTATAAAACGAAACCATATGAAACCTTCAATAATATTATTTCTGATAGCAACAGGATTTTCTTTTTTGTCCTGTGATAATGCAAAAACTGATAAAAACATTAAAATGTACACACAAGTTTGGGATGATATAGTTAATAAAGGAGACATTGATAAAATTAACACGACCAATTTTGATGAAAATATCACAGCCATATCAAGTCCTGAAAACATTGTAGGTATTGAAAATTTCAAAGCCTACTACCAAAACTTCATAACAGGATTTTCAGATATTAAATTTACTGTAGTAGATGTTTTTGGTGAAGGCGACAACATCATGAAACATTGGAATTTTAAAGGAAAACATACTGGCGATTTCTTTGGGATTCCACCAACAGGAAAACAAGTTGATATTGAAGGTGTTACCATAACAAAAATGAAAAACGGTAAAATTGCACAAGAACAAGATTTTATGGATAACACGGTATTTATGCAACAACTAGGCATTGCATCATCACCAGAAAATGTTAGTTTAATTAATTCATTATATAACTTTTTTGCCGTTGGAGATATCCCTAATGTGTTAGCCAATTTAGATGCAAATGTTGTATGGAACGAGGCAGAAGGTAACACCTATGCAGATAAAAACCCGTATATAGGACCAGATGCTGTTTTAAATGGTGTGTTTGTTCGCTTAGGTAATGATTGGAACGATTTTAAGTTGACTGATATTAAATTACACGAAATGTCAAACAACCAGGTATTAGCAACGTTGCGATACAATGGTACTTACAAAAAAACCAACAAACCCATAAATGCTCAAGTTGCACATTTATGGACTCTTAAAGATGGTAAAGTGACTGCTTTCCAGCAATTTGTTGATACTAAACAATTGGCAAATGCCGAGAAAAAATAAAGTTTACCATAAGTAAATAGCACTTAGTCTGTAAAAAAACTTAATATTAAATACATTAAAAAAGTTGAAATATTCTCAAATGGTTAGTTTTATTATCTTTAACATAAAGCTAACCATTTAAAATTATTAAATTCAATATGAATGTAGCTAAACCAACCCGAATAGAATCCATAGATATTTTAAGAGGTATTGTTATGGTAATAATGGCTTTGGACCATGTTAGAGATTATTTTCACATTTATGCTTGGACAGACAACCCATTGAATTTACAAACAACCACTCCAGCACTTTATTTCACGCGTTATATTACCCATTTCTGCGCGCCAACATTTGTTTTTCTTTCTGGCGTTTCTATTTATTTACAAAGCTTACGAAAAACGAAACCCGAATTAAGTACTTTTTTAATGAAACGTGGTTTATGGCTTATTTTTATTGAATTAACCATCGTTTCTTTTGCGTGGTCATTCAATCCTAACTTCGAGCGTTTTCCACTTGGTGTAATTTGGGCAATTGGTATTAGCATGTTTTTACTAGGTTTTCTTATTCGATTACCTTATAAAATAATTTTAGGATTAGGATTGCTAATTGTTTTCGGGCATAATTTGTTAGATTATATTGAAGCTTCAAATGGATTTAAAGGTGGTTTTTGGATGGATTTATTGCATAGTAGTAGATGGTCGTCTTATCAAATTATTGGAGATTACAACCTAATAATAGCATATCCATTTCTACCATGGTTGGGCTTAATGCTAATGGGTTATTGCATTGGAAAACTATTTGCACCACAATTTGATAGTTACAAAAGGAAGAAACTTTTAACCCAAATGGGAATTGGTTTGCTTATTTTATTCGTCATTTTAAGAAGCTTCAACATTTATGGAGATCCTGAACCATGGTCGCAACAACAAAACGGATTATATACTTTCTTTTCTTTTATTAATATTTATAAATACCCGCCATCTCTCCTGTATATGTGTGTAACAATTGGCTGTGTGTTATTATTATTGCCTCTTTTTGAAAATTTGAAAAATAGATTCACCAAAATTATGATAGTTTTTGGTCGTACTGCTTTCTTTTATTACATCTTGCATTTATACCTAATACACATTTTGGCAATGATTAGTTTTTATATTCATGGGCATACTTTGGCTGAAATTGCTGAAGGTGAAAGTATTTTTAGATGGAAATTTGTAGTACCTGGTGAAGGTTTTGACTTATTTGGAGTTTATGCTGTTTGGATTTTTGTAATTATTTGTTTGTATCCAATTTGCAAATGGTATGACACCTATAAAACCAAACATAAAGAAAAATGGTGGTTAAGTTATTTGTAAAAGTTATTGCTTAACCTTTCCGCTAAACAAATTTACTTTAGAATTAAATGGGTTTCCAGATGCACGGCGCAACAAAACCACCTGTCCGCAATGCCACAAAGTATCGGAAATTGGACCATTTATAATATTCCAAAAAGGTACTTCTGAATCTTCTAATTTATAAGCTTCAGAAGTATTTATTAAAGTTTCAGAAACTAACTTAAAATTCCATAACGTTTGTTTTCGCATAGATTCAAAATCAAGTTTTTCTTTATTAGCATCTTTATTATTTGTTAAAACACTATTTCTAATAAACTTAGATAAATTATAAATATGCTCAATAGTCTCAATTGTTTCTCTACCTGTTTCACTTGGTTTGTAATTCAAATCGTCTTTTCGCAATCCTTCTGTTGCCCAATAATAGCGAAAACCTAAACCATCAACCATTCTAGCAGTTACAGAATTTGCTGTGTAAGTTTCATTATAATCGGGTATTTCATAGTATGGCAATACTTCATCTGCTTGAGCTTTCATAATAACAGAATTAAATAACATAAAAATTAATACCAAGTACTTCATTATTAGTGGTTTATTGTTAAAATATAAATTATTTAATTCCGTATTTATCAAACAAATACACCAAAGCTGTCATTGTTGCAGCACCAAGCTCTAATTCGCGTTTATTAACAGCATCAAACGTGTCATTACTAGCGTGATGATGGTCGAAATAGCGTTGTGAATCTGGGCGTAAGCCTGCTAAAACATTTTTTTCTGATTTAAGCGGACCAACATCTGCACCACTTCCACCCTTCTCAAAATAGTGAATTAAATAGGGTTTAAATAGTTGTTGCCAACTTAACACCTGATTAAAATTTGCATCATTACAATCGAAACTAAAACCTCGAGGTGTAAAACCACCAGCATCACTTTCTAAGGCAAATACGTGGTTTTCATTTTTTTGTTTGGCTTCTTCGGCATATTTATTACCACCACGTAATCCGTTTTCTTCGTTCATAAATAAAACCACGCGAATACTACGTTTAGGCTTAATACCACTTTCTTTTAAAAGTCTTAGTACTTCCATTGATTGTACAACGCCTGCGCCATCGTCATGCGAGCCATCACCCAAATCCCAAGAATCTAAATGACCGCCAACAACCATGTATTGATTAGGAAATTCGCTACCAGTTATTTCGCCAATAACGTTATATGATTGTACATCTGCAAGTTGCTTACAGTTTTGTTTAAAATAAAGCTTTATATTTTTATCAAGTTCTAACATGGTACTTAATACTTCGGCATCTTTAGTACTAATGGCTGCTGCTGGAATTCGCTTTTCAACAGGAATATCATCATAAGTCATGCTTCCTGTATGTGGTAAATCGTCTAATCGCAAATTCATAGACCTTACAATAATACCTACTGCACCATATTTTGAAGCTTCAACAGCGCCTTTGTACCGCTGATTTACGCAACCGCCGTAAGCATCAAACGTGCTAATTAAATCGGCTTGCATAGGGCGATTGTAAAACACAATTTTACCTTCAATAGTTTCTTTTCCTAAAGTTGCTAATTCTTCAAAATTATTAACCTCAACAATTTTTGCTTTTATACCTAATGCTGGTGTTGCAACCGAACCACCTAAGGCACAAATGTTTACGGTATTCGTTTTACCAGGTATTGTTTCAATATAAGCATATTCTTTTGCGCCTCGAACCCAACGTGGAACCATAACGGGTTGTAACCAAACTTTATCTAAACCCAGTTTTTCTAATTCTTCTTTTGTATAGGTTATGGCTCTTTCTGCACCTAATGATCCTGATAAACGACTCCCAATTTGGTTTGATAAATGGTTTAACCAATCGTAACTTTTACCATTTGTTAACGATGTATTGTATATTTTTTTTATGGTAGCTTCATCGGTTTGAGCTTTTAAATTTGTGAAAATTATTAAACAGATTATTAGTGCAAAGGTTCTTATCATAGCTTTAAAATTCAAAAGTTTAAAAATAGTATTTATTAAAAGCTACTAGTCTAAAAGAAATCATAAAAAAATTTAAACTTTCAAAAATTATTCGCTTTCTAATTCTTTTTTATACAATTCAATATTTGCTTTAATGGCATCATCCAATTCTGGTTCTTGTATATCGGTATATTTAGATAAGGTATCATACATAATTTTAGCAACTATATATCGGGCAGTATCTTTATCATCTGCTGGAATAATGTGCCAAGGCGCATAAGGTTTTGAGGTTCTATTTATAGCATCTTCATAGCAGAATTGGTAGTTATCCCAAAGTTTTCGCTCTTTTAAATCGCCTGCTGAAAATTTCCAATTTTTTTCCTGCTTTTCTAAACGACGAAGTAATCTGCTTTTTTGTTCTTCTTTTGAAAGGTTTAAAAAGAATTTGAAAATAATAGTTCCATTTTCTGCAACATGCTTTTCAAAATTATTTATTTGTTCAAAACGTGTATCCCAAAAAGCATCATTTATATCATCAACCGAATTAATAGTTGGTATATTTTCACCTAAAATATAATTTGGATGTACACGCGTAACCAATACATTTTCATAATGCGTTCTATTAAAAACCGCAAACTTGCCTCGCTCAGGAAGCGCAATATAATGTCGCCATAAATAATCATGACTAAGTTCAAGCTCTGTTGGTACTTTAAAACTATGCACTACAACGCCTCTTACATTAAACTCCTTAAAAACTTCTCTAATTAAACTATCTTTTCCTGAAGTATCCATACCTTGTAAACACACTAAAACCGAATATTTATCATGTGCATACATGGTATCTTGAAGTTTACCTAAATCTTTACGTAAATCTTCTAATTTCCTATCTGCTTTTTTTATTACAACTTTAGTTTTGGTGTTTTTTAATGAAATTGATGTTGTTACTTTATATTTCTCGATTAAATTATCTTCCATGTGCTGTATTTTGTTTTGCTAATTATATCCTATAAATATAGTAAATCCAATAATTTCGACGAACTACACAGCTATGTTTTATGTTTTTGATACTTTAGCCCAACCTATTTATGATTTAACCCTAACCTATATGAAACACTTTTACCTATTTTTTGTTTTAATTACCTCATTATCAATTAACGGACAAACCGATTGTGATAACGCCAATTATTACCTTGTAAGTGCTTATTCGCATGTAAAAACATCCTATGATGCCAATAATATTAGTCATTTAAAATATTCTGCAAACCGCTCGGTTGAATCGTTGAAACTTTCTAAAAAAACCCTAGCCAACTGTAATTGTGAAAAAGCTCTAGAACTTGCTAACAAAGCTATTGTATTATTAAGTAAAGTTGAAGCTGCTGAAACCTATGAAGATGGCAGATATTTTGTGAAACAAGGTAGAGATATTTGTAAAGAAAGTGTTATTGAAATTGACAGATGTGCAACAACTACATATACTATTGAAACAACAACTACCTCGCAAACATTAAGTGATTTAGAAAAAGAACAACTAAAACTAAAGCAACAACAAGAAGTGTTAAAACTTAAAGAAGCTGAAATAAAAATGAAATTGGCTGAACAAAACGAAAAAGAAGTTTTGCTAAAAAAAGAACAATTAATTTTGAATTACAAAACACTTATAGCTTCAAATATTAAAACCTACAATGAAACTTTAAAAAGCTGTGGCTGTAACCATAAAACCATTTCTAACAATGATACTTTAGAAAATACTTCAAACAAAAGTTTGGACGATATTAAATTGTTTTATGTAACAAACTTAAAAACCTTGGCTTCAAATTATTTGGCAGAATTGAATAATTGTAATTAATAATTAATTTGTTTTTGTTCTCCATTAGTCATATTTACACTAATGGTATTAGCATCCTTACTAACGTTTATATTTCGTATTGGCATTAACTCTTTGTTGGTAAAAACATCTCCAGATTTTTTCCAAAGCATTAAAGTTGCATAAATTTTATTTGAACTTTTATTAGAAACAACATTAATTACTTTGCTCGATTCACTTTCAGGGTGAAGTCCTTTAGTTGAAATTACCTCTGTTGCTTCCCAACCCAAAAGTGGTATCATGGCTAATTGGTATTTACCGTTATCAATAATTGTAACTTCAAACCCTTTAACTTTTTTGGTTACTGCTTTTATTTCACTACCTAATTGAGGTAATGCATAATGCCCTAAACGCATTGCTATTGGCTTGTTACTATCATTAGTATCAACTCTTAAAATTCCATTTGCTAAAGGCACATCAGCTAAACGAAATTTGATAGTTTCGTCGGTTTCTAAAACCACATCTCTATAATAAACACCAGCTTCAAACTTTTTAAAAGTATATAAACGAAAGGCTTCCCAATTAAGTTGATTGTTTTTAATAACGTAATTCATAGCTACTTCACCATCATCACCATCAGCTTGCCAAGGAAATGCGCTATTGTATGATAACCGATTATAGTTTTCTGTAGAACGAAATTTTTGCCAATCGTCTTTTACTTTTTCATGACACCAAGCTCTAATTTCCGATGCGCCAATATTGGGATAGTTGGTTATTAAAATTTCTGAAGCTTTTTGATACTTATTATAAACTTCATCCTTTTTAAATTCAGTTTCCCAAGCACCGTTATTTTCTGTAGCTTTCCAAAACAGATTTTCGTCTGGAATTAACAATCCTAAAAATGCTTTTCCCATCCAATACACACTTCCTCTGCAACTATAATTTTGAACAGCTGGCTCAAAAGCACCATAAAAACCTAAAGTTGGCACCTTATCATTCATAAAATCTGGATGTGTAAAAAACTGTTTGATAACTCCTGAAGAAATACGGCGCATCCAACCATAATTTATGTTTTCATTAGGATTTAACCCCATAAGTGGAAACGGAATAATAGCCCCAATTCTGTAACTTATGCTTCTACCATACATAATCATTGTTCCATTTTCACTAAACAAATAGGGATAATTAGTTTTTAAATCGTTAAAATTATTTTTGAATTTTAAGGCAATTTCAGGATAGTATTTATTTCCAAAGTATTCAGACCATATTGCACCATACATTTGAAATGCCCACATGCTGTAATAATCGTAAGCAGGACTGTCGTTATACCACCCTTGTCCGCGATAGTGTGTTAATGATTTTTCTAAATACTCTACTAATAATTTTTCATTAACAACATAACCCTGTTCCTTAAAAAAACTAAGCACAAAAATGTTAAAAAATTTCCAGTTAGAATCTACCGTTGGACCATCGCCGTAACTAAGCATTGTATTTGCTAAAGCATCTTTTTGATGTTGCGGTAGCGGATTCCATAGAACTTCAGGATTAATAAGCATTGAAACAGCTAATGCACCAAACTCAACTAAATTTTGACTTGGACCACCATTTTTTGCTCTTGGTATAATGTAGGATTCACTTGAAAAATCTACCAATTTTGTTATTTGGTATCTATAATAATCGGCTACTTTTATATTGTTTATTATTAAGTTAGGATTATCCTTTAATAATGGCGCAGCTACAAACAAAGTTCTACATAAGCCTTCTAATTTTTCGGTGGGAATTTGACTTTCTTTTTGCGGATAACTTTTACCAGATTGTTTAGGGAATTTCATCGGGTCATCCAACGTATGTATATAGCTAAAAGCACCTTCTAGTAAATACATAGCTGCATCGCGCCAATGTTGTTTGGTCATGCCTGTATAAGGACTTACTTTATAATCTGGATTAACTATTTGAAAAACTTTTGAACCTTCATTTTGAGACCAAACACTTAATGACAAAAAGCTACAAAGTAAAACAACTAATAATCTGCACATTACATTAATTACTTTTAAACCTGATAATTGAAAACGAATACGCTGGCATTTTATAATTAAACGCATTTGAAACTTTGATAGTTGAAGTTACAGGCTTTTGATGTTCATCATTAGGTTGTCCTTGTAAAACTGTTAACGTTGCATCTAAACCATTAGCAACAATATTATTTAAATTGATGTTTGAATTAACCTCAACCGGAAGTACATTTACCAATTTAAGAATTAAGTCGCCCGTTTTAGAATCTTTCACTACCGATGATGCGATGCGCTGTTTTACTTTAGCATCTTGGTTTGATAATTTAATATCGCTAGACATATACGTTTCTCCATAGTTATTACCATAAAGTTGTTGCACATAATAATCAACTGTTGGAAACACTTCTGTATTATTAAAATATATGAGGTCTGGATTCCATTGTGTATGTCCATGTTTTGCTAATAAAGGTGCAAAAGAGGTCATGCTAACCACATCGCCATTACGCTCTACCGATGCTAAATATAAAGCTTCAGCAAGTGCTGTTTGGATATTCATTCGTCGATTAGGAACATGAGCAGCATATTCACCTAAATATACTTTAGATTTACTTCTATCATACGAATCATAAAAATCTTGATTATTTATAAACCAACCTGGAGGCTGATAATAATGTTCGTCTACCATTGGTACTTTTAATTTGGTAGCAACATCCCAACCTTCTTCATAATCGGTTCCCATGTAAAAAGGGCCAACAGTACCTATAACAGTGATTTCTGGGTATTTTTCTTTTATTGCATTGAAAATCATAGTAAAACGTTCTTCGAAAACATCAGTTATTAAATCTTCATTACCAATACCAATATATTTTAAATTGAAAGGTTTAGGATGCCCTAACTTAGCTCTTATATTTCCCCATTTGGTGTTTACACCACCATTTGCCCATTCAATTAAATCTAAAATATCTTGAATGTAACTATCCATATCATCCATAGAAACGCCACATTGTTGACCATGACCTCCTGTTGAAGAATTTTGACAAGGCACACCTGCCGCAATAACTGGTAATGGTTCTGCATTGATATCTTCACAAAACTGAAAATATTCAAAATAACCTAAGCCAACGGTTTGATGATAACGCCATATATTGGGCTGAGGTAAACGTTCTTCTAAATTACCAATGGTGTTTTTCCATTTGTAAATATTATCTATACCATCGCCATGCGCTACACAACCACCTGGAAATCGTACAAATTTGGGTTTTAAGTTTGCAATGGTTTCAGCTAAATCTTTACGCAAACCATTAGGCCTATTTTTATAGGTTTTTTGGGGAAATAACGAAATCATATCCAAAGCCAATTTACCTGTTGTATTGGGTGCAATTTCAATAATGGCATTGTTTACTGTTTGTGTTGCTTTTATAACACCTTTGTATTTACCCCATGTGTTTCCAATATTTTTCAACAATGTTTGCCCGATAATTGTCCCATTTTCATCTTTTAACTGAATGTTTAAATGCTTAATTTCTTTGTTATATGATTTTGCAAAAAGTGAAATGTTGTAGGCTTCATCTTTTTTTATTGGAATGCCATCAAACCCTTTATTAATTAAGCCATAACCTGCTTTTTTCACATCAATTACAGCATAATTAGGGTTGTTTTTATGTATAGGAGTGTCATTATTAATAACTATAGTCATGGCTTCTGGGTTTATGTACCATGCTTTGGTGCTTGTCCAGGTAGTATCTCTATTTTTTGTATCAGACAATTTGTATTCAAAATCACGATTTTGAATTAATTCAGCATATAAACCACCATCGGCTGCGTAATTAATATCTTCAAAAAACACACCTATCAACAAATCGCTTATGGATTTTGTGTGTTCAGGAAGTAAAGTGATGTTTGCCTCTATTGGCTTTAAATTGCTAAAACGAACTGGGTCATCGTTTAAATTTTCATCTCTTTCGCTATTATGAAACTTAACCCATTGTTCATTCTTAATAAGTTTATCAACTAAATCCCAAGTTACTTTATGTATGATACCTTGGTACTTTTTCCCATTAATTACGACATCTTTCCGTTCATTTTTTCTATTTGATAGTAACATTTTTTCTGCCTTTGAATAGCTTTTAAAATTAGTTGTAGTCATTTTAAAAGCTTCTTTTTCAGAGCCATTACTTTTACTTATCCATGAAATTACATAATTATTTTTAGTACTATCAAAAAACACTTCAGGTTCTAAAAAATTATTAGTGTCATCAATTTGCGGGTAAGATTGCCTTTTCCATTCATATAAATTACTAGAAGCGGCATGAGCAAACATGTTAACCTCTTCATTTAAACTCCATATACAATGCCACAAACCTTCTTTATCTTGAAATAAATAAGGCGAATACATGCGTTTTTGAGAACCCCAACTGCCAAAATCGGAAGCTAAAAATGTATGATTATCTCCTATGGAATGCCATGTAATTTCATCGATGCTCCACGCAAAATTCAAACCACTTTTCCCGTCGTTTGATGCGTAAGCAAACAAATAAACTTGACCCGGATTTATTGTTAAATTCGTAGCCTTTAAAAATTTAATTTGAAATACGCAAAGTACTATTAGTATAAGTTGGTTTAATTTCATGATATAATAAAACGATGTGTTTTTTAAAAATTTGGTTTTTCTATAAAGCGTTTAAATACAGTATTAAAAGAACTTTAAAATATAACTATATGAATAGTTGCCATCTTCTAAACGATACGGCTTATGCGGATATGCTCCCCAACTGGTATCGCCACCTACACCACGTTGCTTAAAATCGATATGCAAATATACTTTATCGTTTTCAACATGAATATCAGTAGTATGTGTTTGAGATTTTTTTTCGCCGCCATCTAATGTTTCGGCACTCATATTTAAGGCACTAAAACATAAAGGTTGTTCTCCTACTATTTTTAAAGTTTGATTGTTTTTGTCACTTAAAGTTAGCCATCTTACATCGGTTTTATAACCTGCTTCTTGTGGCCGTATATACTCCCATGTATATTGGTTTTCAACTTCATCTTTGTAAATACCTAAAAATGACGCTGTATTTCTATCAGAATAATTTTCCCAAGGACCTCGACCATAATATGACAAATTATCATAACTACCATCTAAAAGCATTCGCATACCAAATCTAGGTAATTCAGGTAAGTCTTTTCCTGTGGTGTTCATACTTGCTGTAATTTTTATGGAACCATCATGGTTAATAATATAATTTACGGTATACGAAACATTTAAATTTGCAATGGTAAAATTAACTGTAATGGGTAATCCTTGTGCTGTTATTTTTCCAACTGTAACGTTATCAACTTTTAAATTGCTGTGTGCATATTTCCAAACACCCAAACGCTCAGGCATTTTATTGCCGTAATCATTATCGGTAGGTGCGCGCCAAAAATAGGGTTCTGGGTAGTTTAAAATTGATTTATTATTTTTGTCTTCTAGTAATTTATAAAGGATTAATTTACCTTGAATCAAATCGAAACTACCAACTATATTACCGCTTGCAAAATGTAATGTTTTACGGATTGTTTTATACTCCAACTTACCTTTGCTTTCTGTTTTATTATTAAAAAACGCGGTGTTTCCTATTTTAAATTGTTCTCTAGCAATTTCGTAATTAGCTGGTATTGTTTTAGTTTCTTGTTTTGTAAACGCATAAACCTCTAGATAATATTCGTTTTCTTTGTTTAACTCAGGTAGTTCTACTACAATATCTATAGCTGCATTTGAAGTTGCTGATACTTGAAACGTACGTTCTTTAACAACTTCGCCATTGGCTTTTAATATCCATTTAAAATTGAAATTATCTAAATTGGTGAAATTATAACGATTAGAAACTGTTAATATGTGGTTTTCGTTTAAGCTAAATGCAATGTCCTGATATACTTTTTTTACTTCATTAAGTGCAGGATGCATTGTTCTGTTGGCTGATACTAAACCGTTAGCACAAAAGTTTTGGTCGTGTTGCAAGTTTTCAGCACCTAAATCGCCACCATAAGCCCAAAAAGTTCTACCATCTTGTGTTTTTGTTTTCAAGCCTTGATCAACCCAATCCCATACAAACCCACCTTGCATTTTCTTATTTGTGCTTATAACATCAAAGTATTCTTTAAAATTACCATTACTATTGCCCATTGCATGCGAGTACTCACACATAATAAATGGTCTTATTTTAGCTGGATTTGACGCATACTCATTCATGCTTTTAATACTAGGATACATTGGAGCTACAATATCAGTATTACTATTTTCATCGGCTTGTTCAAACATAACAAAACGTGTTTCATCTTGCTGCTTTAGCCATTTATATGCATCATAAAAAACAGGTCCGTTGCCACACTCATTTCCCATAGACCAAACAATTATAGATGTATTATTTTTATTCTGTTTATACATCCGTTGTATTCTATCTAAATGTGCTGCTGCCCATTCTGGTAAATATGCAGGATGTTTTGTTTTATCAAACTTGCCTTGTTTTTCTGCACCCATAGCATGTGTTTCTATATTAGCTTCATCAACAATATACATACCATATTCATCACACAATGTATATAAGTAAGGATCGTGTGGATAATGGCTCATTCGGATGGCATTGATATTATTTTGCTTCATCAATTTTATATCTTCTAGCATCGTTTGTTTGTCTGGTGCATGCCCTTTTGTTTCATGATGTTCATGAAGATTTACACCATTTACCATTAAAGGTTGCCCGTTTACCATTAATTGAGATGCTTTAATTTCAACTTTTCTAAAACCTATTTTTTTTGAAATAACTTGTGTTTGTTTTTTATCAGATAATTTCAAAACATATCTGTATAAATTAGGCTGTTCTGCACTCCATTTTGAAACTTGGTTTAAGGTAGATGAAAAACTAATTTTGGTGTCTGAAGATTTAAGTTTTTTTTCTTCAGAATAAACTACATGCGCATTTTCATCTAAAAGACTAATAGAAAGTGTTTGCTTTTTTGATGGTTTGCTTGCAAAATTTCTTAAATCTGCTTCAACTTTAAATATTCCATTAGTGTAAGTAGCATCTAAATTTGCTTCAACAAAATAATCCCAAATAGTTGATTTTGGCATTGCTTGCAAATACACATCTCGTTCAATACCACTTAATCTCCAAAAATCCTGGTCTTCTAAATAACTACCATCATGCCAACGAAATACTTGAACTGCTAGTAAATTTTCACCTGCTTTTAAAAATTTAGTTATATTAAATTCTGCTGCTGTTTTTGAAGCTTTCGTCATACCTACTTCTTCATCATTTATAAATATTCTGGCATAACCCGAAATAGAACCAAAATGCAGAATCACTTCTTTATGTTTCCAATCTTCAGAAATTTTAAAGGTTTTTCGGTAGCTACCAACAGGATTATAAGCACCATCTATAAAAGGTGGATTTTTAGGAAAAGGATACACAATATTCGTATAAATAGGCGTATCAAACCCTTGTAATTCCCAATTTGAAGGCACTTCAATTGTTTTCCAATTTGAATCGTTTATGGTTGTTTTATAAAAATCTAATGGTCTTTCTGATGGTTTTTTAACAATATCAAACTTCCAAGTTCCATTTAAACTTTGGTATAGCTTAGACGCTTCTGGTTTGCCCTCAATTGCTGAAGCTTCATTGTGATATGAAACAAAAAAAGCACGACCTTGTTCTTTATTTCTATCAATTATTTGAGGATTTTCCCATTCGTTTGCATGTTCTTGAGAAAAACTTAAATTAAAAAAAAGCAATAATATGGATGATGCAATTAATTTAGACATTTCTTATTTAGTATTTTATAGTTGGTTTAATTGGTTTTTATAGCGTATCATGGCTTCTATTAAATAATAATCGCCATACGAAAGTGGTGTGTCAATTTCGGTTTTTTTAGGCATATTACCAACACCATGTTTTAGTAAGAACCCGCCGTTTTTACCCATTTCAGATATATATTCTGGTGTTAATAAGTTATCAAGAATAGTTTTAGCTTCATTAAAATAATGCTTTTTGGTTTTTTTATTTGAATATTCACTTAACTCTAACAAAGCTGAAGCAATTATAGCTGCTGCTGAAGAATCTCTTAACGCATTTGGAATATTTGGTGCATTAAAATCCCAGTACGGAATTTTATCTTTTGGCAAATTAGAATGATTTAAAATATAATTTGCAATGCGTTGCGCATGTTTTAAATATTTAACATCCTTTGTTTCTCTATACATTACTGTATATCCATACAAACCCCAAGCTTGACCACGTGCCCACGACGAATTATCGGCAGCTCCTTGGTTGGTAATTTGTGCTTTTACTTTACCCGTTTTCTCATCATAAATAACCTCATGAAACGAACTGTAATCATTTCTAAAGTGATTTTTAAGTGTTTTATCGGCATGATTTACTGCAACATTATAATACAAACTATCACCACTTTGCTTGGTTGCCCAAAAAAGCATTTCTAAATTCATCATATTATCTATAATAACTACTAAATCATCTTCGCCTGCTTTATTCCATGAAGCACTATCCCAAGAGCGAATACATTTTACGGTATCATTATATCTTGAAGCTAATGATTTTGCACTATTCATCAACACGTTTTCATATTCAGTATTTGCATTTAATCGTATAGCATTTCCAAAACTGCAATACATCATAAAACCTAAATCGTGTGTTGATTTATTATATTGTTCTTTTTTTAAATCGTTTAAAATACTTTTAATATCCGAAGTGAAAATTTGACTATTTGAAGCTTCGTTTAAATAAATTAAAGTACCTGGATAAAAACCACTGCACCACCAACTTGAAGTACTAGTTTCTAATTTATCATTGTCTGAGTGATACGTTTTTGGATATAAACCTAATGGTACGTTAGTCTTTAAAAAACTGTACTGTTTAATTGCTTCGGTTATGGTTTTATCAATTTTAAAGCCCAATAAATCTTTTTTTTGAGCCCAACTATTTGATACTATAAGTACCAAAATTACAATTAGCAACTGTTTTTTCATTTATTACAAAATCTTAATTTATTTTTTTTAAATGTTTAATTTCCAATACATTTACACTTGAAGCATTTTGATTTGCAATACCTTCTCCATCAATTTGCAATACATTTTGCATAAAAACATGTAGCTTTTTTTTATTATTCCATAAAGCGATGTCAAAATTTGGTTCCCAATCGCCTACCGATAGTTTGCTTAAATCTGTAACATGCCAATTAGAAATTTCATTTAAACTTGAATAAGCTAAAGATACTTTATTACCTCGTTCTTCATCCCTAAATAATATTGATACTACTGTTTTATTATTTATGTTATCAATAAAAATATCGGGTCTAGATATTGGAAGTTTTTTTGTTCCACCGCCACCTAAATTGAAAGTTGAATTTCTAAATCCTGTATTTACTTTTTTCCAATTGCCAGCTTCTAAATATACTATTTGATATTGTGTTAAACCATTTTCATTCCAATAGGTTGCAATATAAGGATTGCTGTTTTTATCAAAACTTATAGATGTTTGATTTATAAGATTACTTTTTTGCGGAATTTTACAAGCATATTCTGCTGAAGCTAATGTAATTGGCAATAGGTATTTTTCACCTTTAGATGTTTCCCAAGTTTTACCGCCATCGTTTGAACGAGCGTAACACATATCATGATTTGTTTCTACATCCCACGTTTCTCTCCAAACCCACGAAACATGTATTGTTCCTTTACTATCAACACAAGCTTGCCAATAAGCGCTTCGGATGTTTTCACCATCAATAAGATTACTTTGTAATTGCGTCCATTTTTTAGAAGCTACATCATAAGAATTGATTACCAAGTTACCTCTGCCCGATTCACCAGAACGGTAAAAAAACAATACATTTCCGTTTGGTAAATTATAAAATTCAGGATAGGTAACTTTGTCTTCTTGCTTTCCAGTCATTATTAGTTCTTCACCTAACTCTAAGCCTAAAGGCATTATACTTTTAGCGTAACGAAGTTTTGTATTATGATGGTCCCAACTTACATGCAAATAGCCATTTCCATCAACTGCTAAACTGATGCTGTTATGAGCATCCTTAACGTTGCCTTTAAATGTTGTTACATGAGTTGTCCATGTTTTAGAATTTAGTTTTCGTTTACCTAAAACTAAATATCCAAATTCATTATAATAACCCACAAACTGTGTATTGCCAAAGGTGGTTAAAGCATGCTTTCTAAATTTTACTGCATTAACGGAATTACTACTCCAACCTTGACCAATATATGAAGATGATATATTTTTATTACAAGCTGTTAGACTGAAGAATATAATGATAATAACTAATGGTATATAATTTTTAAGCATTAAAATTAATTTACCATTAGTCATGTTAATATTTTAAATTACTTTGAAGCAAAAAGTTTCACATCTTGCTCACTTACTTCTGTACCGCCTAAAATAATTAAGCGTTCTACTACATTGCGAAGTTCTCTAATATTTCCTGTCCAATCGTAATCTTGAAGTAATTTTATAGCTTTATCTGAAAATGTTTTTTTGGCAGTACCTTGTTCGCTTGCTATTTTTTCGGTGAAATGATTTATTAACAACGGAATATCATCACGTCTGTTATTTAACGCAGGAACTTGTATTAATATAACGGCAAGTCTGTGGTATAAATCTTCACGAAATCTGCCTTCACTAATTTCTTTTTTTAAATCTTTATTAGTTGCTGCAACTACACGCACATTTACCTTAATATCTTTATCGCTACCAACACGTTGTATTCTACTTTCTTGTAATGCACGAAGTACTTTAGCTTGTGCAGGTAAACTCATATCGCCTATTTCATCTAAAAAAATAGTACCACCATTGGCAGCTTCAAACTTTCCTGCTCTATCTTTTACAGCACTTGTAAATGCACCTTTTACATGACCGAATAATTCACTTTCTATTAATTCGCTTGGTATTGCGGCACAATTTACTTCAATCATTGCGCCATTGGCACGTTCACTTTTTTGATGTAGCCAATGTGCTACTAATTCTTTACCAGTACCATTTGGACCTGTAATTAATACACGTGCATCGGTTTGAGCTACTTTTTCAATAATTTCTTTTATATGAGAAATGGCGTCACTTTCACCAATCATTTCAAAATTTTTGCTCACTTTCTTTTTAAGCAATTTATTTTCAACAACCAGTTCTTTTCTATCTAAAGCATTTCTAACAGTATTTAAAAGTCTGTTTAAATCTGGTGGTTTTGAAATATAATCAAACGCTCCTAAACGCATGGTATTTACGGCGGTATCTAAATCGCCATGACCAGAAATCATTACCATTGGTATTTCAGGTTTTATTTTTTTTGTAGCTTCTAATACTTCAACACCATCCATTTTTGGCATTTTTATATCGCATAGAATTAAATCGTAATCGTCGTTTTTTATTTTTTCTATACCAATTAAACCGTCTTCAGCTTCTTCTACTTGGTATGTATCATTTTCTTCAGAAAGAATTTTTACTAATACACGTCTAATTGCTGCTTCGTCTTCTATTATTAAAATTTTTGGCATCTATTTTTAGATTTTTAGAAATTAGATGAAAGATAAAAGACATCTACATTTCCTTGATTTATTAATTTTTAATTATTGAATACTAATTTCCTTTAATCTTTACTTAAATTATTGTTCAATTCGGCTTGGTCAAACCTTAAACTTAAGCTTTGTTCTGGTTTTTGAATAATATGAATATCGCGTTGCGGAAACGGAATACTAATATTGTTTTCTCTAAAAAGTCTATCAATTTCAAATCTGATGGCACTTTTTGGGAAACGTGCATTAAAACTATCATCAATAGTAAATGCTATTTTAAAGTTAAGAGAACTTTCGCCAAAATCTGTAAATAACACAGCAGGTTCTGGTTCTTTTAAAACATCTGGCTGACTTAATGCCGCTTGAAGCAATAACTTTTTTACTAATTGTACATTGCTGCCATAGGCAACACCAACCTCTACACTTTCTCTGGTGGTTGTGCCATTTTGTGTCCAATTATAAAGGCTATTTTCTAGATACAAATGGTTTGGTATTATTAATATTTTATTATCGGCAGTTATGGCTCTTGTGGTTCTTAATTTTATTTCTTCAACACGACCTACTTTACCTTCTAATTCAATTATATCGCCTACATGAACTGTTTGATCAACTAAAATAAAAACACCTGAAATTATATCTTGAAACAGCGTTTGAAGTGCTAAACCAATACCTATCATTAATGCTGCCGAAGCTGCAAAAACTGCTGTTACATCTACACCAACAGCATGCAGTGTAATTAATAAAATTAGCAAATACACTAACCATCTAAAATAGCCAAATACGACGTTAAATTTGCCTTTATCATCATCAGGAAGTTTTCTTGTTATTACTTTTAAAACAATTCTTAAAACAACCGTAGTAGCAAAAATAACAGCAATAATAATTAGAACATCTTTTACTGAAATACTTATATGATCATTAAATTCATAGTGCTGATTTAGAAATGATGTCATCTTATTCCAAATTGAACTTTGCTCTACAACTTTTTCTATCTTTACTATTTCTTGTTGCGTCATTTTTTAATATTTAATCCATTTTATAAGTTCCTTATAACTTGGTTTTTTACCATACATTAAGATACCAACTCTATAAATTTTGGCAGCAAACCAAACTGTAAGCATAAAGTTAGCAATTAATAATAACAACGCTACCACTTGTTGCCAAATAGGTACACCAAACGGAATACGCATAAGCATAACCACTGGCGATGTTAATGGTATAAATGAAAATACGGTTGAAACTGTACCGTGCGGATCTTCAATAACCGTAAAAAACCCAATATAAACCGCCAAAATTAATGGCATAATAATAGGCATCATAAATTGTTGTGTATCCGTTTCATTATCAACAGCAGCACCAATAGCGGCGTATAATGAACTATATAGTAAGTAGCCGCCAATAAAAAATAATATAAATGCAATTATTAAATTAGCTAAAGGTAAATTGTAAAAAGCTGTAATTAAATCTTGTACTTGCATGCTTAACTCTGGGTTTGCCATAGCCTGCTCCATCATTTCCTTTTGTGGCGTTTGTACTTGCGACATATCTATACCAAAAATAATAGAAACAACCGTTAACAAAACACCACCTATAATAAGCCAAACTACAAACTGTGTAATGCCTGCCAACGAGGTTCCTATAATTTTACCTAGCATTAATTGAATTGGTTTTACTGAAGAAATAATAACTTCTATAATACGGCTTGTTTTTTCTTCAATTACACTTCGCATAATCATATTACCATAAATGATAATGAACATGAATAATAAATAGCCTGCTACACCGCCAAAAGCAAGCTTCATAACGCTATCAATTTTTGATGTTTTTTCGCCTGCAAAACTTTCTTGTGCTATGTTAACACTTATTTTTGAAGCGTTTATTTTTACCACATCAACACCGTTGTTTTGAAGGTTGATATCGGTTAATTTGTGTTCTAGTTTGCTTTCTAAATCTGAAATTAAACTAAGTGAAGGCGATTCTTCCGAATAAAATTTAATATGATTTTTAATATTAGTTACATCACTAACCTTATCTACATACAATAATCCATACGCATTTGTTTCTTTTACTAATGCTTTTGCATCATTAAAAGTCATGTTTTCTAAAACATTATATGTGGTGTGTTCTGTACTTTCAAAAGCATCTTTTATTAAACCCGATTCATCAAAAATAGCAATGGTGCGTACTTTATCATTATTTAATTGTGATAAATATGCAACTACCGAAATAAGTACAATCATAATAATTGGACTCATAAAAGTCATTACTATAAACGATTTGTTTCTAACCTTTGTTAAGTATTCGCGTTTTATTATAAGTGGTAAATGGTTCATTATGCTAATTGTTGCGCTTTACAGTTTGAATAAAAATATCGTTTACACTTGGTATCAATTCTACAAAATGAGATACTTCGCCTTTAGATGTTAAAAAGTTAAGTAAATCGTTTGGTTTGCTACCTTCAGAGAGTTTGATGTTTAATTTTAAATCATCATCCAATGTTCTAAAATTTGCTGTTGATATTTCAAATTTATCTGATAATTCGCGTTGTAAAATTTCATTGTTATCAGTTTTAATACCAACTTCAAATGTGTTAATTTTATATTGACGTTTAATATCAACCAATTTTCCGTCAAGAATTTTGTTTGATTTATGAATTAATGCAATATCATCACACAATTCTTCAACCGATTCCATACGGTGTGTTGAAAAAATAACCGTAGCACCTTGGTCTCGTAAATGCAAAATTTCATCTTTAATTAAATTCGCATTTATTGGGTCGAAGCCCGAAAAAGGTTCATCAAAAATTAACAGTTTTGGTTGATGCAACACAGTTACAACAAACTGTATTTTTTGCGCCATTCCTTTTGATAGTTCTTGAATTTTTTTGTTCCACCAGTCGCCAATTTCTAACCGCTCGAACCAATATTTTAAACGCTCTTTAGCTTCGGCTTTACTTAAGCCTTTTAATTGTGCTAAATACAATGCTTGCTCGCCTACTTTCATCGATTTGTACAAACCGCGCTCTTCAGGTAAATAACCAATATCCTTAATATGTGATGGGTTTAGTAAGGTGCCATCTAAATGAACCGTACCGGTATCTGGCATGGTAATTTGGTTAATAATTCTAATAAGAGTTGTTTTTCCAGCACCATTTGGACCTAATAGTCCAAAAATACTGCCTTTGGGTACTGAAATTGATGCGTTGTTAAGTGCTTTAAAGTCTCCAAAATTTTTAGAAACTTGGTTAACTTCTAGTAAGTTGCTCATTTAGTGTTTTATTGACTTGTAGATTGTAAATATATTAAATGTTATGCGAGAAGTTTTATGATTTGTACATAATTTATGAATAAATCCTTTTTTTAATGTAGCCACAAATACACGAATATTTATGCTTTACTGATAGCTGAAAACATATGGCAAAACCACTAAGATGCAAAGCTAAAAAGTATCCAAAAAAAAAACACTTATGTTAATATAGAAAAACATTCGTGTATTCGTGGCAAAATTTCACTAACTATATTAAAAACAAAACCCACCCTTAAAAAAGATTAAGGATGGGAAAAAAATTGCTATGAAAAAGAAAAATTACCACTAATGTTAATTAGTGATATTCAAATATAGGTTATTTTTTCTAAAAACTGTTAAAATTATTTAGGAACTTTTTAAAAAATAATCGATTACCTTAAATTTCTTTTCCACATTATTTTTATGAAAACATATCTTTTACCTTTTCAAAAAAAGATTTATCTGTGCTATCTGGCTTTGGTTCAAAATGCTCATCATTCTGCATAGCTTCAAAAAACTCTTTTTGCTGTTTGCTTAATGTTTTGGGTGTCCAAACATTAACATGTACCAACAAATCACCTCTGCCATAACCGTTAATACTAGGAATTCCTTTTCCGCGTAAACGTAAAATTTTACCAGATTGTACACCTGCTTCTACCTTAATACGTACTTTACCTGTTACGGTATCAATTTCTTTAGATGTACCTAAAACCGCATCGGGATAACTTACATACAAATCGTAATGTAAATTATCGCCTTCACGTTGCAGTTTTTCGTGTTGTTCTTCTTCAATTACAACAATAATATCACCCGAAATACCATTTCCTGGTGCTTCATTTCCTTTTCCAGATACTTTAAGTTGCATACCATCAACAACACCTGCTGGTATTTTGATAGATACCGTTTCTTCTGAAACTTTTAAACCTTGAGCATCAGCATCAGCAGGCTTTTTATCTATAGTTTGTCCTGCGCCACCACATACATTACAAGGTGCCGATGTTTGCATTCTACCTAAAATAGTATTTGCTATACGCGTTACTTGACCAGTACCATGGCAAGTAGAACAGGTTTTATAAGTAGTTCCTGGTGCTTGAACTTTACGTTTTACTTTTATTTTTTTCTCTACACCATTAGCAATTTCTTCTAAAGTTAGTTTTACGCGAATACGTAAATTACTGCCTTTAACACGACGTTGGCCACCGCCGCCACCAAAACCAGAAAAGCCGCCACCAAAGCCGCCGCCGCCAAAAATATCACCAAACTGACTGAATATGTCGTCCATATTCATACCGCCACCGCCAAAACCGCCGCCGCCTTCAAAGGCTTGATGACCGTATTGATCGTAACGTGCTTTTTTATTATCATCACTTAAAACCTCATAAGCCTCTGCTGCTTCTTTAAATTTTGCTTCAGCATCTTTATCATCTGGGTTTTTATCAGGATGAAATTCTATTGCCTTTTTTCGGTATGCTTTTTTAATTTCGGCAGCACTAGCACCTTTGCTAATACCTAATATGTCGTAGTAATCTTTTTTAGCCATGGTTTTGTTTTATTGCCCTATTACAACTTTAGGAAAACGAATTACTTTATCTCCTAACTTATATCCTTTTTCTATAACATCAATTATTTTACCTTTTAAATCGGGTGTTGGTGCAGGTATTTGTGTAATTGCTTCGTGGTTATCTGCATTAAAAACTTCGCCTTTATCAACTGCTAGTGCTTTAAGTCCTTTTTGCTCTAATGTTCCAATTAATTTATTATAAATTAGTAATACACCTTTGCGTAATGCTTCAGCTTCTTTATCATCGTCAATATGACTTAATGCACGTTCAAAATCATCTAAAACTGGCAGTAATGTTTTCATAACATCTTCACTTGCTGTTGAAAATAATTCGATGCGCTCTTTTGAGGTACGACGTTTATAATTTTCAAACTCTGCAAACAAACGTAAAAACTTATCTTTTTCTTGTTTTAATTCATTTTGAAGTTTTTCCTCAACTGTTTGTTCTTCAACAACTTGCTCTTCAACTTCTACCGTTTCATTTTGAACAGCATCTAGTTGCTCATTTTCTATATCGTGTTCTTTATCTTTTTTACTCATTGCTGTATCTCAATTTTATATAAATACTTAAATTGGTTGGCAAAAGTACTGCCATTCTTTTAAAAATGTCATAATGTCATTAAAATATTTTTTACCAAATTACACACTAAGTAAGAAAAAATACATTAAATTCGTTTGAATAACCTTTAAGTAAAATATTTAAATGAAAGAAAAAATACTATTGTTCTTAATTATATTTCTAAGTATTAATTGCTACTCACAAAACAACTTCAAAAGAGGATATTACATTAATAATTCTGATGAAAAAATAGAATGTTTCATCAAAACTAACTCCAGACTTAACCCTAAAGAGCTAACCTATAAACTAACTGAAGATTTAAATGAACAAATTGAAACAATTAAATCTGTTAAAGAATTTGGAATTTATGATGAATTAAAATATGTAAGAAGAACTATTGATATAGATACTTCTTCAAATATTTTGGCTAACTTAAGTAATGATTTATACCCCAATTTTAAAGAGAAAGAAATATTCTTAAATGTTTTGATAGAAGGTAAAGCTAATTTGTATTCATTTGAAAATAAATCTATAATAAGATATTTTTACAATGTAAATAATTCGGATATCATTCAACTTGTTTATAAACGATATAAAAAAATAAATGAAAATGTAGTTAGAAAAAATGAAGAATATAAAAGACAATTATGGAATGATTTAAAATGTGAAAACATTTCAATAAATGAAGCAAACAAGTTAGAATATAAAAAACAAAACTTGGTTGATTTTTTTATTAAATACAATACATGTAGCCGCTCAGAATTTTTACGCTTTGATAAAAAAGGGCAAAAAAGCGTATTCAATATTACCATAAGACCTGGCTTAACTAGCTCTTCTTTATCATTGCATGAAAATTCTACTAGAAAAACTACAGATTTTGATGATGAATCAGGCTTTAGGTTAGGTCTAGAAGCTGAATTTATTATAAACTCAATAAAAGCAAATAAATGGGCAATTTTTGTAGAACCTACGTATCAATTTTATAAATCGAGAAAAGAATGGCAAAATGCAAGTGGACAACAAACATATTACTTTAATATTGATTATAAATCGGTAGAAATCCCAATAGGAATAAGACATTATTTTTCTTTAAATAGGAAATCTAAAATTTTTGCCAATGGAGCAATTCTTTTTGACATTCCATTTAATTCATCATTAAATTCTAATTTTAGTCCAGGCCATTTAGATATTGAAACAAAATTTAATTTTGCTTTTGGACTAGGATATAAATATCATAACAAATTTAGTTTGGAATTAAGATCCATGACTAATCGAAATTTAACAAGTCATTATCTTAATTGGAAAGCAGATTACAATACATTATCAATAATTATAGGTTATACCTTATTATAAAAATAAGCTTTTATCAAATCAACAAATCCTCCAAAGCAGGTTGCAAGTGGTGGTATTTAAAATGAAAACCAGCATCTTCAATTTTTTTTGAGCTTATTCGTTGACTTTCATATAATAGTACATGCATTTCGCCTAAGACAAGTTTCATAAAAAATTTGGGGATATTAGGCAAAAACAAAGGCTTATTCAAAACAGTTGCGATGGTTTTTGTTAGTTCTTGGTTACTTACAGGGTTTGGTGCTACCGCATTGTAAACGCCTTCTAATTTATGATTTAAAACATACAAGAAGAGTTTAGCTAAATCGTTAATATGTACCCACGATTGCCACTGTTTACCACTGCCAAAGGCTGAACCAAAACCAAATTTAATGGGTTTTACCATTTCTAAAAGTGCACCGCCTTTATTTGATAATACTAAACCAATTCTAACTTTTGAAACTGTAATATTTAATTGCGAAAACACATCAACTTCACTTTCCCATACGTTTACAACCTCACTTAAAAAAGAGGTGTTTGAGGTTTTAAACGTTTCATCATAATAATTGGTTAAAGAATCTGGATACACACCAATAGCACTTGCTGAAACTACTTGTTTTATTGTATGCTTTGTGTTTTTTAAAGCATTAACCAACACTTGGGTGGTTTCTTTTCGGCTGGATAGTATTTCTTTTTTATAGGTAGACGTCCAACGCTTAGACACAGTTGCTCCAGCCAAATGAATAATGGCATCAACACCCGTAAAACAATTTTCATCAATAATTTGTTGTTTAGGATTCCAGTAAAAACCTTGATAATTTGACTTATTATTAATTTTCGATTTACTTGTTGTTAAATAATTTACTTCAATAGCATTTTTTAAACAAAGTTTTACAATCTCTTTTCCTATCAATCCTGTTGCACCTGTAATTAAAACTTTCATATTCAATTTTAGTATAAAGTTACGAAACGAGATTACTACAAACCATGATTTTGTATTAGGTTTAACAAATTAATTGACGATTGACAATGAATAATTAACAATTAAAAATAAAGAATGAATAACTAAATTGTTTAATAAAACTGTAAACTGAAATTAAAAACTATTTCGATTTTCTTAGCATTTTTCTCAAAATACTATTTTCCTTGAATCACAAAATGCTTCGTTGCGTGAAGCATTTTCCTCACGCCAAATGTTCAGAGTCTTTTCGTGGCTCTGAGCATTTCTCGTTTACCTGGTGGACCAGGTAGTTTTTCAACAAAAAAACCAACTGCTTGCATAGCTCTACGTACGCTACCTTTGGCTGCGTATGTTACTAAAACACCATTTTCTTTTAAGGCATCATACATTTTTTGAAATATGGTTTCGGTCCATAATTCGGGTTGAACGCGTGCTCCAAAGGCATCAAAATAGATTATATTGTAACCGTCTTTTTCTTTAATTTCTGAAAAAAATCGGTTTTGTTTTATTAAAAAAAAGTGCTTTGTAATTTCATGACTTTCTTCCCATGACGTTTCATGCATTGTTTTAAAAAGTGATGCTTTAATAGTAGCTTCTAGTTGTGTTGGATAATTGAGTTGTACTACTTCATTCATTGCAACAGGATAACCTTCAACCCCTAAATAGTTTACGTTTATGTTTAATTTTTCGGCTTCCAATAAGGTAATGAAAGCATTTAAACCTGTACCAAAACCAATTTCTAATATTGAAATATGATGTTTTGAGTTTGAAACTAGTTTAGAATCACAAAAATGATGCAATCCATGTTTTATAAACACATGATAAGCTTCTTGTATAGCACCGTGTTTGGAATGGTATTGCTCATCCCACTCTGGTAAGTGAATGGTTGACGAGCCATCGGCAGTAATAACAACTTCTCTTTCCAAACTATTGTTTTATTAATACACCATCTGCTTCAAAAGACAATGTTTTTTTAGGTTGTGTTATACTAGCAATTTCTTCGGCAGTTTTACCTACATCTTCAGCGTAATGACGTTGTTCATCAACCGAAACTTCTTCAACAAAAGCGTTTCCATTTACTATTACATATTCACCTGCTATATCTTTTGGGATAAAAAAACCATAGTCTTTAAATTTCACCATTACTTCGTTGCCATTTTCCAAATCCAAACGCATCCAACAGCCTTTTGCTTGACAAACACTATTAACTTTTGCTATTATTTTTGTGTTTATGGTATCGCCAACCTTCATAGTTTCATATTTTGATGCTATTAAAGACACATCGGCAGCAGCATCACTTATTATTTCCTTTCCAAAAGATTTATATACAATTTCTTCGGCTTGAGCCTCGGCTTTTTGTTTGCAGGAACTTAACATAAATACGCAAACGCATGCAAATAACACATTCTTCATAACTAAATTTTAAATTTTTATACGATTTGTTGTAAATATAAGTCTTTTTTAAAAGCGATTTTACTTAAATTTGTGACATAAAACATGGAGATTTATGAGCGCATTAATCAATGACATCGAGATTATAAAAGCAAAAACTACCAAAATAAATGAGGTAGACTTTGATAACTTAACATTTGGAAAAGTATTTTCAGACCATATGCTTGAGTGCGATTTTAAAAACGGAACTTGGCAAGCACCTAAAGTTGTACCTTACCAAGCTATTACTTTAGACCCATCGGCGAAAATTTTTCACTACGGGCAATCTGTTTTTGAAGGTATGAAAGCTTATAAAGATGCTAATGAAGATGTCTGGTTATTTCGCCCGTTAGAAAATTTTAAACGCTTAAATATTTCATCAAAACGTTTAGCAATTCCTGAATTGCCAGAAAGCTATTTTATGGAAGGTTTAAAAGCCTTGTTGGAAGTAGATAAAGATTGGATACCAACAAAAGAAGGTAGTTCATTATACATTCGTCCGTTTGTATTTGCTTCTGGAAATGGCTTTCATGCTTCGCCAGCAGATGAATATAAATTTTTAATTTGTACAGCACCATCTGGAGCTTATTTCTCTGGAAAGGTAAAAGTTTTAATTGAAGAAACGTATTCACGTTCTGCAAATGGTGGTGTTGGTTTTGCTAAAGCTGGTGGCAATTATGCTGGTCAATTTTACCCAACACAATTAGCTGTTGAAAAAGGTTACCAACAAGTTATTTGGACAGATGATACCAACCATGAATTTATAGAAGAAGCTGGCGCCATGAATATTTTTGTACGTATAAATGACACTTTAATTACAGGACCAACTAGCGATAGAATTTTAGATGGTATTACCCGTAAAAGTATTATTGATATAGCTAAAGCTGAAGGCATTCCTGTTGAAGTTAGAAAAATAGCTGTGAAAGAAGTTGTTGAAGCTGCCAAAAACGGTAGTTTAAAAGAAATGTTTGGTGCTGGTACAGCAGCTGTAATTTCGCCAATTTCTGGATTTGGATTTAAAGATACTGATTACGATTTACCAGAATTAGCAAACTCTTACGGTTCAAAATTAAAGAAAATTATAACGGATATTCAAACAAACAAATCTGAAGATCCTTTTGGATGGCGATTTAAAGTTGAATAACTTTTTAATAGTATTAATTATAACAAAAAAGAGAAGCATTTAGCTTCTCTTTTTTGTTTGTATTTATTTCTCTAAAATAGATTGAATATTTGGCTTAAAATAGTTTGGTCCTTTTAGTACTTTACCATCTTCACGATAAATTGGGTTACCATCTTCACCTAATTTACTCATATTGCTACGTTGTATTTCATCAAACACTTCTTCAATTTTGTATTGCATACCATGTTCTATAATAGTACCACATAAAATATAAAGCATATCGCCTAAAGCATCGGCAACTTCAACTAAGTCGTTATTATTGGCTGCTTCAAGGTATTCTTCGTTTTCTTCTTTCATTAAATTGAAACGAAGCCTATTTTTTTCTTTACCTAAATCTGCTTTTAATGTTTCGCTATGTCCTAATTTAAATGCCGTATGAAATGCTTTTACTGCTTCTATTTTATTTTTCATGTGTAATATTTATTGTTTTTCAATGGTCACATACTGTTCGCTATTTGTCATTACGTTAAATGAAAAAATTTTGAACATGCTCGTTTCATATATAATATTCTTATTTTTGTATAAAAATAACCATATGTTTAGTAAAGGTCAAATCATTTTCGGAGTTTTATTTTTTATTGTCTTCGCTATCATTATAGCATACACTTACCGAAAAGATTTAAAACTACATAAACGCTTTTACGCTGGAAGTATTTGGGTTTTAATTGCTTTTATTGCATTTATTTTATTAATTACTGCTATTAAGTTTATTTTTAAGTAACTATTTTTCAATAGAATAAAACATTTTTTAATTATTGTTGAAATTAGTTTAATAATTTAACGCAACCTTTTTAAAAACGCTGCATCTAATTAATAACTAAACACCAATAAAAATGAAAGTACTAATTATAATTAGCGTTCTTATTGTTATTAATCTTATTTTACTAGCTTTTAGTGTAAACAAAAAAACAGAACCTTGAAAGATTCTGCTTTTTTATAAAATTTAATTGCTTTAATTAATTCACTTCTGGCAAGAAATTATACTTTTTACTATACTCAAGCATTTGACCTGAAAACGTAGCTAGTTGTACTACTTTAACATCAATAATATCGCCTGCTTTATTTGTAACTGCTTCTAAAACTGGATTTACAAACCCTGAATATGGTGCCGATGTAAATTGTTTATTACGCTCTAAAACTTCAGCATGTAATTTTTGGTCTACTTTTACACCGTAACCTTCTACTAAAGCCTCAACTGCTTTATAATCGCCTTCAGATTTTATACGCTGTGTTTCGCGTAATAATTGCCCAAACAAATTTCTTAATTTGGCATAATCTGTAATGTTGTAATAGGTTTTTCCGTTGCGGGTTATTTTTTCAATAACATTATCTGCTTTTCCTTTTTCAAAAACCCAAGCCGAAACCCATTGACGGTTTCGCATGTGTGCTTCTTCAACATCATCGCCTAAATTTAAACGAATTAATTGCATTACAAGTCCGTTGCGTATATAATCATTATATGCCGCTTTTCCTGTTTTATCCCAATTATCTGTCAATCCTAATTCTTGAATTTTACTATCGTATAAATAGTATAACGCTACTAAATCTGCACGACCTTCTTCCAAGGTTGATGCGTAATTTTTTAAGGTTTCTTTAGTTTCACCAACTCCAGGATTTAATTGACCCGATGCATGCCCAACTACTTCGTGCAATGCTGTGTGTAATTTATCAGCTAATTTTCCGTATGTTTCATCTAGTTCTAATTCTTCAGCATCATTTACAAATTCTTTCAATCTATCTGAACTTCCTGCATTATCATAAGCGTCAACAATATTTCCTAACGATACCGATTTGCTTCCAACTGCCGCACGTATCCAGTTGGCATTTGGCAAGTTTACACCAATTGGTGTACTTGGTGAAGCATCGCCAGATTCGCCTGCTACATTAACCGTTTTATATGAAACACCTACAACGTTTTTCTTTTTGTGAGCGTCCATTAACGGTGAATTGTTTTCAAACCATTGCGCGTTTTCTGATAAAACTGCCATTTTTTTAGACATATCAAAATCTTTGATTTGTATGATAGATTCATAAGAACCTCTGTAGCCTAATGGGTCGTTATACACTTCTATGAAGCTATTTATATAGTCAATATTACCTTCGGTAGCAGCTGTCCAAGCTACATTATAATCGTCCCAAATTTGTAAATCGCCAATTTTATAATATGAAATAAGCAATCCTAAAGCATTGGCCTGCTTTTCGTTTTCTGCAACACCTTTGGCTAGTTCTAACCATTTTACAATTTCATCAATAGCCGAACCATATAAACCACCTGATTTGTAAACGCGTTCTTTTAAAACACCATTTTCTTTTACCAATTGCGAGTTTAACCCAAATGATAATGGTTTAGTAGCATCTGGTGATTTTTTTGACGCATAAAATGTTTCAACATCTTTATTTGTAACGCCATCGCCATAAAAATTAACAGCCGATAAACCTACATTATCAATACCTTTAGCTTGATTTACTTTTTTGAAATCGGCTTCATTAAAAATAACATTAAAAGCATCACCTTCTAAAGTGGTGTTGGTTTCAGAAAATAGTTGTTTTAAATAATCTGAAGAAAATTCAGGTTTAATTTTATCGTTTGAATAATGGTGATGAATGCCATTACTAAACCAAACGCGTTTTAAATAGGTTTCAAAAGCTATCCAACTTTCACTTGTTTTATCACCAGAAAACTTAGTGTAAACGTTTTCTAAAGCTTTTCTAATTTTAAGATTGTGTTTGTAGTTTTGGTCCCAAATAATATCACGCCCAGACAAACCTGCTTGCGTTAAATAGTACACCAACTTTTTTTCTTTCAAGGTCAAATTTTCCCAACCAGGAATTTGATAACGCAGTACTTTTATATCTGCAAATTGCTCTACGTTATAATCAAAAGTAGTTTCTTCTGTTGTTAATACTTCTTGGTTTTCTTTGGGTTTATCTTTACCACAAGAAAACAACAAGGTGCTTGCTATTGCTACACCAAATATCAATTTTAGTTTCATTTGTATATATTTATTTGCTTTTGTTTGTTTTAAGAATTGTAATGCGTTTTTCATTTAAATACGATTTCTTATAAAAAAAGTACATTTATTCAATCTAAATTATTGATTATTTTATTATAACCCTTTTTGTTTGTTGAATATTTATTTTTTAAAGTACAAATGTAATAATTTATTAACGAGAATTTTAAATTGTTTATCTTTGATTTTATTCTCCCTAAAGAAAAAAAATAAATGAAAGCTTTTAAATACATAGCCTTTTTATTATTAATTGCCATAATAGGAACTTCTATATATATTTCTGTGCAACCTAACACGTTTGAAGTTACAAGAACGCGAACTATTAATGCACCTGTTGAAGTTGTTTATAACAATGTAATCGATTTTAAAAATTGGGCTAGTTGGTCGGCTTGGGTTGAAAAAGACCCAGATATGAAAATTACATTACCAAATAAAACGAGTGGTGTTGGAGGTTCTTATACATGGGAAGATAAAGATGGTATTGGCACAATGAAAACTGTTGAAACCATAATTAATGCCTTAATTGTACAAAAAATGCAATTTGCCAATTTTCCTGCTTCGGATATTAACTGGACGTTTAAACCGAATAAAAATGGAACAACCAATGTAACTTGGACTATAACTGGAAAAGATTTACCATTTGGTTTTAAAGCTTATGCCATTTTTTCGGGCGGAATGGATAAACAAATTGGACCATACTACGAACGAAGTCTTGAAAAACTTGAAAATGCCATACTTGAGGAAATGAAAAAATATAGTATTACCGTAAATGGCGTTACAAACCATAGCGGTGGTTACTTTTTGTACAATACGGCATCTTGTAAAATAAGCGAACTTGAAAGTAAAATTCAAGAAATGTTGCCTAAAGTTATTGATTATGCCAAAAGAAATCATGTAACAATTGCAGGTGTGCCATTTGTAAATTATCATAAATGGGATGAGGCTAACAATGCTACAATATTTTCTTGTGGTGTACCAACTATTGAACAAGTAATAACTGCTGAAGGCGATAACATTATAACCGGAAAATTTGAAAGTTTTAAAGCTGTAAAAACCACATTAAAAGGTAATTATAGCCATTTAAAAGAAGCTTGGGAAACAACAAAAAAATACATTCCTAAAAATGGTTTTGAGTTTTCTATTGATGGTCCAATGCTTGAAACATACATTAACAACCCCGAAAACACAATTAATCCTGCCAATTTAATTACAGAAATTTATATTGCAATAAAGGAAAAAGATACTTTAAATATAGAATGAAGCAACTAGTATTTGTTTTTTTAGGTGGTGGTTTTGGTAGTGTGCTTCGATATATAATTGGAAAATATTTGAATAATACTGAAACAGGTATTCCTTACGGCACATTTACTGCAAATATTTTAGGCAGTTTATTTATTGGTATTATACTTGGCTTAGCTGCTAAAAACAACACCTTATCACAAAACCAAACGTTGTTATTAGCCACAGGATTTTGTGGTGGTTTTACAACCTTCTCAACCTTTGCTTATGAAAACCATGTGTTTTTAAAAGCGGGCGATTTTACAAGTTTTGCTATTTACACTATAGCAAGTTTTATTATTGGATTTTTAGCAGTGTTTTTGGGAATGTATTTGGTTAGATTGTTAGAAGGGTAGATTGATAGAAATGTTAGATTGTTAGACTTTTAGAAAGATAGATTTTAGAGACAAGAACCAAGAGCCAAGACTTAAAAACTCAACAATAAACGACTAACAACTAACAACCAACTTAATGTTTTCCAAAAGCCATAACACCAGCTTCAACTCTGGTTTTTAAATAATTTTCTCTAGGTACTATTGGGCAAGAGTATTTATCATTATAAGCACAATATGGATTATATGCTTTATTAAAATCAATTTCCATGGTATCCCCTTTTGGAATTCTAGCATCAATATAACGTCCGCCACCATAGCTTTCTAATCCGCTAGTTTCATCTATAAATGGTAAAAACAAATAATCTTCATACCCTTCACGAGTCATCAACTCCAAATTTTGATATATGTTTAATTTATAAGATTTTCCTTTTAATTCAAAAGTCAATTCACCATACTTTACATACATCGGGCGTCTTTCGGTAGTGGTCTTCATTTCAAACGGTTTTTCATCAGGAAATCTCTTAAAACTTGCTTGTACAACATAAGCTGTATCAAACTTAAAAAATGCTAAAGTTTCAAAATCTTTTCGGTCTTTATCTTTAAGTGGCGATGTACTTGCGTCTTTATAAGCAGCATTTAAATCTCGCTGAAATTCAGTTTCACCAAGAATTGGTTGCTTTTTTTGTGCGCAACTTGTTAATGAAATTAATACTACCAAGAATGTTATTAAAGGCTTCATCACATATAATTTAGGATTCAAAAATACAACTTACAATTATTTTCTATATGTTTGTAATTGAAAAAAATAAATATGCGTAGCAACGTCACAATTTGTAAAATGAAATCGACCACTTCTTGTTTAAGAAGTCGGACTCATTATATAATGTGATGCTATAACTATATAATATTGCACAATATAAAAGTCCGACTTCACAGTCGGACTTTTTGTTTTTAATCAATTTACAACCTCATTAAACTATATTATAAAAATGCAACAATTATTTAAAAACTACATAAACACGTTTAGAGGCTTATCAAAAGAAATATGGTGGCTTGCTTTAATAACGCTAATAAATAGAGCTGGTACTATGGTTATTCCATTTTTGTCACTATACCTAAAAGAAGATTTACATTTTACTGTAAGTCATGTGGGTTGGGTAATGAGTGCTTTTGGGTTAGGATCGGTTGCAGGTTCTTGGCTAGGTGGCAAATTAACAGATATGTTTGGGTTTTATAAAATAATGATTTGGAGCTTATTAGCAACTGGATTTTTATTCATCGCACTACAATTTATAAATACCTTCGAATCTATTTGCATAGGCATTTTTATAGTAATGATGGTTGCAGATGCTTTTAGACCTGCCATGTTTGTTGCTCTAAATGCTTATAGTAAACCTGAAAATAAAATACGGTCGTTAACACTTATTAGATTAGCAATTAACTTAGGTTTTTCAGCAGGACCAGCTATTGGTGGTCTTATTATTACTGGACTTGGATATGCTGGCCTATTTTGGGTTGATGGTTTAACTTGCATAATTGCTACTTTGGTTATGATAAATGTGTTGCATCCTAAAAAAGCAAAAGTTTTAGATGAAATAAAAAATGAGTATCCAATTTCAGCTTATAAAGATGGTACGTTTCTAATATTTTTACTTGCTATGGCACTATTTGGTATTGTATTTTTACAATATTTTTCAACTATAACTATTTATTATAAAGACATTCACAGCTTAAGTGAACTGCAAATTGGATTAATTTTAGGCTTAAACGGGTTGCTTATTTTTATTTTTGAAATGCCTCTTATAAAATGGCTTGAAAACACAACTTACACAAAACTTAAACTGATGCTGTTTGGTGTGGTTTTAACAGGTTTAAGCTTGTTAGTACTTAATTTAACAAGTTGGTCTGGAATTTTAATAGCAGGTATGATTTTAATGACTATTGGTGAAATGATAGCATTCCCATTTTCTAATGCCTTTGCTGTTGAAAGAGCTCAAAAAGGCAACCAAGGAGAATATATGGCGTTGTATTCAATATCATTTTCAATAGCACATATCTTTGGGCATAATGCAGGCTTACAAATGACTTATAAATTTGGATTTGATATTACTTGGTATCTTGTAGCATTAGTAGCATTTGTTTGTGCCATCATTTTGTATTTTTTAAACAAAAAGTTAAAAACAATAACAAACTAATATTATTTAACAGGCTTTACCTCCTTAAAACGGGTAACATGTGATAACACAATTTGCGTTTTTGTTTCTCCATAAATAATAAGCTGATCGATAAACGTTTCTAAGTGCTTTTGGTTTTTTAAAAGCACTTCCATAACAATGTTTTCATTACCTGTAATTCGATAACAATTTAAAACTTCATCATACGTTTTTACTTTTTCAAGAAATGGTTTTAGCTTACCAATAAACGCATGCAATGTAATAATAGCTTTTAATTGATATCCCATATCTAATGGCGAAACTACCGTTTTATAACCTAAAATAATACCGGCATCTTCCATTCGTTTAATTCGCTCGGAAACTGCTGGAGAACTTATACCAACATTTCTACCAATTTCAGCGTTTGATTGTCGTGCATTTTCTTGCAAACACTTCAAAATCTTCCAGTTAAGTGCATCTAAATCCATAATTAAAGAATTTTAACATCAATAAATTAATATTTAAAGTAAATATACACTTTTACTTTAAATATTAAAGCTATATGTGATTACTTGTGAGTAATTTTGATAAAGCTGCTAAGAAAAAAAGAATATGTTATCTAATACCCCATCAAACCTATCGGAATTACCGATTTACAAAAAAGCCATTGAGATATTTGCCTTATCTCAGAGTATTTCTATGTATTTAAATCATGACCTTTCAACATTAAAAAATGATGGATCTGAAGATATAAATATTTATTTTTCAGGAGATATTGTTCAACAATCAGTATCATTAGCTCCAGAAATTGTAAATGCTGAATTAGAACGTTATTCAGATAGAAAATACAAGCACATAGCTTCTTTAAGACGTCTTACAAACATGCTTTATAAAAATTCTTACCGTTTAGAACATTCAAATAGTAACGGAAAAGATTTTTTACCCATTCTTAGAAGTGAATTGAAAAAGTTTAAGCAATTACAACGCAGTTGGATGTTAACGCTTTAAAAACTCTAATTTGATAACTAAATTATAAAATAGTTAAAGTATCAAATATTTACTTACCTTTGCCGCTTGAAATAATTCCTCAGAGTGAGGATGTGTTGCTAGAAGGTTAGGTTTAAGTATGTCGATTCGCTTCTTATGTAACACCACATAATACAATCGAATACTTATACAACAGAATGAGCACATTCCAAGATTTAGGTCTTAATGACGACCTATTACAAGCCATTACCGACTTAGGTTTTACAAAACCAAGTGAAGTACAAAGTAAGGCAATCCCAATTCTATTAGAAAATGAAACCGATTTAGTAGCATTAGCACAAACAGGTACTGGTAAAACAGCTGCTTTTGGTTTCCCAATGTTACACAAAATAAATATTGATAGCCGCACAACACAAGGCTTAATATTATCACCAACGCGTGAACTTTGTTTACAAATTACCAACGAAATGAAATTGTATGGTAAATACTGTAAAGGTCTTAACGTAGTTGCAGTTTACGGTGGTTCTAGCATCACAGATCAAGCAAGAGATGTTAAAAAAGGTGCTCAAATTATTGTTGCAACACCAGGACGTATTAAAGATATGATTAACAGAAAGTTAGTTGATATTTCTAAAATTGAATACGCCGTTTTAGATGAAGCTGATGAAATGTTAAATATGGGTTTTTATGAAGATATAACCGATATTTTATCAAACACACCAGAAGATAAATGTACATGGTTATTTTCTGCAACCATGCCAAAAGAAGTTTCTGTGATTGCAAAAAAATTCATGGAAAACCCACAAGAAATTACTGTTGGAAATAAAAATGAAAGTACCAGTCAGGTTACTCATGAATACTATTTGGTAAATTCGAGAGACCGTTACGATGCTTTAAAACGTTTAGCAGACGCAAATCCGGATATTTTTTCGGTAGTTTTCTGTAGAACTAAAAATGACACACAAAAAGTTGCCGAACGTTTAATTGAAGATGGGTATAGTGCTGGCGCTTTACATGGCGATTTAAGTCAAAACCAACGCGATTTGGTTATGAAATCGTTTAGAAATAACCAAATACAAATGCTTGTAGCGACAGATGTTGCTGCGCGTGGTATTGATGTAGACGATATTACACACGTAATAAACTACCAACTTCCTGATGAAATTGAAACTTACACACACCGTTCTGGTCGTACAGGTCGTGCAGGAAAAACAGGTGTTTCCATGGTTATTGTTTCAAAAAGTGAAGTGCGTAAAATAAAAAGCATCGAACGTATTATTAAACGTGAATTCGAGAAAAAAGATATTCCAGATGGTTCTGAAATTTGTGAAGTACAATTAATGTCGCTTGCCAATAAAATTCACAATACAGAAATAAACCATGAAATTGATAAGCATTTAGCAAGCATCAATGCATTGTTTGAAGACACTTCAAAAGATGAATTAATTAAAAAATTCTTTTCGGTTGAGTTCACACGTTTCTTCAATTATTACCAAAAATCTAAAAACTTAAATATATCTGAAGGTGATATTCGCGATAGAGATGGCGGACGTGATGGTGGTCGTGATTTTGGAGGCAATTCAGATTCTACGCGTTACTTTATTAACGTTGGTAGTAAAGATGGTTTCGATTGGATGCAATTGAAAGATTTCCTTAAAGAAGTTTTAGAACTTGGTAGAGACGATGTTTTTAAAGTGGAAGTAAAAGATAGCTTCTCTTTCTTCAATACTGAAAATGAATTAAAAGATAAAATATTAGCCTTCTTTACCGATTACAAACATAACGGACGCTTTGTAAATGTTGAAGTTTCTGAAAACCGCGGTGGCGGAGGAAGACGTAACGACAGACGTGGTGGCGGAAGACGTGATGGTGGCAACCGAAGCGATAGACGTAGTGGTGGCGGTGAACGTCGTTCAAGTTCAAGAGGCGATTCTGGAAATAGAGGTGATAGAAGAAGCGGTGGCGATGAATCAAAACCAAGACGTTCAGGTGAATTTAAATCTGATAACTCAGGTTCAAACAGAGCTGCAAGACGTTCTGGTGGTGAATTTAAACCAAAAGATACTAGCGTTTCTAGACCAAGACGTTCTAGACGTTAATTAAACCGTTTTGTTAATTTTAAGTCAAAATAAAACCTGTACATTTATTTTTCAGGTTTTGTTTATTACTTTTATAACCATATTTAGCGTAAACCAATTAATTGCATGAAGAATTATTTACTCCTTTTTATTTGCCTATCTATTTCTACCATAACTATGGCTCAAGAATTAAATAGCGTGATGGGAGTTGTTGTAAATGCTTCAAATGGCGAAGCACTTGAAAATGTTAACATTGTTAACCTTAATCAAGTAATTGGTACAGCTACAGGTAAGGAAGGAAGTTTTCAAATTGCAGCTAAAGCAAACGATACATTACATTTTTCGTATTTAGGTTTTAAATCAATAAAAGTTAGGGTTACTAACGATTGGTTGAAATTTGGTAGTTCTAAAATTGAACTTACCGAATTAGCTTTAGCACTTGAAGAAGTAGTTGTAAATCAACTAAAACTAACGGGTTATTTAGAAGTAGATATAAAACAAGTACCAATAATAAATAACAATTACCGTTATAGTATTTCAGGTTTGCCTAGTGGTTATGAAGCTTCAAAACCTTCAACCATAACCAAAATTATGGGTTCAATTTTTAATCCGGTAGATTTTTTACATCGTATGTTTGGTAAAAACCCAAACGAAATGCGAAAGCTAAAAAAGATGAAGGAAGATGATGAAATTAGAAACCTACTATCATCACGCTTTGATAGAGAAATGCTAATTGCTTTATTACAAGTAGATCGTGTAGATTTAGATGAAATTGTGAGTCAATGCAACTATTCTAAAGAATTTATTAGAACAGCAAACGATTTACAAATTCTTGACGCCATAAGCGAATGTTATGAAGAATATAAAGTTTTAAACAGAAACCGAGGTAATAAAATATAACTAAAAAGGGAAGCAAGTTGCTTCCCTTTTTTATGTTTATACGTTTGTTTTTATTTTTCTAATATTTGTTTTAAACTAGTTAAACCTTCTTCAAAATCTTTTCCAACGGTTTTATCTATATTAAAAAATAACATAAAAATATTAAATGGTATTGGGTTTTTACCTGAAAACCCCCAAGTTACTGTAGTAATACCACTTGTTAAACTTTCAATAGTTAAATAAGCATCTGATTCAGATTTCCAAGGTTTCAAAAAACGCAATTTTGTTTTAATATATTCATTTTCACTAATGCTTAAAATTTCTTGTTCACCCATTCCTACATCTTTATTGCCTTGCCATTTTGAAATAAAGCCTACTTGACCATCTTCACCTAAAAATGTTTGTTTCATATTTGGGTCTTTCTTTTTCCAAGGCGACCATTCATCTTGATTTTTGATGAATTTTAAATACTGAAAAACTTCATTTTTTGGTTTGTTAATTACTATATGTCTTTTAATATCATACTGTTTGGGAGCTATCAACACCAAAATAATTAACAAAAAAACAATAGCACTTAAAATATAAAACACTATCATCATAACTTACTAGTTTTTAGAATATTAAATGTACAAAAAAAAGTTATTCAGCATAATATCTAGCCACAATATCATCATAACTTTTTATTGTTTTTTTTATCCAATCTAAACGCTTTTCAATCACTTCATTTTCAGTTAGTTTCCAATTTAAATTTGATTGTCTCAATTTGGTAGTAACATGCTGTAAAATGATGGCTGCCGATACCGATATATTTAAACTTTCAGTAAAACCAACCATAGGGATTTTCAAATAACAATCTGCTGCATTTAAAACATCATCAGAAAGTCCTTCGGTTTCTCTTCCAAAGAAAAAACATGATTTTTTAGTTACATCAAAATCATGTAATTCACAATCGTTAGTATGTGGCGTGGTTGCAACTATTTGATAGCCATTTGCTTTTAAATTGGCAATACAATCTTTAACTGTATGAAACCTATTCAAATCAACCCACTTTTGTGCGCCCATAGCAATTTCTCTGTCTATGCGTTTAGAGTTTCGCTCTTCAACTATATTAACTTCTTGAATTCCAAACACATCACAACTTCTTATTACCGCACTTGTATTATGTAATTGATACACATCTTCTGTGGCTACCGTAAAATGTTTGGTGCGTTGTGCTAAAACTTTTTCAAATTTTTCTTTTCTAGAATCTGTTAAAAAGGTTTCTAAATGGCCTAGTAATTTTGTGTCTATCATGAATCAAAAATAATAAACATTTTGGCATTACTAAGGAAATTTGATTGAAGTAAACCTGTAACATTCTCTCTTAAATTTATTAAATTCAGAATTAACAGATTGCTTCACACCTCACATTAACGGAAAATTTGTTTATTTTTATTAAATGAAAAAACACATAGTTGTATTAACTGGCGCAGGTATAAGTGCCGAAAGTGGTATTAAAACCTTTAGAGATGCCGATGGGTTGTGGGAAGGACACGATGTGATGGAAGTTGCAACACCTGAAGGTTTTGCGGCAAATCCTGAATTAGTTTTAAATTTTTATAACCAACGTAGAAAACAATTATTTGAAGTAGAACCTAACCAAGCTCACAAAGATTTAGCTAGCTTAGAAACTCATTTTAAAGTAAGCATCATTACCCAAAATGTAGATGATTTACACGAACGTGCAGGAAGTACCAATGTAATTCATTTACACGGTGAATTATTAAAAGTAAGAAGTACCATTAATGAAACTGATGTTTTTGAATGGAAAACCGATTTGCTTTTAGGTGATTTGTGTAGAAATGGACATCAACTTCGTCCGCATATTGTATGGTTTGGGGAAGATGTTCCAATGATTGAAACTGCTATAAACATATGTGAAACTGCCAATGTTTTAGTAATTATTGGTACTTCTATGCAAGTTTATCCTGCTGCTGGTTTAATGCATTATGTACCCGAAAATACGCCTACTTATTTTATTGACCTAAAACCAAATATTGCTAGTAAAAAGCATTTAACGGTTATTGCAGAAAAAGCAACTATTGGTGTTAGTCAATTATTCAATCTATTAACCCGTTCATAATTTAATAATTTCTGTGCTTCTTTTTGTTAGTAATTTAAAATCTTACATAAATTAATATAGAAAATTTAACTTCTTTCTTTTAAAAATCATATACTTTTGACCCAATGGTCTATTAGTGAATACCATAATTTTTGTAATACTTTAAAAAGTATGTGGTTACGTGTTAGTTTCGATTTGGTTTTTGATATAGAAATACCAACACCTTTTATCTTAATGTTACGCCCTAGAAGTGGCGCACAACAATGGGTAGCAAGAGAATCGTACAAAATAGAACCTAATATTCAAGCTTATGAATATACCGATGCCTTTGGTAATTTATGCCAACGTGTTATAGCACCTTCTGGTTTATTTTCTATTCAAACTGAAGCTGAAATTAAAACAGCAACCTATGTAGATGAAGCTCCAGATGCGCCTTTTGTAGAAATACAAAATTTACCAGATACCGTTTTAAGTTATTTATTACCAAGCAGATTTTGTGAATCGGATAGATTTAGTGATTTAGCAAATGCCATTACTGCTAATGCTTTACCAGGTTACAACCAAGTTGTAGCTATAGAATCTTGGTTATGTAATACAATTAGCTACATACCAGGTAGTAGCGATTATGCTATTTCTGCTATTGAAGTAAACAATAAGCAATGTGGCGTTTGTAGAGATTTAGCGCATTTAGGAATTGCACTTTGCAGAAGTTTAAGCATTCCTGCGCGTTTGGTGGTAGGCTATTTACATAATTTAGAACCTATGGATATGCATGCGTGGTTTGAAGCTTTTGTTGGCGGACGCTGGTATATTTTTGATGCTACACAATCTGGCAAAAAAGGTGGTTACGTATCTATAGGCTATGGAAGAGATGCAGCCGATGTGCCATTATTTAACCAATATGGACCAGCTGTATATCCCATAAAACATTTAGTGAAAGTTGAGCAAATAGCTAAAGAAAATTAATTTTCACCAACTATTTTAAGCGTGATTTTTTAATTTTTTCAAATTTACATTGTGATGAATAGTAAACCGAACGACGTTCCTGTTATAAAAATCAACACCTGATGGCCTTTGCTGAAACGCATTAAAATAACCCAATTCAAGTCCCATAATTTTTGTAGGCATGTATTGAATACTTCCTCCTACTCGATTCTGGTCAAACACATTGTTTACAATTTTTCCTCCAGCATTTATAAAAACTTCATCAAAAGCTTTTAATGTTACATTTTGAATAACATTATATTGTAATTCTAATCGATACCTTGCTCTTAAATTATTAAATTCGAAGCTTCCATCTGGCTGCTCAAAAAACCTAAAATCTGTCCAATACCGGTGTTCTAAGGCTAATTTATTTGACAATGTTTGTTTGTTGTAAACTTCAAATTGTGGCGTTAACTCTGTAATATTGTAATAGTTTTTAACTTCAGGATTTGTTGGTAATGACTGCTCTATAACTGTAAAACCCACTGCAGCTTTCCAACGGGTATTAAATATGCGTTCTAAACGTGTTCTTGCTAAAAATTGATGTTGGCGCCATGGTGACACAAAATTACGTTCATCAAATTCTTGTGTTATTTGATAAGAATCGTTTAATTTTAATTTTAGGTTATAGCGCAACCATAACAATTGCTGATTTTCTATATTTTTTTGAGCATGCACTTTTGCTATAGCAAAAAACACAAGTAACAAACTAATCAGCTTATATCTAAACATAATTTTCTTAATTATTTTTCACAAATATATTAATTCCTATTAAATATATAGAAATAATAGGTGTTAATTTATCCGAAAGCATTAATTAATTAAAAATAAGCATGTTACTTCTTTAAATCAATCTGTTTTAAATTCTCAATTCGGTTTCTAATTAAGAAATCGTCAATAGTTTCAAAATGTTCAATAACACGTTGGTCTTTAAACTCAAATACTTTTTGTGATAAACCTTGAAGAAAATCGCGGTCGTGTGACACAAGTATTAAAGTACCATCAAAATTCTTTAAAGCTTCCTTTAAAACATCTTTCGATTTTAAATCTAAATGGTTTGTTGGCTCATCCAGAATTAACAAATTGACAGGTTCTAAAAGCAATTTCACCATAGCTAATCGGGTTTTTTCACCACCAGAAAGCACACTTACTTTTTTATCAATATCATCGCCCTTAAACATAAAACCTCCTAATATGGTTTTTATTTGTGTGCGGATATCGCCTTCGGCAACTTCATCAACCGTTTGGAAAATAGTTAAATTTTCATCTAATAACGATGCTTGATTTTGTGCAAAATAACCAACCTTAACATTGTGTCCTAAAGCACATTTGCCTTCAAAATCTATTTCTCCTAAAATAGATTTAATCATGGTAGATTTTCCTTCACCATTTCTACCTACAAATGATACCTTTTCACCTCTGGATATAGACATGTTAGCATCTTTAAACACCACATGATCGTCATACGATTTTGATAAATCTTTTACCGTTACTGGATAATCGCCGGAACGTGGTGCTGGTGGGAAACGTAATTTTAACGCCGAAGTATCTACTTCATCTATTTCTATAATTTCCAGTTTTTCCAACATACGCTCTCGCGATGTAACTTGGTTGGTTTTTGAGTATGTTCCTTTAAAACGTTCTATAAACGCCACATTATCAGCTATAAATTTTTGTTGTTCTTGGTAAGCTTTTACTTGGTGTGCTCGTCTATCTTCGCGTAGTTGTAAATAGTGTGAATAGTTGGCTTTATAATCGTAAATACGACCCATAGTTACTTCTATGGTTCGGTTTGTAATATTATCAATAAAGGCTTTATCATGCGAAATAACCATGACTGCTTTGGCTTTGTTCAACAAAAAATCTTCCAACCAAATTACCGATTCAATATCAATATGGTTAGTAGGCTCATCTAAAAGAATTAAGTCTGGTTTTTGTAGTAAAATTTTAGCCAACTCAATTCGCATACGGTAACCACCACTAAATTCGCTGGTTAATCGGGTAAAATCATCGCGTTTAAAACCTAAACCTGTTAAAGCTTTTTCTACTTCGGCATCATAATTTACATCTTCTAAAGCATAGTATTTTTCACCTAAATCGGAAACCTTTTCTATAATTTTCATGTAGTCATCAGACTCATAATCGGTTCTTACTTCCAATTCTTTGTTTAAGCGTTCCATTTCATCACGCATTTCAAAAACATGTTCAAAAGCTTTTGATGCCTCTTCAAAAACGGTACAATTATCTTCAGTTAATAAATGTTGTGGTAAATAAGCTATTACAGCATCTTTTGGGTAGCGTACATTACCGCGACTTGCTTTTTGCTTGCCTGCAACAATTTTCATCATGGTACTTTTACCTGCACCATTTTTCCCCATAAGGGCAATTTTATCATTTTCATTTATGGTGAAAGATACCTCACTAAATAAGGCTGTTCCGCCAAATTCTACTGCTAAATTATCAACTGAAATCATAGTAATTTTTTAAAGTTGCAAAGCTATAAAAAGAAGTTAGATTTTAGATGATAGACATAAGATTTTAGCACTCAGAAAATAACGCTCAATTTAAACTTATTATCTTTTGTCTTTTATCTGATATCTAGTATCTTAAAAAATAGTATATTCGCGCCTTGTTTTAAAAAAATCACACTATGAAGCGCATCAACGAATACAAAAAATTATTTAACGTTGAAAAAGATATTGACCTTAAACAACTAAAATCTAGTTATAGAAATTTAGTAAAAGAATGGCATCCAGATAAGTTTCAAGCTAGTGATGAAAAAGCTATTGAAGCCGAATTAATGAGTCGTCAAATTATAGATGGTTACCATTTTTTAGTGAGTATTGCACCAGAAACCAAAGCGGCTAATTTAGATGAATATAACGAAACCATTAATAGTCCAATTATAGATTGGCAACATAAAGGTTTGGTTTTAGAAATTACTTTTTTAGATGGTAATACGTATGAATACTTTGGTGTTAATAAAGCTTTGTATATTAAACTTTGTCAATCTGACAAATTAACACGCTTTGCAAAACGCAATATTTTCAATTCGTTTACTTACAGAAAAATAAAGAAAAGTGAAGTTGAAGCTTAATTAAAAATTCTTACGCAACCTTTTCCCTTTTTACACATCTAGATAATAAAAACTGACCATGAAACAAAAACTGATTCTATTATTTTTTATTACCTCTTTTTTTACCTTGAATTTAAGTTGCGACACAAATAACACTTCAAAATCCAAAAGTATAGCAAAATACAAATCGAGTTTAAACGATTGGAATACCTTAAAAAATTTATATGAAAACTCTTATAAATATACCGTAAGCTCTAGTTCTGTTTTTGGGTTTGGCACTAATACCACAATTACAATTGTAAATAATATTGTTATTTCAAGAATGTACGAAGCTTTTTCAGTTTTTGATAAAAACAACAACTATATTGGCTATGAAAATAGATTAGTTTTTGAATCTTACACTGAAAATGCTGAAACTTTAAACGAACATGATTCGGGAGCAATAGCAGTTACAATTGATGCGCTTTATGAAACCTGTTTAAGCGCTTATTTATCAGTTGATTCAGACTCAAACAGCATTACATTTAATGTTGACAATAACAACCTTATAAAAGATTGCTATTATATACCGAATGGTTGTCAAGATGACTGTACTTTTGGTATAAAAATTTCTAGTTTTCAGTGGTTAAACATAGCTAGTAATTAATCTTTTTTATTCTTTTCTTCAATCCATTTACTCATAAACTTGGTGCTTTGCATGGTATTATGTTGTAGCATTTGTCCTGTGAAGTTGTTTAGGCGTTTGTGGTGAAGTTGTTGCCTTGTTTCTTCTAAAACAAGAGCGAATTGTTTTTGAAATTCTACCTTATTGAAACGTTTGTTTATTATTTTAAATCCGTTTTGCTGTTTTTCATCCCAAATATTTTCATGTTCATGTAATAAAACTGCTTTGTTTGCAAAAACTTCAGGTTCATCTTCAACAAAACCATTAGTGTCTAAATTACCATACATCCCTTCTGCTCCAATTGAAGTTGTTATACTTGGTGTACCATTTTGCATAGCATCAATTAATTTTCCTTTTAAACCTGCGCCAAACCTTACAGGTGCTAAACATACTTTAGCTTGTTGCATTACTTCATTCACATTATTAGCAAATCCTTTAATTAAAAAACCATCTTTTTGGTTGTGAAGTTGATTTACTTTTTGAGAAGCATATGCACCATAAACATGCATTTCGGCTTTAGGAAGTTGCTTTTTTATTAATGGCCATATGGTTTCTTTTAAATACAGAACTGCATTGTAATTAGGTTCATGCAAAAAATTTCCAATGGTTATAAAATGATTTCTTTCTTTAAATTTTGGAAGCGTTTGAATCGTTTCTTCTTTAATTTCATCTAGCATAAAGGGTAAATACACTAATAAATCGTCGGGTACATTAAAGTCGTTTTTAAGCATATCCAGTTCAACTTCAGAAATAATAATACTTAAATCGCTTCTATAAATACTTGCTATTTCGCGTTTAGCAAAATCGTTAAATAAATACGATTTATCAAATAGATTTCCATCTTTAAACGCTTGATGTCTGCCTTTTCTTAAACAATGTAAATCTTCGGTGTCTATAATTCTAATAGCATTTGGACATTGTTCTTCAACGCGCCAACCAAATTGTTCTTCCATCATAAAACGGTCAAACAATACAACATTTGGGTTTAATTGCTTTACAAAAACATCAAAACTTGAATTATTTAATTCAACTGTTTTTTGCAAAACACCAATAGTTTCTAAGTTAAATGCATTGTCGCTTTTTGCACATGGGCTTGCAAATGTAATTTGATAATTCTCTGATTGAAAAAAATTAATCAATTGCATCATTCTACTACCAGCCGCAGAACTTTTAGGTTCTGGCCACACAAAACCAATAATTAATAGATGCTTACGCATTATATTGTTCGATTTTTAGATATCTCATTTAAAAACCTACTCTGGTTGCGGCATTAAACTATAGGTTACACGAACTCTTTTTGCCCAATCTATGACAGCTTTTACTTGTGCATCTGTTAGTTTTGCTTCAGAATGTGCCCAAGTGTAAGATTCTAAAGGCATTTCTTTTTCTTCAACCATTTCAATAAGTTCTTCAAATTTATGGTCTTTACGTTTTACCGAATTGCCTTCCCAATTTGATATGTTGAAATGTTTTTTTCCATCCTTTACATGTGCTGCCAACCAATAATTTACAGGTGTAATGTTGTTATACCATGGATATTTGGTTACGTTACTATGGCAATCATTACAAGCTACTTCCAAAATTTGTTTTACATCTGCTGGCGGATTAGTTTCTGCATAAAACGCATCGATAGATGCTAAATCCCCTTCATTTTTTTCAGGTCCAAAAAATTGTGCAATAACAAATACTACTAATAAGAATAATGCGATTTTTTTTGCTAATTTCATGTGGATATATATTTTTAAATAATTAGTTTTAAATGTTCTTAGTTAAATATTTTCGATAATTTAAGCATTAAAAATAGCAAAATATAAATGATTTTAGCTGCATTATACCCAGAATTATCTTCAATAACCGCTTCGCGTGCAGATAGATTAAAATACGCAAATTTGGTTTTGAATGATTTAACCATATTACCAAAGCTTTTGGATATTGTTTTTATGGTTAATGATAAAACATCGTGTCGTGCTGCTTGGGTTTTGGAATTTGTTTGCGAAAAAAACAGTTATGCTATAATTCCTTATTTAGATGATTTTACGGCTAATTTAAAAAAACTTCATCTAGATTCTTCCATTAGACCTATGGCTAAAATCTGTTTTTTTATAGCCCAAAAACACAGTAACAGCAAACCAGATACCTTAAAAAGCAAACACAAAGAACTAATAATTGAAGCCTGTTTTGATTGGATGATAGGCAACCAAAAAATTGCTGCAAAAGCCTATGCTATGGATGCCTTATATTTACTCGGAAAAGAGTTTTCTTGGGTTCATCCACAATTGGTTGAAATATTAAAGCAAGATTTTCAATCGCAAAGTGCTGGATATAAAGTGAGAGCAAAACGCATTTTAAAAAAACTAAAAAATACTTGCTAAATTTAAATACTGCATATAGATTTCTACTTTTAACACGTCTTTTTTTCAACTTTAAAAATCATCAATCGTTAATCGTCATTCGTCAATCTATTTCATATCTTTGCAACTTCAAAAAAACCAAATAACACATGCCATTATCATCATTAAACGCCATCTCACCAATTGATGGACGCTATAGAAGTAAAGTAAACGAATTAGCACCTTTTTTTTCTGAGGAAGCCTTAATAAAATATCGTGTTCTTGTTGAAATCGAATATTTTATTGCACTTTGCGAAATTCCGTTACCACAACTTAAAGGTGTTAATGCAAGTGTATTTGATGATTTAAGAGCTATTTACAAGAATTTTTCTACGGAAGATGCTTTAGCCATAAAAAAGATTGAAAGTGTTACAAATCATGATGTTAAAGCCGTTGAATATTTTATAAAAGAAAAATTTGATGCTTTAAGTTTATCTCCATTTAAAGAGTTTATTCATTTTGGATTAACGTCGCAGGATATAAATAACACTGCCATTCCTTTAAGTATAAAAGAAGCTGTAAACACGGTTTATGTTCCAGAATATACTATTGTTTTAAACAAACTAAAAACATTATCAAAAGATTGGGCTGCAATTTCAATGTTGGCTAGAACCCACGGACAACCGGCATCTCCAACCCGACTTGGTAAAGAAATTGAAGTATTTGTAGTTAGGCTACAAGAACAGTTTAATTTATTGAATGATATACCAAGTGCTGCTAAATTTGGTGGTGCAACAGGAAATTTTAACGCACACCATGTAGCATACCCAAACATTGATTGGAAGGCTTTTGGAAGCAAATTTGTTCAAGAAAAATTAGGCTTACACCACTCATTTCCAACAACGCAAATTGAACATTACGACCATATGGCGGCATTGTTTGATACATTAAAACGCATTAACACCATTATAATTGACTTAAACCGAGATATTTGGACATACGTATCTATGGATTATTTCAAACAAAAAATTAAAGCAGGTGAAGTTGGAAGCTCTGCAATGCCACACAAAGTAAACCCTATTGATTTTGAAAATAGCGAAGGAAATTTAGGCATTGCAAATGCACTTTTTGAATACTTATCAGGAAAACTACCTGTTTCAAGATTACAACGCGATTTAACTGATAGTACCGTTTTAAGAAATGTGGGCGTTCCTTTTGGGCATACTATTATTGGTTTTAAATCTACTTTAAAAGGTTTAGATAAATTATTGTTGAATGAATCAAAATTTGCTGAAGATTTGGAAAACAATTGGGCGGTAGTTGCCGAAGCTATTCAAACTATTTTACGTCGTGAAGCATATCCAAATCCATATGAAGCTTTAAAAGGTTTAACACGTACCAACGAAAAAATAAACCAAACATCTATTTCAAATTTTATTGATACTTTAGAGGTATCTAACACAATAAAAGACGAATTAAAACGTATTACACCTAGTAATTACACAGGAATTTAATTTAAAATCATGCTTAACGACAGACAATCTTTAATACTTTGTGGCTTTGTAGCTGTTGGAATTTTTGTGTCTGGTATTTTAGATGTTTTAGATAATTACATTGTTAAAACCATTTTAACCATTATTTTTTTAGTGATTTTAGCTAACTTTTTTGTAGTCTATTCCAAATCAAAAAAAGAAGAACAAAACGATTTAAAATAAAAAAGGTTTGCCAAATTTGGCAAACCTTTTCTCTATTAACATTATTATAAGTTACTTAAAGAAATTCATAATATCTTTAACTTTTCCTTCATCAACATTGGCACTTTGTAAAACGCTTACTAAAGTTACCATTTTATCAGGACTCATATCATCACCTAATAAACGAACAATTCCGAATCCTAATTCTTTCGAGCTTCCAAAAACAATAACTTCATCTGCAACATCATCAGTACCAACATATTTCACAACTACTTTGTTTCCTTTGTCACTAAACTCCATGAGGTCGTTATATTTTTCATCTTTTAAAATTGTTTTAACTTTTGCTAATTCTAATTTTAAAGTTTCAGCATTGGTTTCATTTCCCTTAAAGCCTAAAAAATTTAACCTTTTTACTGAATTATAAGCTGCTTTTTGCTCGCTAGATAATTTAGACTCATCTATATTCAGCATTGTAATTGGAATATCTTGTGTTATAAAATTTTTAGACTCTTGGTTATCTACAAAATAGCGTTGTAAACTACCACTATCATTACAACTCACTAAAAATGATGCTGTAAATAGAATTGTTATAACATATTTAACTGTTCGATTCATAATTGATGATTTATTTTTTCTTTTTCTCTAAATGACTACCACCTGGTATATTCATTTTTTCGGTTAATTTAGAGATTTCATTTAAATTAATATCACCAGTAAGCGACACAATTACAGTTTCAATTCGGCGTTGCTGCCCATTAATATCAACCGATTCTTTAATAACTTTATCTATGCCGTTTACAAAAATTAAAAGCTCTTTAACATGGTTGGAATCTTTACCTTCTTTTACATAAAATTTCACTTCCGAACCGTTATCTTTTACTTGCATAAGCTCTTCTAAAGAACCAGAACGCGATTTTACCCATTTACTTATGTCGGCAGAAATAGTTTTATTATCAGTCATTATTGTTTTAAAACTGGTAATACTTTTTACCATATCCATATAAGCTTTTGCTTCAGGATCGCCTTCATTAATGCCCATTTTTGCAATCATTTGAAACATTTTTGGTTTTATGGATACAAAGGTTACATCGGAATTATCACTATATTTTTCAAAAATATCTTGTGCCATTCCTGATAGCGGCAATAACATAATTGCCATTACTAATACTATTATTTTCTTATTCATTTTTACTTGTTTTTAATATTAATTTGTTCGACTTTTTACTGAAAAACGTTCAGCTCGTTTTTTGTATTTATTTAAATATGATGCTTTTTGTGTTTTCAATTTCATTTAAATAATCGAGTGTTGATGTCCCTTTTTTTACTTCATCAAGGTAATTTACGGTTGAAACTCCTTTATTAAAATGAGTTGAAATCATTTCTAAATGTTTTGTAACTTCATTAAGCGCATCTTCAGGATTATTATAGGTTCCATAAGCATATTCTTCATAAGAAGAAACAACTGGTGTTTTAAAATAATACCCTAGTGTAAGAACAACAACAGCGGCAACAGCAATCCATTTATAGTTAAATACCTTTTTAGTTTTTAATGGAAGGGCTTTAGTAAATTGTTCTTGTTGGTTTACTAAAAAATAGTGAAACATAGGTTTGTACATTTCTAAATGTGGCGCTACAGTTTCTTGCGAAAAATAGTTTTTTAACTGCTGCTCTTCTTTAAGCGATGTTTCTCCGTTTTCATACTTTTCTAGTAACTTTTCTATACTATTTAATACCATAATTATGTGTATTAGTTAATTTTTCTCTTATTGTTTTTCTAGCTCTAGATAAGGCTACACGTACTGCAGTATTATTCATGTCTAACATTTTTGCAATCTCATCTAAATCATACTCTTCTATATCTCGTAATTGAATGACTAATTTTTGTTGTTCGGGCAAGTCTTCAATTATTTTTTCTACCCAAGTTACACTATCATTTAACTCAACTTGTTTTTGTAAAGATGCATTACCATCTTCATAATTATTATGCACAATTTTTAAATTTTGTGCTTGCTTTGATTTTAATTTATCAAAACAAAAATTCTTAGTCATAGTCATTGAAAATGCTTCAACGTTTTTATAATCTTCAATTTTTGTTTTGTTACTCCATAACTTCAACAATACCTCTTGTGTAGCATCTTCAGCTTCCTCAGTAGATACTAGCAAACGTTTTGCCAAACGAAATACTTTATCTTTAAAAGGCATCACAATATTTAAAAACTCTGTTTGAGTCATTTTTTTGGTTTGTTTTGGTTGGTTTAAAAGAACCCTTAGTAAGGTTATTTGATATTACGACGAACGATAATCTAATTTGTTACAAAATATTTTTAATTATATAATAATGTAATTACATTTACAGTTAAGGATTTTAAAATTTCGATTCATGAAAATAGAAAAGCTACTTTTAAATTTATTAATTATTTCATTTTTTTTTACCAATACTTTTACAAGTTGTAGTAAAAAAGATGAAACTGAAACAGAAGAATTAATAGAAACAACGCCAGTTGCTTTAAACAATGAAATTAATGATTTTGTTTGGGCTGGTTTAAATGAGGTTTACTTATGGCAACAAAATGTACCTAATTTAGCAGATGATAAATTTGCTTCCCAACACGATTACTATACCTTTTTAAATGGATATAATACTCCAGAAAATTTATTCAATTCTTTGTTATATAAAAAAGATGTGATTGACAAATTTAGCTTTTTAGTTGATGATTATATTGCACTAGAAAATTCATTTGAAGGCACAACAAAAACTGACGGATTAGATTTTGGTTTAGTACGTTTTTCTGGTTCAGATAATGTTTTTGGTTACGTTAGATATGTTGCTAATAATTCAAATGCCTCTACTAAAAATATAAAAAGAGGTGATTTTTTTTTAACTGTTGATGGAGAACAACTAACTGTTAATAATTATGCTAATTTATTATTTGGGAATAACGACACTTATACTTTAGGTATGGCGAATATTATAAACAATACTATTTCTTTAAATGGAAAGATAGTTAGCCTTACAAAATCAGAATTCACCGAAAACCCCATATTAATAAACAAAGTTATTGAAGTAAATAATATAAAAATTGGTTACTTAATGTATAATAGTTTTATAGCCAATTTTGATACTGCTCTAAATAACGCCATTGCTGAATTAAAATCTCAAGGTATAACAGAACTAGTATTAGATTTAAGATACAATCCAGGAGGTCGAGTTAGTTCTGCTATTTACTTATCAAGTATGATAACAGGACAATTCAATGGTGAAATTTTTTCTAAAGAACAATGGAATTCTAAATATCAAGCTTATTTTCAAACTAATTTTCCTGAAGACTTAATAAACCGTTTTACTGATAAATTATCTGACAGTACACCCATAACATCACTTAATTTAAATAAGATTTATGTTTTAACTACCAAAGGTTCTGCTTCTGCAAGCGAATTAGTAATAAACTGTTTAGATGCCTACATTAATGTAATACAAATTGGAACAAATACAACTGGTAAATATACCGCCTCGGTTACTTTGTATGATTCTCCTAACTTTGGAAGAGACAATGCAAATCCTAGACACACTTATGCTTTACAACCTTTAGTCTTAAAATCCGCAAATGCTAAAGGTATATCTGATTATTACAATGGTCTAATTCCTGACCATTTAATTACTTATCAAACAAGTTCAGGTACTACTGCTGAAGGTGAAAATATACTTAATTTAGGTGTTTTAGGTGATATTAACGAACCCTACTTACAAAAAGCAATAGCCTTAATTACAGGATCTACAACCAAAATTAACAATAAAAATACTAGTAAATTAATTAGTATAGATGTTGAACCAGTTGCTGATAAAAAAGATTTTACACCACTAGGAAAAGGTATGTATAAAACTTTAAAACTTAATAAATCACTATAAACCATGTTTATTAAACATATTTATGCTTTTCATATTAAACCTTTTTAGCCTAAGTTGTTATGAAAACACTAAAAGCCCTAATCCTACTATGTGCTATATCGGTTTTTACCACTAGTTGTTATGAAGATAAAGATGACACCCAAGTATCTGCTAGTGAGATAAATGATTTTGTTTGGAAAGGTATGAATGTTTTTTACCTGTATAAAGACAATATTCCTGACTTGGCTAACAATAGATTTACTTCAAACAAAACTTATGCTGAGTATTTACGTAGTTTTTCTAAGCCTGAAGATTTATTTGAAAGCTTAATTTACGAACGAGAAAGCATAGATAAATACAGTTGGATAGTTGATGATTATATAGCTTTAGAACAATTATTTAGTGGTGTTTCAACCAGTAATGGCATGGAGTTTAGGCTATTTTTACAACCTAATAGCTCCACAAATTTAATTGGTATAGTGCGTTTGGTTTTAAATGGCAGTGATGCCGAAAGCAAAGGTTTAAAACGTGGTGATGTTTTTAATGCTATAAATGGCACGCCTTTAACCACAAGTAATTATACAAGTTTAATTGCACCAAGTTCTTACACAATAAACTTAGCTACTTATAATACCAATGGAACACCAGAAAACACTGATGACACGGTGGTTTCCAACAATACAAGTATTACGCTCAATAAAGTTCAATATGCTGAAAACCCTATTTATAAAACTAAAATATTTACAGTAAAAGGTGAAAATGTTGGTTACCTAATGTATAATGGGTTTACAGCTAATTATGATACGCAACTTAATGCTGTTTTTGCCAATTTTAAAGCCAACAATGTAAAACACCTTATTTTAGATTTAAGATATAACCCTGGTGGTTCTGTAAATTCAGCCATTATATTATCAAGCATGATTACTGGGCAATTTAATGGTGAAATTTTTAGTACTGAACAATGGAATACCGAGTTTCAACAAGCTTTTGAAAACGAAAACCCAGAGTTATTAATTAACCGTTTTACTAACAACAATAAAGGTGCAGCATTAAACAGTTTAAACCTTAATAAGGTTTATGTTTTAGCAACAAATGCATCAGCTTCAGCCAGTGAACTTATTATAAATAGTTTAGACCCATACATAAATGTTGTACATATAGGCGATTTTACTACTGGAAAATACCAAGCATCAACAACATTATATGATTCTGATGATTTTGGACGTGATGGTGCTAACCCAAATCATGCATACGCTATGCAACCACTTATTTTTAAATCGTTAAATAAAGTTGGAAATACAGATTATTTTAACGGTTTAACACCCGATATTGAACTTAAAGAAAGCTACCTAAATTTAGGCATTATTGGTGACGAAAACGAAAAACTATTAGCTGCTGCTTTGGCTACAATTGATGGATCTATAAGCAAACTATCTGCTATAAAATCAAAACAGGTTGAAACCATTAAAGCGTTTAAAGATAGTAATAGCTTTGAACCGCATGCAAACGAGATGCATATTTACAAAAAACTGCCAAATGAGTTGATAAAAAGATTGAAATAAAAAAAGCCCAGTTGAAATTAAACTGGGCTTTTTGCTTTTTTATAAATTAATATTCAATCCTAAATTAACGTTTCTTCCTTTGGTTGTAAAATCTACTATTTCAATATAATCTTTGTTTAAAATATTTGTTACACCTACAAACAATTTCAACTTATTATTTTTTAATTTCTGACTGAAATAAAAATCAAATAATGAAAAATCGCCCAGTTTAACAACTTGGTATGTTGCATAATCGGTATCATTTCTACTACTAACAAACTGATAGTTTAAAGATGCAAACGTGTTGTTTGAAAAATTATACCCAAGATTAGCATTTACCTTATGCTTAGGTAATCGTAAACGCGAACCTTCTTTTAGCTCAGTAAACGTATAATTTGTGCTAATTGCTAAATTTTCAATTAATTTAACTTCAGCTTCTATTTCTACACCATGCACAGTAGCATTGGTTGTCGCATTCATATAGCCGGTTGTATAAATAATTGAATTTTCTTCTTTTCTGTTAAAGTATAACCCATTAATTCTAAATCCGTTTCTATTTGAAAATTCTATACCACCTTCAATTGTTATGTTTTCTTCTGGTTCTAAATCTGGATTTGCACCAAAATAACCAAATAATTGCGATAAATTAGGTGCTATAAATGATGTTGCATAAGAACCCATCAATTTAAAATATCCTGTTTCTACAGGTAAACTATACGACGGATTTAAGCTATAAACTAGTTTAGAACCATACGCACTGTGGTTATTAAAACGTGCGCCAGCATTTAAATTTAAGCCAAAACTAGACACATAAACAGCGTTTATGTATGGGTCTGTATTTGAAAAGCTTTCTTGAGTTGCAAACAAACTTTTAAAATTAGAGTGATTTACCCCAATAATGGTATAAAACGTTTTATTAAAAACGTATTTATTGAAAGCATCAACCACATAGGTTTCAGATTCATTTGTTGTTGGGAAATCTGAGATTGTTTCTCTGTTTATTTTAGAATAAGCTGCATTAATTTGGATGTTTCCATTATGGTAGCTAAACTTTGGTGCCAAAGCAATTCTAGTTTGGTCGGTTGCATAACTATCAAAGGTATCTCCTGGCGCGTATGTTGGCGCAGGATAACCATCAATATCCGTTTTTAAATTATCGTAACTTGCTAAAGCTGTAATTTCAAAAGCATTTGTTATTTGGTAGCCAATTTTTACATTGGTAGTATATCTTGAAAAGGCATCTTTTTCAGCATTATCAGCTTTAGCTGCCGATAATCCATCAACATATCTGTTTCCAAAGCTTGCTAAATAGCTTAATTTATTTGTGCTTCCGTTTACCGAAACATTGTTTGTAAAACTTGATGCATTATAATTCAAATCGTCTTGCGATTGATTTGTACCAACAACTGTTAAAAAGTTACCTGAAATGGTTTTTTTAGATGCTTTTTTTGTGGTGATACTAATTACTGCGGTTGCAGCGGCATTTCCATAAAGTGTACTTGCTGCACCTTTAATAATTTCGATAGATTCAACAGTATTTAAATCTAACAGGCGCAAATCAAATTCATTTGAAACTAATGATGGATCATTCACTTGAATACCGTCAACAAGCACCAAAACTTGTCTGTTATTACCACCACGAATGTAGTAACCTAAATTTTGACCTTCAGCACTTCTACTTCCATTAATTTCAATACCACTTTTAGCATTAATTAATTCTGAAATGCTTCGTCCTTGGCTATTTTCAATCTCTTTTTTAGAAATTTTAATAACCGTTTTTCCTGAATTTTCACGCTTCAAAGCAAAACGTGAATCTGAAATAACAACCTCATTTAGTTGTTCTACTTTTGTTGAATCTGCTTCTTGTTGTGCAAAACCAACCAATGACATACCAAAACATAGTACACCAAAAACATGTGTTTTTTTGTTCATTTTTAATGAATAATTACTCGAGAATCGCATGGATTACATACGCAAACTTTTATCCCGAAAGTTTAACTTATTTGTTTTGAAAATGGCAGGTCTCCTGACTTGCGTCTTCATGCTTGGTCTTCCCAAAGAAAAAATCTTCAGTGACATTGAAGTTTAGCATGAAGCTTTATAGCCTACAGTTGCGGGTACAGTTCAAGAATGAAGAATAACGAATTACAGATTATTGATTTCAGAATTTTTATTCAAAATTCGTTAATCACTAATAATCAATCATTAATCTTTTCACTTGATTCCCTTTTAATTTATTCACGTGAAATGAACAAAACCAAATTTCGATGCAAATGTAAATATTAACTTTAGAAACAGTTCACAATAGCTTACTTTTTCTTTGTCATTTTATAAATTAGATAAATAAATCCAATTAAAAAATGAGCAATTATAACAACAGCTACTATATATATTGTTAAATTTGAACCGTCTCGCATGGTTAATATTTTCATCAAAAATAACATGCCTAGAAACATTTAAAAATGACAAATGTCATCTTATGGTAATGAAACAACAATTCCTACTAATTACAATTCTATGCTTTCTTTTTAGTTGTAAAAGTGAACCTAAAAAACAATTAACAGAAGCTATTACTGGCGAAGAATTAGAATTAAGCTACGCAAAAGGCTTTTCGGTTACAGATTATGGTACTTATAAGATTTTAGAAATAAAAAACCCGTGGCCAAAAGCTGAAAAAACATACCGATTTGCACTTTTGAAAAAAAATTATGATGCCAATTTTTGGAGAACAGAAAAAGTGCGTTTTGATGACGTTATTGAAATTCCTATAAAAAAAATAGTTGTTACAAGTACAACGCACATTCCTGCTTTAGAGTTATTAAATGTAGAACAAACGTTGGTTGGTTTTCCTGGAACAGATTACATTTCTTCTGAAAAAACAAGAAACAGAATAGATAATAATTTGGTTAGAGAACTTGGTAAAAATGAAGGTATAAATACTGAAGTTTTGCTAGAATTAAAGTCTAATGTAGTAATTGGTTTTGGTATTGATGGTCCTAACAGAACGTTTGAAACCATAAAAAAATCTGGTATTCCTGTAATTTTTAATGGTGATTGGGTTGAAGCATCGCCTTTAGCAAAAGCTGAATGGATTAAGTTTTTTGGCGCATTATTTAATAAGGAAAAAGAAGCTAACGCTATTTTTAATACCATAAAAACCAATTATTTAGAAGCAAAACTACTAGCAAAAAACGCAAAAACAAAACCAACAATATTAAGTGGTGCCATGCATAATGATGTTTGGTTTTTACCAAATGGCAACAGTACCGAAGCACAAATTTTAAAAGATGCTAATACTAATTATTTATGGCATGATTCAGAAGGCACTGGTAGTTTATCGCTTAATTTTGAAAGGGTTTTTTCTAAAGCTAAAGACGCCGATATTTGGTTAAGCCCTTCAAATTATATTAGTAAACAAGCTCTTAAAAATGCAAATTCGCACCATGCTATGTTTAAGGCTTTTCAAAAAAACAACATTTATTCTTCAATAAATACTACGGGAACATCTGGTGGTATTTTGTATTTTGAACTTGGAATTACACGTCCAGATTTTGTTTTAAAAGATCTAATTAAAATTTGCCATCCAGAACTCTTAAAAAATTATGATCTTTATTTTTTTAAACCATTAAATTAATTGCCAAATACAAATACATACAAGCTATCATTTTTAGTATTAACCATTATACTTATAACTTGTTTTTTTACAAACATAAGTTTAGGTTCGGTTTATATTCCTTTTAAAGATGTTTTTAATAGCTTAATTGGCAGTTCTACAGAACAAGAAACTTGGCAACATATTATTCAAAATTACCGATTACCCAAAGCTTTTACAGCTATTTTAGTTGGTTCTGGGTTAGGCATTTCTGGTTTATTAATGCAAACACTATTTAGAAACCCTTTGGCTGGTCCGTTTGTACTTGGTATAAGTTCTGGTGCAAGTTTGGGTGTTGCTTTAATTATTTTAGGTTCTTCTGTTTTTGGAGGTGTTTTTGCAACATTTTTAATATCAAAATGGTCTATTGTTATTGCGGCTAGTTTGGGTAGTTTTTTAGTATTATTGGCGGTTTTAATGGTATCATTAAAAGTACGCGATACTATGGCAATACTAATTATTGGACTTATGTTTGCTAGCATTACAGCCGCAATTGTTAGTGTACTTTCATATTTTGGTTCTGCACAACAATTACAACAGTATATTTTTTGGGGTTTTGGTAGTTTAGGTAATTTATCGTGGGATGAATTAGTTGTTTTCTTTATAATTTACACCCTTGGCATTGTAATTAGTTTGGCATCAGTAAAATCATTAAACACCTTACTTTTAGGTGAAAACTATGCCAAAAGTTTGGGCTTGAATATTAGCAGAAGCAGGCTAGCCATCATCATAGCAACAAGTTTGTTAGCTGGTACTATTACCGCTTTTACTGGACCAATTGCATTTATTGGGTTGGCAATTCCGCATTTAACACGTCAAGTTTTTAATACGTCAAACCATAAAATATTATTGCCTGCTGTTTTTTTATTTGGTTCAATAGTTATGCTTATTTGCGACAGTATTGCCCAAGTACCTAATAGTGATTATACATTGCCAATTAATGCAATTACTTCACTAGTAGGTGCGCCAGTTGTAATTTGGTTATTAGTTAGAAAACGAAAAATGATATTTTGAATTAGGCTTATTAGATTTTTAGAAAAAACTTAAAGAATTAGTGAACAAAAAAAACCAACATATCATTTTAAAAACCAAAGATTTAGCCATTGGTTACGCTTCTAAAAAAGAACGCATCATTATTGCTTCTAATATTAATATTGAATTGCATAAAGGCGAATTAATTGGTTTGGTTGGTGGCAATGGTATTGGCAAATCAACGCTTTTACGAACACTTACCAATGTTCAAAATGAACTAAAAGGCGAGGTTTTTATTAATGAAAAGTCTATAAAACAATATCCTGCACTGGAATTAGCCAAAGTAATGAGCTTGGTGTTAACCGAACACATGATGTCTAAAAACCTATCCGTTTTTGAATTGGTTGCTTTAGGAAGACAACCATATACCAATTGGGTTGGAAACTTATCTGAAAACGATATTACCATTACAAACAAAGCCATAAACCAAACAAATATAGACGATTTAAAGCATAAAAAATGCTTTGAATTAAGTGATGGTCAATTACAAAAAGTCATGATTGCACGGGCTTTGGCACAAGATACCGATTTAATTATTTTAGATGAACCTACCTCGCATCTAGATATGTATCACAAAGCTTATATTTTAAAATTGCTTCAAAAACTAGCTAAAGAAACTGGAAAAACCATTTTATTTTCATCGCATGAAGTTGATTTAGCTATTCAATTATGCGATAAATTAATTGTAATGACAGAAAAAAACGTGGTGTCTGATACGCCATGTAATCTTATTTTAAACGGAACTTTTGAATCGTTGTTTCCAAAAGATTTAATTGCTTTTGATGAAAAAACAGGAAGTTTTAGGGTGAAGAAGTAAATAGTGTTTGCACTTAGCCTCTATTCAAAAAAAACTTCAGGCTTCCATCTTCCATCTTCAATCTAAAAAATATATCTTTGAATAAATCCTTTTTTTAATGAACGACAACCTTATTCTAATTCTCGCAATTCTAATTTCAGGAGGCATTGGTGCCTATATTGGCATGACAATTACCAAACTAAAAAGTAAAAGTGAACAAAGCACTCTGGAAGAACGTCAAAACCAAATGAGTTTAACAATTGATGAATTAAAACAAAACGCAATTAAAATTGAAAGTGAACGTGAAGAAATTAGAAGAGAAAAAGAGTTTTTAAATGCAGAATTAACTAGAAAAAATACCGAATACGAAAATTTACAACAACAAAATTTAAAACGCGATAAAGAATTGGAAGAACGCCAAGAGCAACTTCGCAAAGATTTTGAATTGTTGGCTAATAAAATTTTAGAAGAAAAATCGGAAAAATTCACTAATAAGAATAAAGAAAATATTGATGCTATTTTAAAACCACTTCAAGAAAAAATAAAAACCTTTGAAGATAAAGTAGATTTAACCCAAAAGGAAAGCATAAGCATGCATTCGGCTTTAAAAGAACAATTGTTAGGTTTAAAAGACCTAAACCAACAAATGACAAAAGAAGCAACCAATTTAACACGGGCATTAAAAGGCGATAGCAAAATGCAAGGAAATTGGGGCGAATTGGTTTTAGAACGTGTTTTAGAAAAATCTGGTTTAGAGAAAGATAGAGAATATTTTGTGCAACAAAGCTTTACTTTAGAAAATGGCTCACGCGTTTTACCCGATGTTGTTTTAAATCTTCCAGATGGCAAAAAAATGATTATTGACAGTAAAGTATCATTAACTGATTATGAACGTTTTGTAAATGCTGATGACGATGATAAACCACAGTTTTTAAAAGCGCACGTAAATTCTGTTAGAAAACATGTTGACCAACTTTCAGAAAAAAATTATCAAGATTTATACGATATTGAATCGCCCGATTTTGTATTAATGTTCATCCCTATTGAACCTGCTTTTGCTGTTGTTGTAAATGACGATAATAGTATTTACAACAAAGCTTTTGAAAAAAATATTGTTATAGTAACACCATCTACCCTATTGGCAACACTACGTACCATTGATAGCATGTGGAATAACGAAAAACAACAACAAAATGCTATTGAAATTGCACGACAAGCAGGTGCACTTTATGATAAATTTGATGGTTTAATGAGCGATTTAATTGGAATTGGTAAAAAAATTGACGCATCAAAATCTGACTACAATTCTGCAATGAACAAGTTATTTGATGGTAGTGGCAACTTAATAAATAGCGTTGAAAAACTTAAAAAACTTGGTGCCAAAGCAAAAAAATCGCTTCCTGAAAACATTATAAAACGAGCCGAAAAAGATATTGACTAACAAAATAAACGATGAAACTTTTAATAAAAATTGGAATTGGATTAGTACTCGCATTTATAGCATATTTCTGTTTTTTATATTTTGTTAGTTATAGCGAAGGTGTGCGAGCAGGCGAATTGGTTAAATTTAGCCACAAAGGTATCGCTTTCAAAACTTGGGAAGGCGAAATAAGTCAAGGCGTTTCAGAATCTCAAACCTTTATATTTTCAGTAGAAGACAACGAAAAACAAGTTATTGAAGACTTAAATAACTTTCAAGGAAAAATGGTAAAACTCCACTATTTTGAACGTTATAAAAAATTATTTTGGTTAGGAGATACTAAATATTTCATCACAAAAGTAGAAATAACACCTTAAAAACAATTCAAATATCACTTAAATATGTGATATATTTGTTTATCATGTAATTAAATGATATATTTGTTTATCACTTTATTAAGTGATATTAAACTTTAGGATTATGACAAGCGTAATTACAGGTGATATAATTAACTCTAGAAAACAAAAAGAACCTGAGATATGGATAAGAACATTAAAAAATGCGTTATCAAACTTAAGTTCTGAAACAAAATATTGGGAGTTATACCGTGGCGATAGTTTTCAAATAGAAATAACAGATTCCAGTTATAGTTTTATAGCAGCCATATACATAAAAGCATGCATAAAAATGATTAAAGGTTTAGATGTACGCTTAGCAATTGGCATTGGTAATAAAACGTATGATGGCAAAAACGTAACAGAATCTAACGGTGATGCATTTGTTTTTTCGGGTGAAGTTTTAGAAACTTTAAAAAAAGAAAAACAAAACTTAAAAATTAAAACCAAACACAAAAATACAGACAACGAATTAAATTTATATTTCAAATTAGCCTTAATAACTATGGATAATTGGAGTGTTAATTCAGCTGAAATAGTAAAATTAAGTATAGAAAATCCAAACGCATTACAAAGTGAATTAGGTAAACTAGTTGGTATTAATCAAAACGCTATAAGCAACCGTCAAAAGCGTGCGCATTTAGAAGAAATATTAGAACTAGACCGTATGTACAAACATAAAATTAGTTTATTATGATGATTTTAATAAAGCTGTTATTAGCACATTTTATAGGCGATTTTTTTCTTCAACCAAAAAAATGGGTGAAAGAAAAAGAAAAGAAAAAAATAAAATCGAATAAATTATATCTACACGTATTAATTCATATAATACTTACTAGCATTTTTCTTTGGGATGCTTCATTATGGCCAATTATTTTAACCATTGGTATTACTCACTTTATAGTTGATGCTACAAAACTTTTAATTCAGAAGAAAAAAACAAAACGCCTTTTATTTTTTATCGATCAATTACTTCATGTTTTAATCATTTTTATATGCTATTATAGCTTTACCGAAAGCAACTTCAATTTAAGCTATTGTATTACAGAAACCAACTTATTATTAGTAATGTGTTTGCTGTTTTTAACAATTCCTACGTCTATAATTATGAAAACCATTTTTTTAAAGTGGAATATTTCAGAACTTACTAAAAATAACGAATCGTTAGAAGATGCAGGGAAATATATTGGTATTTTAGAGCGGGTTTTGGTGTTCATTTTTATAATAGTTGGACACTGGGAAGCTGTTGGTTTTTTAATTACTGCTAAATCGGTTTTTAGATTTGGCGATTTAAAAGAATCAAAACACCGACAATTAACCGAATATATTTTAATAGGAACTTTAATAAGTTTTGGAATTGCAATAATAACAGGAATTATCTACTTGACTTTAATTTAATATCATGCTTAGAACAACCGAAGAATCGCAGATAACAATTACACAATTAATGCTACCATCGCACTCCAATTTTAGTGGTAAAATTCATGGTGGTTACATTTTAGGACTTATGGACCAAATAGCCTTTGCTTGTGCCTCTAAACATTCAAGAAACTATTGTGTAACAGCCTCGGTAAACAAAGTAGATTTTTTAAACCCAATTGAAGTTGGTGAATTGGTAACGCTAAAAGCATCGGTAAACTACACTGGAAAAACATCAATGGTTATTGGTGTTAGAGTAGAATCTGAAAACATACAAACAGGCGAAAAAAAACATTGTAATTCATCTTATTTCACAATGGTTGCTAAAGATGAAAATGGCAAAAATGTACCTGTTCCTGGTATTATTTTAGATACAAAAAACAAAGTTCGCCGTTTTGCCAGAAGTATTGCCAGACAAGAACAAGCTAAAAACAGAACTACTGCATTTAGAACTTCAGAATTTAAAATGGAATTGTATTTAGATTCTTTAAAAGGTCAAAATGCTAAAATTGAATTGATAGATACTAATTAATTCTATTGATTTTAAACAGAATTTACAACTCTAGTTTTAATAGTAAATTTGGGTCTGGGCAATTTTTTAAATAAAAATTCAAATCGGTTTTACTGCAAACACCAGGATAATCTCCGTTATAATATTCAATATCTTTAATTATTTGAAAATGCAAATGCGGTGGGTAATCGCCATTTATAGTTGCATCACCCAAAGTAGCTAGTTGATCTCCCTGTTTAAAAACCTGACCAACTTGCAAATGTTCAATAGATTTTAAACTTAAATGACCATAAAGTGTATAAAATTCAACCGTTTCAATTTCATGTTTTAAAATAATAGTTGGACCATAATCACCAAAATTGGCATTATTTTTAAAACTATGCACTATAGCATCTAGCGGAACAAAAACAGGTGAATTAGCGTCACACCATAAATCCATTCCTATATGAATGTTACGTTCATTGGCACTAGGTAAATTAAAATGATTACTACGTTTATAAATAGTTCTGGTTTCATTATAGCCACCAAAAGCAACTATACCATCGTTCTTTTTTATATGATTGGTTATAAAAATTTCTAATTTGGATGATGAAGAAACATCTACGGCTTGCAATTCTTTGTTGCTTTCAGATAAATCTAATTTAATGTATTTTAAGTTTTGAATAGAAACATCTAAAACCCTTAAAGGCTTGGTGTTTATACAAAAAAGGAACTCTGAAAAATTTAATCTATCTACCATAAAAGAATTTTATCAAAAGTATTAAAATATTACTTTTGCATCGATGGAGAATTTAGAACAGATTACAAAAAAATTACATCGAGTAACTGGTGAAGCCTTAGAACAATTTTCTATGATAGCTGCAGGCGATCGTATTATGGTATGCCTATCTGGAGGAAAAGACAGTTATACCATGCTTCACATGCTATTGCATTTCCAAAAAGTTGCACCAATTTCTTTTGAAATTATTGCTGTAAATCTCGATCAAAAACAACCTGGTTTCCCTGTAGAGGTTTTGCCCAATTATTTAAGCAAATTGGGTGTTGACTATAAAATTATAGAAAAGAACACTTATAAGGTGGTGATGGAAAAAACACCCGAAGGCAAAACAACGTGTAGTCTTTGCTCTAGATTACGACGCGGTACCTTGTATGAGGCGGCGAAAAACCTAAATTGCAACAAACTTGCTTTAGGACACCATAGAAACGATATTGTAGAAACGTTTTTGTTGAACTTCTTTTTTGCTGGAAAACTAGAAACCATGCCGCCTAAGTTAAAAAACGATGCAGGCGATTTAGTGATTTTAAGACCTTTAGCTTTATGTAAAGAAGAAGATATTGAGGTTTATTCCCAACACATGAATTTCCCTATAATACCATGTAACTTATGTGGTTCTCAAGAGAATTTACAACGGAAAAAGGTTAAGGAAATGATAGCCCATTGGGAAACTGAATTTCCAGACAGAACGTCTGTTATGATGAATGCATTACAAAACGTATCACCTTCTCACTTATTAGACCGTAAAATTTACGATTTTTCATTACTTCAAGATACGGTTTCTAATGATACATTGGTTTAAGAATACACTAATTATTATGAAGCTTGAACAAATAAAAAAAGTTTACAATATATTAACATTCAAATAATTAACAAATCCACTTAAAGAAATATTTTTATGCTTCAACCAAAGCATTGATTTTATGAAACTTGAAAATACTGAGGATTTTTTAAGAAAATTTGATTACCATTATGAACGACATGATAGTGAATTAATAGTTGACATGAACTTTTCTCAAAAAGTTTCAATTAACTTTTCCAACCCAAAACAAGTGGAAATAAAAAACAAATTGATTGGTTGGAATTTTTTAACAGGCTTTTTTCCATCAAGTATTAAAAATGCAGTATTGCTTAATTTAATTGGTGGTATCATTTTAAGCTTAATAATTTCACTTTATGATATCAAAGCAGGTGTATTTTTCTTTCTAGGATTTATGACTTGGCTATTAGTATGGTTTTCTTTTTACTATTCACAATTTGATAAATTGAAAGAATTTTTAATCAAATGGAATAATTAAACTACTGTACGATACCCATTTTTTTAAAATAACACTTCAGCAAACAAATCAAAATCAGCAGCTTCGGTAATTGTAACAGTTGCAAATTCACCTGTTTTTAAATAGGTTTTACTTGCGTCAATAAGCACTTCATTATCAACATCTGGCGAATCAAATTCGGTTCTACCTACAAAATAATTACCTTCTTTTCTATCAATTACAACTTTAAAAGTTTGCCCAATTTTTTGTTGATTCAATTCCCAAGAAATTTGCGATTGTATTTCCATAATTTCATTGGCACGCGCTTGCTTCACATCTTCAGGAACATCATCTTCTAAATTGTAAGCATGCGTGTTTTCTTCATGCGAATAGGTAAAACAACCCAAACGCTCAAAACGCATCTCTTTAACCCACTGTTTCAATATTTGGTAATCTTCTTCTGTTTCACCAGGATAGCCAACAATAAGTGTGGTTCTAATGGTCATATTTGGAACAGCTGCTCTAAAATCTTTAAGCAATTGTGTGGTTTTTTCTTTGGTAGTACCACGACGCATACTTTTAAGAATACTATCTGAAATATGTTGTAATGGAATATCTAAATAGTTGCAAATTTTAGGTTCGCGATTCATTACCTCTAAAACATCCATTGGAAATCCTGTTGGAAACGCATAATGTAAACGAATCCATTCAATGCCTTCTACTTTTACTAAAGCTTCAAGTAATTCGGCAAGGTTTCGTTTTTTATATAAGTCTAAACCGTAATAGGTTAAATCTTGTGCTATTAAAATAAGCTCTTTAACACCTTTTGCAGCCAACTTTTCAGCTTCAATTACAACTTCTTCAATAGGTGTGCTTTTATGCTTACCTCGCATTAATGGAATGGCACAAAAACTACATGGACGATCGCAACCTTCGGCAATTTTTAAATAAGCATAATTTTTTGGTGTAGTTGTTAATCGTTCACCAATTAATTCATGCTTATAATCGGCTCCTAAAGCTTTTAATAATCCTGGCAACTCGGTAGTACCAAAATATTCATCAACATTAGGTATTTCTTTTTGCAAATCTGGCTTATAACGCTCACTTAAACAACCTGTTACAAATACTTTATCAACTTCACCATCTTCCTTTTTCTGCATAAATTCTAAAATAGTATTTATGCTTTCTTCTTTGGCATTATTGATAAATCCGCAGGTATTAATAACTACAATATTACCTTCTTCTTCATGAACTACGTCTTTCCCACTGGCTTTTAATTGCCCCATTAACACTTCGCTGTCGTAAACATTTTTGCTACAACCAAGCGTTACTACATTGATTTTATTCTTTTTAAGCGATTTCGTTCTCATACCAAATTTTAAGTGTGCAAAGATACATAATGATTTATGATTAACGATTTTTGATTCAGGATTTTTAAGTTGCTCTTTATCGATGAAAAAATAGAAAAAACTACTTTTTAACTTTTAACATTCAAACTTTATAACTATTTATTATTAAACCTTTTATATATTTGAAAGTCCAAATATTAAAACCTACTTTATGAAATATCAATTCACTTTACTATTAATTGTGGTTGTGTCTTTTTTTAGTTGTTCTAAAGACGAACCCGTAAATGATAATTCAATATATTTTCCACCAATAAATTCTGAGACTTGGGAAACAAAATCTATAGCTGATTTAGGCTGGAATACTAATGCAGAACAACCTTTATATAATTTTTTGGAAACAAATGCTACCGATGCTTTTATGATTTTAAAAAATGGTAGAATAGTTGTTGAAAAATATTTTGGCACTTTTAATGAATCAAAAGTGCATTCATGGAACTCTGCCGCAAAAACTTTAACTGCTTTTACAGTTGGTATTGCTCAAGAAGAAGGATTTTTGGATATAAATAAGCCATCTTCAAATTACATGGGGGTTGGTTGGTCTTCTCTAACGCCACAGCAAGAAGCAAAAATTACAGTATGGAATCATTTAACTATGACTACTGGACTGGATTATAACGTGACTGAAAATTTTTGTACAGATAAAGCATGTTTAATATATAAAAATGAACCAAGTACGTATTGGTATTATCATCAGGCAGCTTACACCTTGCTTGATAATATTGTTACTCGTGCCGTAAAACAAGACTTTAAAGATTATTTCAATTCTAAAATTCGAAATAAAATAGGCATGACAGGAACATGGATTAAGACTGGCTACTTAAATCTATATTTTAGTAATGCTAGAAGTATGGCTCGTTTTGGATTATTAAATTTAAATAAAGGCGTTTGGGATAAAACAACCATACTAGCTGATAAAAACTACTTTAATGCCATGACTACAACTTCGCAAGATTTAAACAAATCTTACGGTTATTTATATTGGTTAAATGGAAAAAGTAATTATAAAATACCAGGTTCTGAAACTTTATATTCAGGAAAACTAATACCTAATGCACCAAATGATTTATTTTCTGGACTTGGTGCTTTCGACCAAAAATTATATATAATTCCAAGCAAAGGATTAGTAATTGTTCGTATGGGTGATAGTGGCGATGAAGATGAACTTGGTCCTACTGAATTTGATAATAATTTATGGGAAAAGATTAACGCATTAATTGATTAACTGCGTTCTTAAAAAGGAATAATAACATTTTTTTCCAAATAATTTTTTAACCCATTTAAAAGCATAGCCCAACAAAAAGACGCTGTTTTAAATTGATGATTGGCTTCTTGCCAATTTACATGACTGAACTTAACAAGTGTACCTTTTTCCTGTGTTTCAAAATCGAAACCAAAAGTGGTTGAATTCCAGTCAGAATCAGATTGTGTCATTTTTAAATAAAATGACTCATTTGTTTTTAATTTTGAAACTTTACAAAACCAATTATAATTGTCTGTAAAGTTTAAATTGTATTCTGAATGAAGTTCTGGTTTTCCTGAACTTTTTAAAGTCCATCAATTATTTAGATGCTTAGGCAACGACACCGCATCAAAAATAGCTTTAGGAGAAGTATTTATAACAAGGTTATGAAAGATAGAATAACTCATAATTGTAAAATTATGAAAAAATATCAATTAAAAAGATTCCTGCCTTCGCAGGAATTTTATTTAAAAAACGAATCTACAAACTCAAATTTATTGAAAACCTGTAAATCTTCAATACCTTCGCCAACTCCAATGTATTTTACAGGAATTTTAAACTGATCTGATATACCAATAACAACACCGCCTTTGGCTGTTCCATCCAATTTTGTAACGGCTAATGAAGTAACCTCGGTTGCAGCTGTAAACTGTTTTGCTTGTTCAAAAGCATTTTGGCCAGTTGATCCATCCAATACAAGTAAAACATCGTTTGGCGTATTGTCAACTACTTTTTGCATCACGCGTTTTACTTTAGTAAGCTCGTTCATTAAGTTTACTTTATTATGTAAACGACCTGCAGTATCGATAATAACTACATCAGCATTTTGAGTTACGGCACTTTTTAAGGTATCGAATGCCACAGAAGCAGGATCGCTACCCATGGATTGTTTTACCAACGGTACTCCTACACGGTCTGCCCAAACTTGTAGTTGGTCTATGGCTGCGGCTCTAAACGTATCGGCAGCTCCTAAAACTACATTCAATCCTTGTTTTTTAAATTGATATGCCAACTTGCCAATGGTAGTTGTTTTACCAACGCCATTAACACCTACAACCATAATAACGTACGGTTTTTTATCTTGTGGCACTGTAAATTCAGAATCGTTGCCTGTATTAGTTTCACTTAATAAACCTGCAATTTCCTCACGTAAGATGGTATTAAGTTCATCGGTTCCTAAATATTTATCTTTTGAAACGCGCGCTTCTATACGGGTAATAATTTTTAAAGTCGTATTTACGCCTACATCACTCGATACTAAAATTTCTTCAAGGTTATCTAAAACTTCATCATCTACTTTAGATTTTCCTGCAACAGCCTTACTTAATTTGCCAAAAAAGGTTGTTTTAGATTTTTCTAATCCTTTGTCTAAGGTTTCCTTTTTTTCTGATGAAAATATTTTTTTAAAAAAACTCATTACTATAGTTTATTCGTTGATTTGTTTATTTGTTGATGTGCTATTCTTTGCGTTAGGGATTGAGGCAATTGTTGGAGCTCCTCGCAGAGAGCGACTGCCGAAAGCCCGACCCGATAGGGTAACGCCCAAATACCTATGTCAAAAGTCTTACCAATAATTTTTACTGCTAATTTGGCAGAATCTAGTCAAATATAAACATAAAAAAGCTGCTTCCAATTACGAAAGCAGCTTGTATATTTTAAAAAGCTTATTTTTTTACTTTTTGTTGAAAAAGTCGTCTGCAAATTCAGGAGACATGATTGATTCAACAAACATGTAAGCACCTGTTTTAGGTGACTTTACCATTTTAATCGCTTTTGTTAATCTTTTAGAAGATGTTTGTAACGATGCTACTGTTTTCTTTGCCATGACTTATTATTTTATCTCTTTATGAACTGTCATACGCTTAAGGATAGGGTTGAATTTTTTAATTTCCATTCTATCAGGCGTATTCTTTTTATTTTTTTTAGTAACGTAACGTGAAGTTCCTGGTTGACCAGACTCTTTGTGCTCAGTACACTCTAAAATTACTTGTATTCTATTACCTTTCTTTGCCATTTCTTTTACTTATTAAATACAGCTATTATTTTAAAAATCCTTTAGATTTTGCATCCTTAATTGCTGCAGTAATACCTATTTTGTTGATAGTTTTTAAAGCAGATGTAGAAACTTTTAAAGTTATCCAGCTGTCTTCTTCTGGAATGTAAAAACGTTTCTTTACTAAATTCGCATTAAATTTGCGTTTAGTTTTATTCATTGCGTGAGACACGTTGTTTCCAACCATTGCCTTCTTACCTGTAAGTTCACAAACTCTTGACATTATTTATAACTTTAAAATTCTTTGTTGCTTAAAATCGAGGTGCAAATATACAAATTCTTTATATTATGACAACTTAAATTTTATCAATTTTTAAAAATTTCTTTCAGAAGCATTTCTAAGGCCTTATTTACTGCCTTATTTATCACTTTTATACGATGATTTCCTAACATAAATTTCTCTGAATATACGCCATTTTTTGTAGCAATAGCAATATAAACAGTTCCAACTTCTGCTTCAGAATCGCCTTTTGTTGGTCCTGCATTTCCTGTTGTTGCCACTGCATAATCTGACTGAAATAATTTTAATGCATTACTAGCCATAGCTTCAACAACTTGCGAACTTACTACTGAAAACGCATCGATATCTGTTTTAGAAACTCCTAAAACATTCATTTTAGATTCTGTTGAATAGGTTACCACGCCACCTTTAAAATAGGTTGATGCTCCAGGATGCATTGTAAATTGTTCTGCAATCATACCGCCTGTACAACTTTCTGCAATAGCAAGGGTTTTTCCTAATTTATTTAGCTGTTTTGCAATTACAACTTCAACCGAACCTTCTTCTTCTTCAAAACCTGCAAATTCATTTTTAATAAGTGGAATTACTTTATCAATTTCAGCTTGAACTGTAGTATTAACAAAATCTACATCCATACCTTTTGATGATAAACGTAACCTCATTTTACCTAAGCTTGGTAAATAGGCTAGCTTAATATGTTTTGGCAACGCATCTTCCCAAGCTTCAATACGTTCAGCTAAAGCGCTTTCACCTAGTCCATACACCAATAAGGTTTTGTGCAATATATATGGACAATTGTATTTGTCTTTTAATTTTGGAATGACCTCGTTTTCAACCAACGCATTCATTTCATAAGGAACACCAGGAAGTGAAATAAAAACTTTATCGTTTTTTTCCATCCACATACCAGGAGCTGTTCCTAAGGTATTCATTAAAACGGTTGCTTTTGAAGGCACAAGCGCTTGATCTCTATTTACTTGCAGTAGCAAACCACCTGTGTAATGTTTCCAAAGTTCTTCAATATTTTTTATTACAGAATCGTCTCTTATTAATGTATCATTAAAGTATTCGGCGATCGTTTTTTTTGTAATATCATCTTTTGTTGGCCCTAAACCACCTGTTAGAATAACGATATCTACATTTGCTTCAGCATCTTTTAACGCTTTAAGTATATGAGTTTTATCATCTTGAACTGATGTTATTTGATATACCGATACGCCTATTTTATTAAGGTGCTTTGCTATAAATGCGGAATTTGTGTCAATTACTTGACCAATTAAAAGTTCATCCCCTATGGTGATTATTTCTGCTAACATTTATAAATTAAAATCTGATTTTATTTCGGCAACTGTATTCTCAACTGCTGAAAGTACTATGGCTAATTGCGATGATATATCCATATCGCGTTTTTCAAACTTACCCCAATCTTGTACTTCTATTAAAATATCAAGTATGCCTAATTCAAATAAATCGATAGTTGGTTTCATTTTATGAGCCGCTTGGTACGCATTGTAATAATCGTTTTCTGCAACGGCTTTTTTTAGTCTTTCGGCGTCTTCGGGTACTTCTTCCAAAAAGGCTTCAGCTAATGTTGCAATAAAATCTTCGTCGTTGTCTGCCAACTCACGAACCCTAAATAATTTGTAATGTTGTTCCATTTTTATTTTACTGTTATTGAAAATAGTTCTTTATCTTCTATAAATCCTTTAAGTTTATCATTTGCAACTACCTTACCAACGCCTGCTGGTGTACCTGTAAATATAATATCTCCAATCTTTAAAGTGAAATATTTTGAGACATATTCTATAAGTTCATCAATTTTCCAAAGCATGTGGCTTGTATTTCCTAATTGTACAATTTTTTCATTCTTTTTTAAAGAAAATTGAATTGCATCTACATTTTTAAAGTCTGAAACGGGCAACCATTTACCTACTACCGCTGCACCATCAAATGATTTTGCTTTTTCCCAAGGCAAGCCTTTTGATTTTAATTCACTTTGTAAATCGCGGGCGGTAAAATCAATTCCTAAACCAATTTCATCATAATATTTATGAGCAAATTTTCTATCTATATACTTTCCTATTTTGTTTATCTTAACCAAAATTTCTACTTCATAATGTACATCATTTGAGAAATCTGGGATAAAAAACGGTTGCTTTTTTAACAGAATTGACGTGTCGGGTTTTAAAAACACCACTGGATCTGTTGGTTTTTCGTTTTCTAATTCTTTTATGTGTTCAGTGTAATTACGACCTATGCAAATGATTTTCATTGATGTTTGTTGTTTAATTGTTTGTCGTTAAGTTGTTTTTTGCATCGACTAAACGACTTAACAACACACGACTTAACTTCATCCTAATTTATTATTAAAACTTCTAAGTTTAATAGCTGTTAAAACCTTTTTTGTGTATAACGGAAAATCGGCATTTAATAACCACCCAAAATAACCTGGTTCGCTTTCTAAAACCTCGGTTACTAATTTGCCTTTATGCTTTCCGAAAGAAAAACATTCATCGCCATTTTTATTGTAAACTATAAAACCTGCAAAGTCTGCAAATTGCTTTCTAGAACTAAACTCAGCTAAAAACTTGGTGTCATTTTCAATTTCATCATATTTAGCTATTTGTGCCTTTAGCACTTCATAGGTTGCTCTCGTATCGGCTTCTGCACCGTGTGCGCCTTCTAATTCTTCATGACAATAAAACTTATATGCAGCACTTAATGTACGTTGTTCCATTTTATGAAAAATAGTTTGCACATCAACAGCTACGCGGTTTTTCATATCGAAATCAACTTCAGCACGCAATAATTCTTCGGCAAGTAAAGGAATATCAAATCTGTTTGAGTTAAAACCTGCTAAATCGGAATCTTTTATCATGTTGTAAATGTCTTTTGCAACTTCTTTAAATGTTGGCTTATTAGCAACATCTTCATTACTTATACCATGAATTGCAATTACTTCTTTAGGAATAACCATTTCAGGATTTACTAACCATGTTTTACTTTCTTCTTTTCCGTTAGGGTGTATTTTTAAAATAGCAATTTCAACTATTCTATCGGTTGTTATGTTGACACCTGTTGTTTCTAAATCGAAAAAACAGATGGGTTTTGTTAGGTTTAAATTCATTCCTACTTTTTGTTGTTTTACTTATCTATTGATTATCACAAAAATAGAAAAACCCAACCGTTTTACAGATTGGATTTGTCTTTTAACATTTATTTTTGATGTAATTCCTGATTTTACAAGAATTTTAAATTTCTCTATTACTATCCCAAGCTTCTAAATAATCTTTAACAGCTTTCACAAATTGTCCGCCTAAAGCACCATTTACTACACGATGGTCGTATGAGTGTGATAAAAACATGCGGTAGCGAATTCCTATAAAATCGCCTTCAGGAGTTTCTATTACTGCTGGCACTTTACGTATAGCACCCAATGCCAAAATACCAACTTGTGGTTGATTTATAATTGGCGTGCCCATAATACTACCAAAGGTTCCTACATTGGTAACCGTATAAGTACCACCTTGAATATCGTCTGGTTTTAATTGGTTTGCTCTGGCACGATTTGCTAAATCGTTAACTTGCTTTGTCATACCTACCAAATTAAGTTGGTCGGCATTTTTAATTACAGGTACAATTAAATTACCATCGGCAAGTGACGCTGCCATTCCTAAATTGATGTTTTTCTTTTTTACAATAGTTTCACCTTGCAATGAAATATTCATCATAGGAAAATCGCGCAATGCCTTTGCTACTGCTTCCATAAAAATGGGTGTAAAGGTTAAATTTTCACCTTCACGTTTTTGAAAAGCATCTTTAACTTTATTACGCCAATTCCAGATTTTAGTAACGTCTGCCTCAATAAAACTTTGTACATGTGCCGAAGTTTGAACCGATTCTACCATATGATGCGCTATAATTTTGCCCATTCTGGTCATTTCAATAATTTCATCTTCGCCACTTACTACAACAGGCATTGGCTTTGATACTTGTGTTGGTTTTGGTTGAATAATTGGCGTTTCTACTTCAGGTGCAACAACCTCTGTTTTTCCACTTCTGTTTTGAACGTAATTTAAAATATCGGATTTAGTAACACGGTTATCAATACCTGTGCCTACTATATTATCTAATTCTTGTTGCGAAACGCCTTCTTCTTTTGCTATATTTTTAACTAAAGGTGAATAAAAACGATCTTCGCTTGATACTACAGCCGATTGTAAAACCTCTTTAGCTTTTAAAATTGTTTGCTCAACTTTATCTACATAAACAGCTTCATCATCTACAGTTTCATTTGAAGATTGATTTGAAGATTCGTTTGAATAATCATTTGAAAATTCATTATTAACTGCAACTTCATTTGAAAAATTGTTGTTATATGATGTGTCTTCATTTAAAAATGTATCATTTGAAAAACCTTCATCATCATTACCGTCGGTTTCAATAATACCTATGGTTTGCCCAACTTGAACAACATCATCTACATTAAAAAATTTCTCAATTAAAATACCATCAACTTCACTTGGCACTTCACTATCAACTTTATCGGTAGCTATTTCTAACACCGCTTCATCAAGTTCAATAGTATCTCCAACTTCTTTTAACCAAGATGTTATAGTTGCCTCTGCAACACTTTCTCCCATTTTTGGTAACTTAAGTTCAAACTTTGCCATATCAATAATGTAATACTTAGTTTCTTTATTTGCGCTTGCAAAATTACTTAAAAAACATTGATTCCTTTATATTATTTTCAATAAATACTATTTTAAAACAACAACTTCTCCTCTACTTATTGCATTATCACTTCCTAATATAAAATTGGTATTTTGAGGTAGTATTTTGAATGTAATTAATTTATCTTTTTTTGTGCTTTCTAACATCGTTATTATTTCCTTATAAGTAAGTTTATTTGCATCAAAAATAACTTCGGTGGCATTTTCAAGATTATCTGTATTGGATTGCAACTTTACGTTTTTTGTTAAGATATCTTTTAGTTTATTATTCATTTTATCTGAAATAAAAACATACTTGCTTACTTGCTTTTGTTTGTTTTTTGGTGCTTTTCTAAAAAAATACACCAACCGAATACCTAACCAAACAAACACATCAAACAATACATTTTTTTTAAAATGCTTTTTATAAAATATTTGCATGGCGCCATAAAAACGACGTGCATAATGCTTATCGCGCAAGGTACTTTCACCTTTATAATGAATTACTGAGGTTGCACCGTAATAATAATTATCATACCCTAATTTTAATACTTTATACGACAAATCGATGTCTTCACCGTACATAAAATAATCTTCATCAAAACCACCTACTTTAGCATATAACTCTCTTTTTATCAACATAAAAGCACCTACTAAAACAGCCACTTTTCCTGTTTCATTTTTATTTAAATGATTGGCATAATACATTTTTGAATTGCCTAATATTTTTTTTAACGCTGTATTCACATAAGGAATATTCCGTTTACTTTCGGGTAAAAATGCACCCACACCATCTATGAGCTTACATCCTACAATTCCTAAATTAGCGGAGTTTTCGGCAAATTTCAAAATAGACGTAAAGGTGTCTTCTGCAACAACAGTATCTGGGTTTAAAATGCATATATAGTCGCCTTTTGCTTGAGAAACACCAATATTATTTCCTTTAGAAAAACCAAAATTTGTTTTGTTTTCAATAAGAATAACTTCTGGAAATAGTGTTTTTACCATTTGGCAAGAATCGTCTTCAGAAGCATTATCTATTACAATAATTTCTGCATCTATATTTACAATAGCTTTTTGCACGCTTTTTAAACAAAGTTCTAAAAAGTAACGTACGTTATAGTTTAGTATGACTACGGATAACTTCAAATGATGTTATATTTTTAAAGAAGATTCAAATGGTACGCGGTTAACAATACTTCTTCCTAACGTAATTTCATCGGCGTATTCTAATTCATCACCAACTGATATTCCTCTTGCAATGGTAGATGTAAAAACCTTATAATCTTGAATTTGTTTGAAAATATAAAAGTTGGTTGTATCGCCTTCCATAGTAGAGCTTAATGCAAAAATAAGCTCTTTTATTCTGCCTTCTTTTACTTTATTTACTAATGAAATAATATTTAAATCGTGCGGACCAACACCATCCATAGGCGAAATTTTTCCTCCTAAAACGTGGTACAAACCTTTAAATGAACTGGTATTTTCAATTGCCATAACATCACGAATATCTTCAACAACACAAACAAGTGTTTCATCTCTATTGGGGTTTGAACAAATTTCACATAAATCTACATCACTAATATTATGGCACGATTTACAAAACTTAACATCGTTTCGCATGTTTTGTAATGCTTCGGCTAATGCTGTGGTTTGCTCTTTAGGTTGCTTAAGCAAATGCAACACCAAACGTAATGCTGTTCGTTTACCAATACCAGGCAATTGAGACACTTCATTAACAGCACGCTCTAATAATTTAGATGAAAATTCCATAGCTGCGAATTTACAATATTTGTTTGTTTCTATGCTAATGATACTTTTGAAAATCTTTATTTGTATATTTCGGCACCATTCATAAAAATTATGCAACCTATACACGTTTTACTATTAATTGTAATTTATTTTGGCGTTTTAATTTTCATCTCTTATTTAACAAGTAAGGAAGATAGTAACGAATCTTTTTTTAAAGCGAATAAATCATCACCATGGTTTTTAGTTGCTTTTGGTATGATAGGCGCTTCATTAAGTGGTGTTACTTTTATTTCGGTTCCTGGTGATGTTGGTAGCAATATGTTTGGCTATATGCAGGTAGTTTTTGGCTATTTTCTTGGCTATATGGTAATTGCTTTTGTATTATTACCTGTTTACTATCGTTTAAATGTAACCTCAATTTATGAATATTTAGGTAATAGATTTGGAATAGTTAGTCATAAAACTGGTGCTGCATTCTTTTTTGTTTCAAGAGTTTTAGGTTCTGCATTTAGGCTATTTTTAGTTGCTAGTGTGCTACATGAATTTGTGTTTAAATATTGGAACTTTCCATTTCCTGTTACGGTTATTATTTCTGTATTATTAATATTGGCATATACTTTTAAAGGCGGTATAAAAACTGTAGTTTGGACTGATAGTATACAAACACTACTTATGCTAATTGCTTTGGTTGTTACCATTGTGCTTATTTACCAACAAATGGGTTGGGGATTAGGCGATTTTATTGGAAGCGAAGCCATAAAACAATATGATAAAGTTTTCTTTTTTGATGATATTTTAGCTAAAAACCACTTTATAAAACAATTTTTGGGTGGTATGTTTATTGCAATTTGTATGACGGGTTTAGACCAAGACATGATGCAGAAAAACCTAACCTGCAAGTCATTAAAAGATGCACAAAAAAACATGGTTACTTTTAGCATTGTGCTAGTTTTTGTAAACTTCATTTTTTTACTACTGGGCGCATTGTTATTTGTGTACGCAAGTACAAAAGGCATCAACGTACCTGTTGTAGATGGCGTAGTTAAAACAGATTTACTTTACCCAGAAATTGCATTAAATTCAAACTTAGGCTTGCCTGTAGCAATATTTTTTATGTTAGGTTTAATAGCTGCTGCTTACAGTAGTGCAGATAGTGCTTTAACATCATTAACAACCTCGTTTTGTATTGATTTTTTAAATATTGAAAAACGTGAATTAAGCACCCAAAAAGGTACTCGAAAAAAGGTTCATGTTGGCATGAGCATTTTAATGATTTTAGTAATCATTTGCTTTTATTACATACTAAATCAAAGTGTTATTAGTGGTATTTTAACCGTTGCTGGTTATACCTACGGACCGCTTTTAGGCTTATTTGCTTTTGGAATTTTAACAAATTTTAAAATTAACGACAAACTTGTGCCTTATGTAGCTTTAGCTTCAGTAGCCACATGTTATATTATTGCAAATATTCCATCAGCATATTTAGGCGGTTACAAATTTGGATACGAATTATTAATACTAAATGGTTTGCTAACCTTTTTAGGTTTAATATTGATTCGTAGAAAGTAAAACCAACGTGCAAGCTATTTCAAAAGGAATATTATTTTCATTTAGAATGGTATATAATTCAGGATTTTCAGTACCCGGATTAAAAATAACACGCTTAGGTTTTAAAGAAATTATATAATTATAGTAAGCTTGTTGATTTTTAGGATTTAAGTATAATGTTACTGTATGTAAATCATCAAATGGAAGCATTTCTGTATTTATTGTTACGTCCGAAACCTTACCAGATTTTAAACCAAAAGCAACCGTTTCAACAGCATTATTTACTAGCTTTTGAATTGCAAAATTTGAATATTTACTCGGGTTTAATGATGCACCAAGCACCAATGTTTTTTTGTTCATAATGTTAAAAAATGTTAATACTTGAAATATAATAGTAACAGATTACAATATTTGTCGTCTATTCTGTAATCAATCAAAAAAAACCAATCAAATGAAAAAACTATTCATTGCTTGTACCTTATTATTTTCAATAACAACTATACAAGCAACCAATTTAACATTCCCAGACGACAAAACGGGCACTATTACAGGAAAAGTATTAGACGCTACACTTAAACAACCCTTACCGTACGTAAACGTTATTGTAAAAAACGCAAAAGAAGAAATTTTAACAGGTGGCATTACTACTGAAGATGGTTCTTTTACCATTGAAAAAATTGAAGAAGGCAAACTAATTGTTAGCATTCAATACATAGGTTATAAAACTGTTAGAAAAGAAATTACCATTAAAAAAGGAAATTACGATGTAAACTTAGGTAGTATTTATTTAGAAGAATCGGCTGAAGGTTTAGATGAAGTTACTGTAGTTGCCGAAACCTCATCAATACAACAAAAAGTAGACAGAAAAGTAATTACTATAGGTAAAGATCTAACCACTACAGGCGCTACAGCTTCAGAAATTATGAACAACTTACCTTCTGTAAGTGTTGATAGCCAAAGTGGTGCCATAAGTTTAAGAGGTAACGATAATGTACGTGTGTTGGTTGATGGAAAACCAACGAATGTTCCTGCATCGCAATTACTAAAACAAATTCCTTCAACATCTATAAAAAGTATTGAGCTAATAACAAACCCTTCAGCTAAATACAACCCTGAAGGCATGAGTGGTATAATAAATATTGTTTTACATAAAAATGCCAATGTTGGTTTTAATGGAAGTTTAAACCTTGGATTAGCCCAAGAAATAAATGCCAATTTTAATAGCTCTATTGATATGAACTACCGCAATGGCAAATTTAATTTTTATGGAAATTATGGAAATAACATTGGTAAAGGGCAAAATTATGGTGCTATAGACCGTTTTGATGATAATACCCAACAACAATTTAACGGTATAAATTCAAACAAATCGCATTTATATAAATTAGGTGTAGACTATTATATAAATGATAAAAACACTTTCTCTGTTTATACCAATCAAAATTTATATGACGGAAAAAGTAGTAATACTGCTAATGTTATTTTTCTATTGGATAATCAACCCGATTTTAGTCAAAACAATTTTAGCGACTACGGAAATAATACAGAAACCTACAACGCTTCATTTACGCATAACTTTGATAAAGAAGGGCATAAAATACTTTTAGAAGGCGATTATAGCATTTTTAAAAGTGATGAAACTGCCAATTTTTCATTCAACACAGCTCCTTCGTATGTAGATTTGGTTGATAATAACCGAGAAAATACAGTAATAAACCTAGATTATGAAAACCCATTAAAAAACAATGCTAAATTAGAGCTCGGTTTAGAATACAGAAATAATATTTCAAAAAACCAATACAATACAAGTAATGCAACATTGTTTGATTCAGATTATGTATATGAAAGAAGCATATACTCATTTTATGCAACATTAGGAAAAACTTTTGATAAATGGTCTTACCAAGTAGGTGCCAGACTAGAGCAATACGATGTTCAAGCAGATTTTGCACAAGACACACAAGCAGATGCCACTTTTACTGATGAAAAATTTAGCATCTATCCGTCAGCATTTTTAAGCTACAAAACATCTGAAAAAGGCACGTTACAATTAAGCTTTAGCCGTCGTGTAGATCGCCCTGGGCTTGAACAAATTAACCCAATTAGAGAATGGAGTACACCAAGAATTACCTCTGTAGGAAACCCCGAACTAGTGCAACAGTTTACAAATTCATATGAATTAAACTTTACAAAACAAGTGAAAGGTGGAAATATAACTGCTGGAGCTTTTTTTAGAACCATTGAAGATGAAATTAACAGAGCTGTTTACTACGACCCACAAGACCCTAATGGCGACCGATTTTTATTAACTTATGATAATTTTGATAATAATTCAGCCTATGGTTTTGAAGCATCAAGCAATTATAAACCTTTAAAATGGTGGAGTTTTAATGCTAGTACTGAATATTTTTTAAAAACGGTTAAAGGTGTTGTTGATAATGAAAATATTGAAGTAGACAATGCTGTTTTTAACTTCAGGTTAAGTAATAACTTTACAGTAAACAAAAAACTAAGTCTATCATTATTTGGCATGTTTAGAGGTCCAGATGAAGGCTTACAATTCAAAAGAAAAACCATGACAATGGTTAATACCGGTTTACGCTATTCTTGTTTCAACGACAAAGCTACTTTCAGTTTTAGTTATAATGATATATTTAACAGTATGCGATTTGCTTTTGATGGTGATAGACCTTACCCATCATCTGGCCAATTTAATTGGGAAAGTAACCAGTGGCGCATAGGTTTAAACTACAGATTTGGTGGTAATAAATATCGTGCTTTAAATAGAAAACAACGCGATGATAATGAAACCAGTGGTAGTGGCGGCTTTATGTAATAAACGCTATTTAATATGCTGCATTAATAATTGATGGTTAGTATTAGTGCTTTTTATTAAATAAAAAATCCCAAAGCTAATTAGTTTTGGGATTTTGTTTTTTACAAATCAAAATGTTAAAGTTTATAAAAATTTTAAATTCATCACAATATCGACAGAATCAATACGTTATAGAAACATAACAATCTAGCCAAACGAAAGAATAATTATTTTAGAGTTAGTCACCTTCACATAAAAAATTTCGTAACAAAAGATTGATATAATAAAGTATAAAAACTCGAAAGGTTTCTTTCGAGTTTTTTTTGTATTATGTTAAAAATGAGTTAAATACAAAATTTCATGCAATAACTTCCAACTCATTACGTCTATTATAATAGATTCTTTCTTCACTATTTAAAGTGTTAGTTGAAGTTGATTAATAGCTAGAAAAACCCGAAACGTCTCCGTTTCGGGTTTTTCGTTTTAATATTTTTAAGTGATTAAGCCCATTTAATAATAGCACTTCCCCAAGTAAAGCCACTACCAAACGCTGCAAGAACTACATTATCGCCTGCTTTAATTTTACCTTCTTCCCAAGCTTCAGTAAGCGCTATAATTACAGAAGCTGCCGTGGTATTTCCGTATTTCATGATATTATTAAAAACTTGGTCATCTCTTAATTTAAACTTACTTTGAATGTATTGTGCAATTCGTAAATTGGCTTGATGCGGTATTAACATATCAATATCTTCCTTTTGTAAACCATTTTTTTCTAAACCTTCTATAATAACTTCACTAAAACGAACTACAGCATGTTTAAAAACAAACGTGCCGTCCATATACGGGAAATACGATACATCTTCATCACCTGCTTCTATAATTTCAGGCACCCAATGTGCAATACTTGGTCCAGCTACAATTAACTTATCGGCATATTTACCTTCGCTATGCAAATGTGTTGACAAAATACCTTTAGTTGTATCTTCTTCTCTGGTTAAAACACAAGCGCCTGCACCATCGCCAAAAATTACTGTAACACCTCTACCACGTGTTGTTTTATCCAATCCATTACTATGGTATTCAGCACCAATAACTAAAATATTTTTATACATACCTGTTTTTATAAACTGGTCTGCAACCGAAATAGCATATACAAACCCAGAACATTGGTTTCTTACATCCAAAGCACCTATGGTTGGCATGTCTAATAAATCTTGAATTTGCACACCACAACCTGGGAAGTAATAATCGGGACTTAAGGTAGCAAATACAATAAAATCAATATCATCTTTAGTTAAACTAGCACGTTCAATGGCAATTTTAGCTGCTTTTGCACCCATGGTTGCAGATGTATCATTGGTTCCAGCTTTTATCCAGCGGCGTTCTTGTATCCCTGTTCGTTCTTGTATCCAAGCATCATTGGTATCCATCATTTTTGATAAATCATCATTAGTAACCACATTATCTGGCACATATTTACCTAAACCTATAATCTTTGAATTGTACATATTCTTAATTTTTAATCACAAAGTACAACAACTAAAACTAAATTCCAATATTTTAAAATTCTAAGTTTCAAATTTCAAGTTGAACACTTTCTGTTCAAAATTCATTAATCGTTAATTATAAACTCGTTAATCAATAGTGTCAGTTTGTCACCTTTTCACTCTTGGTATTTTTTTTGACTATTACTTTTTCAATAAGTAAAAAATTAAAATTAATCAGATTTCCTTTTTAGGGAATGAAAAATTAAAACCATAATAATTATGACAAAAGGAAGTATTAATGTTTCAGTAGAAAACATTTTCCCACTCATTAAAAAATTCTTGTACAGCGACCACGAAATATTTTTACGTGAGTTAATTAGTAACGGTACCGATGCTACTTTAAAGCTAAAACACCTTACAAGCATTGGCGAATCTAAATCGGAATACGGCAATCCGCAAATTGACGTTAAAATTGATAAAGAAGGTAAAAAACTTCATATTATTGATCAAGGTTTGGGTATGACTGCTGAAGAAGTAGAAAAATACATTAACCAAGTAGCCTTTTCTGGCGCTGAAGAGTTTTTAGACAAATACAAAGATTCAGCTAAAGATTCTGGTATTATTGGGCATTTCGGTTTAGGTTTCTATTCAGCATTTATGGTTGCTGAAAAAGTTGAAATCATCACCAAATCGCATACTGATGCACCTGCTGCACATTGGACGTGTGATGGTTCGCCAGAATTCACTTTAGAAGCTTCAGACAAAACTGAAAGAGGAACTGAAATAATTCTTCATATAGCTGAAGACTCAACCGAATTTTTAGAAGAAGGTCGCATTCGCACATTACTTCAAAAGTATAATAAGTTTATGCCTATCCCAATTAAATTTGGAACTAAGGAAGTAAACGATCCAGAGCACGAACCAGCTACCATTACAGATAAAGATGGTAAGGAAACTAAAGAACCGCAACGTAAGATTACGGTTGATAATATTATAAACAACCCAAACCCTGCGTGGACAAAACAACCTGCCGATTTACAAGATGAAGATTACAAAGGTTTTTACCGCGAGTTATATCCAATGCAGTTTGAAGAACCGTTATTCAACATTCACTTAAATGTTGATTATCCGTTTAACTTAACTGGTATTTTGTATTTCCCAAAACTGTCTAACGACATGCAAATACAAAAAGATAAAATTCAACTTTACCAAAATCAAGTTTTTGTAACAGATAATGTTGAAGGTATTGTTCCTGAGTTTTTAACCATGCTTCGTGGTGTAATTGACTCGCCAGACATTCCATTAAACGTATCACGTTCATATTTACAAGCAGATGGTGCGGTTAAAAAGATTTCATCTTACATTACTAGAAAAGTTGCCGATAAATTAAAATCGTTATTCAACAATAACCGTGAAGATTTTGAAGCCAAATGGAACGATATTAAAATTGTGATTGAATATGGTATGCTTTCTGAAGAAAAATTCTTTGAAAAAGCAGGTGATTTTGCACTATACCCAACCGTAGATGGTACCTATTACACTTACGATGAATTATACAATAAGATAAAAGCAAACCAAACTGATAAAGATGATAAGCTTGTTATTTTATATGCTTCTAACAAAGATGCGCAACACGCCTACATTGAAACAGCTAAAGCAAAAGGTTATGAGGTGTTGTTGTTGGATTCGCCAATTGTACCACATTTAATTCAAAAATTAGAAAGCACTAAGGAAAATATTTCTTTTGCACGTGTTGATGGCGACCATATTGATAATTTAATAAAGAAAGACGAAACCACCATTTCTAAACTTACTGAAGAACAAAAAACAGAACTTGACACACTTTTGAAAGAAGTGATTCCTTCTGAAAAATTCATGGTACAACTAGAAGCTATGGATAGCGATGCATCACCTTTCATCATTACGCAACCAGAATTTATGCGTCGTATGAAAGAAATGCAACAAACTGGCGGAGGCGGTATGTTTGGCATGGGTAGTTTCCCTGAAATGTATAATTTAGTAGTAAACACAAACTCTAAATTAGTCGGCGATATTTTAGAAACCAAAACAAAAGCCAAACAAGAGCGTTTAATAAACCAAAGTTTAGATTTAGCACGTTTATCACAAGGCTTGTTAAAGGGTGAAGAACTTACCAAATTCATCAAACGCAGTTACGAGATGATTAAATAGGTTTTTAGGCTGTTAGATTTATAGACAGTTAAGAAAAATAAATATACATTATTACCAAAACCACTTTGCAAAAAACAAAGTGGTTTTTTTTTATATTTGGACATAAAAATTGCGTTATGAAAAACATTTTATTATTAACCGTTGTTTTTGTTCTATTTACTGCATGTAGCAAAGATGAAACAGTAGATTATGTAACAAAAAACGATGAACAAATTCAAGCTTATATTGCTGCAAACAATTTAACAGCCCAAAAAAGTAGCTCGGGTTTATATTATGTTATCGATACTCCTGGTACAGGTGCTCAACCTACCAGCACCAGTAATGTAACCATTGCGTATAAAGGTTATTTTTTAAACGGTACTGTTTTTGACCAAAATGCTAATGGTTATACAACGAACTTAAAACAGGTTATAAAAGGATGGACAGAAGGCATTACTTATTTTAAAGAAGGTGGTAGTGGAATATTGTTAATTCCAGCACATTTAGGGTATGGAAATGCTAATTATTATACCATTCCTGGTGGTTCTGTATTAATTTTTGATGTAGAACTCCTATCTGTTAATTAAAACTTATTTTTAACATTTTATATGAAACCACTTTGTACAAACAGAGTGGTTTTTTGTTATTTTTAATCCATGCAAGTTATATCAACCAACATAGCTAAACCAACAACCATTATTTTTGATGGCGAAGAAGTTATTACTGGCATCTACAAAACACCCACAAACCAACCTGTTTATTTAGGCAAAGAAACCGTTAAGGGTGATGAAGTAACAGATAGAGAAAACCACGGTGGCGAGTTTAAAGCATGTTACTTATTTTCAGAAAACCATTACGCCTATTGGAAAAACCTATACCCAAATCTAAATTGGGATTGGGGTATGTTTGGCGAAAACCTAACGGTAAAAAATTTAGACGAAACCAAAATTCACATAGGTGATATTTACAAACTAGGTTCGGCATTAGTACAAATAACCCAACCTCGAGAACCTTGTTATAAATTTGGGGTAAAATTTGGCACACAACGTGTTTTAAAACAATTTGTTAAACACGGTTGTCCTGGTACGTACGTTCGTATTTTAGAAGAAGGTTTTGTGAAAACTGGCGACTATTTTGAGTTAGTTGAAAAAGCAAAAAACAGCATAAGTACAGCTCAATTTTACAGCTTGCTTTTTTCAAAAATTAAAAATCAAGAACATTTAAAATTAGCAATAGTAAATGAAGCGCTTCCACCTTCAAAAAGAGAGAAACTACGTGAGTATATCACCTCGTAATTCGTAATTACTACATATATTTGCACAACTCAATTATTAAATGGCAATCACGTTACTTTCTTCACCACTACAAGGTTTTACCGATTTTAAATTTCGCAACGCATTCAATCATTACTTTGGAGGTATCGACACCTTTTATGCGCCTTACATTCGGTTGGATGGAAAAATGATAATAAAATCGTCGTACCAACGTGATTTACAACCCGAAAACAACACAACTTTGGAGGTTATTCCGCAGGTAATGACCAACAATCCCGATGAATTTCTGTTTGTGGTTAAATACATTCAGCAATTAGGTTATAAGGAACTTAACTGGAATTTGGGTTGTCCCTACCCCATGGTTACCAAACAAGGCATGGGTTCTGGACTTATTTGTAACCCCGAAAAAATTAATGAAGTACTAAAACGCGCGCACAACGAAACCGATGTGATTGTATCCATGAAAATGCGCATGGGTTACGAAAACCCTGAAGAAATTTTAGATGTATTCCCCATTCTGGACAACTATCCGCTTAAAAACATCGCCATACATGCACGCATTGGCAAGCAACTGTACAAAGGCGGCGTAAATTTAGAAGCCTTTCAAAAGTGTATAGAAAGCACCAAACACAAACTGTATTATAATGGTGATATCACTTCGGTTGCCAAGTTTCAAGAAATGCAAAACCGTTTCCCAAGCATCGACCATTTCTTGATTGGTCGCGGACTTATTGCTGACCCATTTTTACCTAGCATGATTAAAAATAATACCACCAAATATCCTGTAAATAGATGGCAAATCTTCAGTGAATTTCATGATACCATTTACCAACAATATGATGCAGCACTTTCTGGACCAACACCAATAAAAATGAAAATGTTAGGGTTTTGGGAATACTTTTCACAGTCATTTTCAAATCCACAAAAAACATACAAAAAAATTAAAAAAGCTACCAATCCAAGAGCGTACACACAAGCAGTTGCTGAAATTTTAAATAACGAAAGAACAATTAACAATTAACAATTAACAATTAACAATTAACAATTAACAATTAACAAAGCTAAAAAAACAATTTCAACCTTACCTGTAGTTCAAGAGTTTTTAGTTTTAACTTCTCAACTTTGACGCTTTGAATCTTTGCAACTACGCAACTTTGCTACAAGTACAAGTTTTAAATTATATTTGCCATATATTTTAATACAACATTTTGAAAGACCTTTTACTCATCACGCCACCGTTTACGCAATTAAACACACCGTATCCTGCAACGGCATACCTAAAAGGTTTTTTAAATACCAAAAACATTAGCTCTTTTCAAGTAGATTTGGGAATTGAAGTTATTATAAACCTATTTTCAAAAGAAACATTTAAAGAAATTTTTGATATTGCTTTTGAAAACAACTATATAATTTCAGAAAATGCACAAAGAATTTACGCATTAAAAGATTATTATTTAAACCCTTTAAATGATGTTATAGCATTTCTCCAAGGAAAAAAACCAAGTTTTGCCAGACAAATTTGTACCGATAATTTTTTACCACAAGCTTCTCGTTTCAATCAGTTAGACGATTTAGATTGGGCTTTTGGAAACATGGGCATGCAAGACAAAGCGAAACACTTGGCTACCTTGTATCTTGAAGATTTATCCGATTTCATTATTGAATGTATTGATGAAAATTTTGGTTTCAGTCGTTATGCCGAACGCTTGGGGCAAAGCGCTAATGCGTTTGATGAACTCTATACACATTTACAAGACGAGCCAACTTTTATAGATGATATCACTTTAAAAATCCTAGATGAAAAACTAAAAAACATAAAACCCAAATTGGTATGTTTTTCAGTACCATTTCCTGGAAATTTATACAGCGCCTTTCGTTGTGCGCAATATATAAAAACCAACTATCCTAATATCAAAATTGCTATGGGTGGTGGTTTTCCAAATACCGAATTACGCTCGGTAACAGACGTTCGTGTATTCGAGTTTTTCGATTTCATTACTTTAGATGATGGCGAATTACCCATAGAATTGCTAAATTTCAATATAGAAAACCAAAATTCCAACGAGTACAAGCGCACTTTTCTTCTAGAAAACGGAAACGTTGTTTACAAAAACAACAGTACAAAGCCAGACTACAAACAAGCCGATGTTGGCACACCTGATTATTCCGATTTATTGCTGAAAGACTACATTTCTGTCATCGAAATTGCAAACCCCATGCACAGTTTATGGAGCGATGGCCGCTGGAACAAACTAACTATGGCACACGGTTGCTATTGGGGAAAATGCACCTTTTGCGATATTTCTTTAGATTATATAAAAGTTTACGAACCCATTGCTGCCAAAATTTTGGTAGATAGAATGGAACAACTTATAGAACAAACTGCCGAAACAGGTTTCCATTTTGTTGATGAAGCGGCACCACCATCATTAATGAAAGCCTTAGCTTTAGAAATTATCAAAAGAAAACTAACTGTTACATGGTGGACAAACATTAGGTTTGAAAAAAACTTCACCAAAGATTTATGTTTACTGCTAAAAGCATCGGGTTGTATTGCCGTTTCTGGTGGTTTGGAAGTGGCTTCCGATAGGTTATTAAAATTGATTGACAAAGGCGTTACGGTAGCACAAGTAGCACAAGTAACTCGCCATTTTACCGAAGCCAACATTATGGTACATGCGTATTTAATGTATGGCTACCCAACGCAAACCGTACAAGAAACCGTTGATAGTTTAGAAATGGTGCGTCAACTTTTCGAAGTTGGTGTGTTACAATCAGGGTTTTGGCACCAGTTTGCATTAACGGCTCATAGCCCAATAGGGTTAAATCCTTCAGAATACAATATTATTCCAAACTATAAAAACATAAGTTTTGCCAATAACGATTTAGAATTTATAGATACTACAGGTATAGACCATAATCAGTTTAGTTTCGGTTTAAAAAAGTCGTTGTTCAATTTCATGCATGGTATTGGTTTTGATTTACCTTTACAAGATTGGTTTGAATTTAAAATACCAAAAACTAGCATTAACCCAGATTTTATATATAATTGCTTAGAAACACATCCAAACTTTAATACAAAACCAACAGCAAAAATTATTTGGTTAGGTACAAAACCACAAGTTACCGAACATATTAAAACCAAAAAAGGCAACACGTTTTATTCGTTAAAATTAACGTTTCATACTACTACCAATACCTTTGATATTACTTTAGAAAAAGATAAAGGCACATGGTTTTTAAATACTTTAGAAACCTTAAACCCACAAAACAACAAACTAGTTTCTTTTTCTGAATTAAAAACCGATTTTGAAACCCATTTTGAAGACTTTGAATTGTTTTGGTTTTCAAAACCTATAACCATTTTACGAGATAATGGGTTGTTGGTTTTGTGATGGATTTTGCATTTGATTTTATCGGAAAAAGAATTAAATTCGTTTTATTATTAATAATGTTTTAATGTGTAGTTTTTAAATAAATATGGAATTATTAGCAGATCACAACAAACTTAAAAATGACCCACTAGCAAAAGTTCTGGTCGAAAAAATTCAAAGTCTAGAAATAAATAATTCTAATTTATATTATAATTTTCCTTTTTATAGAGGTGAAACTAAAGAAGATTTAATTCAAGCACATGTTCTATTAGTTTCTTTACAGTATGGTGTTATATTTTTTAGATGCATAAACAATCAAGAATTATATAACGAAATAGAAAAGAAAAAGATGGATGATCTTGATGGTCATATATTTTCAAGAATTAATAAAGTTGATGAGTTAAGAATAAAAAGACGTGATTTAAAAATAAATGTAACTCCAAAAATTTTTATTAATGATGATAAAGTTAATTTAAATGAAGATTTTATAAATCTAAACCAAGTTAAAGAAATCATTATAAATAATGAGAAAAATATTCTTACGAACGAGGAGTTTCTTTTACTATCATCAGCGATTGAAGGAAGTATACATTTAAGACATAAGAAAGAAAGAGAAATTACTAAGGAACTATCAAAAGGTGATATTTTAAATATTATTCAAAATCAACATTCAGCCTTTGATATTGAACAGAAAAAAGCAGCATTAAATATTATTGACTCTCCTCAAAGAATTAGAGGGTTGGCAGGTTCAGGTAAAACAATTATTTTGGCAATGAAAGCTGCTCTTTATCATCTACAAAACCCTGAGTCAGAAATTCTTTATACATATTTCACCAAAGCTTTATATGGTCAAATAAAATATTTAATCGAAAAATATTATAGAGATTTTTCAGACAATAGAGAGCCAGATTTTACGAAAATAAATATATTACATGGTTGGGGAGGTGAAGGCTTAAGAGGTGTATATTCAGACACATGTCAAGAAAACAACATCACAACAATTGGTTTTATAGAAGCAAAAAGAAATGAACCTACAAACCCTTTCAACTACATATTTACCCAACTAAATAAAGTAGAACTTAAAGAAAAGTATGATTTAACATTAATCGATGAAGGACAAGATTTCCCTTCTTCCTTCTATAAAGTATGTCGTAAAATAACAAAAGATCTGAGAATTGTTTGGGCTTATGATGATTTTCAAAATATTTTTGATGTGAATATTCAAGATGAAAAAGAAACTTTTGGAAAAAATGATGAAGGTCAATATTATGTAGATTTTTCTAGAGATGAAAATATTTTGCAAGACATAGTTTTACACAAATGTTACAGAAATCCAAGGTTAGCTTTAATTAATGCTTTTGCTTTAGGTTTAGGCATTTATAACGATAAAGTTTTACAAAGATTAGAAAACAATAATCATTGGATAGATTTAGGTTTTGAGGTTGAAAAAGGAGATTCAACTGATAATTGTGAAATGATTATATCTCGTCCATTAGAAAATAGTCCAATAAAAACAAATGAATTCTTTAAAGAAGATTCAATTCAAATAGAAATTTTTGATGATGTAAATAAAGAATGTGCTTATGTATGCTCTAAAATCATAAATGATATAAGAAACGAGAACTTGAAACCTGATGATATTAGTGTAATAGGGATTGATAATAAACATATTAAAATATATTTTAGTATTATAGAAAGAATTTTAAATGAAAACAACATTTATACTTTTAATCTACTTACTGCTTCCAATAATAATATTAAATATTCTATTGAAAATCGAGTAACATTATCTACTCTCAATAAAGCAAAAGGCAATGAATCTGGTATGGTTTATATTGTTGGAACCGAATATGCATTTCAAAATAAAGACTATATAATTGATAGAAACAAAATATTTACAGCAATTACAAGGAGCAAAGGATGGGTTGTGTTAACTGGTTTTAAAAAAGCAAATCAGTGTAAAAAAGAAATGGATTTACTTAAACAAAATGATTATAAGTTTATTTTTAAACAACCTAGTGTAAAGCAAACAAAAACAATTTTGAGAGGAATATCAAAACAACAGAGTATTTTGAATGAAATTAACACTAAAATTCAAGCATTGGCCAAAATTGGATTATCTCAGGAGGAGATTATTGATTTACTAAAAGACTTAGACAAGAATAAAAAATAATGACTCAAGGCAAATTCTTTTCTTCAATCAATGAGTCAGTAGAATTACTGAATAAATTTAAACTTTTAAAATCTAAAGGTTCTAAAGGGAATGGTGTATACTCAGAAGATTTTTTAAAAATGAGTAAAAGCAATAATATAGTCGAAATACACAAATGTGCTATAAAAAATGAAGATTATGACATACTTTTAAAAGACGAGTCTATCATTCAATTTCAAAAAATTAATGATGATTTACGATATGCATTTATTCAAAATCCTTATAAATTTATTTCTAAAGAAGAGTATGTAGCATTGATATATACAACAGAAGAACTTGAAGACTTCATAGGTTTCTCAATAGAAGAATTAATAAATGAAAATGAATACGAACAATTTTTAAATGAACAAAGTTTAAATTCTATTTCAAACTATTTTAGATACGATTGTTCTGCTGCGGGATATAAACCATTAGTTCATTCCTATTCTCATTTTCATATTGGAATGAATGGAAATGTACGAATACCTACATCAAAAATAATAACTCCACTAAAGTTTACTAAATTTTGCATTAAAAACACATATTTTGAAAATTGGAAAGATCAATTTAAAATAGACCCAAACTTTGAAAATGAAGTTATTAAAATAAAAAAAGATTGCTTACCATTACCTGAAAACAAATGGGATGCTATTGAAAACAATGATTTGCATTTAACATAATATTATTCTTATAATTTTAGTTAATTCAAAGATTTCATTTTAATAAGTAATGTCTAAGAGTGCAGAAACCACCTATCAAACATATTAAAATTCTTTTTCAACTCTTTATCATTCATTCCAAAACAACTTATTTATCAACTCATTATCAAAAAACTTAAATAATTAAAGCAATTTAGAAAAATCAAAACACCTCCTCCACATGTTTTTTAATATTTGCTGCTATTTTTTCAATAGGCAAATCGTTGGCATCAAAACCAAAAGGGTCTTCAATTTCTTCGGCAATTAATTCTAAACTTGCCAATACATAAAAAACAAAAACCACCACAGGTACAGCATAATAACCTAAGCTAAACACGTAGCCAAAAGGCAGAGTCATTATGTAAAAAAAGATGAATTTTTTAATAAACGCACTGTACGAATACGGAATGGGTGTGTTTTTAATACGTTCGCAAGCCCCACAAATATCGGTAAACGATTGTATTTCGGCATTTAAAATAATAAGCTGATCGCCCGTAATTTTGTTCTGTTCGTGCAAATCGTTCACCTTTTGGAAAATCATTTTTGCCACTTGGTTTGGGTGATGCTTGTGTTTGTCCATCTTTAAATTGGCATCATCAAAAAGTTGCAAACTCGTTTCTTTATTGGTTAAATGTTTCACCAAAATAGAAGCATAACTTGGTATTAACTTTTCAAAATAGGCTCTATCGTGTTCATCTTTTAAAATAACATGCAGTTTTATGGCTAAATTTCGGCTGTTGTTTACCAATGCACCCCATAATTTTCTACCTTCCCACCAACGGTCGTAAGCAGTATTGGTTCTAAAAACCAACAATAAGGAAATTACAAACCCCAACATACCATGCATTACCGTAATGTTTGATAAATGGTTTTTTTCTGAAAGTTTCCAATATTCAAGTTCCAAAAAGCCAACACCATAGGTATAAAGCCCGATAAAAATCATCATTGGAAACAATTTCCTAAATGTATCCGACTTGTGAAATCTAAAAATAAATGTAATCCAATCTTTAGGGTTGTATTGTACCATAGGTAATTGCGCTTATTATTTAATTGTAAAATTAGAAAATGTTTTACACCTAAATGCTTCAAATTAACTAAAATTACCCTATTAACTTTTATGTATCTTTGTAGCAAACTATAATTCATGTCATTTAAAGACTTACAACTTAACCGACCAATTTTAAGAGCTGTTGCCGAAGCTGGTTATGATAACCCAACATTGGTACAAGAAAAAACCATCCCGTTAGTATTAGCTAAAAAAGATGTGATTGTATCTGCACAAACAGGCACTGGTAAAACTGCTGCTTTTGCATTGCCTATTTTACAACAATTGTTCGATAAGCAAGATGCTAGTAAAAAAGGTAAAAAAATTAGAGCTTTAATAGTAAGTCCAACGCGTGAATTAGCAACGCAAATAGCCGATAATTTCAAAACATACAGTACTTACACAAATTTAAGAACCACAGTTATTTTTGGCGGAACTTCAATAGAACCGCAAATTGATATACTAAAAAAAGGTGTTGATATTTTAATTGCAACTCCTGGTCGTTTGCTAGACTTACACAAACAAGATATTATAAACCTTGATTATATTGAAACTTTAGTTTTAGATGAAGCCGATTTGATGCTAGATATGGGCTTTATTGATGATGTAAAGAAAATTGAACGTTTATGTACCCAAGAAAAACAGATTTTATTGTTTTCGGCTACCATTCCGTTTAAAGTTGAGCAACTTGCAAATACAATTTTAAATGAACCAGAACGTGTTGAAGTGGCGCAAAATTCATCAACTTCAAAAAACATCAATCAAGTATTGTATTACGTACCGAAGCGCAATAAAATTGAATTGTGTTTACATTTGCTAAGAAACACTATAAAAGGCAGTATTCTTATTTTTAGACGAACCAAATTCGGGGTTGATAAATTAGAACAAACCCTTATAAAAAACGGCTATAAAGTGGCTAGTTTGCATGGTGATAAAAGTCAGAATTTAAGAGACGATGCTTTAAATAGTTTCAAACAAAACACTGTAAATATTTTAATAGCCACCGATGTTGCAGCACGTGGTATTGATATTAATGAATTGGATGCTGTTATAAATTTCGATTTACCAAACGTACCAGAAACCTATGTACACCGCGTAGGCAGAACTGCTAGAGCAGGAAAAACAGGAACGTCGTATTCATTTTGTTCTGCTGATGAAAAAACCTATGTGGCAACCATTCAACAACTTATTCAATTGCAATTAGATGTAATTGAAGACCACCCGTATCCGTTAGACCCAAAAGCTAAAAAAGAAATTCACAGAACACCAGGAAAAAGTAAACACAAAAAAGGACGTAAAAGCGAAAGTTCTAAAAAGAAAAAGAAACGTTGGTATTAGTTTTAGGCTTTAGGCTTTAGGCTTTAGGCTTTAGGCTTTAGGCTTTAGGCTTTAGGCAAAAAAGGAAATTTATTTAACAGTAACGTGTATGTTTCTAATTTGTTTTTTTTTGACAGACTTTCTTCTGTATATTTTTTTTAGATTAATTTTCAAAGCGTTGGTTTAAATGGTGTTTCAAAATAGGTATTTGTACACAAACCATAATTGCAAAAAGCACAAACGCATAAATAACTGTTTTTGAAATTGTGATGTTTTGAAATTTTAAATTAGCTAGCATCTGGCTTATTTTATTATTTGAAAATAAACTAAAATTAACTGAATCTAACCATCCTGAAGTCTCGGTTTGTGTTGTAAAAACAGCATAAATTACAATAGTAATAAAGCCTACCAATATAAAGCTCCAAACTGTTTTTGAAATAAGTGGTTTGTAAGCAGTTACTTTATTTTTACTTATAGCCGTAACATGCTGCATTACCGAATTGGTAAAGTTAAATGAAGGTGTTTCTAAATGTGAAGACCTCATCATCTTATCCACTAATTCATCTACATTTTTAGTTACTTTCTCTTTCATACTGCTCAATTATTTCTGGTTCTAATCGTTCTTTTAAAATGGTAGCTAGCTTCTTTCTACTTCTAAACAATTTTACTTTTACATTGTTTGGCGATAAATTCATTGCTTTCGAAATTTCATCTAATGATTGTTCTTCAAAGTAAAATAAAGTTAATAAAAAAGCATCGTCACTTGGTAATAATGCTATACAATCTTGAATGGTTTGCTCCTGTTCTTTAATTTCTAAATGATGCAAAACATTATCTATTGTTTTAATTTGGTGTTCTGTAAATTGATCAATAGGTACATCATTAAAAAACTTTTTATTCTTTTTTAATCTATCTAAACATGAATTATAAGCTATTTTATATATCCATGTTGAAAATTTAGAATCGCCTTTAAACTTATTTAAAGATTTATAAACTTTAATGAATGTATCTTGAGAAACTTCTTCGGCTTCTTCCCTATTTTTTAACATTCGTAAGGTTAATGTATATACCAAATCTTTATACCGATCTACCAATACGGAAAACGCATTGGTATCGCCACTTATTACTAAATTGATATAATGTTGGTCGTTGATGGTCATTTGATACTAAGACGATATAAAATACTATTAGGTTACACATTACTTAGAAAAAAAATAATTTACTTGTTTTTGTAACCTAAATTCAAAACACATCGTCATAAGCTATGAACACATTAAATTTAATCAATTAAAAAACAAACAATCATGGAAGAAATTTTAATACCAATTAGTTTATTTCTAGCTATTTTCGGGATAGTCTATTTATACTTATCCACAAGAAACAAAGAACGCTTAGCACTAATAGAAAAAGGTGCAGATGCTAGTATTTTTATGAGAGGAAAACAACATGCAGCACCAATTTGGAAAATTTTAATTTTAAATCTAGCATTACTATTAATGGCTATAGGACTTGGTGTATTTATAGCATCATTTTTACACTATAACTTAGGTGTAGATGATGATGTTGCTTATCCTGGTACTATTTTCTTAATGTCTGGAATTGGTTTATTTATTGGTTTTAATATGACCAAAAATTTAGATAAAGAATAAAAATTAACATCAATCAAAAAACAAACATACCTGTCTTTTTTAAGGCAGGTATTTTATTTTACAGGAAAATTAAAATATGTATTTGGAAAAGGCTCATTTTTAAGAGTAAAATGCCACCATTCTTTTGGGTAATTTTTAAAGCCATACTTAAGCATAACGGTTTGCAGAAGTTTTCTATTTGCTTTTTGTTCATTAGTAATATTTTGATAATCAACCCATGATGCTTCACCAAAAAAATCGTAATTACTTCCCATATCTATAGGCTTTCCAGTGTTGCTATCAATAATAGTAACATCTACTGTACTACCTTTACTATGTCCAGAACGTGCAGCTATGTATTCTTCTACAAATAAATTCAATTTATCAACATCAGGATAAAAGGCTTTCTTATTTACGGTATCGGCTAAATTTTCTGCCCAACGCATAAAATGATTTACTGCTTTTTGTGGTCTATAACCATCATATACTAATAAACATAAATTTTGACTAAGTAACTCTTCCTGAACTTGTTTTAAAGCTAAAGCCGTTTCTTTTGTTAAAATGAGCTTATTTGATTGGTAACCATCAATACGTTTGCCTATAAAATTATTTTTTGTGTTGTAACGTAGTTCTACATCTAGATCTGGTATAATAGATTTTGCGTACATAAAACCTTTTGGCAATTGTGCAAAGGCATTTAAACCTATAAATAAGAACAAAAATGTTATGTTAAACTTCATAAGCAATTTTAATTATGCTAATTTAGAAAAATTAAAACGTAATTTATGAACTATCCTTGGCATTTATACGCAATGGCATTACTTTACGTAGTTGCAGGCTTTATGCATTTTATAAAACCTAAAATGTATTTACGCATTATGCCAAAATATTTACCAAACCACAAATTTTTAGTTCTTTTAAGTGGCATTTCTGAAATTATTTTAGGATTAGGCATTTGCCTTCCATTAACAAAAAAACCAACTATTTACTTAATTATAGCTATGTTGCTAGTTTTTTTAACAGTACATATTTACATGTTAACCAACAAAAAGGCATCGGCTGGTTTGCCAAAATGGTTACTTGTTTTAAGAATTCCAATGCAATTTGCACTTATGTATTGGGCTTATTCCTATTTAAATTTGTAAATTAATTTTTTACGAAAGTATATAAAACAAAAAAACCGAGTTCCCTCAAACTCGGTTTTCTCTAATTTGCTTTTTTATTACAATGTAGATTTAGGGTCTCTATTTCAACAACATAATGCAAATATTAATTAATTAATCCATTGAACTAAAAAGTATGTCATTTAGTACACTTCAAAGATATAACTATAAATGAATTTAAACGCTGAAATACACTAATATTCGATGAAATGCATTTAATTTTAACACTAATCGGTAAAAAATTGCATTTCGTCGATAAAAAAGGTATTTTTAGATACCTTCAAAATAATAAAAACTAATCTTATATAATGATTACAAGTTTCATTTTTATAGTAAATTTGTAATACTAAACATGAACAATAATTGACTACAAAATTAATATCCAGCTTACAAAACCCATTTATTCGACAACTGGTTCAGTTAAAAGATAAGTCGCGCGAACGTAAAAAAACAGGCTTATTTTTAATTGAAGGCGTTCGAGAAATCTCTTTGGCAGTAAAAGGAAATTATGAACTGGAAACCATTTTGTTTTACCCTGAATTATTTACGGAAGAACAACTAAACAGCTTAACTACCAAGCACCTTAACACCATCGAAATTACAAAAGAGATTTACGAAAAATTAGCGTATCGTGATACTACCGAAGGTATTTTGGCAGTTGCAAAAAGCAAACCACATACCATCAATAATTTAAAACTGAGCAAAGAAAATCCTTTAATTTTAGTTGCCGAAGCACCTGAAAAACCAGGTAATATTGGTGCTATTTTACGAACTGCTGATGCAGCTAATGTTGATGCGGTAATAATTGCCAATCCTAAATCTGATTTATATAACCCAAATATTATACGTTCAAGCGTTGGTTGTGTTTTTACAAATAGTATTGCTATGGGTACAACCGCAGAAATTATAACCTTTTTAAAAGCAAAAAACATCAATATTTATTGTGCGGCTTTACAAGCTTCGGTTAATTATCACATGCAAGATTTCACAAAACCAACAGCCATTATTGTTGGAACAGAAGCTACAGGTTTAAGTAACAATTGGTTAGAAAATGCAACGCAAAACATTGTTATTCCTATGCAAGGTGATATTGATTCTATGAATGTATCTGTTGCTGCAGGAATTCTTATTTTTGAAGCTAAAAGACAGCGTAATTTTTTATAAAAATTTCTCAATAAAAACAACAAAATCCAATCAGATACTTTGGAATTTGAAATTTAAAAAATTGTAATTTATTTATATGACATCAACAACATTATTCTACATCATCATTACTATCATCATTCTCAATTTCATTATTGATAAAGTTTTAGATGCATTAAACGCCAACCATTTTAATGATAAACTTCCTGAAGAATTGCAAGATGTTTATGATGAAGCTGAATACAAAAAATCGCAAAACTACAAAGCAACAAACTATAAATTTGGCATTTTAACGTCTACATTTTCTATCATATTAACTATAGGCTTTTTATTGTTTGATGGCTTTGAGTTTGTTGATAATATTGCTAGAAATTACAGTGAAAACCCAATTGTAATTGCTTTAATTTTCTTCGGAATTATAATGATAGGTAGTGATATTTTAACAACGCCGTTTTCTTATTACAGTACATTTGTTATTGAAGAAAAATTTGGTTTCAACAAAACAACACTTAAAACGTTCATATTTGACAAAATAAAAAGTTGGTTGATGATGGCACTTGTTGGTGGTGGTATTTTAGCCTTAATTATATGGTTTTACCAATCTACTGGAAGTAACTTTTGGCTATATACTTGGGGCTTAGTTGCAGTTTTTACCCTGTTTATGAACATGTTTTACTCAAAACTAATAGTACCTTTATTTAACAAACAAACACCTTTAGAAGCTGGAAATTTAAGAGACAACATTTCTGAATATGCTAGCACTGTTGGTTTTAAATTGGATAAAATTTTTGTAATTGATGGCTCCAAACGAAGCACAAAAGCAAACGCTTATTTTTCTGGTTTTGGAAGTGAAAAACGCGTAACACTTTATGATACACTAATTAATGATTTAGAAACTGATGAAATTGTTGCTGTTTTAGCACATGAAGTTGGACATTACAAAAAGAAACATATTATTTTTAATTTGATTGCTTCAATTGTATTAACAGGGTTTACACTTTTTATACTTTCTTTATTTATTTCAAATCCGTTACTATCAAATGCTTTAGGTGTTGAAATTGCTAGTTTTCATATTGGATTAATTGCTTTTGGATTGTTGTATGCTCCTATTTCAGAAATTACGGGCTTAATTATGAATGTGTTTTCAAGAAAATTTGAATACCAAGCAGATGATTATGCAAAAAACACGTTTAAAGCAGAACCTTTAATTGCATCACTTAAAAAACTTTCAAAAAATAGCTTGAGTAATTTAACGCCACATCCTGCATACGTTTTTATGCATTATTCACACCCAACATTATTACAGCGTATTAAAAATTTAAGGAAATAATTGTTTTCAATAAAAACCAACAAAAAAAAACACTCATATTTCTATGGGTGTTTTTTTTAAATTGATTATAGATATAGCAGAACCCATAATCATGTTGATAATTAGCAATTTACATAAAATAAAACTTACAAAAAGTAGTTTTACAATAATTATGCTAAGATAATACTTATAAAAAAATTAAAATTATAAAAACAACTATTGTATTGATATATGTCAATATTTGTTTTTATTTCAAATTTACAATTCCAATCTAGATAAGGTTTCTGGGCGTATACTAAGTAATGAAGCTAAATATTTTTTTGGTAAGCGTTTTACAATTTCTGGATTTGAAATTTTAATAAAATGATCATATCTATCTTTTGCTTTTGGTATTCTTGCCATAAATGCTCGGTATTCTGCATGCAAATAATACTGTTCCATTAAAATTCTGTTTAATGTATTCATATCTTTAAAATTTTGCAAAGCAAAATGCATATCTTCATAACTTATACTTTCAGTGTATGTATCTTCTAAACATTGTATATTTTCTATAGATGTTTCTCTCTTAAAATAGCCAGTTATTGAGGTTACCATTTCATTATCTACACTTACCCATGTGGTTATTTCTTTGTTCTTATAATCAAAATAACCTCGCACCAACCCCTTTCTAACTAAATGGATTCTGTTACAAATTTCCCCACTTTTTACAATAAAATCTCCTTTTTTAAAATGACTAGATACTAGAACATTTGACAAAAATTTGTTTAATGACTTTGATAATGGATAAATAGAATTTAGCAGTACGATACTAAACAGATTATTGTACTTTGTTGTATTCATAATTAATATTAAAGTTTCTAAGCACTCTATTGTTATAAAAAAAACCTCATGATTGTAACACGAGGTTCATATATATTGTTTTAAGGATTAGTATTTAATCTATATTTACATTACTATTAAAATTAACAATAGAACTTTCTATTTCATAATAACGTTCAGATTTTATTATGTTTATTAACCATTCTAAATGATTTTTTGACTGTCTTTTAAAATTGTAATTTAATGCTGTTTTCATAGGTACATGATTTAATTATTTGGGTAAAAGGTGTTTAATTATTAACTTAAACATTGTAAAATTACTTATGAAAATACGCACCTAAAAATTTCATAAAGAATATTAGTTCAAGGGTTTACATATAACTATAAGTTGCTTAAGAATGCAAAAAAAAGCGATGAAATAACTTAATAGAATTGTTATTTCATCGCTTTTTTGATGTTATAAAAAATAAGAAACTACATATTTCTTCTATATTGTCCTCCTACTTCAAACAATGCATTGGTAATTTGCCCTAGTGAACACACTTTGCAAACTTCCATTAAAGCTTCAAAAATATTTTCATTTTGTATGGCTTTCTGTTGAAGGTTTTTTAAAATTTCAAATGTGTCGTTTGCTTTATGAAGATTTTTTAATGTTTTTATTTGAAGTTGTTTCTCTTCTTCGGTAGCACGAATTACTTCTGCAGGTAACACTGTTGGCGAACCTTTACTACTTAAAAATGTGTTTACACCTATTATTGGGAAATCGCCATTATGCTTCAAAGTTTCATAATACAAACTTTCTTCCTGTATCTTACTACGTTGGTACATAGTTTCCATAGCGCCTAAAACACCACCACGTTCGGTAATTCTATCAAATTCTAAAAGCACTGCTTCTTCTACCAAATCGGTTAATTCTTCAATAATAAACGATCCTTGAATTGGGTTTTCATTTTTTGCTAACCCTAATTCTTTATTAATAATAAGCTGAATAGCCATAGCACGACGTACAGATTCTTCAGTTGGGGTTGTAATGGCTTCATCATAAGCATTAGTGTGAAGCGAATTACAATTATCATAAATAGCGTATAAGGCTTGCAGTGTTGTGCGAATATCATTAAAATCAATTTCTTGCGCATGTAAACTTCTACCTGATGTTTGAATGTGGTATTTAAGCATTTGCGCACGTTCATTTGCATGGTATTTATGCTTCATTGCTTTTGCCCAAATTTTTCTGGCTACACGACCAATTACTGCATATTCTGGGTCGATGCCGTTTGAAAAAAAGAAGGACAAATTAGGTCCGAATTTATTAATATCCATACCACGACTTAAATAATATTCCACGTAAGTGAAACCGTTAGATAAGGTCAATGCTAATTGCGTGATTGGATTTGCACCTGCTTCGGCAATATGATACCCAGAAATAGAAACAGAATAAAAATTTCGAACGTTATTAGTAATGAAATACTCTTGAATATCGCCCATTAAGCGCAAAGCAAATTCCGTTGAAAAAATACAGGTATTTTGTGCTTGATCTTCTTTTAAAATATCGGCTTGTACCGTACCACGAACTTGGGCTACGGTTTTAGCTTTAATAGTATTGTAAACGTCTTTTGGTAAAACCTCATCACCTGTAACACCAAGTAACATTAAGCCTAAACCGTTATTTCCTTCTGGTAATTGCCCATTGTATTTCGGGCGTTCCTTATCTTTATATAATGCTGAAATTTTAGCTTCAACATCATTTTCTAAGCCATGTTCTTTAATGTAAATTTCGCATTGTTGGTCTATGGCGGCATTCATAAAAAACCCTAAAAGCATAGGTGCTGGACCATTAATGGTCATACTTACCGAAGTCATTTCATTTGCCAAATTAAACCCTGAATAAAGCTTTTTAGCATCATCTAAACAACAAATACTTACCCCTGCATTTCCTATTTTACCATAAATATCTGGTCGTAAATCTGGATCGTTTCCATACAAAGTAACACTATCAAACGCCGTTGATAATCGTTTAGCTGGCAAACCCATACTTACATAATGAAAACGACGGTTGGTACGCTCTGGCGCACCTTCACCTGCAAACATGCGTGCAGGATCTTCACCTGTTCTTTTAAAAGGATACAAACCTGAAGCAAATGGAAATTCTCCAGGAACGTTTTCTTGTAAAACCCAATTTAAAATATCGCCCCAAGCTTGGTATTTTGGCAATGCTACTTTTGGTATTTGCAAATGTGACAACGATTCTGTGTGTGTTTCAATTTTTAGTTCTTTATCTCGAACTTTAAAACTGTAAATTGGATTTTTGTATTTGTTTACTTTTTCTTCCCAACCTAAAATAGTATCCCAATGGTTTGGATCTAAATTACGTTTAACACGATCAAATTCTTTAAACAATAATGATAGAAGCTGTTGATTTTCTTTATCGGCTAGTTTTAGAATTTCTTCTTGATTTAAGCCTAAGTTATTAAGAAAAGATTGCTTTGTTTCACTCGCAATGACGTTTAAAACAGACTCAATAGTTTTATAAATACCGTAAAGTTTTTGAGCAAACTCAACTTGCTTTTTTGCATTGGAATCATAATTGCGGTTATTTTCGGCAATTTCAGACAAATAACGTGTTCTTGATGGTGGAATTACAAAAATTTTCTCACTCATTTCATTTGAAATAGTGAAGGTAGATTTTAAGTTAGAACCCGCTTTTTCAACCAAAGTATCCATCACAGCTTTGTAAAGCGAGTTCATACCTGGATCATTAAATTGTGAAGCTATGGTGCCAAAAACAGGCAGTTTATCTTGTGGTGTATCCCACAAATTATTGTTGCGCATATACTGTTTTTTCACATCACGCAGGGCATCTAAAGCACCTCGCTTATCAAATTTATTAATGGCTACTAAATCGGCAAAATCGAGCATGTCAATTTTTTCTAATTGTGTAGCTGCACCAAACTCGGGCGTCATTACATATAATGACACATCACTATGTTCTATAATTTCGGTATCACTTTGCCCAATACCAGATGTTTCTAAAATAATTAAATCGTATTCGGAAGCCTTTAACACTTCAATAGCTTCATTTACGTGTTTAGATAAGGCTAAATTAGATTGTCGGGTTGCCAAACTACGCATATAAACACGCGGATTATTAATGGCATTCATACGAATTCTGTCACCTAGCAATGCGCCACCAGTTTTTCGTTTTGATGGATCGACGGAAATAATTCCGACTGTTTTTTCTGGAAAATCAATTAAAAAACGACGCACCAACTCATCAACCAAACTCGATTTTCCGGCACCACCTGTTCCTGTAATTCCTAAAACAATTGTTTTGGACTTTTCATTCTTTGCGTGAATGGCTTCTAATGTATTTTTAGCTATTTCAGGAAAATTTTCAGCAGAGGAAATAACGCGGGCAATATCCTTTGTATTCTTATTTTTAAGCGAATTAACATCAATAGTTAGTTTATTTCCAATGGCAAAATCCGATTGTTCAACCAAATCATTAATCATGCCTTGCAAACCCATGTCTCGTCCATCATCAGGCGAATAAATTCGAGTTATTCCATAAGCCATTAATTCTTTTATTTCTGATGGTAAAATAACGCCACCGCCGCCGCCAAATATTTTAATATGATTTACACCACGTTCCTTCAACAAATCGTACATATATTTAAAATACTCATTATGACCACCTTGATAAGAGGTTAAACAGATAGCGTTCACATCTTCTTGAATGGCAGTATTTACAACCTCTTCAACACTTCTATCATGACCTAAATGAATTACCTCAACGCCAGTAGCTTGAATAATTCGTCGCATAATGTTTATAGACGCATCGTGTCCATCAAAAAGGGATGCTGCCGTTACTATACGTACATTGTGTTTAGGCTTATAGGGTGTAATCTGCATCATTCTAAAATAAAATTATTATATACGGTTCAAATTTACGAAATATTCAAAAAAACAAAGCATTTACAAACGATTATCTAAAATTATAATCTCATCAACATGGTATCTAATTTTTAAGTTAATTTTGAACATCAATTATTTCAATTCGCATGCAAAAGATTACCATATTAATACATTGTAAAGACCGACCAAATATTATAGCTACTGTTACCAATTTTGTTGCTGAAAAACAGGGTAATATTGTTTATATAGACCAACATGTTGATAGGGAACAAAACATCTTTTTTATGCGTTTGGAAAGTGAATTTGTTCATGAAACGTTTTCTGCTGATGCTTTTAGAGATGCTTTTAAAAATACGTTAGCAGATAATTTTGATATGAAATGGCGTATATATTCATCGGCTAGAAAACCGAAAATGGCGTTGTTTATTTCTAAATACGACCATTGTTTGTATGATTTATTAGGACGTTATAATTCTGGAGAACTTAATTTAGAAATTCCTTTCATAATAAGTAATCATCTAGACTTAAAGCCAATTGCTGATAGTTTTAAAATTCCGTTTTTTCACATACCTGTTACTAAAGATACCAAAGAATTGGCTGAACAACAACAATTGGAATTACTAGAAAGCCACAACATCGATTTTATTGTGCTAGCACGATATATGCAAATTATTTCACCAAAATTAATTAGCAAATACCCAAATAAAATAATCAATATTCACCACTCGTTTTTACCTGCATTTGTTGGTGCAAAACCATATCATTCTGCTTTTAAACGTGGTGTAAAAATTATAGGTGCTACAAGCCATTATGTGACCGAAGAGTTAGATGCGGGTCCAATTATAGACCAAGGTGTAGCACGCGTTTCGCACACACATTCTATTGAAGATTTAATTGCTAAAGGTCGCGATTTAGAAAAAATAGTTTTAGCAAATGCCGTTAAGTTACACACCAACCGAAAAGTGATGGTTTACAATAATAAAACCGTTATTTTTTCTTAATTGATTATATTTACAACACTTAAATCCCCAAAATCAAAATACAATGATTCGCAAATTTTTAGTTTTTCTTTTAGTTATCAATCTTACGGCTTGTGCAGAATTGCAACAAGTTGTTAATCAATTACCACAAGGTGGCGGTGGCATTCTTACTAATACCGATATAGCAGCGGGTTTAAGACAAGCTTTAGATTTTGGAATTGAAAAACAAGTTTCTAAACTAACACAAACCGATGGTTTCTACAAAAATGAATTGGTTAAAATTTTATTACCAGAAGAATTACAAAAGGTAGACAAAGGCTTAAGAGATATAGGTTTAAGCAAATTAGCAGACGAAGGCTTAAAAGCACTAAATAGAGCTGCAGAAGATGCTGTAAAAGAAGCTACACCCATTTTTGTTGATGCTGTAAAAGAGATAACATTTGCCGATGCTAAAAACATTTTATTAGGTAACGATAATGCTGCAACACAATATTTGAATAGCAAAACACAAACTGCTTTGTATGCTAAATTTAACCCTGTAATTAAAAATTCATTTAGTAAAGTTGGAGCCGATGAGATTTGGAAAAATCTAATTACCAAATACAACGCCATACCTTTTACTACAGATGTGAACCCAGATTTAACAGATTATGTTACAGGTGAAGCTTTAAAAGGCGTTTACACCATGATAGCTGTTGAAGAAAAAGATATTCGTAATAATTTAGCTTCTAGAACTACCGATTTATTGAAGAAAGTGTTTGCTCTTCAAGATTAATTATATTGAATTTTGGATTTAACAAAAATTAAAAATCTTACTGATGAACAACTCATTTCTCTTTTTAGAAATCCAACTATAACTGAAGAAATTAAAAAAAGAGTTTTAGAAGAAATAAAATTAAGAGAACTTAAAGAATTAAAATCTGTTGTTTCTAAAGACGAAATTGAGTTTTCTAAAAAAGAAATTCTTAAGTTAATATTTTTACCGTTTTCATATAGATTACATAGAAAGAACTTATTTGAAAAATCTTGGTCTGTAAAACGAGACAAACAATTTTGGAATTATATAACTTTGGGAATTGCTCTTTATACTATTCTATTATTTATTGTTTTATTTTTAAAAAATAACATATAATAATCATATTTTAAATTCAACTTTGACCAGATATTTATAAGATTCATTGAAGAAAGTGTTTGCTCTTCAAGATTAAAATCAATTGATTTTCACACTTGTTGAAAAAAATAGTTGAAAATTTTTCACATTTCTGAATAAAAAATGTATATTTAAATACTTGTTATTCAGTTATATACTATGAGTGTAAATGATATCATAAAAAATCGCCAAAACAAACTCAATGAGCGATACAAAGAGCTGATGGAGCAAGCCTACAACTTCCGTCAAACAGATTCTGAACTGAGTGATTTAGCTGAATTTCGCGCCATGCGACTGCTTAACAAATTAAACACGCTTCGTTATTTCTCAAGAAATCAATCAAAAATTTAATTTTTTATTGATTCTTTAACGGTTTCCTTACATCTAAAAAACCCAAACTCACGTACTTTATATAAAAACAAGTTATGAGTACACATTTTTGTAGAGTGGGAAAAATTAAACCCAACCTTAGTAAACTAATTAGCTTAAAAGAGTTTGAAACAATAATTTCAAACTTTGTAGATGACATTACTAAAGTTGATTATCCTAAAAATGTAATTTAAAGCACTATTTAGTTAAAATAGCTTGCATTTCTTGCTGAAGTTCTGTTGCTTTTTGCGCAGCTACTTCTGCAAAATCTTCATTATTTGATGCATAAATAATGCCTCTGGATGAATTTATAAGCAAGCCAACATTATCTGTCATTCCATATTTGCAAACGTCTTGCAAATTGCCACCTTGAGCACCAACACCTGGCACTAATAAAAAACTATTAGGTATTATTTTCCGAATATCGGCTAAATATTCTGCTTTTGTAGCACCTACAACATACATTAAATTTTCAGCGTTTTTCCAAGTTTTAGAGGTTTCTAAAACCTGTTTGTATAGCTCTTTGCCCTCAACGGTTTTTGTTTGAAAATCGAATGCTCCTTGGTTAGACGTTAATGCCAATAAGATGGTATGTTTATTTTCAAAAGCCAAAAAAGGTTCAACCGAATCTTTACCCATGTATGGCGCAACAGTAACCGAATCGAAGGCTAAATCTTCAAAAAAAGCTTTTGCATACATAGTGCTTGTATTACCAATATCACCACGTTTTGCATCGGCAATTGTGAAAATTTCTGGATGGTTTTCGTTTAAATAGTTGATTGTTTTTTCCAACGCTTTCCAACCTTTTAAACCATAAGCTTCATAAAACGCTGTATTGGGTTTATAAGAAACACACAAATGATGTGTTGCATCAATTATAGCTTTATTAAATGCAAAAATTGGGTCTTCCTCTTTTAAAAGATGTTGTGGTATTTTATTTAAATCGACATCCAACCCAATGCATAAAAAGGATTGTTTTTTCTTGATTTCAGTTATTAGTTGGGTTGTTGTCATATTTTACTGTGCCACGAATTCACGAATTTTCAATTGGTTTAATATATAGATTCCTGCTTTCGCAGGAATTTAAATCACATCACTATTAGCTTTCAATTTTTCGGTGTTTTCAGCTAATTGTAATTCGTCAATAATTCTTTGTATATCGCCATTTACTATGTTCGATAAATCGTATAGTGTTAAACCAATTCTGTGGTCGGTTACACGTCCTTGTGGGTAATTATAGGTTCTAATTTTCGCACTTCTATCACCCGACGAAACCATTGAACCACGTTTTGCAGCATCTGCTTCATTTTTCTTAGCCAATTCCATTTCGTATAAACGCGAACGTAATACTCTAAAAGCTTTTTCTTTATTTTTATGCTGGGATTTTTGGTCTTGACATTGTGCTACCAAACCTGTTGGTAAATGTGTTAAACGCACTGCTGAATAGGTTGTATTTACCGATTGCCCACCAGGTCCAGACGAACAGAAAAAGTCTATTCTTACTTCTTTTGGGTTAATTTCCACATCAAACTCTTCAGCTTCAGGAAATACCATTACGGTTGCTGCACTGGTATGTACACGACCTTGTGTTTCGGTTTGTGGAACACGTTGTACACGGTGAACGCCAGCTTCAAACTTTAAAGTTCCATACACATCTTCACCTGTAACTTCAAACTGGATTTCTTTAAAACCACCGTTTGTACCTTCACTAAAATCTACCGTATCAACTTTCCAGCCTTTACTTTCGCAATATTTGGTGTACATTCTAAACAAATCGCCTGCAAAAATACTGGCTTCATCACCGCCTGTACCTGCTCGCAATTCTACTACCGCATTTTTAGTATCTTCTGGATCTTTTGGTATTAAAAGAAATTTAATTTCGTCTTCTAATTTTGGTATGCGTTCTTTGGCTTCTTCATACTGCATTTTAGCCATATCTACCATTTCTGGATCGCCACCTTCTGAGATAATATCTTCAGCTTCTGCTAAATTGTTGGTAACTTCAATATACTCATCGCGTTTACCAATAAGCACTTTAAGGTCTTTATATTCTTTATTTAACGCAATGTAGCGTTTTTGGTCGGTCATAATATCTGGTTGGATAATTAAATCGCTAACCTCATCAAAACGCTGTTTTACTATTTGTAATTTATCTAACATCTGCCTTTTTAAATTGTGGGGCAAAAATACGATAATTTATGAAATTTCAATAGCTGAAAGTTTCCTAATGAGAAGTATGTTGAGAATGTGATTTAAACTAAAATTTAGCGCGTTTTATAAGTTATAAAATTTGACTTTGTAAGAAAAAATAAATAACTTCGTTTGGCTGTTGAAATAAAACATTAAAACTATTTAATATCATTAAAGTTAGCATTAATTAAAAAATGACATACAGAATAAAAGGAAAACTATCTGAATTTTGGAAAAAATTGTCTGAATTTGAGATAAAGGCAGACGATATTATAAAAACTCAAAATATTTCAAAAACAGAATCAGAAAAATGGGTTGACCAAATTATTGCGTTTGTCTCTGAAAAAATTAATCCAATTCCTGAGAGTATAATTGAAAAATTTAAATATTCTCACGATGAACAAGCTGATATGTTTTTTCAAATCGGAGGTTTTACAGATAAAACTGAAGAAGACATTATAAGGCATAGAATAAATCAATTCAAGTTTAAATTGAATGAATTTAGAAAGCTTCGTGATTATTTATCTGTTATAAATAGTCTGCAAGACAACAAAGAAAATGTGCCTATCGAAATAAATTCAATCAAAGAAAAATTGGACTTTATTCTGGAGAAACTCTATATCCTATATGGAGATAATTATTACTCTGTTACTATACTATTAGAAACAAATAACATTGAAACAAGAGAAGATGAACCAATTGAAATTTGTAATAGCTTAGACAAAAAAGGCTATATAATTAGAGAACAAACATACTCAAATAAAGATTCTATTAAATTATCGCTTAAAGGAGCAGAATATGTTGAACGAAAAAAGAGATTAAATAAAAATAAACAGAAAAAGAAAACTAATTTAAAAACGAATGAAAAAATTGACAAAGTTTTAAAAAAATTAGAAGAATTAGGTTTTGGTCAAGAAATTATATTTAACGAAATAGAAGAATTGAGAGGTCTTTCTAAAAAACTGAATAAAAAAACTTGGTCTCAAGTAATAAAAGGAAAAGTAATGGATTTGGCCTTATCAGAACTTATAAGCAAAGATATAGCTACTTTTATTTATGAATCTTTAGTTGATGAAAAAATTAAACTTTTGAAATAATAACTAATGCTAGCACCCGCTTCGCAAAGTCTCCCGACTTAGCGGAATAATATAAAAAGCAATTAAAAGTAGAAATTAAAACTAAAAAATAGAAAGCCGCAAAGTCAGGAGACTTTGCGAAGCTATATTTACTTAGCATAAGCTTAAAACAAAAAAGGAAGCCAACTTAAAAAATCAGCTTCCTTTTTTTAATATTATAAAAATGGTTATCCACATTTAGAAGAACCACAATCTTTACAAGTTAAGCAACCTTCTTGGTATATTAAATTTTCAGATTTACAGTTATCACATTCATAACCTTTGGCTTGTGTACCATCTTCAACATAACGTTTTAGAGCACGACCAACACCGTTTTTCCATGAGTTTATAAACGCACTATCTAGCTGTAAACTATTAATTAAATCTACAACTTTATCAATTGGCATACCATGACGTAGTGTGCTTGATATAAGTTTGGCGTAGTTCCAGAATTCTGGATTAAATTTATGCGATAAACCTTCAATGGTGGTTTTGTAACCTCGCGTGTTTTTATATTGAAAATCGTAACGCGATGTGCCATCTTCATTTCTGTTTTTAATAATTACACCTTCATTAACCCAACGTGGTATTAAAATACCATCTTCATCATCGGCTAATCCTGTAAAAATCTCATAAGGTTTACCATCTATTAAACCTATAAAAGCAATCCACTTTTCTTTGCTGTTTTGAAAACGAACTACATCTGCCTCTAGGGTTTGTGGTCGCTTAATAGGAAATGCCGTTAAACCGTCTTGTTGCTTTTCTTCTTTTTCATCATTGGCAATTAAAACACCTGAACGTGAACCATCACGATATACGGTTACGCCTTTACAACCTACTTCCCAAGCTTTTAAATACAAATCTCCTACCAAATCTTCACTTACATCGTTAGGCAAATTAATAGTTACACTAATAGAGTGATCTACCCATTTTTGAATAGCCCCTTGCATGCTTACTTTGCTCATCCAATCTACATCATTGGATGTTGCTTTGTGGTAAGGCGATTTTTTAATGAGTTTATCAATTTCTTTTTGTGAATAGTTTTTTGTTGTATCAATACCACTTACTTCCATCCATTGTTTAAAACGGTGGTGAAACACTACGTATTCTTCCCAAGAATCACCTACTTCATCAACAAAATCTACACGTGCTTCCTTATCATTTGGGTTTACTTTGCGTCTACGTTTGTAAACTGGTAAAAACACAGGTTCTATACCCGATGTTGTTTGCGTCATTAAACTAGTTGTTCCTGTTGGTGCAATGGTTAATAGGGCAATGTTTCTTCTGCCATATTCCAACATTTCGTAATATAGCTGGCTATCAGCCTCTTTTATACGTTGAATAAACGGATTGTTTTTTTCGCGTTCAGCATCAAAAACTAAAAACGAACCGCGCTCTTTTGCTAAATGTACCGAACCTCTATAAGCTTCAATAGCAATGGTTTTATGCACTTCCAAAGAAAATGCATTACCTGCTTCACTACCATATTTAATACCTAAAGCCGCTAGCATATCGCCTTCGGCAGTAATACCAACACCTGTACGTCTGCCTTCTTCAGCTTTCTGTTTTATGTTAATCCATAAATTGCGCTCGGTTGCTTTTACCTCATCCAATTCTGGATCTTCATTAATTTTAAGAAGAATATTGTCAATTTTTTCTAATTCTAAATCGATGATATTGTCCATAATACGTTGCGCTGCTGCTACATGTTTTTTGAACAATTCGAAATTAAACTTAGCGTTTTCAGTGAATGGATTTTCAACATACGAAAACAAATTGATTGCTAACAAGCGACAAGAATCATAAGGACATAACGGAATTTCACCACATGGATTTGTTGAAACGGTTTTGTAACCTAAATCGGCATAACAATCTGGCACAGACTCATTGATAATTGTATCCCAAAACAAGATACCTGGTTCGGCAGATTTCCAAGCGTTATGAACTATTTTTTTCCACAAGCCGTTTGCATCTATCGTTTTTGAAACTTTTGGGTTACTACTAAAAATTGGATATTTTTGAGTGTATTCGGTTCCATTTTTAACAGCTTTCATAAATTCATCATCAATTCGAACCGACACATTTGCACCTGTAACTTTACCTTGTTCTAATTTCGCATTAATAAAATCTTCAGAATCTGGATGATTGATGGAAACCGATAACATTAATGCACCACGACGACCATCTTGCGCAACTTCTCTGGTAGAATTTGAATATCGCTCCATAAAAGGCACAATACCTGTAGAAGTTAATGCAGAATTTTTAACAGCAGAACCTTTTGGACGAATGTGCGACAAATCGTGACCAACACCTCCACGACGCTTCATTAATTGCACTTGTTCTTGATCAATTTTCATGATGCCACCATACGAATCGGAATCGCCAGCATTTCCTATAACAAAGCAATTTGAAAGCGATGCTATTTGATACGGGTTGCCAATTCCTGCCATTGGACTACCTTGCGGCACAATGTATTTGAAGTCTTTTATTAAATCGAAAATAGTTTCTTCAGAAAGAGGATTTGCATATTTTTTTTCAATCCTTGCTAATTCTTTAGCAATTCTGCGATGCATATCGTTGGGTGTTAGCTCATAAATATTACCTTCAGAATCTTTTAGCGCATACTTATTTAACCAAACACGTGCAGCAAGGTCATCTTGATTAAAATAGTTTAAAGAAGCTTTAAAAGCTTCGTCTTGTGTATAGGTTTTTGGATGTGTTTTGGTAAGTTCAGGATTCATTTGTTATTTTTATTTATGGTAATTGGATTGAAACCATAAAATAACAAAAAAAATAACACTTAAAACATGATAAAAATCATAAAGTTTACACTAAAAACAGGTTAAAAAATTGATTTTCAGTATTTTAAAAATTTATCAACATAAAAAAGTTAACAAATTTATTTAACAACAAGAGAAGTAATTAATTAAAAATCTACAGCAAAACCAATACCTAAAAATTGTTTCCATTGTACTTTTGCACCTGCTTCATCAAACTCGCCATCAATTGTAGTTGATGGTTTTGTTGTTTTCACATCGTCATCATATCTTAAATGAGACCCAAGTGTTGCTTTCACAAAACTATTCACTTTAAAATCAAAATCTAATCTCCAATCAACATCAACATTTCCAAAATTATGTACATAATCTGAATACAAACTAACTTGTTGTTTTACTTTAATATTGGTTGCAACTTCCATTTCGTAAGTGTTGTTTATTAAAATACCTAGTTCTTTTCTAACACGATCTCCAGGTGTTATAATATTTCCTGCATCATCGTAAACTGCTGGCGTTACCCCAAATTTACCTGCATTTGCTAAATCTTCATCCAAAACAAAAGTGGCTTTTAATGTTAACGGTGAGAAATAAAAAGACAGTTTATCTATATTCTTCCCATACTCCATACCGCCACCAAAAAACAAATAACCAGGTGCTAACAGTCTGGAAATAGGCGTACTTTTATCAGGATATTTATAACCATTAGCCATTTGGGTTCTAAAATTAAGTTTTGCAGAATAAAACCAATTGGTAATGCTATCTGGTTTAAAACCTATATCAGAGTTTAATTCAAACAAATCATCGGTTTTTCGCAATTCTCTATCTTGCTGTTTATTAACACCGTAACGAATTAATACATTATTTCGCCATGTAAAATATTTATCGGTATAATTAGCTGAAGATTCCATTCCTAAAAGTCCTGAAATAGAATTACTACCACCTGAATTCCAGTTAACAAAAGCAACTTCGTTTAAATTTACAGAAGCTTTATTTTTTTGAATCCATTCAGGACCATCATATTTTGGTGCTTTTGTTTTTAAAAATAGCGTATCTGGTTGCGCTTGTGTGAATTGAAAAAAGAAACAAACAATTAGTAAAGCAACATACTTCATAATTACGTAAGGTTGGTTTTAATAAATTACATTTTTAATCAACAATCGTTCCATTTAAACGAAAATGATGAAAATTTAATAACTAAACTCTCCAAACTCACTTTTTATTGTAAGCTTTTTAGTTTTTGATGCTTCAACGCGACCTATTATTTTAGCATTTACGTTGAAAGATTGCGATATTTTAATAATGTTTTCTGCTATTTCTGGTGAAACATACAATTCCATTCTATGACCACAATTAAATACTTGATACATTTCTTTCCAATCGGTTTGACTTTGCTCTTGTATTAATTTAAAAAGTGGTGGAATTGGAAACATATTATCTTTTACAATATGAAATTCATCAACAAAATGAAGAATTTTAGTTTGTGCACCACCAGAACAATGAACCATACCATGAATTTGCTCACTTGTATATTCTGATAGTATTTTTTTTATGATTGGTGCATAAGTACGCGTTGGCGACAATACTAATTTACCAGCATCTATTGGAGAATCTTTTACAGCATCGGTTAATTTTACATTTCCAGAATACACTAAATCTTCTGGTACCGACGCATCAAAACTTTCAGGGTATTTATGTGCTAAATAGGTATTAAACACATCGTGACGCGCCGAAGTAAGGCCGTTACTACCCATACCGCCATTATAACTTTTTTCATAAGTAGCTTGACCAAAACTTTCTAAACCTACAATAACATCGCCTACTTTAATATTAGCATTATCAATAACATCGCTACGTTTCATTCGTGCAGTAACTGTAGAATCGACTATAATGGTTCGCACTAAATCGCCCACATCGGCAGTTTCACCACCTGTAGAATGAATGGTTACACCGAAATTTTTTAATTCTGAAATCAATTCTTCAGTTCCATTTATGATAGCTGAAAGCACTTCACCAGGGATTAAATTTTTATTTCGTCCGATAGTTGAAGACAGCATGATATTATTAGTAGCGCCAACACACAACAAATCGTCAATATTCATTATTAAAGCATCTTGCGCTATGCCTTTCCAAACGGAAATATCGCCAGTTTCTTTCCAATACATATAGGCTAGTGACGATTTTGTTCCTGCACCATCGGCATGCATTATTAAGCAGTAATCATCATCATTTGTTAAATAATCTGGAACTATTTTACAAAATGCTTTAGGAAATAATCCTTTATCAATGTTTTTTATAGCGTTGTGTACATCTTCTTTTGATGCTGAAACACCACGTTGCGCATAGCGTTTAGAAACTTCTTGACTCATAGTATTGTATTGTGGTGCAAAGTTAAGGATTTACGATTAACGATTAACGAATTTTGATTAACGAATTTGAAAAACTCAGACTATGACTATCACTGAAACTTATTTACCTTGTAAAAAGAAGCTCTCTGTATTTTGTTAATGGCCAAATTTCATCATCTACAAGCAACTCCAATTTATCGCAATGCCTTCTAATATCATCAAACAAAGGTTTAACGTTGTTGCAGTATGCAAGTGCCTTTTGTTCTAAATCTTCAATGGTATTTGCTTTTCTACGTGCATCGGTCATTTTAGTTACATTGGCGTTTATACCTTCAATATGACCTGAAATTTCTTCGATTAAGATAATTTGTTCTTGAGAAACCGTTTTGTATTTAGCTTCAAAAATTTCTTTTAAACCTTTAACATTTTCAATTAAAATGTTTTGATATTTAACAGCTGTTGGCACAATGTGATTGCGAGCTATATCTCCTAATACACGTCCTTCAATTTGAATGTGCATTATGTAAGCTTCCATTTCAATTTCGTAACGTGCTTGCGATTCAATTTTACTCATCACATTCATGTCTTCAAACAATGCAATAGATTTTTTTGAAATTTTAGCTTTTAAAGCTTCTGGTGTTGTTTTGTTATTACTCAATCCGCGTTTTTTAGCTTCATCTTCCCAAGCTTTTCCATACCCATTACCTTCAAATAAAATAGCTTTGGTAGATTTTATATATTCTCGCAACACATTAAAAACCGCTTCATCTTTTTTTAAGCCTTTTTTATCAATTAGAAGATCTACTTCCTTTTTAAAATCTATTAATTGTTTTGCTACAATAGTATTTAAAACCGTCATTGGATTTCCGCAATTTGCTAAAGAACCAACAGCTCTAAACTCAAATTTATTACCTGTGAAGGCAAATGGCGAGGTTCTATTTCTATCGGTATTATCAAGTAACACATCTGGAATTTTACCAACTACATTAAGTTTAAGTTCTGTTTTTTCTTCTGGCGACAGTTTCCCTTTGGTTACACCTTCTAGCTCTTCCAAAACCTTGGTTAGTTGCTCGCCAATAAATACGGACATGATAGCTGGTGGCGCTTCGTTTGCACCCAATCTGTGGTCGTTACTTGCAGAAGCTATTGAAGCGCGAAGCAACTCCTCATTTTCGCGCACTGCTTTTATAGTATTAATGAAAAACGTTAAAAACTGAAGGTTGCTCATTGGTGTTTTTCCAGGTGATAATAAATTTACACCTGTATCTGTAGAAAGCGACCAATTATTATGTTTACCAGAACCATTTATACCCGCAAATGGTTTTTCGTGTAATAGCACTTTAAAGTTATGTCGCGATGCAACTCTACCCATAATATCCATTAATAAAGAGTTGTGATCTACAGCTAAATTAGCTTCTTCAAAAATAGGTGCTAATTCAAATTGGTTAGGCGCAACTTCATTATGACGTGTTTTCACCGGAATACCCAAAAGCATACACTCGGTTTCTAATTCTCGCATAAAATTTAATGCTCTATTAGGTATCGAACCAAAGTAATGATCGTCTAATTGTTGTCCTTTTGCAGATGAATGCCCTAGTAACGTTCTACCCGTTAAGGTAATATCTGGTCTACTAGCAGCTAACAACTTATCAATTAAAAAATATTCTTGTTCCCAACCTAAAGACGAGGTTACTTTTTTTACGTTTTTATCAAAATATTTACAAACATCGGTAGCAGCATTATCAACCGCATTTAAAGCCCTTAAAAGTGGTGTTTTATAATCCAACGCTTCACCTGTATACGCTACAAATATGGTTGGTATACAAAGTGTTGTACCATAAATAAATGCTGGCGATGTTGGATCCCAAGCGGTATAACCCCTTGCTTCAAACGTATTTCTAATACCACCACTAGGAAAACTAGATGCATCAGGTTCTTGCTGCACCAATTGGCTACCACCAAACTTTTCAATTGCCATACCATTTCCTATAGTTTCAAAAAAGGCATCGTGTTTTTCAGCAGTTGTTCCTGTTAATGGTTGAAACCAGTGTGTATAATGTGTAACGCCTTTTGATAACGCCCAATCTTTCATGGAAGATGACACTTGATCTGCAATATTTCTGTCAATTTTTTTACCAAATTGAATAGCATTCATAACACCTACAAAAGCATCTTTAGTAAAGTATTGACGCATGGTATTTTCATTAAAAACATTTTTACCAAAAAGATCTGAACGACGTTCTTTTTCCTCAACTAAAATGGGTTTGTTGGTAAATGATTCTTTGATTGCGTGAAATCTTAAAGTGGACATTGGCTGTAGATAGTTAAGTTGTTATTTTTTTTTACAAAAGTAACAATTCTAGGAATAATCTGTTTTATTTTAACATTAGCATTTTTTCAATATTTATATAAAATAATATACTTTTTTTAATATATACCCTAAAAAATTGGGGGATAAATAAAAATATGTTGCGTTTTTATATAATCACCCTAGCAAATACGTAGTGTGTAAATAAAAATATATATTTGTTGGAATATTATTAATTCTTTTATTTATAAAATATTTATTATGGCAAAAATTAAATTAGAATACATTTGGTTAGATGGGTATTTCCCAACTCAAAATATGAGAAGCAAAACCAAAGTTGAAGAGCATGAAAACTTTAAAGGTACGCTTGAAGAAATTGGAAATTGGTCTTTTGATGGGTCTTCTACAAGACAAGCTGAAGGAGGTTCTTCAGATTGTTTATTAGTACCTGTTGCTATTTATCCAGATCCAGAGCGCATAAACGGATGGTTAGTAATGACTGAAGTTATGAATGCTGATGGAACACCTCACGTATCTAATGGTAGAGCTACTATTGATGATTCTGATGATGATTTCTGGTTTGGTTTTGAGCAAGAATATTTTATAATGGATACAGCAACACAATTACCATTAGGTTTCCCTGTTGGTGGTTACCCTGCTCCACAAGGTATGTACTACTGCTCGGTTGGTGGAAAAAACACACACGGTAGAGATTTAGTTGAAGAGCATGCTGATTTATGTATTCAAGCAGGTTTAAACTTTGAAGGTATAAACCAAGAAGTTGCTTGTGGACAATGGGAATTCCAATTATTCGCAAAAGGCGCTAAATTAGCTGGTGATGAATTATGGATTGCTAGATATTTACTTGACAGATTAACTGAAAAATACGGATATTATATTGAATACCACCCAAAACCACTTGGAAAAGATATGGATTGGAATGGTTCTGGTATGCATGCTAACTTCTCTAATTCAACTTTAAGAACTTGTGGAGATAAAGCTACTTACGAAAAAATATGTGAAGCATTCCGTCCTGTTGTAAAAGAGCATATTGCGGTTTATGGTGAGTTTAACGATCAACGTTTAACTGGTAAACATGAAACAGCTTCAATTAACGATTTCTCTTATGGTGTTTCAGATAGAGGTGCTTCTATACGTATTCCATTAATCGCTGTTACTAAAGGCTGGAAAGGCTGGTTAGAAGATAGACGTCCTGCTTCAAATGGTGATCCATACAAAATTGCAGCAAGAATTATCAAAACTGTTAAATCTGCTAAGATTTAACACTACATAATTTGTTCATAATAAAAAAGGGTTTGCAATTTGCAAACCCTTTTTTATTTGTGTTTAAGCAAAACTACTTACCATTTGTGAATAATAACGCCATAAATATGCCATAACAAAAAACTAGCAAAAAACCTTTAGCTCTATTTATCTCAAACTTTTTACCAAAAAATACTAATGGAAATAATATAAATGCAAAACCTAACATCCAAAAAATATCACTTGTTAATATTGTAGGTTCGGTTACAGGAATAGGCTTTATTATGGCTGTTAAACCTAAAACCGAAGCAATATTAAAAATATTAGATCCTATTAAATTACCTAATGAAATGGCTTTTTCTTGTTTTGCAGCAGCAATAACCGATGCTGCCAATTCTGGAACACTTGTACCAATAGCTATTAATGACACACCTATTACAGCTTCGCTTACCCCAATTGAAAGTGCTATGTCTTTTGCACCCATTACCAACCATTCACTACCAAAATACAATGCTGCTGCACCAATAAGTAACCACAAACCAATTTTAAAATTAGAAACAACCGCCAAAGTTTCATCAACTTCTTCAACTACCGTATCTTTTTTGGTGTTTTTTATTAAAATGATTAAAAATACTATGATGCCTAAAAATAGAATAGCGCCTTCAAAAACAGAAAGCATATTATCGTTTTTAAGAAAATAATATAATACTATTGAAAACACCATCATTACTGGCCAATTTAGTTTATAAAAGGCTTTATCTACCGCAATAGTACCAACCATTGCCGTAATGCCTAATACCAAACCTATATTGGCAATGTTTGAGCCTACTACATTGGTAATTGCTATAGCTGGCGAACCTGATAATGCTGCTTGAAGACTTACCAATAATTCGGGTGCAGAAGTTGCGAATGAAACCACCGTCATTCCAATTACCATTTTAGATATGTTAAACTTAAATGATAATGCTACAGATGAACGCACAAGAAACTCACCTCCTATTACCAACAATGCAAATCCTAAAACTACCCAAATAATACTCATATTTATTTTATTTTTTGCGAAGATAAATGAAAGTTAAAGGTTAAAAAGTTAAAAATTAAAAGTTTTTGTTTTAGCTATAAAAGCCTTTGTGTCTTTTTGAACAAAAACTTAAATTTAAGTTAAATAACTAAATACATAGTTGTATAACTATAAAAATAGTTATATGTTTGTTTTGCGTTAGGGGTTGCAGTGAAAAGCCCACAGCGAGGTACGAGCGAGGACTTGTAACGTAAAACCCGACCCTTGTGGTAACGCCCAAAATGATAAAAGAGATGGAAAAATTAACAAACAAAGAAGAAGAAATAATGCACATTTTATGGAAGCTTGAAAAGGCTTTTGTGAAAGATGTGTTGGCTGAAATAACGGATGAAAAACCACACTATAACACACTTTCTACCATTATAAGAAACCTTGAAGAGAAAGCCTACGTAAGTTATAATGCTTACGGAAAAACGCATCAATACTACCCTATTGTGAGTAAGGAAGATTACAAAAAACGGTTTATGACGGCGGCAATTGACAACTATTTTAATAATTCGTACAAAAACGTAGTATCCTTTTTTGCGAAGGAAGAAAAGATAAGTGTTGACGATTTAAAAGAGATAATTGCTTTAATTGAAAACGGAAAATAACCATGGAACATTTACTAAAAACTAGTGTTATTATTGCCATTTTTTATGTGTGCTACAAACTATTTTTACAACGCGAAACTTTTTTTGAGCAGAATAGATGGTTTTTACTAGCTGGTTTAATAACGGCATTTTTATTGCCTTATGTGGTTATTCCTATATATGTTGAAGCAACACCTTTAAACTTAGATAATTTGGTTTTTAATACTACCATTCCTGTTGAAAATATAGAAAAACCATTTAGTATATTAGATTATTTACCAATAATATATGGCATTGGTATTGGTATATTTTTTATAAGGTTTTTAATTCAGTTTGCTTCATTGGGTTTGGTTATTTTTAAAAATAAAGGTGAAAAAGTTGGTGGTTATACTTTTATTAAAACAAGTGATGCTATTTCGCCATTTTCATTTTTTAATTGGATAGTTTATAACCCTAACCAGTTTAGCGATACTGAATTAAACCAAATTATTACACACGAAAAAGTACATGCTAGCCAAAAACACTCATTCGATATTTTATTAACACATATAAGTTGTATTCTGCTTTGGTTTAACCCTTTTGTATGGTTTTACAATAAAGATTTAAAGCAAAATTTAGAATTTATAGCCGATAAAGTTACCGCCAACAAATCGGATTGTAAAAAAAGTTATCAATACACATTACTTAAAACAAGTATGCCATCTCATCAAATGGCTTTAAGTAATCCTTTTTATAATTCATTAATCAAAAAACGAATCGTTATGTTACACAAATCAAAATCAAACAAAATCAATTTAATTAAGTATGCTTTAGTAATACCTGTTTTGGGCTTATTTTTAATGAGCTTTAATACAGAAACAGTTTATGTTAGTAAAAATACAACTCAAGAAACACTGGCTAAAAAAGACATTATTGTAGTAGTTATTACTAAAATTTTTAGCGAAAACGACTTTGATAAACTAAAAACAAAACTCGAAACAGAAGGTTATACTGCTAAATTTAAAGGCATTAAAAGAAATTCTGAAAATGAAATTATTGCTATCAAGATTGAAGTAACCTCAAAAACATCCAATGCTAATTTTAATTTAGATGGCGATGAAGCAATAAGCCCTATTAAAATAGCTATTGAAGATGGCGAAATTTCTATAAGCAATAGCAGTTCTTCAAAAGAAAAACATGTCGTTTTTATAACCAAAGATGGGGAAACACATACTATGAATAATTCTAATTCTGAAAGTAATGTGCTAATTTTTAAATCAGGTGATAGTGATATTACTTCTGAAGAAAAAATTATTATAAAAAATGGCGATACTCTTCATGTTGAAAAAAGCTTAAACAAAAAGGCTGTAATTCTTGATATAGATGATGAAGGTAAAAAAGTACATAAAGTTGTAAAAATTAGAAATAATGCAACTAATAATAATGCTTCATGGATATCATCGGATAAAGAAGATGAAAAAGTAGTTTTTAGCAGTAAAACTGGCTCTAAAGTAAAAATAATTTCAACCGACGAGAAAGCTCCTCTAATTATACTTGATGGTAAAGAAATTGATAATGATGAAATGAATAGCATAAACCCAAATACAATTGAAAAAGTTGATGTTTTAAAAGGTGAAAATGCTATAAGAATACATGGTGATAAAGGGAAAAATGGTGTTATTTTAATTACTTCTAAAAATGATTCATCAAAATATACTGTTAAATTAAGTGGTGAAGCATTATACAAAATAGATGGAAAAGAAGTTAAAAAAGAAGATGTTGATAAGCTAAACCCAGACGATATTGCATCTATAAATGTTTTAAAAGATGAAACTGCTACCAAAAATTACGGTGAAAAAGGTAAAAACGGTGTTATAGAAATAACAACTAAAAAGAAAATGTAACCTATTTTTTATAAAACTAAAAACCCAAACATAACTTTTATGTTTGGGCTTTTTTTATGAATTAATTTTTAATTAATTACAATTTTTTCTGTTTTTGTATTGCCTTCATAATTTACCCGAAGCAAATACAAACCACTTGACACATTCAAATTTATTTCAGAATTTTCATTCAATAAAAAGCTCTTAATTTTTCTACCTTCAATAGTAAATACTTCTAAAGTAGCTTTATTATTAAGTCCGTTTACAAAAATTTTACCTGTTGTTGGGTTAGGAAAAACTTTAATTGCCAGCATGCTATTCTGCTGTGTTGTTAATGGTTGGTTCCAAATTTGCCCTACCATGTTTCCCCATAAATATTCAACCAAATCTGGGTAATCAATAAACGGGTTTCTATTAAATTGCCAAGTGTAAACAATGTTATTTCTGTTCATTTCAAAATCGTCTGGCGGATCATTTCTATGCCAATTTAAAAGTGTTGCCAAATCGCCAAATTGCCCAACAGTAGTTTCTGGGTAACCGTTAACAACATCTAAACCATTATAACGTACTGCCATATAAAAAATGCTTCTCGCAACATCACCTTTAAACTTACCTAAAGTACCTGATGGTCCATTATATTGCCCATAAAACAAGTTACCTCTACTACTATTTTCTGGTCCATCTGCAGCTCGCAATGCATGTGCATCAGAATTTCCATGACGTAGAGAATCTTTAGTAGTATTCCAAAATATATCTTTTCCGTTAGCAGTATCATCAGCTTTTATACTATTAAAACCACCTCTAGAACGCGGAAACGTATGTTCTCTATTCCATTTACCTATATTACTAGAAGTTATTTGGTAATCAAGCTTTGCACGTCCAATTTCTTTATACACTAACCAAACCTGATTGCTATTTGCAGGGTTTTGGTCGGCTTCTTTTAAAATATCGATAATATCTGCATAGGTTTGCGCCCTAACAACACCTTCTTCTGCTATAATATCTTGCATAGCTTGTTTTAACGACGCATTTGATTTTGCATCAAGACTGTTATAATAACCAACAGGTTGTGTGCTATTTACATTGCCGTAGGTTGGATTTATTGGTGTTCCAAAAGGTGCAATTTGAAAATCATTATCAACAACTCTAATCTTTAAATTATTATTTAATGAATAATTTGGTGATACTAAACCCGTTAATTTGATTAGCATTTCCTCATCACCTTCATCAAAAGTATCGTCAACTAAAGTAATGGTAGTTGATGCTGTTTTTGTACCGTTAGGAATGGTTATTGAAGTGTTTCCTGTAAAATCGGATGTATTAAACGTTCCGTTATTGAGTGTTAATGTAAAATTTAAATCTGTTGTTACATTTTGTTCTGAAGTGAAATTAATATCAAACGCATCACCCTCATCATAACTTGTTTGAGCAATTGTTATTGAAATTCCGTTTAAAACAACACCGCTACCATCATTTAATTGTCTTGGGGTTGGTGGTTTTACAGTATAAGTGCCGTCGTTATTTCTTTGAATTGAGTTTGTATTATTGGTTGTTCCTTCAGTAATAATTTGAATACTTGGGTTGAATGCTGAAAAAATAGGAACAAATTCTGTACCATCCGATTGTGTGGTTCTGTAAATTAAAACATCAACAAGTGTATCATCAACATGAGCTTTTACAGGTTCTTCAAAATCTAAATCATCTGCTCTATAAATTGCTATAGCATCAACGCCATTTTGTATAATATTTGAAGGTATAATATATTGAGGAAATGGTGATACATTAACACTTCCAATTAATAATATACCGTTAATATCGGTTTCATAACCATCTAAATCTAATGCCAAATAACTAGTATGCTGACCGTTGGTTGAACCATTGAAAAATACTAAAACATATCCATCTAAAGGAAAATTTGGTGTTTCAGATAATAGTTCAACAAATTCTAAATCATCTGTTCCAGCCGTATCACAATCTAATTCGTTAATAACAATTTGACTGGAAACTATTTGAAAGACTAAAAAGAACAGACATAAAATTGTATTTTTCCTCATAAAAACTACATTTTTTACAAATGTACCGTTCTCAAATTGTTTTTGCTGTTATTAGCTAAAACTTTAACGAAACTTAATATTGAGGTTGCACATTATCGATAAAATGGCGCATAAACTTATTAAAACACCGTTTAAACTAAGTTTATTACTTTTGTATAATGAAAAAACAATTTTTTAAATTTTTAGCAAAACTGAATAAAATTATGCTTCCAAGTTATTCTAAACAACAGTTAGATTTAACAAAAGCAAGCAAACTACAAATGGCCATTATTGGTTGGAGATGGCTTGTTACAAAAAATGCTTTAGACTAATTTAGTGTATAAAAAAAGACTTTCAATTGCTTGAAAGTCTTTTTTGTTTTTGTGACCTCGACTGAGGTCTGTTCCAAAAAATTCTATATTTTCTTAATAAGAACTGTTTTATGAAAGGCCATTCTACTTTGCCCCGTCCTGAATAAAGGCTACATAATTTTAAACATTATTTATAAAACGATACGACACAGAAAGTTGATTGAAATAATAATAAAAAACGGACGGACTGGATTAGTGCTCCGTTGATAGGGCGGTGCAGTTTGAAAGGAATTTATTTTGTTTTTTCTCCCCCAGCGCAAAGACAAAGAAACTTCACCGCACAAAACAGCACATTTGCAAACCCCACTAGCCAACTCGCAAACCAAAGTTTGCAAAAGAACTGTTTTTTCCAACACGACATAGTCAACTGGTTTTTTATTAATTTGGGCTTTTTTATTTTTATGCACTTGTGATGACTAGGACTAAACTTCAAATATTACTTATATGCTGTCTTTTTTCAAGCATTTCTTCTATCGCTCAATCGTTAGTAAATACTGAATACAAAAACACAAAGCAACTACCAGTTGCACAGATATTTCGAACTTTTCAGGATTCCGAGGGTTTTTTGTGGTATGGAACTCAGGGAGGTGGATTGTGTAGGGATGATGGTTATTCTGTCAAAATTTTCCGTTCGGATTGTAATACACCTGATTTATTAAAAAGCAATTGGATTACTTGTATTTCAGAAGATTTACATCATAAAATCTGGTTTGGCACAAAACGAGGTTTATATGTTTTAGATAAAACCACCTATGAAATTCATCAAATAAAAGACCCTGACATTCAAAACTGGAGTATTGATGCTTTATGGGCATCTACAGAAGGTAATATATGGGTATCAACAGCAGATTTGGTCATTAAATATGATTTATTTGAGCAAAAACTAGACACATACCATTCATTGTGGAAAGGTGAATCAAAAAGTGTTTCTCAAATTTATGAAGACCGTGATAAGAATATTTGGACTGTTCAATGGAACGGTGGGATACATAAATATAATCCAGCAACAAATGAATTTATTCCAATTCCATGGGAATTTGAAGAAAGCCCAACGAGTATAATTCAAGATACCGACTTAAAGAAATATTGGATTTCAACATGGGGGCAAGGTATAGTAGAGTTTAATCCCAATATTACAGGACAGACATGTTTTACGTTACACAATTCCACAAAGGGAAGTCGGGATGATTCAAAAAGATATATTTTAAATTTAACAACAGACACTGTTTTAAATTACATTTGGGCAGCTACTGTAGATAACATTTATGCATACAGCAAGAGTCAAGACCGCCAATTAACCAATATTAATATTGACAAGTACTTACCCTCAGGTAAGTTATTAGTGAACCAAATAATAACTGACAAACAAGGGAATATAAAAATATCAACCGATTATCCTCATTCTTTCACTCTATCGTTTAGACAAAAAAACTTTCTGGCAGAAAGCATTAACCAAGATGTAAACACTTTTGGCTTACCAATTGCTCCTGTCGTTTTTTCTAACAGCAAAAATAATTATTGGTTTTGGCAAAAACGCCAAGGACTCTTTCTTTATAACACAAAAATTGGCAAACTAATATCACTATCTGGATTACCAGGGCTGAATGGTAGAAAGAAATCCATCCTTATAAAAAAGGCAACGGATGATGATGGCATATACACTGTATTAGATGATACAGTTGTCGTAAAACTTCATCCATCAGGAGCAGGTAACGTAACATTGGAAAATGTTATCGAAATTCCTTCTTCAGAACGGATTCATAGCCTCTATCAAGACCAAAAACATAACTTATTGATTGGGACACAAAACACCCTGTTTTATTACAACTTTGCCATCCGAAAATTAACAAAGAGTTCTATAAACGTTGGTGTTATTAATGACATAACAACAAGCAATGGATTAGTATTCTTAGCAACAGAACAATCAGGATTGTGCATGATTGATACAACCGGTAGCATTCATGAAATTGTTATGGACAAAAATTTTTCGTCAATTGCAAATGCTTCCAATCGGCTTATATGTTCTGGAACTGAGCAAGGCGAAGTGTTTTTCTATGATGTTTTAAATAATAAAATATCACAGATAAAGGAACTTTTAGGCTTAAACGGTGATGCAATCATTGATTTAGAAGTTGACAGCTCAGGTTTAATATGGATTTTAACCAACCAAAAAGTTATTATTTACAATCCTGAACAAAAAACAACAAATTCCTATTACAGTTCTGAAGCTGATATTTCAATGAATAATTTTTATTCATTAGGCAAAGATGCAAAAGGTCAGATTATTATTGGCGGCATGGGTGGTTTTCGTCGTTTTGTATCACATAGTAGTTTGAAAAATGAATCAAAAACACAACACGTAAAGCTTACTTCATATTCAATTAATGGGAATCATAAACTAGTTGGAATTGAAAATAATAGAATAGAATTACAACCGAATGAACTAAATTTAGTACTAAATTTTTCCACATTTGACCATCTTTATACTGGGAAAATACGTTTCGCTTACCGTTTTAAAAATCAACACAGTAATTGGCAATACTTGCCTGATGGCATTAATAGCTTGTCATTAACCGGACTCTCGAAAGGATTATATCAGTTGGAGGTAAAAGCAACAAATGCAACAGGTCAGTGGAGCAACAAAACATCATTTTTTACATTAAAAGTTTTACCATACTGGTACGAATCAATTATAGCTTATATCGTTTATTTGCTACTGCTAATTGCATTCATCGCATTATCCATTCATATCTACTTAAACCGTAATAAGCAAAAGTTAGCCAATGAGCAAATTCGAAATAGTGCTTTAGATTTAAGAGATTGGTTGTATCAATTATCTGGTGAAATGGTTTCATCTGAATCTTCAGAACCTAATTTAAAATCTTTGCTTTTAGATATCAAAAAACAGCTTCAGAATCAAAAAACAGATAATAAGGGTAATGAGCAACAAGCCTCCACTTCTAATCTTTCAGCCTCCGATGAAAAATTCATCCAAAAAGCACTTCATTTTGTTGAGTCGAATATCGATTCTACTAACTATTCGGTAGAACAGTTAAGCAAAGATTTAGGAATGGACAGGACAGGCTTATACCGGAAACTTATAAGTATTATTGGTAAATCTCCTACCGACCTTATTAAATCCACTCGATTAAAACGTGCGAAAAAACTATTGAAAGAAGGTTATACAGTATCAGAAACAGCCGACTTGGTAGGATTTGGCACTGCCAGCTATTTTAGCAAATGCTTTAAAGATGAATTTGGGGTAAAACCTTCGAGATATATTGACAACCAAAACAATACATAAAGCATATAACAAATCAAAATCAACCATTTTACAGTTTTTTTCAACCATTTTACACGACTAGCGAGTCTACATTATATTGTTTTGTAATCGATATTATTAACAATATAAAACTTGGAAAAAGCAATGCAAAAAAGAGTTTGTTTTTTAATGATGACCGCAATAGTTTTATTCTTTCAATGGAGCTGTTCGCATAAATCATCTAAGAAAGAGCTATCCGAAAATGAGATGAAAGCCTACTTGCTGGTTTACTTTAAGGATAGCGACCATGCTTTACATATGGCACTCAGTTCTGATGGGTATTCATTTACCGATATAAATAATGGCAATCCGGTTATATCCGGAGATACTATTTCTATGCAAAAAGGTATTCGTGACCCACATATTATGCGAGGTCCCGATAACCTATTTTACATGACAATGACCGACCTGCATATTTATGCCCATCGGGAAGGATTGCGAAATACAGAGTGGGAGCGCCCCAGAAACGAGTTTGGTTGGGGTAATAACAGGGGATTTGTTCTAATGAAATCTACTGATTTAATTAATTGGTCGCACACCACAGCTGCAATCGATGAAACCTTTGCTGGTTATGATTCTATCGGTTGTGCCTGGGCTCCTCAAACAATTTGGGATGATAAAGAAGGGAAACCAATGTTGTATTATAGCATGCGCTTTTATGACGGAACAATTCGTTTGTTTTTTAGCTATACAAATATTGAGTTTTCAAAATTGGAGACAGAACCTAAACTTCTTTTTCAATATCCCAAAGACCAGACATACATTGATGGAGATATTACCAAAGCAAACGATAAATTTCATCTTTTCTATGTAGCCCATGATGGCACACCGGGCATTAAACAGGCTGTTTCTTCATCCATTAACGAGGGGTATTCATATGATTCTGTTTGGTATGATTCAGAAGCAGTAAAATGCGAAGCACCTAATATTTGGAAACGTATTGGTGAAGATAAATGGGTACTAATGTACGATATCTATGGATTAAAGCCTGCCAATTTTGGATTCAGAGAAACCTCCGATTTCAAAATATTCACCGATTTAGGACGCTTCAACGAAGGTGTTATGAAAGCAACCAATTTTCAAATACCCAAACATGGCACCGTAATACAACTTACTAAAAAAGAAGCTGAGAAGTTGGCCAAATACTGGCAATTAGAAATGACATTTGATAAACTTTAAAAGATTGGAATTATGAAACGAGCTATAAACGCACCTTTTCTTACAAATGATAATGACGACTGGCGAGTTCCATATGGCAATTAAAAACATTTTAGATATATGAAAAACATATTAATCATACTATTATTATTAGTGTTTAAGACAGGACTTATTCTTGCACAAAACTATCCACAGGTAATCCTTCGTGGCGATTACCCCGACCCAACTATTATCCGTGATGGAAGCGATTATTATATGACGCACTCAAGTTTTGTTTACAATCCGGGATTCCTGATTTGGCATTCAACGGACTTAATTAACTGGGAACCAATAGCCAGAACTATGACAATAATTAAAGGTTCGGCATATGCTCCCGATTTGGTAAAATACAATGGAAAGTATTACATCTATTATCCATCTGCCGGTACAAATTGGGTTATCTGGGCAGATGATATCAGAGGCCCTTGGAGTAATCCCATTGATTTAAAAGTGGAAAGAATTGACCCCGGACATGTTGTCGATAAAAAAGGGAACCGATTTTTACATTTAAGCAAAGGTATTGTTGTACCATTAACAAAAGATGGACTTGCTACTAAAGGTGACGTTACCCAAACGTATGATGGATGGGAATATCCCAAAGAATGGGCAACAGAGTGTTTTTGTCTTGAATCACCCAAATTAAATTATAAGGATGGTTATTATTACCTTACCAGTGCCCAAGGTGGAACGGCTGGTCCGGCAACCAGCCATATGGTTGTGTCAGCTCGCTCTAAAACACCTGTCGGTCCTTGGGAGAATTCTCCTTACAACCCCATTGTGCATACATGGTCGGCATCTGAAAAGTGGTGGTCAAAGGGTCATGGTACTCTCATTGATGATACTGCTGGTAACTGGTGGATTGTTTATCATGCATATGAAAACGGGGCTTATACATTAGGTCGTCAGACATTAATAGACCCTATAAAGTGGACAGATGACGGATGGTATAAGTTAGACGAAAACCGGAAATCTCTTCCATCAAAAAATCCTCAAATAGGTATGAAACTTTCCGATTCTTTCTCAACGAATAAACTTGACATTCAGTGGACAACATGGGGTGGTTATAATGACGATGATATCTCGTTTTCCAATAGCAGCCTGTTTTTAAAAGGGAAAGGTGATACTCCGGGATATGGTCGTAAACTGCTCATAACTATACCTGACAAAAATTACCAAATAGAAAGTGAAATCACGCTAAATGAAGGTGGTTCTGGAGGTTTAATTTTATTTTATCGTGAAAATGCTTTTGCCAGTATTACCTCTAATGGGGAGTCTTTTACAATAAACGATAGGAATAAAGAAGTTGAAAACATAGTTTCTGAATTTGGCGACCATTTTTTTCTAAGAATTATTAACCAAGCCGATTTGTGTACCATTCAGGCAAGTAAAGATGGAAAAATATGGAAAACATTAAAGGAACATCTTGATGTTTCAGGTCTGCACCATAATAATTATAGAGGATTTTATGCTTTAAGAGCTGGTTTAGTAGCAACACACAATGCAAAAGTAGAGTTCAAATATTTTAATTATACTGCCGGTAAATTAGCTCCAAAGCCAGTATTTCGTGACCCAGTTTACGATGGTGCTGCTGACCCGGTTGTAATTTGGAATCCATTGGTTCGCAAGTGGTGGATGTTTTACACCAATCGTAGGGCTACTGAAACTGAATTGCCAGGTTATAGTTGGGTGTTTAAGACACCTATCGGGATTGCAGAATCTGCCGATGGTGCCAATTGGGATTACGTAGGAATTGCGAATTTTCCAAATCTTCCACCAGAAGCAGGTGGCGATAGTGCAACATTATGGGCACCGGATGTTATTTACGGTGAAGATGGTAATTGGCACATGTTTTTAAGTATTCAAGCTGGTATTGCCGAACATTGGGGTAAAGTACCAGGGTATATCGACCACCTAACAAGCTATAACCTTCGGGATTGGCAATATAAAAAACGCTTCAATCTTCCGGTTGGTAGCTACGATGCCGATGTAATTAAAATGCCTGACGGTAAATGGCGTATGTATTTCAAAGACCCTTCTAACCATTCATCAACCTTCTATTATCTTGAAAGTACCGATTTAAACAACTGGTCAGACCCTATAAAAGTGATGTCAACCAAAGGTGAAGGGCCAGCCGTTTTTTATTGGAAAGATTATTACTGGATGATAATTTGTGACGGAATGGGTTTCAAAACATTTCGATCAAAAGATGCTACCGAATGGGAATATCAACCAGGAGGCCCTTTAATGCCCGAAGGTTCTGGAACTGGTGCAGACGATGTTGCAACCGCACGCCATGGTGATGTTGTTATTAGCAATGGTAGAGCATATTTTTATTATTTTACCCATCCCGGTCAGGTTGGAGAAAACAGAAAAAAAGATGGATTTGACCAACGTCGCTCATCCATACATGTTGTTGAATTCAAATTACAAAATGGATGGATAATAGCAAATCGAGATGAACCAACTTTTATTCAATTGGAAAATCCTTAATAAAGATTGCCACGTCTATTTGTAAGCACATTGGCAAGTCTAGACTTGATACAAAAAAATTGGACAATTAATTGCGAGATTTAAGATGCTAGATTTTGGTTATACATTTCCATTTCAAATTCGTTAATAGTTTTATACCCTATAGTTGAGTGTATTCTTCTTTTGTTGTACCAAGTTTCTATCCAAGAAAAGATGGATAGTTCTGCTAATTATATTTATGTAGGTACACTCATTCAGTTTTTAAGCTCTTAAAAAAAGATTCTGCTACGGCATTGTCCCAACAGTTCCCCTTTCTACTCATGCTTTGTATTACTAATCCATTATAGTTTTTGATAATATCAGTAAACAAATAGCTGGCATACTGAGAACCTCTATCGAAATGGAAGATAAGTTCTTCCGTAATTACATTGGATTTTACTGCCATATTCCATGCATCTAATATAGTATCCTGCGTTGTTAAATTATCTCTCTTAGACCAGCCTATTACCTTTCGGTTATATAAATCAATAATTACCGTTAAATACATCCAGTCTTACTTGGTTTCAATATAAGTGATCTCGGATACCCAAACTTGATTTACTCTAGATACTTTAAAATTTTGATTTAAGATATTATCGGGAATACGATATTAGTGGTTACTATCTGTTGTTGTTCTAAACTTGTGTTTCCTTCTGGCAAATAAACCATATACCTTTATAAGTTTCTCCACACGTGGTTTGGAAACATAATATCCTAGTTTTTCCAATGCTTTTTTTATACTTTTCGCACCATAACTTTCATAGCTATCTTTAAAAATAGTTTAATCAACTCAGACAATTTTTGATTATACAGCCAAAACTTTGAGAGCTTAGCTTTTAACCAATTATAATAACTACTGGAATTAACTTTTTAAACTTTACACATTTTCTCGACTGAAAACTTAAATTTATGATGTTTTATAAACCTCAATTTTTCTTGTCGCCCTTAGAGATTTGATATTAAAAGGAGAAAACACTGTTTTCGGGTATTTGGCTCACCACCTTTTTTAATATCTCATATTCCTCCGATATATCCTTTAATTGTTTCTTTAATAGGGCGCTATTTCTTTTTGTCCATATGTTAATTTTGGAACGCCTCTACCTGGAAAACTGTTCTTACCATAATCTTGGGATTCACGTCGCCAACGATGTAATAGGAGTAAGTAATGTCAATTCTTCACAAACTTATTTAACATGACCTCGGGTATAGCTTAATTCTACTGCCTTTAGCTTAAATGATGCTCTATAATTTCTGTTTCTTTTTTTCATAATTCAAAGTTTATTTATGTAACTCTAAATCTCACAACTTTTTGTTCAGTACAATATAGTAACTCCAAACCAAAAAACGCTCGAAATTACTCCAGTTAAATAAAATTAAGGTTTGCAGAAATGTGAGCCTTTTTTTAACTCATATATTTAGTGAGTAAAGCCACAGATAAACCACTATAAATAATGCGAGCCTAAAAATAGGCTAATTCTTAAAAAGTGGGCAAATTGTGGGCAAATGATAAAAACAAAAAGGGCTTCAATCTCTTGAAACCCTTGTAAACATTAGTGACCTCGACTGGATTCAAACCAGTAACCTCTTGAGCCGTAATCAAGTGCGCTATTCAGTTGCGCCACGAGGCCATTTTTGTGGGTGCAAATATAGTATTTTTATTAAAACTTCACCAATTTTTTTTAAAATTTGTAATTCATTACTTTTACAACCTCTAAGCTAATTATTTACACATAAATAAGCATGAATTATCTTTTAAATCCATGGCCATGGTATGTTTCTGGACCACTAATCACGCTTGTTATGGCGTTATTACTTTATTATGGTAAAACTTTCGGAATGTCTTCAAATTTAAGAACTATGTGTACCATAGCAGGAGCTGGTAAAGTTTCCGATTTTTTTAAATTTAACTGGAAAGAAAACTCTTGGAATTTAGTTGTAGTGGTTGGTGCTATTCTGGGTGGCTTTATTGGTAGTCATTACTTATCAAATGATAGTGTTACAAACTTGAACCCTAAAACCGTTGAAGAAATTAAAAACCTAGGCTTTAATAATATAGGTGCACATTTAGTGCCAACAGAAATCTATAACTGGGAAGTTGTTTTTTCTATAAAAGGCTTATTAATATTACTAGTTGGTGGATTTCTAGTTGGGTTTGGAACGCGTTATGCTGATGGTTGTACTTCCGGACATGCCATTAGCGGACTTAGTAGCCTACAAAAACCATCGTTAATGGCCGTTATTGGTTTTTTTCTTGGTGGATTACTAATGACTAACTTTATTTTACCTCTCATTTTTTAACTATGAAATATTTAAAATTTTTACTAGTTGGTATTTTTTTCGGAATAATCTTAGTGAAATCTGAAGCAGTTTCTTGGTATCGTATTTACGAAATGTTTCGATTTCAATCGTTTCATATGTACGGCATTATAGGAACTGCTATTATAACTGGAATTATATTTCTTCAAATTTCAAAAAGAGGCATCATAAAAGGCTTTGAAGGTGCCGAAATATTTGTTCCTAAAAAAGAAAATGGCTTTGTTCGTTACATTATAGGTGGCACTATTTTTGGGCTTGGTTGGGCGTTAATAGGCGCTTGCCCTGGTCCGTTATATATATTATTAGGCACTGGCGTTTTTAGTATGCTTATCGTTATTGCAGCCGCTATGTTAGGAACGTTTGTTTATGGTATTTTAAGAAAAAAACTTCCTCATTAATTGATTTCCATAGAACTTAATTTTACGAATGTGACAAAAGTCACAAAACAACATATTTTGATTTTGTAATTTTGAAATTACAGATTGTTTAAACTAAAAATTGGGTTTTATGAAAAAAAACATGGGTTCTACCGATAAAGGTATTCGAGTAATTATTGCAGTAGTTTTAGCATTATTATATTATTTTAATATAGTTGAAGGTACTTTTGCCTATATACTTATGGCATTCGCTATTGTGTTTTTACTAACTAGTTTTATTAGCTTTTGTCCACTTTATGCACCTTTTGGAATAAATACTTGCAAAACAAAAAAATGAATACAATACTAGTAATTCAAAATTTAAAATGCCATGGTTGTGCTAATACCATAACTAATAAATTATCAAATTTAGAAGGCATTAGTGATATTGTAGTAAATAATGAAACCGATAGTGTTTCCTTTAATTATGAAAATGAAGCATGCTTATTAGAAGCAAAAACATTACTTCATAATTTAGGATATCCTGTAAATGGCGAAAAAAATGCTTTAACTACCAAAGCAAAATCGTTTGTTAGTTGTGCCATTGGAAGAATGAATGGTTAAACTATTTCAGCACTTAAACCTGCTTCTAGTAACATACTGCAACGTGGTTTTAAGTCGTCTAGCAAACCTGTTTTAACAGTACATTTTCCTTTGTAATGCACAAGTAAAGCACATTGTTCAGCTTGTTCTGCTGTATGCTCGCATGCATAGATAAGTGTATTTATAACATGGTCGAAGGTGTTAATATCATCATTATGTAACACAATTTCATTTTGAGTAAGTACTTCTTCTTGAAGTAGTACTTCTTCAGATGTTTTTTCTCTAGTACTCATTTGCAAAAGTTTTTTACTAATTTAAAAATTTTAAAGCAACCCAATGGTTTCTTTCCAATTTTTCATCAAATTTTAACAAATACTTTTCGCACACGTCTTGTATAACAGGAATATCATCGTTGTAAAATCCGCTTAAAAACAAAAGTCCTTTTTGGTTTAAACAAGACACATAAGTTTCCATATCGTTTAGCAAAATATTACGATTAATGTTTGCTATAATAATATCATATTTTCTACCAGACAAAACACTGGCATCACCTTCAATAACTGTTATGTTTTTGCAATTATTGCGTTCTACATTTTCAATACTGTTTAAATAGCACCAGTTATCATAATCTACAGCATCAATAGGTTTTGCGCCTTTCATTTCTGCTAAAATGGCTAAAACACCTGTACCACAACCCATATCTAAAACCGATTTATTTGTGAAATCATTTTTTAGAATATGTTGAATCATCATGTGAGTGGTTTCATGATGCCCAGTACCAAAACTCATTTTTGGTTCGATGATGATATCGTATTGGGTATTTGGTTTTTCATGAAATGACGCGCGCACCGAACATACATCATCAACAATTATAGGATTGAAATTCTTTTCCCATTCTTCGTTCCAGTTGGTTTGTTCTATTTCGTTGAACTCATATGCTATTTTGAATTCTTCGGAATTTAGAATTTGAACATCATCAAGTAGCGATTCATTCCATTCGTCTTTTTGAATGTATGCTGTCACGCCTTCTTCGGTTTCCACAAAGCTTTCAAAACCTGCATAACCGAGTTCTGCTATAAGAATTTCAACGCCTGGTTGTAATGGTGTTACTTTAAATTCGTAACCTATATAAATGATGTTTGACATGGTAACTATGAAATTATAATTGTAATCGCCATTCATAAGTGCGTTAGCGATAGAAACGGCATCCTTTTTGGCACCCTAAAGTGCCAAAAAGATACAGTGTATAGCGCGACCCTTGTGGTAACGCCAAAAAAATTATGTTATTAAAATGCGTTTACAATCGCAAAAAAGTCGTCTGCATTAAGTGCTGCACCTCCAATTAAACCACCATCTACATCTGGTTTTCCAAAAATTTCCTGTGCATTGTTTGGTTTAACGCTACCACCGTATAAAATGGATACGCTGTTTGCTACATCGGCACCGTATTTATTGCTTAGGGTTTTGCGGATGAAGGCGTGCATATCTTGCGCTTGCTCTGGACTTGCGGTTTCGCCAGTTCCAATGGCCCAAACAGGTTCGTAAGCCAACACAATGTTTTTAAAGGCTGAAGCTTCTAAATGAAACAAGGCGTTTTTTATTTGGCTTTCTACTACGGCTTCGTGGTTTCCAGATTTTCTATCGGCCAACACTTCTCCAAAACAGAAGATAACACGTAATTCGTTTGCCAAAGCTGCATCTACTTTTTTAGCTAAAATTTGATCGGTTTCACCAAAATATTCACGACGCTCGCTGTGTCCCAATATAACGGTTTCAACACCCACACTTTTAAGCATACTTGCACTGATTTCGCCTGTGTAAGCGCCATTGGCAGCAAAGTGCATATTTTGTGCTATTACTTCAATTTTGCTATCCTTTAATGCTTGGTATGCTTGAAATAAATTTGTAAATGTTGGCGCAATCATTACTTCTGCATTAGATGTTTTTGTTTGCGATTTTAAAGATGTAATTAATGATTCAGTTTGTGCTAAATCGTTATTCATTTTCCAGTTTCCGGCTACTATTTGTTTTCTCATTTTTTTAATTTACCCTTTTTTAATGAAGGGATTTTTATTAAATTTTTAATATGTTTTTTATGTTTTTATCGTCTGCTTCAATAGCTTTAAATAATTTTATTTCTCCATTTTCATCAACCACCATGTATCTTGGTATCCAATCTAATTGAATGAATTCCCCAAAAGGACCTTTCCAACCAGATTCCATAAAGTAATTTTGACCGTTTACATTATATTTTTCAATACCTCTTTTCCAAGCATCTTGCGTTTTATCTAGCGACAAAAACACATATGTTGCATTTGGAAATTTATTTTGCAATGCTTTTACTTTTGGCATACCGCCAATGCAATCTTTACACCACGAAGCCCAAACATCAATCACAATAGTTTTACCTTTATTTGCTTCCAAAATGGCTTTGAATGTTATTGGTTTTCCTTCAAGTGTTACAAACGTATCATTTAATGCTGCTTTTGAAAATTGTGTTGGTGCATCTTGCGCTTTACAACTTAAGATGCCTAGAAACAAGATTTCTATATACTTTATTTTCATTTGTTTAAAATTTTATTTCTTAGAAACCGCAAATTTACTGAAGTTTTACTTTAGGGTCTAACCAAACATAAATTATATCTACAAAAATATTGATAATGATGAATAACAAGGCGATTATTAAAACGGAACCCATAATTACAGGTAAGTCTAGTGTATTTAAGGCGTTTACAATTTCTTTACCTAAACCATTCCAACCAAAAATATACTCTACAAAAACCGCACCTGCAAGCATGGAAGCAAACCAACCCGAAATAGCTGTTACTACTGGATTCAAGGCGTTTTTTAAAGCATGTTTTTTTATAATTTGAAACTCACTTAAGCCTTTTGCTCTGGCGGTACGAATATAATCTTGATTAAAAACTTCTAATAACGAATTTCGCATTAATTGGATAACAACTGCCAACGGACGAATACCTAAAACGATTGCTGGAAGTATGAGATTTTTTAGTTTTAAGTGATTTGATTCTCCAAAATTATCCAATTCATAAAGACTTCCTGTCATTTCTAAATTTGTGTATTTATGCAATACAAAACCAAAAAACCACGCGAATAAAATGGCACTGAAAAACGATGGTATACTCATTCCAAAGGTGCTGAAAATTTGGATGGTTTTATCAAGCCATTGGTCTTTATACAATGCAGAAACAATGCCTAAAACAATACCTATAAACATGGCTATTATAATGGCTGAAACTGCCAACACAAAGGTATTTGGCAAGGTTTCACCCAAAACATCGCTCACTTTTTTTCCTTGTTTGGTGAACGATTCGCGTAAATAGGGCACTTTTAAAACGGTTGTGGTATTTCCTATTGAAAATAGTTGTACTGCTGAATATTTTCCTTTTTTCAAAAAGGTATAATCGGTTTCAGTTTTTGAATGAAAAGATAGCGGCAATAAATCATTCAAATAGTAAAAATACTGTGTGCTAACAGGTTTATCAAAACCATATTTTTTTTTTACTATGGCTAATTGCTCGCTGCCTTCGTTTTGCCCTAACATCATTTGTGCTGGATCGCCAGGAAGCACATTGAATAAAAAGAATATAACAGTTACCACCCCAAATAATGTGAGTAATGCGTATGTGATTTTATTTAGGATATAGCTTATCAAATAATTTTTTTGATTTTTGGGTTATAGTTGATTGTTAAAGCTACTTTTAACTTTTAACTTCTAACTTTTAACTTTTAACTTTTAACTTCTAACTTTTAACTTTTTTACTTTATAACTTCAATTCGTCAATATCATTCCAATGTACTTTTTGTTTGATAGTACCTTTATCTAATTCTAAAATTCCAGGATTAGAACGAACTATTGTTTTTAGTGCTTTTTCATCACACAAGTAAAAGTCGAAATTTAATTGATATTGTTTCTTTGTTTTTTGTTTTACATCTTCAGCAGAAGCTGTTAAACCAATTACTTTATAGCCTTTTTTTAATGCCGCATCAGACATGGTTTTTAATTTCTTTGCGCCTTCTTTTTCCATTGTTTCTAAATTGTATGCTACAACAATAATTAGGTTTTCTTCTGAAAGAAATTGTTGCGTTAAATCATCACCATCAGAACTTTCTATAGAAAAATCGACTACTGGTGGTTTATAACCTTCATCTATAACTTTGGTATCAACACTTACAAAATCGCCTGCAACATCAGGATACGAACCATTGGTGGTAATTATTTTTTCTTCACCATTAACTTTAAATTTCCAATAATATTCAACAACTGGTTTTGCTGCATTTTCTGGAATAGACATGCCTTCTAAAATGTTATTTCCTATTTTATAAGCCCTAAAATCTACCACTGGTAAATGCATAAGTACATGATAGGCTAACCAAAAACTAAAAATAAAACTTAAAAGTGCTAAAATGGTGGTTTGCAAATTACTGAATACTGGCTTTATGTGTTTTACACCTACAAATAATATGAGGATTAAAACTAGCAATACAACATCTTTTGTAAAACTTTCCCATGGTGTTAGTTTTAATGCATCTCCAAAACAGCCGCAATCTTTAACTTTATCGAAATATGCTGAATAGAATGTTAAGAATGTGAAAAACACAATCATAGCCAACAAGCTCCAAACAGTAAATTTTGGTTTGTAACCAATAATTAAGAATACACCCAAAACCACTTCAAAAACAACTACTAATACAGAAATTATTAAAGCATAAGGTTCTAAAAAGGGTATATTTAAAACATCTGGACTAAAGTATTCTTGTAATTTATACGAAAACCCAAGTGGATCGTTTAGCTTTATTAATCCGGAAATAATGAATAAAATACCTACTAAAATTCTTGATATACTTACTAATATTTTCATCTTATTTACTTAAATGTATCATTGCAAAAACTGCATAGTTAATCATGTCTTGATAATTGGCATCAATTCCTTCACTTACTAGCGTTTTGCCTTTATTGTCTTCAATTTGTTTTACGCGCAATAGTTTTTGTAAAATCAAATCGGTTAAACTACTTACACGCATATCGCGCCATGCTTCGCCATAATCGTGGTTTTTATCTTCCATCAATTTTTTGGTAATAGCTACATGTTTTTCGTATAATTTGGTAGCTTCATCATTAGATAAGTCTGGTTGTTCAACAACACCTTTTTCCAATTGAATTAACGCCATAATACTATAATTTATAATGCCAATAAACTCACTTTCTTCACCTTCATTTACTTTTCTAACAGCGTTTTGTTGTAATCCGCGAATGCGTTGTGCCTTAATAAAAATTTGGTCGGTAAGCGATGGTAAGCGTAAAATGCGCCATGCACAACCGTAATCGGACATTTTTTTTATGAATAAACTTTTACAGGTAGCTATAACGGCATCGTATTGTTTGGAGGTATCTTGCATGAAAACTGGTAATTTTGTGTAAATTTCGCTTAAATTGTTCAAAGTTCAAAGTTCAAAGTTCAAATGTTTTTCAAAGTTACCACCAATACACAAATAATTGTTTTTATAACTCAAAATTGACTTTGAATAACTAATTTTGAAATGTTTATTCTTTATTAAAGAAACAAAAAATATTTAGTGTATTAGTGGTTAAAAAATTATGACTATAAACTGCAAAGGCAACCTCATCAATTTATCATCACCCAAAGTAATGGGTATTTTAAACATTACTCCTGATTCTTTTTTTGATGGTGGTAAACATAAAAATGACGCTTCTATTTTAAAACATGTTGAATTAATGCTTAATGAAGGTGCTACTTTCATTGATATTGGAGCTTATAGTTCAAGACCAAATGCAGAGCATGTTTCGGAAGCTGAAGAATTGCAACGCATTTTACCTATTGTAAGTTTGATTTTAAAAGCATTTCCTGAAACATTAATATCTATTGACACCTTTAGAAGCAACGTTGCAAAACAAACCATTGAAGCTGGCGCAGCTTTAATTAATGATATTTCAGCAGGAAAACTAGATGAAAACATGCTACCAACCATTGCCAATTTGCAAGTACCTTATATAATGATGCACATGAAAGGCACGCCACAAACCATGCAGCAACGCACTGATTATAAAAACATTACAAAAGATATTCTACTATATTTCTCTGAAAGAATTGCCTCTGCAAAAGCTTTAGGTATTATTGATACAATTATAGATCCTGGTTTTGGTTTTGCTAAAACGTTGGAACAAAATTATGAATTATTAAATCATTTGGAATTATTTAAAATGATTGAAAAACCTCTTTTAGTTGGTGTTTCAAGAAAGTCTATGATTTATAAAAAACTTGAAACTACAGCCAACAACGCTTTAAATGGCACAACCGTTTTAAACACTGTTGCGTTACAAAAAGGCGCTTCTATTTTACGAGTACACGATGTAAAAGAAGCTATGGAAACCATCACATTAGTAGAATCGTTAAAAGCTTAACAATGAAATTTATATCATTATTACTGGTATCATTATTTATTTTTTCCTGCGGAACGGATAAAGTTATTCAGCTTCCTGAAATTAGTCATTCCGATATTTCAGAAATTAATGATGTTTCTGCTGCCTATTTATTTTATGATGAAACCCAACCTGATAGTTTAGAACTTAATAGAAAAAACTTAATTAGCACCACAAATTGGCTTGTTAATGTTGATAAACGTTTAACCTTAAAACAAGCTATTCCTAAAATAAAATTTCTTCAAGACAAAAAGCGTAATGCCGAAATGCATAAAAATGAAAATGCTAAAAATTATTTTACTTGTAATGATTTAAGTAGAAAAAATTTAGGATTTATTGAGTTTACAAATATTTTTTATCATCAAAACAAAAATCCTTTACTACGCACAGAAGGTAAACTTTTAAAAATAAATTTTTTTAGCATAAATGATATTTCCATAACCACTCCTTATGAAACTATTTCAAAGTTAAATAAAGCTAATTTTATAACTGTTTTAAAAAAAGCTACAAATAAAACTGAAAAAACATTAATATGTTGTTTCAAAGAACATCTAACTTTTCAAGATTACATAACATTAAAATCATTGCTTTTAAATTCAAATTTAAAGAATGTTCTAATAGCTAAAGATGAATTCATTTTTAATTAACCATATTTTACTAAATTTACCAAAACCCATGTTACCTTGGAAATTTTTAATGACCTTTTAAAATTCTCAGTAGTTGATGTTATAGATGTTATTCTTGTAGCACTCCTACTCTACTACATTTATAAACTTGTAAAAGGCACTGTTGCCATTAACATTTTTATTGGCATCATTATTATTTATTTGGTTTGGCAACTTACCAATTTTTTAAACATGGAATTGCTTTCAGGCATTTTTGGTGGGTTTATGAAAGTAGGGATTATTGCTTTAATAGTCGTTTTTCAACCAGAAATCAGGAAGTTTTTACTCATGGTTGGTTCAACCAATTTTAGTAAACGCGGTAAACTTTTCAAACAATTTAAATTTTTAAAAACCGAAACTACTGATGAAACCAATGTAGATGCCATTTTATCGGCGTGTATAAAAATGGGAAATACAAAAACGGGCGCTTTAATTGTTTTGGAGCGTAACAATAACTTAGATTTTTTAAGTACTACGGGTGATGAAATGAATATAAAAGTAACCCAACCCATTATTGAAAGTATCTTTTTTAAAAATAGTCCGTTGCACGATGGTGCTATTATTGTAAGCAATAATATAGTTAAAGCAACACGCGTAATTTTACCTGTAAACAACGAAAAAACCATACCAAAACGTTTTGGTTTACGCCATAGAGCCGCTATTGGTGTTACTGAAAAAACAGATTCTTTAGCTTTGGTTGTTAGTGAAGAAACAGGCCATATATCATATTTTAAAGATGGTGAATTTGTTGTTTTTGACGATGTTACGCAATTAAATTTGATGATCAAAAAAGATTTAGCATAATATGACTTGCAAAAATTGTAGTACTGATTTGGTTTCTGAAAGCGACTATTGTTACAGTTGCGGCGGAAAAGTAATTAGAAACCGACTAACTGTTAAAAACCTTTTTGAATACTTTACGGAAACGTATTTTAACTACGATAATAAATTTCTTCAAACCATAGTATCGCTTTTTAAAAAACCCGAAGAGGTTGTAGACACTTACGTGAATGGTACTCGTAAAAAATATATTGACCCTATAAGTTTTCTTGCTATTTCTTTCACCCTTTCTGGTATATATTTATTCTTTTTTCAGGATAAAATGCAGGAAGTCATGTCGTTTTCAAACTTCAACACCTACCAACAACAAGAAAAACTTAACCAAGCTATTTTTAACTTAACGTTTGAATATAATTCGTTTCTCTATCTAATTATAATACCAGCATTGGCTGTAATTTCGTGGATTGTATTTTTAGATAAAAAATACAACTTTACAGAACATGTTATTATTTACTTATATAGCATGTCTTTCACATCAATAGTTTCAAGTTTATTATCTATACTTTCGTTATTGTTATTTCCAAAAAACTATATGGTTTCAATTACTGTAACGTTTTTATTTATGTTTGGGTTTCATTTTATGCTTTTAAAACGCCTTTTTGCCTTAACAATAAAACAATTAGCCATTAAAACGCTATTGTTTTTACCACTATTTTTTGTTTTTTACTTAGCAAGTTCAATAGCAATAATATTGCTAGTTATACTTACTGGAGATATTTCTTTTAAAGATTTAATTCCTCAAAAATAAAATCTACTAAATAGTTTCTTCTTTTAAAAACTGTACTTCATACAAGTTTTTATAATAGCCGTTTTCTTTTTTAAGAAGTTGTGCATGTGTACCTTCTTCTACAATTTTACCGGCATCCATAACAATGATTTTATCTGCTTTTTTAACGGTTGCAAGTCTATGTGCAATAACAATAGATGTTCTACCATTTGTCATTTTATCAGTTGCATTTTGAATAAGTTGTTCAGAATGTGAATCGACAGAAGATGTTGCTTCATCCAAAACCAAAATACTTGGGTTTGTTACATAAGCGCGTAAAAACGAAATAAGTTGACGCTGACCAGAAGACAACATAACACCACGTTCCTTCACATTATAATGATAGCCTTCTGGTAAACTCATTATAAAATTATGAACACCAATGTCTTTAGCAGCAGTTTCTACTTGCGCTTCAGTTATATCTGGATTATTAAGCGTGATGTTGTTTAAAATAGTATCGGCAAATAAAAATACATCTTGTAAAACCACAGCAATTTGAGTGCGTAAAGATGCTAATGTAACTTGCTTAATATCCATCCCATCAATAGAAATAACACCATCTTTTATTTCATAAAAACGGTTTAACAAATTGATAATAGTCGATTTTCCTGCACCAGTAGCTCCAACAATAGCAACAGTTTCCCCTGGTTTTACATCAAACGAAATGCCTTTTAAAACAGGTTCATCTTCAACATAATTAAAAAACACGTTATTAAAGTTGATATTTCCTTTAAAATTTTCTGCAATATGTGTTCCAGTATCATCAATTTGCGAAGTTGTATCTAAAATTTTAAACACACGGTTTGCTGCAACCATACCCATTTGCAACGTATTAAAATTATCAGCCATTTGACGTAACGGACGAAATAACATAGGTATAAACATTACAAACGCAATTAAATCTCCTTGCGAAACTTCTGTGCCTTTTAAAACAATGTTTAAACCACCATACCAAGCTACTAAACCAATACTTATAGATGACACCAAATCTGCTAAAGGAAAGAAAATAGAGTTATACCAAACTGTTTTTAACCATGCTTTTTTATGACGTTCATTAATTACTGTAAAGTTTTTATAATCAATAGCCTCACGCGTAAACAACTGCAAAATTTTCATACCTGTTATACGCTCTTGCACATACGAATTTAAATTAGAAACTTCATTTCTAACCTCTTCAAAAGTGACTTTCATGTATTTCTGAAAAATTCTGGTAGCATACATTAACAATGGTAGCATGATGAAAACAATTAAGCTCAATCGCCAATTAATATAAATCATTACACCAAAAACAACCACCATAGCCAGTAAATCTCTAAAAATGGTGAATAAGCCTTGTCCAAAAATATCGGCAATACGTTCCATATCGGTTACTGCTCTGGTAATTAGCACACCAACCGACGATGTATCATAATACTTCATTTTAAAACTCAGCAAATGGTTAAAAAGTTTTACACGCACATCTTTCACCAAATTTTGCCCTAACCAAGCCGCATAATAAATAAATGCCAACTGAAAAATGGTTTGCAAAATTAGAACCACAAACATAATTACTACATAAAACAAAAAGCTTTTAGGTTGTTTAACTGCAATACTATTATCAATGGCGTATTTGGTAATGTAAGGCGTTGCAGTAGTTAAAATAGCCAGTAAAACAACCAAAACCAGTAAACCAAAAAAGATACCTTTATAGGGTTTTATGTATTGAAACAGGCGTTTAAATAATGTGAAATCGAAAATATTTTCCTTCTCTTTAGTCATTATAATTTTATATTGTTGGGGTATTCTACTTGAGTTAAATAAAGTGCATGTGCTGGTACCGAAAAACCAGCTTCACTTCTGTTTTTAGAATTTATAATAGTATGCAAATCATCAACCTCCAATTTACCTAAACCTATTTGAACCATTGTACCAACAATAGCACGAACCATATTTCTTAAAAATCTGTCTGCTTTAATTACAAAATGAAGCTCGTCATTTTCAAAAAACCACTCGGCTTTCATAAGGTTGCAATTAAAGGTTTTAACATCGGTATTTACTTTTGAAAAACATTGAAAATCGGTGTACTGAAACAATATTTTTGAAGCTTCTTGCATTTTTTTTATATCTAAATCCTGCTTCACAAAATATGCATTATCAAAATTAAATACATTTTTTTTAAGCGCAATGCGATACAAATACGTTCTACTTAAAGCATCAAAACGTGCATGTGCTGTATCTTTAACTTTAAAAATGGCATCAATGGCAATATCTTTTGGTAAAAACGAATTTAATTTATAGGTTAAATTAACTTCATCAAAAACAACATCGGTATCAAAATGCGCAAACATTTGTTTAGCATGAACACCTGTATCGGTTCTGCCAGCACCCATAATAGATACTGTTTCTTTTAATAGTACCGACAAACCTTTTTCAATAACTTCTTGTACCGATATAGCTTTGGGCTGGTTTTGCCACCCATGATATGCACTACCATTATAAGAAAGTTCTATAAAATATCGCAATTTGTTTTTATACTTTTGTTGAAATAGCAAAGATAAACACATTTACGATTTTAGATTTACGATTAACATTTTATATGACAAAAATATTACTCCTTTCTGATACACACGGTTATATAGACAATGACATTCTTAAATATGTAAAACAAGCCGATGAAGTTTGGCATGCGGGGGATATAGGCGATTTAAGTGTTACCGATGCTATAAAAAGCCTAAAACCATTGCGAGCTGTTTATGGTAATATTGATGATGCAAAAATACGTGGTGAATTTCCTGAAAACAATAGGTTTATTTGTGAAGATGTTTCTGTTTGGATAACCCACATTGGTGGTTACCCAAATGCGTATAACATGCTTGTTCGTGAAGAAATTAAGCGCAATCCGCCAAAACTTTTTATTTGTGGGCATTCGCATATTTTAAAAGTGATGCCCGACAAAAATTTGAATTTACTACATATGAACCCTGGTGCTGTTGGTAAACATGGTTTTCATAAGGTTAGAACCATGCTTCGTTTTACTATTGATGGTTCAAAAATTGATAATTTAGAGGTTATTGAGTTTGAAAAACGCCATTGATACCATCATTTTTTAAAAACTAATTTTTATTGTTTATTAATTTGCGTTAGGGATAGAAGTGAAAAGCCCACAGCGAGGTACGAGCGAGGACTTGTAACGTATAGCCCGACCCTTATCCTGAACTTATTTCAGGATAAGGGTAACGCCAAAATAAAAAACCCAAAGCTTTCACTTTGGGTTTTTAACGCACTAATACTACTAAGATATTAGGTTTTATCGCAATCGATCTACAGATTTTACGAGATCTTCATCCTTCTTGATGGCCTTATTGGCAAGGGCCAAAAATACGATAGAAACAATAGGAAGAAGCATCCCAATACCTTTCTCAGAAACCGCCGTTTCTCCAGATATATTTAGAGATTGATACACAAAAAATCCTAGTAAAATAAAGTTTAATATCATGTTTAGTCGCCCCAACATAAATTGAGACTTCCTGTTTTTATACTTAAATATTGATACTATTGATAACATGGCAGATGCTAAAAAAAGCCCCAAAAACAACATATTATCTTTAGCATACACTACAACATCATTATTTGTTACCCATAAATGTAGCACAAAAATTAACCCCGCAGATGCGATGGCTGCTAGTAAAAGGTAAACCGTTTGGATGCGTTGTAACATATATTTGTAAAATACTTGAACGCAAAAATAATAGTTTCTTTTAAAAAATAAGCGTAAAAAATTAAAATAAAGTTGTATAATTGCATTATAATTCTCAACACCCACAAGTAGAGGTTGTTAATTCTTCAGAATAAAAATTCATTTTTTTTCAGAACAACTCAAATTATATTCAAAACACATATTCAAATAAACATTTATGTTTGAAATTTCACAATTAAACGAAAAAAAGCTATCTGACTTACAAGAGATTGCACAAAAATTGAACGTTCCAAAATACCGTTCTTTAAAAAAATCTGATTTAGTTTACCAAATACTAGATCATCAGGCTACAAACCCAAAAGCAGTTGAAGCAGTTATTGAACCAACACCACAACCTACAGCAACTCCAGAAAAAAAAGAAGCAAAAAGACCAAGGCAACGTGTTATAAAACCTGTTAAAAACACGCCCGTAAAACAAGAAAATAAGGTTGTAAAAGAAGCTGAAGTAGCTCCTACTGAAGTAACAAATACCCCTAAACCAGAAACTAAAGAGGCGCAAAAACCGCAAAACCAACCTAGAGAAAAAAACCAAAACGAGCGTACTAACGATAACCAACAAAAACAGCCTCAAAAAAGAGACAATAATAACCAACAACACAAAAACCAAAACCAACATAAAAACCAAAAAAATGGTAATGTGGATGCTGGTAATAAAGACACTAGAAACCGTTACCGCGAACCAGATTTTGAGTTTGATGCCATTATTGAAAGTGAAGGTGTTTTAGATATTATGCAAGATGGTTATGGTTTTTTACGTTCATCGGACTACAACTATTTATCATCACCAGATGATATTTATGTATCACAATCACAAATCAGATTATTTGGTTTGAAAAAAGGAGATACTGTATTAGGTAATGTAAGACCGCCTAAAGAAGGTGAGAAATATTTTCCATTAATTAAGGTTATTAGAATTAATGGCCAGAAACCAGAAGTGGTTAGAGACCGTGTTTCTTTTGAACATTTAACACCACTTTTCCCTAAAGAAAAATTCAATATTGCCGAAAAACAAAGCACTATTTCTACGCGAATTATGGATTTGTTTTCTCCAATTGGTAAAGGGCAACGTGGTATGATTGTATCGCAACCAAAAACGGGTAAAACCATGCTGCTTAAAGATGTTGCCAACGCTATTGCTGCCAACCATCCTGAGGTATATTTAATGATTCTATTAATTGATGAACGTCCGGAAGAGGTTACCGATATGCAACGTAATGTACGTGGTGAAGTAATCTCATCAACCTTTGATAAAGAAGCACACGAGCACGTTAAAATTGCCGATATCGTTCTTGAAAAAGCAAAACGCTTAGTAGAATGTGGGCACGATGTAGTAATACTATTAGATTCTATTACCCGTTTAGCACGCGCTTACAACACGGTACAACCTGCATCTGGTAAAATATTAAGTGGTGGTGTTGATGCCAATGCGCTACACAAACCAAAACGTTTCTTTGGTGCTGCCAGAAATATTGAAAATGGTGGTTCGTTAACCATTATTGCTACAGCTTTAACTGAAACCGGTTCTAAAATGGACGAAGTTATTTTTGAAGAATTCAAAGGAACAGGAAACATGGAGCTTCAATTAGATAGAAAAATATCAAACCGTCGTATTTTCCCTGCTATCGATTTAACATCATCAAGCACGCGTCGTGATGATTTATTATTAGACGAAAACACCATACAACGTATGTGGGTAATGCGTAAATACCTTGCGGATATGAACCCTGTTGAAGCTATGGAATTCATCAACGAACGTTTTAAACAAACTAGAAATAACGAAGAGTTTTTAATCTCAATGAACGGTTAAAAATCAATTTTTATAAACATCAAAAAGCCTTAATCTAACAGTTAAGGCTTTTTATTTTTATTAAAACTTGGGCGTTACCACAAGGGTCGCGCTATCCGCTATATCTTTTGTTTTTTTACAATCCTGAAATGGCAAAACCATCATAAAAATTTAGCTTATACCTAAGTATATTCCAACTCAAAGCAAAACAAAAGGATGCCGCTACTATCGCTAACGCACCTAACCAAACAACACAATTTTCAACAAAAATACTGTCACATATCCAAAGTCAACGCAAAAAAAAAAGGCTGCAAGTGTGCAGCCTTTAAGTTTTTTTAAAACTAATAATAATTAAAATGCATTTAAAAGATCTCTGTATGCTTTTAAATCAGCAATGTTAATTTTATTATTTAAGTTTCTTGTAAGTGCTATTAAATATTTTAAACTTTCAACAGGTTCATTTTCTACTACAACTGCTTCCTCAGCGTCATCATCCTCAAGCATTGGTATTAAAAACGAGTCGTTTTCTTCAATATGTTCATAAGTAAGTCTAAGAACTTTAACAACTAAAGGTATTTGCGCTTCCAAAGCATAAGTTCTTAATTGTTTAATATCGTCAATTAAAGTATCTGTATTAATACCTGTTTTATCAAGATTAACCAGAATTTTGTCTATTAATTTAAGTGCTGCTTTATTTTCCAAAAGGGTAATATTATGTGAATAATTAACTTTTTTATAATTGCAAATTTAATTTTTTAGAAATCAAAAAAGGCAATTTATTTAATGATTTTTTAGCTTTTATTTTTTCAATTTAAAACAATTACTCAATCAAGCGTCCATAAAAAAAGCTTCTCAAAAAAAATTGAGAAGCTTTTAAATATTTTTTTTAAAATGCTTGTCTTAAAGCGCAGCGATATGCTTAGCTAAACCAGATTTAAGGTTAGCCGCTTTGTTAAAATGAATAACATTTTTCTTAGCTAATTTATCAAGCATAGAAACAACAGAAGGAAATAACGCTTCAGCTTCTTTTTTATCAGTTAATTCACGTAATCTTTTAATTGCATTACGAGTTGTTTTATGCTGATATTTATTAACTAAACGTTTAGCTTCGTTACTTCTAATTCTTTTTAATGCTGACTTATGATTTGCCATTTTATACTTTATATTTTTTTAAAAAATTGTAGCCCGTAGGGGAATCGAACCCCTCTTACCAGGATGAAAACCTGGCGTCCTAGCCGATAGACGAACGGGCCATTTGTTTTGAGTGCGCAAAGATAAATTTAATTTTTAAAACTACAACTTAAAAATTAAAAATTTGCTTCACTATTTTCAAATAACTTACAACGTTTCCATTGCGGATGCAAAAATACAACTATTTTTAAATGTCGCAATAGCTGTGCAAACTTTTTTTAAAAAATTTTAATTAATATGCTTTCGCAAATAATACCCTGCCTTTTGAAGGTTTTCCTGAGTACACACAAACACCTTCTTCTGGCTTCATTTCCAATGGAATACATCTAATAGTTGCTTTTGTAAGCTCTTTTATTTTTTCTTCAGTTTCATTAGAGCCATCCCAATGTGCCGAAATAAATCCTGTCTTTTTCTCTAAAACATCTTTAAATTCTTCAAAAGAATTCACTTCTGTAATATGGTTATCTCTAAAATCTAATGCTTTTTTAAATAAAGTATCTTGAATTTCTTTTAATAAATTCTCAACAGTACTTGTTAAATCATTTAATGCAACTACAGATTTTGTTAATGTATCACGTCTGGCAAGTTCTACAGTGCCATTTTCTAAATCTTTTGGACCAATAGCAATACGCAATGGCACGCCTTGTAATTCATGTTGTGCAAATTTGGCTCCTGGGCGTTGTGTGTCTCTATCATCAAACTTAACAGTAACACCTTTGACTCTTAAATCTTTTAAAATACCATTTGCAACTTCAGATACTGCTGCAAATTCTTCATCACTCTTATATATAGGAACAATAACAACTTGGTTTGGTGCTAAACTTGGTGGCAATACCAACCCGTTATCATCGCTATGCGTCATAATTAAAGCACCCATTAAACGTGTAGAAACACCCCATGATGTTGCCCAAACGTAATCTTGTTTTCCTTCCTTGTTAGCAAACTTAACATCGAATGCCTTGGCAAAATTCTGCCCAAGAAAATGTGATGTTCCTGCTTGAAGCGCTTTCCCATCTTGCATCAACGCTTCTATACAAAAGGTTTCATCGGCTCCAGCAAAACGCTCGCTTTCGGTTTTAACTCCTTGCACTACCGGAATTGCCATAAAATTTTCTGCAAACGTAGCGTATACATTATTCATTAAACGTGCTTCTGCAATGGCTTCCGCTTTTGTTGCATGTGCCGTATGCCCTTCTTGCCATAAAAATTCTGCGGTACGCAAAAACAAACGCGTACGCATTTCCCAACGTACCACATTTGCCCATTGGTTTATTAATATAGGTAAATCTCTATAAGATTGAATCCAGTTTCTGTAGGTATTCCAAATAATAGCTTCACTAGTTGGCCTTACTATAAGTTCTTCTTCTAGTTTAGCCTCAGGATCAACACGTAATTTTCCTGGTTTATCTGGATCGGCTTGCAATCTATAATGTGTTACAATAGCACATTCTTTTGCAAAGCCTTCAGCGTTTTTTTCTTCCGCTTCAAATAAACTTTTTGGTACAAATAATGGAAAATACGCGTTTTGATGTCCTGTTTCTTTAAACATTCTATCTAATTCTGCCTGCATTTTTTCCCAAATAGCATATCCGTAAGGTTTAATTACCATACAACCACGAACCGCCGAATTCTCCGCTAGGTCTGCTTTCACAACCAATTCGTTATACCATTTAGAATAATCTTCCGTCCTACTAGTAAGTTTTTTGCTCATATTGTTATTTTGGCACAAATATTGCGACTATGTTAAATATAAAAATAGTTTGGCAAAACTAACTATTTTTGTTATGTTCAACAATAAAAATCAAGAGATATGCAATTAAAAACCTACTTTATAAAAAAAATGCCATTCTTGGCTATTCTTAGCTTAGTATTTGGCTTATACTCATGTGGTTCTTATCAATATGTTGGCGTAGATAATGATGGTATTTACGGAGAAGCTCCAAGAACTGTTCAGTATGAAGAAGCTGTTGTTAATACCAACACAAAATCAAACAACAATTACTACCAAAATTATTTTAAAAACAAATCATTAGAATCGGAATATATGATGGGCAATGGCGAAATTTTCACCGACATAGATTCTTATGAAAGTGATGATTATGCTCAAAATGATACTTTATATAATGATTACCAAGGTTATGCTGGTTGGGGACAAAGTAATTCTAATGTTACCATAAACATTCATTCAGATTATGGTTGGGGTTTTAACAACTATTGGTGGAACAGACCTTATTTTAACCGTTGGGGTTACTATAATGGCTGGAACAATTGGGGTTATGGATACGACCCATATTGGAATGCTGGTTTTTATGGAGGTTATTATAATAATTGGGCATTTGCTAGCCCATGGAGTTATGGCTACTACGGAAACCCTTATAGATATTACGGAAACTATGGTTACAATAATTACTATTATGGTAACGGTGGTTATTACAACCGAGGTAATGTTGCTTATAGTGCTACCCGAAGAGGCAGTAACTATGCAAACAACTCTGGAAGTATAAACAATAATGCTTACAGTACATCGAGAAGAAGCAACACTACATATAATAGCAATGTTTCAAAATACAATACAGCTAGAAGAAGTAGTGTAAATTCAAGCACTTCTAATTCTGCTTACACTACAAGACAGTATAACTCAAACGGAACACGCGTTTATTCTGATACTCAAAGAAGAACTACATATAGTACGCCTTCAACTAATTCTACTTCAAGATCATCATCGGCAGTTAGAAGAAGTTCAAGCACAATATATACGCCTTCAAATAGTAACAACTCTGGAAATTATTCAAGATCTTCATCTTCATCTAGCAATTCTACATATACACCAAGTAGAAGTTCTAGCTCAAGTTCTAGTTCATCTTCAAGTAGTTCAAGATCTTCAAGTGGAAGTTCAGGAAGTAGTAGAAGTTCTGGTTCTTCAGGTGGTGGCGGCAGACGTGGATAATTCTTAAAAAATTAAAAAAATACTAATGAAAAAGTTAAACCTACTATTTATAGGCATGCTATCTGTATGCGCTTTAAATGCGCAAGATATATCGGATGCGCTACGTTATTCACAAGACAATATACAAGGAACTGCTCGTTTTAGAGCGCTAAGTGGTGCATTTGGAGCCTTAGGCGGCGATATGAGTGCCGTTAGCCTTAACCCTGCTGGTGCTGCTGTTTTTAGCCAAAGCCATGCATCATTCACTTTATCAAATGTTGATAATAGTAATGACACACAATACTTTAATGGTTTTACTACTAGTAGTAATTCTAATTTTGATGTTAACCAAGGTGGTGCATCATTTGTATTTGCTAACAGAAGTAATTCGCCTTGGCGTAAATTTACTGTTGGAATAGCTTATGAAAGAACTAATAATTATGATGATAATTGGAATGCTCGAGGAACAAACACCAACAATCAATCCATCGATTTATATTTTTTAAATTACGCTGATGGCAAACGATTAGATGAAATTTCAGCTTTTGATGGCGAATCATACAGCGAAGCTTATCAGTACATTGGTAATAATTTAGGTTTTGCAAATCAACAAGCTTTTTTGGGTTATGAATCTTTTATTTTAGAACCAGATGCTGATGATGATGCAAATACGTTGTATTCATCAAATTTAGCTAATGGTACGTTTAATCATAATTATTCTTATGCTGCTACGGGTTACAACGGAAAAATATCTTTCAACATGGCAACTCAGTATGACGATAATTTATACTTAGGCTTAAACCTAAACTCACATTTTATTGATTACCAAAAATCAACTCTTTTATTTGAAAATAATTCTAATAGTGGCTCGTTAGTAAATAGTATTGAATTTGACAATACCTTAGCTACTACTGGTAATGGTTTTTCTTTTCAACTAGGTGGTATACTTAAACTTAGCCCAGAATTTAGAGTAGGTTTAACATTCGATTCGCCTACTTGGTACACAATTAAAGAGGAAACAACACAATATTTATCTACAGTACATAACTATTTTGGACCAACTGAAACTCAAGTTATCAATCCACAAATAGTCAATATTTATCCTGAATACAAACTACAAACGCCTTCTAAAATTACAGGAAGTTTAGCGTATGTATTTGGAACACAAGGTTTGTTAAGTTTTGATTATTCTAAAAAAGATTATAGCAAAACAAAATTCAAACCCGTAACAGATTCTTTTTTTGCTGACCAAAATGCAATAATGAGCGACGTTTTAACCGATGCTGCAACCTATAGACTTGGTGGCGAATACAAAGTAAAACAATTTAGTTTTAGAGGTGGTTATCGTTTTGAAGAAAGTCCTTATAAAAACGGCATAACAGTTGGCGATTTAACAGGTTACTCATTAGGTATTGGCTACAATTTTGGAAACACAAAATTAGATATTACCTACGATCAAGCTAATCGAACAGATGAAACACCGTTATACAATGTTGGTTTAACCGATACAGCTGTTATTGATAGAACAAACTCTAATTTAACTCTAACTTTAAGCTTCAACATTTAAGCTTAATTTTTTATAAAATACTTAAAAGCTTGAATAGAACTATTCAAGCTTTTTGCTTTATATGTAATTTTATTACTTTTTAGCAGACAAACACTAAAAATTATTTGTTGAATAATACAAAACATAAGAAAAGTGTTTTACTTATCTTTGCAGACTAAAATTGAGACTTAGCTGATACATGAAACGAGCGTATTCTAAATATTATTACCCATCGGCATTATTAAAAGCGAACAGCATGTGATCAAAAAAAACAATAAAAAACACACATGAAAATTGAAAATAACATAGAAGAATTTGAATCGTTAGGAGACGACCATGTTGGAACATCCTCTGATACGCCATTAAGACCTGATGCTTTCAAACTTTCAAATGAAGAAAAAATAGAAATCATTAAAGATGATGTGCGTCACATCATGGAAACTCTTGGACTAGATTTAACAGACGATAGTTTAAACGGCACACCAAACCGTGTAGCTAAAATGTTTGTTAAAGAAATTTTTGGAGGCTTAGACCCAAATAGAAAACCAAGTGCTTCAACCTTTGATAATAAATATAAATATGGTGAAATGCTTGTTGAAAAAAACATCACCGTTTACTCAACTTGCGAGCATCATTTACTTCCTATTGTTGGAAAAGCACATATTGCTTATATTTCAAACGGTTCGGTGGTAGGTTTATCTAAAATGAACCGCATTGTAGATTATTATGCAAAGCGTCCACAAGTTCAAGAACGCTTAACTATTCAAATAGTAAAAGAGCTTCAAGCAGTTTTAAACACACAAGATGTAGCATGCGTTATAGACGCAAAACATTTATGTGTAAATTCAAGAGGTATTCGCGATATTGAAAGCAGTACAGTTACTTCAGAATTTGGCGGAAAATTTAAAGAAGAATCAACTCGCAGAGAATTTTTAGACTATATAAAATTAGATACTAAGTTCTAAAATGTAAGCTGTTTAGTTGTGAGTTGTTTAGTCGAAACACATAATTAACTTCACAACTAAACGACAAACAACTCAACGACATTCGACTTAACAACATACAACAATGCATGCTTATTCATTTGAAAAGTTAGATGTTTGGAAAGAAGCTATAAAACTAAGCACTAATATTTATAAAATCACCCAAACTTTTCCTGATAATGAAAAATTTGGGTTAATTTCTCAGATGCGTCGATGTTCTGTTTCAATTTCGTCAAATATTGCTGAAGGCACAGCTAGATTAACAAATAAAGATAAAGCGCACTTTATGACTTTATCTTATAGTTCTATCCTAGAATTTTTAAACCAAGCTATTATTGCAAAAGAACTTGAATTTATTTCTGAAGAAAACTATAAAATTATTAGATTTGAAGTTGAATCTATATCTAACAAAATTAACGCTTTACGAAATCATTTTCTCAAATCATAGTCAACAACTTAACAACTCGCGACTTAACAACTCACGACACAACTAATCATGCAGTTATTTAAAGACCAACATATCAAAATATACAACTCACTTACTGGCACAAAAGAAACATTCACACCTATAAATGATGGCTATGTAGGCATGTATGTTTGTGGACCAACTGTTTACAGCAACGTACATTTAGGAAACGTTCGAACGTTTATGTCTTTTGATATGATTTTTCGTTACCTAAAGCATTTAGGCTACAAAGTGCGTTATGTTAGAAACATTACAGATGCTGGTCATTTAGAAAATGATGCTGATGAAGGTGAAGATAAAATAACTAAAAAAGCACGTTTAGAACAAATTGAACCTATGGAAATTGTGCAACGTTACACTGTAGATTTTCATAACATACTAAACACATTCAACTTTTTACCACCAAGTATCGAGCCAACAGCTACTGGTCATATCATTGAGCAAATTGAACTTATAAAAGATATTATAAATAACGGATTTGCTTATGAAGTTAACGGATCTGTATATTTTGATGTTCATAAATTTAATGAAACCAACGATTACGGAAAGTTAAGCAAGCGTAAGCTAGAAGATTTAATTCACAACACTCGCGAATTGGACGGACAAAGTGATAAAAAAAATCCACAAGATTTTGCACTTTGGAAAAAAGCCGAACCGCAACATATTATGCGTTGGCCATCGCCTTGGGGTGATGGGTTTCCTGGTTGGCATTTAGAGTGTACAGCAATGAGCACCAAATATTTAGGCGACCAATTTGATATTCATGGTGGCGGTATGGATTTAAAATTTCCACATCACGAATGTGAGATTGCACAAAACGAAGCCGCAAAAGGACAATCGCCCGTAAACTATTGGATGCACGCCAATATGTTGGAATTGAATGGACAACGCATGTCTAAATCTACCGGAAACACTGTGAATCCTGATGAATTATTATCAGGAAACAACACATTTTTTAGTAAAGCATTTGCACCAAGCGTTATCAGGTTTTTTATAGCACAAGCGCAATACAGAAGTGTACTCGATTTAACAGATGAAGGTTTATTGGCAAGTGAAAAAGGTTTTTACAGATTGATGGATGCCATTAATTTATTAGATGGTATAAAAACATCTGAAACATCATCTGTAGATGTTAAAATATGGAAACAAGCATGTTATAATGCTATGAACGACGATTTTAATTCACCTATTTTAATCGCCAATTTATTTGAAGCTGTAAAATACATCAATCAAATTAAAGATGGTTTTGCAACTATTTCTGCTGAAGATTTAGCAATTTTAAAAGAAACCATAAAGGCTTTCGCTTTTGATATTTTAGGCTTAGAAAACGTAACCAAAAAAGAATCAGGAACCGATAAACTTTCTAGTGCTATAGATATTTTAATAAAATTACGACAAGAAGCTCGAGCAAATAAAGATTTTGCCCTTTCAGATAAAATTCGTGATGAATTGGCTGAAGCTGGTATTTTGTTGAAAGACGGAAAAGAAGGCACAACTTTTAGTTTGTCGTAATTTAGTAAGTCGTAAAGTTGTAAGTCGTTAACCTGATTGGTTTACTTCGACTTAACAACTTAACAGCTTAACAACTTAACAGCTTAACAACAATGAAGCTACTCATAGCACCGTTTTTATTTTTGATAAAAGTGTACCAAACATTGATATCGCCATTAACGCCTGCAACGTGTAGATACCAACCCACCTGCTCGCATTACACCAAAGAAGCCTTACAAAAACATGGTTTATTTAAAGGCGGTTGGCTTGCCATAAAACGCATTTTTAGTTGCCATCCTTGGGGTGGTTCTGGGTTTGATCCTGTACCGTAATGCAATTATTAATAACCCAAACTTCATTTATATTTTCACTTGATTTTGTAAAATTTTTCAGCTACCTTCGTTTACCATTAGATATTAAACATTAAAACGATTTCATATCAATTTGTTAGCGGTCATTGTAAACCGACATCCTTCAAACATTGAACGACAAACCAAATGCAAGAAACAAAAGGACTTTTAAATGATATAAAACTGCACGAAAAATTAACGATTAGAGTTAGTTCAAATGCTGATGCCAACTTGCCAAAAGAAACGTTAGACAAACTACTTAAAACACATAGAAAGGCATTCTATTTTTTCCTTTTTATGATGAAAGGCAATTCAACGCACAAGGTCGACCTTAATGAACAAACTGTTTTGGAAGGACAAATACTTTTTGTTTTACCCAATCAAATTCACACACTTCCACAGCGTAAAGATGGAGATGAGTATTTTAAAATAAGTTTTGACGAAAACTGTTTGGCATTACTTCCACAGCAATTTTCATTTTTAATCAATCCGTTAAATACTCAAATTATTGAATTTGACAATGCTTCAAAGCAAAGAGTAAAATCACTTTTTGAAAATTTAAACCAGCTGTTGCATTCTGACAATGAACAAAAAAATGCAACAATTATTTTGGCTCATCTCAATTCGTTAATGACAGAATTTGACATCTCTTATTTCAAAAGTGTAACAAAAGAAAACGCACAATCAACCAAAATTCAGAAATACATTGAATTTAAAATTGCTGTTGAAACACATTTGACAGAGCAACATTCTATAAATACCATTGCAGACAATCTCTCTGTTACAACAAACAATCTTTATAATATTGTAAAAGAGTTTTCTGGAGTTTCGCCAAAAGAATTTATCACAAATCGTCTAATGTTAGAAGCTCAACGAAAGTTACATTACGAAAAAACATCTATAAAAGAATTGGCTTACAAACTTGGTTTTAATGACCCTGATTATTTTTCTCGTCTTTTCAAAAAAAGTACAGGAAAAAGTGTGAGCAGTTATTTAGCAGACATTCAAGATTTGTGAAGCACATAAAGTGATTAGTCCTGCCCAACTATATATCTCTGAACGAACTTTGCAGTTCATTAAAATATATAGAAAATGAAAACAACATTAGTAACAGGAGCAAATAAGGGTATCGGTTTTGAAGTAGCAAAACAACTTTTACAAAACAACGTGTTCGTATATTTAGGAAGCCGTAATTTAGAAAACGGACAACAAGCAGTTGACGAACTTAAATCAGCAGGTTTCAACAACGTTGAAGCAATTGAATTAGATGTAACAAATGACCAATCTGTAAAAGAGGCAAGGAAAACAATTGGCGAGAAAACTAGCGTTTTAGATATTCTCATCAACAATGCAGGTATTAGTGGCGGACAACCGCAAACATCACTTTCGGCAACGATGCAACAATTTCACGACGCTTACGAAACCAATGTATTTGGTGTAGTTAGGGTAACGCAGGCGTTTATTGACTTGATGCAAAAATCTGACCAACCAAGGATTGTGAATGTAAGTTCAGGACAGGGTTCTATTACATTAGCCTCTGACCCTACTTCTGCCTATTATAATTTTAAAGGTGCGGTGTATCAATCGTCAAAATCAGCTGTAAATATGTACACAGTTGTATTGGCTTTTGACCTTAAAGACACACTTTTTAAAGTGAATTTGGTTAGTCCAGGCTTTACAAAAACCGACTTTAATGGCAATCGTGGTACAGGGACAGTAGAAGACGCAGGGAAAAGAATTTTGAAATATGCGTTTATCGGACAAGACGGACCAACAGGAAAATTCTTTTGCGAAGAAACAAATCCACTAACAGGCGAAATTCCTTGGTAAAAAATTAATAACGACAGAAGACAACGAACCGCTAACAAGGGTTTTTCGTTATTGGGGCTGAAGTACAAACTTCAGCTTTTTTTCATTAAATTAGCATCAGTTAAAGGCTGAACTTTTGTGCTTCGATTGCCCCAACAACGCAAAGCCCCAAAACGTTAAACGAGCAATTCCAAAAAATCTATTTCTTCTCAGGAATATGCTTCAAAATTTCCAAAACAAACTTCCAATATTTTTGTACTGATGAAATTTGCGCACGTTCGTCGGGTGAATGTGCGCCTTTAATATTGGGTCCGAAACTAATCATATCCATATCTGGATAGTTCTTTCCTAAGATACCACACTCCAATCCTGCATGACATGCTGCTACATGTGGTTTTTCACCAGTTAAATCTTCATACAGTTGCGTCATTATTTTTAAAATGGGCGATTGCATATTTGGTGTCCAACCCGGATAATCTCCTGAAAATTCTACTTCACAACCTGTTAGTTCAAAAGTTGCTCGAAGCATATTCGCTAAATCCATTTTAGAACTCTCAACCGATGAGCGCGTTAAACACCCAATTTTTATTTTACCCTTTTTAACCACTACCCTAGCAATGTTATTTGAGGTTTCAACCAAATTTGGAATATCGGCACTCATACGATACACACCATTTTGCGCCGCATAAATTGCTCTAGTTAACCCTTCTTGCACACCTAAATCCATAATAGTTTTAGGTGTTTCACATTTAGAAATTTGAATTTCTAAATCGGGTTCCATGGTTTTTAGTTCTGCTTTTATGGTTTCTGCGTGTTCCTTCATTTCTTTTAAAAATGTTGCTTCATGGATCGCATCAATAGCTACAATTGCTTTACTTTCTCTTGGGATGGCGTTACGCAAACTACCACCATCAATTTCTGAAATTCGCAATCCGAAGTTTTCAAAACCATCAAACAACAAGCGATTCATTAGTTTATTGGCATTACCCAAACCTTCATGAATTTGCATTCCAGAATGACCACCTTGTAAGCCTTTAACTTTAATAGTGAAACCTATTTTAATCTCGGGTGTTTCTTCTTCATTATAAGTTCTAGTTGCTGTAACATCAATACCACCAGCACAACCAACACCAATTTCATCATCTTCTTCAGTATCTAAATTTAAAAGTATTTTTCCTTCAAGCAAACCACCTTTTAAGCCTTTAGCACCCGTCATACCCGTTTCTTCATCAATAGTAAAAAGGGCTTCAATGGCTGGATGTTGTATGGTTGTACTTTCTAAAATTGCCATAATGGTTGCAACTCCTAACCCATTATCGGCACCTAATGTTGTTCCTTTAGCGCGCACCCAATCGCCATACACATACATATCAATACCATCTGTATCGAAATCAAAAACTGTATCGTTATTTTTTTGATGCACCATATCTAAATGCGATTGCATAACAATAGGTGTTCTAAGTTCCATACCTGAGGTGGCTGTTTTTTTTATTATAACGTTGCCAACTTCATCCTCAATGGTTTCTAAACCAAGGTTTTTACCAAAATCTTTCATAAAAGCTATAACGCGCGCTTCTTTTTTTGAGGCACGAGGTATGGCATTTAAATCGGCGAATTTATTCCAAAGTTGTTGTGGTTTTAGTTGTCTAATTTCTGAACTCATAGTATTTTTTCTTGTTTTCAAAGATAATAAAAATGCTTTGACAATGGCTTCTACTCCTGATTGAAGTGTTATCCTTTTTAAAAAAAATACACATAAATTCTGGATTTAAAAAATGTGATATTATATTGCCTTACACTTAATTTTTGCATCAATGTTTTAAAAAGATATAACGGAAAGCAGGAAGAAACAATAACAAATATGCAATTGCAATAGGGTACAAATTTTTATTACTTTTGGTATATGTTTAAAAAGGTAAAAACTTGGGTTGCTCTATTGCTACTTCCGCAATATCTGTTGATTAATTGGCTGGCTAATTACCCTGAATTGGTAGAGCGATTTTACAGTAATGGTTTTTATCCTATCATATCAAAACTTTTTAGGTACACATTGGGTTGGTTGCCTTTTTCGTTTGGCGATTTTGTGTATGCTTTTGCTATCATTTATATTTTTAGATGGTTTTTTGTGAATTTTAAACGCTTAAAAACTGATACTAAGCAATGGTTTATTGATGTTTTTTGTGCAGTTTCAATTGTTTATTTTACGTTTCATGTGTTTTGGGGTTTGAATTATTACCGATTGCCTTTACACACAAGTTTGAATTTAAAACCCGATTATACTACCGAACAACTTGTTAAGGTTACTAAAAAATTGATTGCAAAATCGAATGCGTTATACACCGAAATAGCTGGCGATGATACTTTAAAAATTGATATCCCGTACAGCAAAAGCGATATTTTAAACCTTGCTCCAATTGGTTATAACAACTTAAAGAATATGTTTCCTAATTTGGAATACTACCCTAAAAGCGCAAAAAAATCCTTATTTAGCTACCCATTAACGTATATGGGTTTTAGTGGCTATTTAAATCCGTTAACAAACGAAGCCCAGGTTGATGCGTTGATTCCTGTTTATTTATTTCCTACAACAACATCGCACGAAATGGCACATCAATTGGGTTATGCTGCGGAAAATGAAGCAAATTTTATTGGTTGTTTAGCAGCTATTAACCATGATGATGTTTATTTTAAATATTCTGGTTACACCTTTGCATTGCGCTTTTGCCTTAATGAAATAGCAACACGCGATGAAGTTCTGTTTGAATCGCTATATAAAACCGTAAACATGGGTATTTTATACAATTTTAAAGAAGCACGCGATTTTTGGGATGGCTACGAAAACCCATTTGAACCACTATTTAAAAAAACATACAGTTCGTACCTAAAAGCGAATAAACAAACCAAAGGCATGGAGAGTTATAGCTATGTTGTAGCTTTGATTATTAATTATTTTAATGAAAAAAAATTATAATTTATTTTATAAAAAAACACTCTTTTCAGAGTGTTTTTTTACTAACTAACCAAAAACATGAATTTGCTCTTTCAATTTAAAGTAACCACTCAATAAATTTTATTATTAAGAGCTTTCTTTTTTTTGAAAAACAACTATCGTGCCAAAAAAATATTCTAATGTTTTTTAAGCATAAAAAACTGAAATTCATTTTAAATTCAAAAAAACAAAAGCAATTAGTATTTAAATGATAATTATAAGATATTTGCTTTTCAAAATAATAATTTAATACATGAAAAAAATTTCATACTTACTATTTGCATTATTAATTATTGCTTGTAGTAAAGACCAAGGTAATTTAACTGTAAAAGTTAATGTTAAAGGCTTAAAAAAAGGTGTTCTTCATCTAAAAAAAGTAAAAAATGACAACCTAATTACTGTAGATACTGTTGCAATAAATGGTATTTCTGAAGTTGAGTTACATGCAAATTTAGAATCTCCTGAAATGTTTTATTTATTTCTAGATAAAAACAGTTCTGAAAAAGATCGAATTATGTTTTTTGCAGATAAGGGCATAACAGAAATAAATACTTCGCTTAAAAATTTTGGTTTTGATGCGAAAATAAATGGCGCGCCACAACAAAAAACATTTGAAGAATATAAACTAATGATTTCTCGGTTTAACGAACAAAATCTTGATTTAATTAAAGAAGATTTTGAAGCTAAAAAGAAAGGCGACACAGTAAAATCTAACCAGGTTATAAAAAAATCTGAAAGCAACTTAAAAAGACGCTACTTATTTACAGTAAACTTTGCTTTAAATAATAAAGACAGTGAAATTGCACCTTACTTAGCTTTAACTGAAATTTATGATGCTAACATTAAACTATTAGACACCATTAATAAATCGTTAACACCAAAAGTAAAAGCATCTAAATACGGTAAAGAATTACAACTATATGTAGATAAAATAAAGAAAGCAGAAAAATAATATTGTAATAGTATAAAACAAAAAAAGACCTTTCGTTTGAAAGGTCTTTTTTTTGTTTTTAAAGAGCCGATGGAGGGACTCGAACCCACGACCTGCTGATTACAAATCAGCTGCTCTAGCCAGCTGAGCTACATCGGCGTTTTTACGGGTGCAAATATAATCGCAAAAATTAAATTTGCAAGCACTCCAGTAAAAATTTTATCCTAATTTATTAATTTTTTCAATTAACGCATTTCCTTTAGCTTCAAGTTCTGTACTAATTGCTTTAAAATGAGCTTTTGGATTCTCAATATTTTTAGCGTTTACTTTTGCTATTAAAGCATCAAAAGCTTCTATAGCTTCATCAACAATAGCTTCGCTTTTTTTGTTGTCTTTACTTGAGTTTGTTAATTCCCAAACATAAGCTGCTTCAATAATATCGCCTAAAACATAATTAATATCTTTTTTTAGGTTTCTAACATTTGCCATAATTCAAATAATTTATTTTGATGCAAAATTACATTAATCCTAAACAAAAATCACATAAAAGCATACTAATTTCTAAAATATTACTATATTTGATCTAACATGAATGCAATAAAGATGTCATATAACCAAATTTGTAACCGAAACTTCCAACAGGATAAGTCGGCATCACTTGTTATGGTTAAAACCAAAATACATAGGCATCTTGAATAAACGTTAAATTACACAATTACAACTATATACAATAAGGTGCTTTTTTAAAAAGGCACCTTTTTTATTTTAAACCCTTTAAATTTTAAAAATTATGAAAACATTAAAATCGATTAAACAAGAAATTCAGCTTTTAGCAACTGTTTGTACACATGTGATGTTTAGTACCTATCACAACTACAATTTAACACCATTATTATTATACCCATAAACAAAAAAACATGAAAACGCATATAAACACAAACGTTCCTTTTTTAGTAACAAAAGATATAAGTAATGCTAATGGTTTTTTATTACCACATGCACTTTACGAAAAAATAAAAACCGTTGCCACCTATCCGATAAAAGAATTTTATTTGCAAGACATTCCTGATATTGGAGATTTCAAATTTAAGATGTACAAAAATGCTTTTTTAAACGATAAATTAACTATTCAAGCCCAACTTGTTAAACAAGATAAAGATGGCTATTGGGTAAATATTACCGTTACAAAAGCTAAAAACACTACAAACCATCAAGAACGGATTTGTAGCGCTTTATTTGATTTTCCTTTAGAATCCAAATATTATAAAACAAACCGAACTGCTTGTTAAATAAAATTCCCAAGGTAATACTTGGGATTTTTTTTATACGTAAACTTCTAGAAGCGTTGCGTTTTTTGAAGCTATTTGATAGTTTTCAATACTAGCTGGAAGTAAAATGGTTTCTCCTTTTTTTATAACTTCTGAATAGCCATTTGCTGAAATTTCAACTTGACCATCAACACACATGTAAATAATGAAGGAATCGTGATGATTTTCCTTTTGTAGCGTTGTATCAACCTTTAAATAACTTGTTGTAAAATATGGGCAACTAACCATTTCGTTCGATTGGTTTTTGGTTTTATCATAAGTTACCCTAAAATTATCTGGCATGTTAAAATTGAAGGCATCAATAGCTAAATCGTTGTGTAATTCACGTTCATTACCATCAGCATCTACCCTATCCCAATCGTAAACTCTATAGGTTATATCACTTGTTTGTTGAATTTCGGCAACCATAACACCTGCGCCAATAGCATGTATTCTTCCTACTTCAATAAAATAAGTATCTCCAGTTTTTACTTTATCAAAATTTAGAATTTGAGTAAGTGTTTTTTCTTCAAGATGTTTTAAATATTTGTTAGGTGTCATATCTTGATTGAAACCTACTATAAGATTAGAATTTTCATCGGCCTGAAACACATACCACATTTCTGTTTTTCCAAAGGAATTATGGCGTTTTGCAGCTAATTCATCATTAGGATGTAATTGAATAGATAAATCTTCCTTTGCATCAATAAATTTAATAAGTAATGGAAATTTATCTTTAAAAATCCGATAGTTTTGAAGTCCAATTAAATTTTCCTTATAGGTTTCTATAAGTTGTTTTAACGATTGTCCTTTTAAACTTCCGTTTGAAACTATAGACGTATCGCCTTCAACATCGCTAATTTCCCAACTTTCACCTATATTTGGCAAATCGCTTTTTTTGTTAAGCAATGTTTTAAGTTTTTGTCCGCCCCAAATTTTATCTTTTAAAATAGGTGTAAATTTAATTGGATATAAAGTGTTTAACATGATATTATTTTCCTGTATAGGTTACAAAATTTCGTGGTGTTTCAAAAAGTATTATTTCTAAGTCTAGCTTAGCATCAATTTTTGGCTTTATTTTATTGTATATAACTACAACTATATTTTCGGCGGTTGGGTTTAAATTTTCAAATTCGGGTACTTCAAGATTTAAGTTTTTATGGTCGAAAGCATCTTCAACTTCATCTTTTATAATGTCTTTTAAAACTTTCATATCTATTACATAGCCCGTTTCATTATCAATATCACCTGTAACACTTACAATTAATTCGTAATTGTGCCCATGAAAATTTGGGTTATTGCATTTGCCGAAAATTTCATCGTTTTTTTCGTGCGCCCAATCTTTTCTGTACAATCTATGAGCCGCATTAAAATGGGCTTTTCTACTAACTTTTACCTTCATTTTGATATATTTATATGTTCGTAGAATTTATCAAAAATGATTTTAAACCATTCGGTATATAATTCTGGTTGTTTTAAAATATCTTCCTTAACTGTATCTAGCGGCATCCATTTCCAACTGGCTACTTCGTCTGCATTTATTGCTGGTATTCCATTATAATAACCTATTAAAACATGGTCAAATTCATGTTCTGTTAAGCCATTATCAAAAGGCGCTTTGTATATAAACGAGATTGTATCTTCAAGTTCAACAACAAAACCCATTTCTTCCATTAAACGGCGTTTTCCTGCCTGTACATTGGTTTCTCCAACTCGTTGATGACTACAACAAGTATTTGTCCACAACAACGGCGAATGGTATTTGTGTGCCGCACGTTGCTGCAACATCAATTCATTTTTATTATTAAAAACAAATACAGAAAATGCACGATGTAGTAAGGCTTTTTCGTGCGCTTCCATTTTAGGCATCGTACCTATTTGTTCATCGTTTTCGTTTACAAGAATTACTTTTTCTTCTTCCATAGCATAGCAAAAATACCAAGTATAATATTAATATAATAATTCTAGCTATAAAATATAAAAGTGAATTCTGAAATCATAAATTATAAAGTATCTTTGCAACCAATTTTGCAAGATTATTATGAGTTTTATTAAAGAGATAAACAGAAGAAGAACATTTGGAATTATTTCACATCCTGATGCTGGTAAAACAACATTAACCGAAAAACTTTTACTTTTTGGCGGTGCGATACAAGAAGCTGGTGCTGTAAAAAGTAATAAAATTAAAAAGGGTGCAACTAGTGACTTTATGGAGATTGAGCGTCAGCGTGGTATTTCGGTAGCTACTTCGGTTTTGGCTTTTGAATATAGTGGAACAAAAATTAATATTCTTGATACACCAGGACATAAAGATTTTGCAGAAGACACCTTTAGAACACTTACAGCTGTTGATAGCGTAATTGTTGTAGTTGATGTTGCCAAAGGTGTTGAGGAACAAACTGAAAAATTGGTTGAAGTTTGCCGCATGCGAAACATTCCTATGATTGTTTTTATTAATAAAATGGATAGAGAAGGTAAAGATGCCTTTGATTTATTGGATGAAATTGAACAAAAATTAGGATTAAAAGTTGTGCCTTTAAGTTTCCCGATAGGTATGGGTTACGATTTTAAAGGAATTTACAATATCTGGGAAAAAAACATTAATTTATTTAGTGGTGATAGCAGAAGAAATATTGAAGAAACTATTGAAATTTCAGACTTAGAATCGCCAGAATTAAATAAACTTATTGGTGATAAAGCTGCCAAAACACTAAGAGATGAGATAGAATTGGTTGATGGAATTTACCCTGAATTTGACAAACAAGAATACCTAAACGGGCATTTGCAACCCGTATTTTTTGGTTCTGCATTAAATAATTTTGGTGTTCGCGAATTGTTAGATTGTTTTATTGAAATTGCACCAAAACCAAGGCCAAAACAAAGTGAAGAACGCTTAGTTGAACCAAATGAAGATAAGTTTACAGGCTTTGTATTTAAAATTCATGCGAACATGGATCCAAATCATAGAGACCGTTTAGCTTTTGTTAAAATTGTATCTGGTACTTTTGAAAGAAATAAACCATACCTACATGTTCGACATGGAAAAAAATTAAAATTCTCAAGCCCCAACGCTTTTTTTGCTGAAAAAAAGGAAATAGTTGATATCTCCTACCCTGGTGATATAGTAGGCTTACATGATACTGGAAACTTTAAAATTGGTGACACACTAACTGAAGGTGAAAACATAAACTACAAAGGAATTCCAAGCTTTTCACCAGAACACTTTAGATATATCAACAATGCCGATCCATTAAAATCGAAACAATTATTTAAAGGCATAGACCAATTAATGGATGAAGGTGTAGCACAATTATTTACTTTAGAACTAAATGGAAGAAAAGTAATTGGAACCGTTGGTGCGCTTCAATATGAAGTAATTCAATACCGTTTAGAGCATGAATATGGTGCTAAATGTACTTATGAAAACTTAAACGTTTACAAAGCATGTTGGGTAGACCCAAAAAATTCTAAAACCGATGAATACAAAGAATTTATACGTGTAAAGCAACGTTATTTAGCAAAAGACAAACAAAATCAGTTGGTATTTTTAGCAGACTCTGCCTTTTCTTTACAGATGACGCAACAAACATATCCAAATATTAAATTCCATTTTACATCTGAATTTTAGCAATTCATCGATTTTTTTATTAAATTAATAATTATAAAGACAAAATAATGCTACATTATTTTTTTTAAAAACGATATTTTACTATTTTAATAAAGAAAACAAAGACAAATTCATAATCCCAAATATGAACCTTATGAAAACCTACAAAAATGAATTCAGTAATAATGATATTACCGTAACCTACGAACCATCTACTTGTATTCATGCAGAAAAATGTGCTAAAGGATTATCTGATGTTTTTAGAACCAGTATTATTCCTTGGATAAATTTAGATGGCAGCGAAACAAACCGAATTATAAATCAAATAAAAAGATGCCCTTCTGGTGCATTAAAATTCCATAAAAACGTTAATAATAAAAAAGCTTCATAATTATAAACAAAAAGTCCCATAAAATTACTTTAATGGGACTTTTTGTTTTTTTAAGCTTGACCTGTAGGCCCAAAATTTAAAGGGATTGGAGGTTGTTCATAATCTTTAATTTCACCATGAGCCTTTTCAAACCTAGCAACATTTTCACCTAAAGCATGTAGTAATCTTTTTGCGTGCTGCGGTGTTAAAATAATTCTTGCTTTTACTTTGTTTTTAGGTACACCTGGCATAATATTTACAAAATCTACTACAAATTCTGAAACTGAATGATTTATAATTGCCAAATTAGAATATGTGCCTTCGGCTACCTTTTCATCTAATTCTATGTTTATTTGACCTTGTTTAGGATTATCTTTTTCGTCTGACATAATTTTAATTTTTTAAATTAAAAAAGCCTTCAAGTTAATAACAAGAAGGCTTTTATTTTCTATTTCCTACCTAAAGGAAAAAACATTTAATTATAATTTAATTCTTGCTTTACTTGCATCATTTGGTCAAACTCTTCTTTTGAACCAACAATAATATCAGCATATTTTCGCATACCTGTACCTGCTGGAATTCTGTGTCCAACAATTACGTTTTCTTTCAAGCCTTCTAAACTATCAACTTTACCAGCTACTGCTGCTTCGTTAAGTACTTTAGTTGTTTCTTGGAACGATGCTGCAGAAATAAACGATTTTGTTTGAAGCGATGCTCTAGTAATACCTTGTAATATTGGTGTAGCAGTTGCAGGTTTTGCATCTCTAGCCGTTACAAGGTTTTTATCTTCTCTTCTTAAAATAGAGTTTTCATCTCTTAATTCACGAGGCGTTACAATTTGACCTGCTTTAAGATTAGAAGAATCACCTGCATCTTCAACAACTTTTAATCCGAAAATAGCATCATTTTCTTGGATGAAATCATCTTTATGAACTAATTGATCTTCTAAGAATAGTGTATCACCAGAATCAATAATTTGCACTTTACGCATCATTTGTCTTACAACAACCTCAAAGTGTTTATCATTAATTTTTACTCCTTGTAAACGATATACTTCTTGTACTTCATTCACTAAATACTGCTGAACTGCTGAAGGTCCTTTAATATTTAAGATATCGTCTGGTGTAATAGAACCATCTGATAAAGGCATACCTGCTTTAACGTAATCATTTTCTTGAACAAGAATTTGATTTGATAATTTAACCAAGTATTTTTTAACTTCACCTAATTTAGATTCTACAACAATCTCGCGGTTACCACGTTTAATTTTTCCGAAAGAAACCACACCATCAATCTCACTTACAACAGCAGGATTAGAAGGGTTTCTAGCCTCGAATAACTCGGTTACACGTGGAAGACCACCTGTAATATCACCTGCTTTAGCAGATTTACGAGGTATTTTAACTAAAATCTTACCTACACTAATTTTCTCTCCATCATTTATCATTAAGTGAGAACCAACAGGTAAGTTGTAAGAACGAATCGTTTCTCCACTTGCATCTTCGATATGAAGTGTAGGGATTAACTTCTTGTTTCTTGATTCTGAAATTACTTTCTCTTGGAAACCTGTTTGTTCATCTATTTCAACTTGGTATGTAATACCTTGTTCGATGTTTTCGTATTTAATTTTTCCAGCAAATTCTGAAATAATTACACCGTTATATGGATCCCAAGTACATACAACATCGCCTCTATGTAATTCTTGACCGTTTTTAATCAATAAAGTAGAACCGTAAGGAATATTATTTGTGCTTAACGTAATGCCAGTTTTCTTATCAACTAATTTAAGTTCTGATGTACGTGAAATAACAATATCAATATCATTACCTTCACTATCTTTACCTTTAACAGTTTTTAAATCTTCAATTTCGGCAATACCATTAAATTTAACAATAAGTTTGTTTTCTTCAGAAATGTTACCTGCAATACCACCTACGTGGAATGTACGAAGTGTTAACTGTGTACCAGGCTCACCAATAGATTGAGCAGCTACCACACCAACAGCTTCACCGCGTTGTACCATTTTACCTGTAGCCAAGTTACGACCGTAACATTTAGCACAAATACCCTGTAACGCTTCACAAGTTAATGCTGAACGTACTTCTAAACTATCAATAGGAGATGCTTCAATTGCTTTAGCAATATCATCTTCAATTAATTGTCCTGAAGCAACTAATAATTCATCAGTTAATGGATCATAAACATCATTCAATGCTACACGACCAACAATTCTTTCTTCTAAAGTCTCAACAATCTCATCGTTTTTCTTCAATGGTTCAACTTCAACACCTCTTAATGTTCCACAATCTTCAGTATTGATAATAACATCTTGAGAAACGTCAACCAAACGACGGGTTAAGTAACCTGCATCAGCCGTTTTAAGAGCCGTATCCGCAAGACCTTTACGAGCACCGTGCGTAGAGATGAAGTATTCTAAAATTGAAAGTCCTTCTTTAAAGTTAGAAAGAATTGGGTTTTCAATAATCTCACCACCACCAGCATTCGATTTTTTAGGTTTCGCCATTAATCCACGCATACCTGTAAGCTGACGAATCTGTTCTTTCGATCCACGAGCTCCAGAATCAAGCATCATAAACACCGAGTTAAATCCTTGTTGGTCTTCACGGATACGTTTCATAGACAATTCTGTCAATTCCGCGTTTGTTGAAGTCCAAATATCAATAACTTGGTTATAACGTTCGTTGTTAGTAATAAGTCCCATATTATAGTTACCCATAATACCATCAACTAATGTATTTGCTTTATCAATCATTCCTTGTTTTTCTGGTGGAATGATAATATCACCTAAACTGAATGATAATCCGCCTTGGAATGCAAACTTAAATCCTAAATCTCTAATAGAATCAAGGAAATCTGCCGTTTCAGGAACTGATGTGTATTTTAAAATACTTCCAATAATATCTCTTAAAGATTTTTTAGTAAGAACCTGATTAATATATCCAGCTGCTTGTGGCACTTTTTGATTAAAAAGTACACGACCAACAGTGGTTTCAATAATCATTGGTTCTAACTTACCATCTGCATTGATATCCAACGTTCTAACTTTTATACCCGCATTCAAATCTACTTTCTTTTCATTGAAAGCGATTTCAACCTCTTCTGGTGCATAAAATGTTAAACCTTCACCTTTAACAGGAGCTTCTGGTGTAGACTTACGTAGTTTGGTCATATAGTAAAGACCAAGTACCATGTCTTGAGAAGGTACTGTTACTGGCGAACCATTTGCTGGGTTTAAGATATTGTGAGATGCCAACATTAATAATTGACATTCTAAAATAGCTTCTGGTCCTAATGGTAAATGTACCGCCATTTGATCCCCGTCAAAATCCGCGTTAAAAGCCGTACATACTAATGGGTGTAATTGAATTGCTTTCCCCTCAATTAATTTTGGTTGGAATGCTTGAATACCCAAACGGTGTAACGTAGGAGCACGATTTAGTAATACTGGATGTCCTTTAAGAACGTTCTCCAAAATATCCCAAACCACTGGTTCTCTTTTATCTATAATCTTCTTAGCAGATTTTACTGTTTTTACAATACCTCTTTCAATTAGTTTTCTAATAACGAAAGGTTTGTAAAGTTCTGCTGCCATGTTTTTTGGCAATCCACATTCGTGTAATTTTAATTCTGGTCCAACAACAATTACCGAACGTGCCGAATAATCCACACGTTTTCCTAAAAGGTTTTGACGGAAACGTCCTTGTTTACCTTTTAATGAATCTGATAACGATTTTAATGGACGGTTAGAATCGGTTTTTACAGCAGAAGATTTACGTGTATTATCGAATAACGAATCTACAGATTCTTGTAGCATACGTTTTTCGTTACGTAAAATTACTTCAGGTGCTTTAATCTCAACCAATCTTTTAAGACGGTTGTTTCTGATAATTACACGACGATATAAATCATTTAAATCAGACGTTGCAAAACGACCACCATCTAACGGCACTAACGGACGTAATTCTGGTGGGATGATTGGAATAACCTTCATAATCATCCATTCAGGACGATTTTCTCTATTTTGGTTTGATTCACGTAACGATTCTACAACTTGTAAACGTTTCAAAGCCTCTGTTTTACGTTGTTTAGACGTTTCAGTATTTGCTTTATGACGTAATTCGTATGATAAAGACTCTAAATCAATTCTAGCTAATAATTCAATTAAACATTCTGCTCCCATTTTAGCAAGGAACTTATTTGGATCATTATCATCTAAATATTGATTATCTTGAGGAAGGCTATCAAGAATATTTAAATATTCTTCTTCAGTTAAGAAGTCCATCTTTTCTAATGGTTCACCATCTTCATTTTTAGCATTACCTGGTTGAATTACTACATAACGTTCGTAGTAAATAATCATATCTAATTTCTTAGAAGGTAAGCCTAATAAATAGCCGATTTTATTTGGTAACGAACGGAAATACCAGATATGAGCGATTGGCACCACTAAATTGATGTGACCAACACGATCTCTACGTACTTTCTTTTCTGTTACTTCAACACCACAACGGTCGCAAACGATACCTTTGTAGCGAATTCTTTTATATTTACCACAAGCACATTCATAATCCTTTACTGGACCAAAAATACGCTCACAGAATAAACCATCTCTTTCTGGTTTATGAGTTCGATAATTGATAGTTTCTGGTTTTAAAACTTCACCTCTTGACTCTGCTAAAATAGACTCTGGTGATGCTAAACCAATCGAGATTTTGTTAAATCTTCTTACTGTATTCTTATCTTGTTTTCTTGCCATGTTCTTTTAGTATTCAGTCTCAGTTTTAGTATTCGGTTTATTTAAATGTAAACCGAATACTGTAACTGCATACTTTTTTTATTCCTCTAATCTGATATCTAAACCTAAACCTTTTAATTCATGCATTAATACATTGAAAGATTCTGGTAGTCCTGGATCTGGCATTGGTTCGCCTTTTACAATAGCTTCGTACGTTTTAGCTCTTCCAATAACATCATCAGATTTTACTGTTAAGATTTCACGTAGTGTACTTGATGCACCGTATGCTTCAAGTGCCCAAACCTCCATCTCACCAAAACGTTGACCACCAAATTGTGCTTTACCACCAAGCGGTTGTTGTGTAATTAATGAGTATGGTCCTATAGAACGTGCGTGCATTTTATCATCAACCATGTGTCCTAATTTCAACATATAGATAACGCCTACTGTTGCTGGTTGGTCGAAACGTTGTCCAGTTCCACCGTCATATAAGTAAGTATGTCCGTATCTTGGAATACCTGCTTCATCAGTTAGTTCATTAATTTGGTCTATTGTTGCACCATCAAAAATTGGCGTTGCATAGGTACGACCTAATTTTTGACCTGCCCAACCAAGTACCGTTTCATAAATCTGACCGATGTTCATACGAGATGGTACACCAAGTGGGTTTAACACAATATCAACAGGCGTTCCATCTTCTAAGAAAGGCATATCTTCAGCTCTTACAATACGAGCAACAATACCTTTATTACCATGACGACCTGCCATTTTATCACCAACTTTAAGTTTACGTTTCTTAGCAATATAAACTTTAGCTAATTTAATGATACCCGCTGGTAACTCATCACCTACAGAAATAGTGAACTTCTCACGACGTAAAGAACCTTGTAAGTCGTTTTCTTTAATTTTGTAGTTGTGAATTAAATCGGCCACAAGTTGATTTGTATGATCATCAGTTGTCCATTTTCCAGCAACTAAATGCGCATAATCATCAACAGCATTTAACATTTTTTGAGTGAATTTTTTACCTTTTGGTAATACTTCTTCACCTAAATCGTTATAAATACCTTGAGCTGTTTTACCATTTACAATGTTGAATAATTTTTCAACTAAAACTTCTTTTAGCTCATCAAATTTTCTATCGTAAATACCTTCTAACTGCGTAATATCGTCTTTATCTTGAGCACGTTTACGTTTATCTTTAACGGCTTTAGAGAATAATTTTTTATCAATTACAACACCATTTAATGAAGGAGACGCTTTTAACGAAGCATCTTTTACATCACCAGCTTTATCACCAAAAATAGCACGTAATAATTTTTCTTCAGGTGTTGGATCAGATTCGCCTTTAGGTGTGATTTTTCCTATTAAGATATCACCAGGTTTCACTTCAGCACCAATACGAATCATTCCGTTTTCATCTAAATCTTTAGTAGCTTCTTCAGAAACGTTAGGAATATCATTGGTTAACTCTTCGTTACCTAATTTTGTATCTCTAACTTCTAATGAATACTCATCGATATGAATAGATGTGAAAATATCTTCGCGAACAACTTTTTCAGAAATTACAATTGCATCCTCAAAGTTATACCCTTTCCAAGGCATGAAGGCTACTTTCATATTTCTACCTAAAGCTAACTCCCCTTTTTGGGTTGCATAACCTTCACATAAAACTTGTCCTTTTGTTACTTTATCACCTTTAACCACAATAGGTTTTAAGTTGATAGAAGTTCCTTGATTCGTTTTTCTAAATTTGATTAATTGGTATGTTTTAACATCACTATCAAAACTTACTTTCGCTTCATCTTCAGTACGATCGTATCTAATTTGAATTTCATTTGCATCAACGTAAAGTACTTCACCAGTACCTTCTGCATTAATTAAAACACGAGAATCTGATGCTACTTGACGCTCTAAACCAGTACCAACAATTGGTGCTTGAGGCAATAATAATGGAACAGCTTGACGCATCATATTCGATCCCATCAAGGCTCTATTCGCATCATCATGCTCTAAGAACGGAATCAACGATGCTGATATAGATGAAATTTGATTTGGTGCAACATCCGTATAATGTAATCCTGTTGGATCCATTACCGGGAAGTCACCTTCCATACGTGCAATTACTTTATCATGTAAAATTTTACCGCTTTCATCTACTTTTACTGTAGCTTGCGCGATTAATTTACCTTCTTCCTCTTCTGCACTTAAATATACTGGTTGGTTTTTAATATCAACCACACCATCAGTTACAGGACGGTAAGGAGTTTCAATGAATCCCATTCCATTCACTTTAGCAAATACTGAAAGTGACGAAATTAAACCAATATTTGGTCCCTCAGGAGTTTCAATTGGACATAAACGACCGTAGTGTGTATAGTGAACGTCACGTACCTCGAAACCTGCTCTTTCACGAGATAAACCACCTGGGCCAAGTGCAGATAAACGACGCTTATGAGTAATCTCAGCTAACGGATTTGTTTGATCCATAAATTGAGATAATTGGTTTGTTCCAAAGAATGAATTAATAACAGACGATAAAGTCTTAGCGTTAATTAAGTCGATTGGAGTAAACACCTCATTATCACGAACATTCATACGCTCACGAATGGTACGCGCCATACGCGCTAAACCAACACCAAATTGTTGCGATAATTGCTCTCCAACAGTACGTACACGACGGTTAGATAAGTGGTCAATATCATCAATCTCAGCTTTAGAGTTGATAAGCTCGATTAAATATTTAATAATGGTAATAATATCTTCTTTGGTAAGCACTTGCTTATCCATTTCAATATTAAGACCTAATTTTTTGTTCATTCTGTAACGCCCAACTTCACCTAAAGAGTAACGTTGATCACTGAAAAATAATTTATCAATGATGCCACGTGCGGTTTCCTCATCTGGCGGTTCTGCATTACGTAATTGTCTATATATATGCTCAACAGCCTCTTTTTCTGAGTTTGTTGGATCTTTTTGAAGGGTGTTGTGAATAATGGCGTAATCACCTTGTTCAGCGCTTTCTTTGTGTAAAAGAATTGCCTTCACATCAGCTTCAATAATTTCTTCTATATTGTCTTTATCTAAGATAGTATCACGATCAAGAATAATTTCATTACGCTCGATAGATACTACTTCACCTGTATCCTCATCAACAAAATCCTCATGCCAAGTATTAAGTACACGAGCCGCTAATTTTCTACCTTGATATTTTTTTAATCCAGTTTTAGAAACTTTAATTTCTTCAGCTAAATCGAAAATCTCTAAGATATCTTTATCACGTTCAAAACCTATAGCTCTAAATAATGTAGTAACAGGTAATTTTTTCTTTCTATCAATGTACGCATACATTACCTGGTTGATATCAGTAGCGAATTCAATCCAAGAACCTTTAAAAGGAATTACCCTAGCTGAATATAATTTTGTACCATTTGCATGGAATGATTGACCAAAGAAAACCCCTGGTGAACGGTGTAATTGAGATACTACAACACGTTCTGCACCATTAATAACAAAAGTACCACTTGGTGTCATGTAAGGTATAGTTCCTAAGTACACATCTTGAACAATGGTTTCAAAATCTTCATGTTCAGGGTCTGTACAATATAACTTTAACCTTGCCTTAAGCGGAACGCTATAAGTAAGACCTCTTTCAATACACTCATCAATAGCGTAACGTGGAGGATCTACAAAGTAATCTAAAAATTCTAAAACAAATTGATTACGAGAATCGGTAATTGGAAAGTTCTCCATGAAGGTATTGTATAAACCTTCATCGCCTCTTTCATCAGACTTTGTTTCTAATTGGAAAAAATCCTGGAAGGATTTAATCTGAATATCCAAGAAATCTGGGTATTCTGTTCTATTTACAATAGACGAGAAATTTAATCTTTCAGCTTGTGTTGATAACATCAATGGACGGAATTTTGATTAAAAAATAATAGTTATGGCGTATGTAATTATTATATACGCAAAATGGTTTAGGTCTTGAAGGTTATACTCCAGACCTAAACCTTTATGTTGTTTGGTAGCTAAGCTTATTTAAGCTCAACCTCTGCTCCAGCTTCTTCTAAAGATGCTTTTAATCCTTCAGCTTCGTCTTTAGATACTCCTTCTTTAATGTTACTTGGAGCACCATCAACTAATTCTTTAGCTTCTTTTAATCCTAAACCAGTTAATTCTTTAACTAATTTAACTACACCTAATTTAGATGCACCAGCAGCTTTTAATACAACTGTAAACTCAGTTTGAGCTTCAGCAGCATCATCACCACCTGCAGCAGGACCAGCAGCAACTGCTACAGCAGCAGCAGCAGGCTCAATACCATACTCATCTTTTAATATTGTAGCTAACTCATTTACTTCTTTAACTGTTAAGTTAACTAATTTTTCTGCGAAATCTTTTAAATCTGCCATTTTCTATCGTTTTTAATAAATTTTTAATTTGTAATATAATTGTAATATAGTGCGTACTGTTTAATTCTATCCTTCTTTTTCAGATAGTGTTTTAATAATACCAGCCAGTTTACCACCACTTGATTTAAGTGCCGAAACAACGTTTTTAGCAGGCGATTGTAACAATCCTACAATCTCTCCTAATAACTCTTCTTTAGACTTGATATCAACTAACATGTCTAATTGGTTATCGCCAATATAAACGCATTCCTCAATAAATGCACCTTTTAACAAAGGCTTCTCTGATTTTTTGCGGAAGGTTTTAATTAACTTCGCTGGTGCATTACCTGTTTCAGAATACATAACAGATGTATTTCCTTTTAAAACTGATGGAAGATTTCCGAAATCTCTATCAGAAGCTTCCATTGCTTTTTCAAGTAATGTGTTTTTAACTACTGCTAACTTTATGTTTGCTTTAAAGCAAGCACGACGTAATTCTGAGGTTGTTAATGCATTTAATCCTGAAATATCTGCTACATAAATGTTAGCATTACTGGCTAATTCTGCAGTTAAGTCCTCAATTACTTGTGATTTTTCTTCTCTTGTCATAATAAAAGTATTTAACTAATTAACCAACTTTAGGATCAACAGCAACACTAGGACTCATAGTACTAGAAAGGAAAATACTTTTTACGTATGTACCTTTTGCAGTTGTTGGCTTAAGTTTTATTAATGTTTGAATTAATTCTGTTGCATTACCAGCAATTTTATCAGCACTAAAAGATGCTTTTCCTATTGCAGCATGCACGATACCGGTTTTATCAACTTTAAAGTCAATTTTACCAGCTTTAACTTCAGTTACAGCTTTAGCAACGTCCATAGTTACTGTACCAGTTTTTGGGTTAGGCATTAAACCACGAGGACCTAATACACGTCCTAAAGGACCTAATTTACCCATTACACTTGGCATAGTAATAATTACGTCAACATCTGTCCAACCATTCTTGATTTTTTCAAGATAATCATCCAATCCAACGTAATCTGCTCCAGCTTCTTTAGCTTCTGCTTCTTTATCTGGAGTTACTAATGCTAATACTTTCATGTCTTTTCCAGTACCGTGAGGAAGTGAAACAACACCTCTTACCATCTGGTTAGCTTTACGTGGATCTACTCCTAATCGTACAGCGATATCAACTGATGCATCAAATTTAGTACTAGTTATTTCTTTTACTAATACTGATGCTTCATCAAGAGAGTAAACTCTCCCTTTTTCTATTTTTGCTAAAGCTTCTTTTTGCTTTTTTGTTAATCTTGCCATTTTTTAATGTCTTTAATAGATTACTTTGGTGCGTTTCCAGTCACGGTTATACCCATAGACCTTGCGGTACCAGCTATCATACTCATAGCAGATTCAATAGTAAATGCGTTTAAATCTACCATTTTATCTTCTGCTATTGTTTTGATTTGATCCCATGAAACTTTAGCTACTTTTTTTCGGTTTGGTTCTCCTGAACCACTTTTTAACTTGGCCGCTTCTAATAATTGTACTGCAGCCGGAGGTGTTTTAATAACGAAGTCGAAAGACTTGTCTTTATATACAGTGATAACCACAGGTAAAACTTTACCTGGTTTATCTTGAGTTCTAGCATTAAATTGCTTACAGAACTCCATAATGTTAACCCCAGCAGCACCTAAAGCGGGTCCAACCGGTGGCGACGGATTCGCAGCACCTCCCCGAACTTGTAACTTAACTACTTTACCAATTTCTTTTGCCATTTTTAATAATTTAAGTTGATACGCCTCTCTGTTGGAAGCAAAAGAGCATATCTTTTATATAGTGTGTAACAATTATTATACTTTTTCAACTTGCATATAACTTAGCTCTAATGGTGTTTTTCTTCCAAAAATTTTCACCATTACTTCTAGCTTACGCTTTTCTTCATTTATTTTTTCAATTGTACCATCAAATCCATTAAATGGTCCATCTATAACTTTTACTGTTTCACCTTTTGTAAATGGTATTGCTACTGTTGCGTTTTCTTCAACAGTTAACTCATCTACTTTACCTAACATTCTGTTTACTTCAGATTGTCTTAACGGCACAGGATCACCACCTTTTGTTTCACCTAAAAAACCAATCACATTAGTAACCGATCTGATAATGTGAGGAATCTCACCTGATAAATTTGCTTGAATCATTATGTAACCTGGAAAAAACACCTTTTCTTTATGAATCTTTTTTCCGTTACGTATTTGAATCACACGTTCTGTTGGAACCAATACTTGATCTACATAATCTTGAAGACCTAAACGAGTAATTTCGTTTTCAATATAAGTCTTAATCTTATTTTCTTGACCACTTACGGCTCTAACAACATACCATTTTTTCTCACTTACTTCAGACATAGACTATATTTTAACCGTTAATCCATTGAAAGTAAAACCCAATGACTTTACTGAATACCGTATCTATTCCCCAAATTGCTAAGGAAAATATAATTGAAAATACAGCAACTAAAACAGTTAAACTTTGTGCTTCTGCCCAAGTCGGCCAGCTCACATTATTTTTAAGTTCGCCAAATGATTCTTTTACGTAATTTACAATTCCAGCCATTTATATGTTTTTTCAACAGATTAAAAATTTCTGTCATTCAATTTTATAATTGATTAAAGTGAAATTTTTATTTCTTAATTCATTATTAAGAAGCCTATAATAAAATATTCTTCTACTATGCACGGGTTGAGGGACTCGAACTCTCGACACCTGGTTTTGGAGACCAGTGCTCTACCAACTGAGCTAAACCCGTAAACATAAGTCAAGGTATTCCGAAAACGGAATACCTTAGCTTATTTTATATTAAACTGATTAGTCTAAAATTTCAGTTACTTGACCAGCACCTACTGTACGACCACCTTCACGGATTGCGAAACGTAAACCAACGTTCATTGCAATTTTTTGAATAAGCTCTACAGTAATAGTTAAGTTGTCTCCTGGCATAACCATTTCAACACCATCAGGAAGCGCAATGTTTCCAGTTACGTCAGTTGTACGTACGTAAAACTGAGGACGGTAATTGTTGTGGAATGGTGTATGACGACCACCTTCTTCTTTTTTCAAGATATAAACCTCTGCTTTAAATTTAGCGTGCGGTGTTACTGAACCTGGTTTAACAATAACCATACCTCTAGAGATTTGAGTTTTATCAATACCTCTTAATAAGATACCTGCGTTATCACCAGCTTCACCTCTATCAAGGATTTGACGGAACATTTCGATACCAGTAATAGTAGATGTTAATTTCTCAGCACCCATACCAATGATTTCAACTGGATCTCCAGTTTTAGCAATACCAGTTTCGATACGACCTGTAGCAACAGTTCCACGACCAGTAATAGAGAATACGTCTTCAATTGGCATTAAGAAAGGCTTATCAACTTCTCTTAAAGGCTCTTCAATCCATGAATCTACTGCTTCCATTAATTGCATAACTGTATCTACCCATTTAGCTTCACCGTTAAGTGCACCTAAAGCAGAACCAGCAATTACAGGCCCATTATCTCCATCATATTCGTAGAAAGATAATAAATCTCTAATTTCCATTTCAACTAACTCTAGTAACTCCTCATCATCAACCATATCCACTTTATTCATGAATACAACCATACGAGGAATACCTACTTGACGTCCTAAAAGGATGTGCTCACGAGTTTGTGGCATTGGACCATCAGTAGCAGCAACTACTAAAATAGCACCATCCATTTGAGCAGCACCAGTAACCATGTTCTTTACGTAATCCGCGTGACCAGGACAGTCAACGTGAGCGTAGTGACGATTAGCTGTTGCATATTCAACGTGTGAAGTATTAATTGTAATACCTCTTTCTTTTTCTTCTGGAGCGTTATCAATCTGGTCGAATGATTTCGCTTCTGATAAACCTGCATCAGCTAATACTTTAGTAATAGCAGCAGTTAAAGTTGTTTTACCGTGATCTACGTGTCCAATTGTACCAATATTTAAGTGTGGTTTTGAACGATCGAAAGTTGCCTTTGCCATGTTTTTTAAATAATTTAATCTTAGTTATATAATAATATTAGTGTATTCTAATTTTTTTTTCAATAAATAGAGCCAATGACGGGAATTGAACCCGTGACCTCTTCCTTACCAAGGAAACGCTCTACCCCTGAGCTACACCGGCTTAAATATTAGAGCGGGAGACCGGGTTCGAACCGGCGACATTCAGCTTGGAAGGCTGACGCTCTACCAACTGAGCTACTCCCGCAATTATTTAATTCCTTTTTAAGTAAAATGTGGGGAGAGCAGGATTCGAACCTGCGAAGACGTAGTCAGCAGATTTACAGTCTGCCCTCGTTGGCCGCTTGAGTATCTCCCCAATTAACTTATTTCACTCTTTTAAAGAACTTAAAACGAAAAACAAATTCGTTTTTTTATTTTTTTGAGCCGATGGAGGGACTCGAACCCACGACCTGCTGATTACAAATCAGCTGCTCTAGCCAGCTGAGCTACATCGGCGTTTTTACACTTTTTACGCATAAAAAAAGCCCGCTATTTCTAACGGACTGCAAATGTATAGATTTATTTTTTTAATCAAAACATTTTTTGAGAAATTTTATTATAAATGTTCTCTTAATTTTTCTTTTCTCTTTTTTAGCTGTCTTTCTAATGACGCTGCTGCCATATCTGCTCCTTCCTCAAAACTTTTGCATTGTTTTTTTACAACAAAACTATCACCAGGCACACTTACTCTTGCTTCAAATATTTTATTTTCTTTATCGCTTGTGTTTTCAACTTTTAAAAAAACATCCGAATGGATTACTTTATCATAGAACATATCTAATTTATCCATTCGCTTTTGAATGAAATTTATTAATTTTTTGTCTGCATTAAAATTAACTGATTGAGTGATTACTTTCATACTTTGTAATTTTTGGTTAAACAATACTCTCAATACTATTTTTTACTTCTTGGGTGTGCGTTTATGTGCACCTTTTTCAACTCGGCTATACTATTGTGTGTATAAACTTGTGTTGCTGCTAAACTTGAATGACCAAGAAGCTCTTTAACAGCATTTAAATCGGCACCTTGGTTTAGTAAATGAGTTGCAAATGAATGCCTTAATATATGCGGACTCTTTTTTACCTTAGTAGATGCTTCACTAAAATAATCATTTATTATTCTATAAACAAGTGTTTCATATATTTTAACGCCTTTTTGTGTTAAAAATAAATAATCATCATCTAATATAGTTTCTAACTTATTTCGCTCTTTTATATATAGGTGAAATGTATTTAGTACTGAATTTAATAGCGGTATTATGCGTTCCTTGTTACATTTACCTAATACTTTTAACGTGCTATTTTCTAAATTAAAATTTAATAGTTTAAGTTCAACTAGCTCTATTCTTCTTATACCTGTTGAATAAAATAGTTCGATTATTAATTTATTTCGAATGCCTTCAAAATCGTTTTCAAAGTTAAAATCATCAAGAACGTTTGCCACTTCTGCTTCTGAAAAAGGGATTTGTATTTTTTTACTTGTTTTTAAGGCTTTATGTTTTACTAATGGGTTTACTTCTATTGTTTTTGTTTTTAGAAGAAATTTGTAATAGGTATTTAATGATGATATTTTTCTGTTGATACTTCGGTTTGAAAGGCCATTTTCAACTAATGAAACAATCCAACTACGAATTTGAGCATAGTTTATTTGAGTAATGCTTTCAACTCTATATTCAGCATTTGCAAATTTTGAAAAACTTTCTAAATCTTTCTTGTAAGCATTAACCGTTAATGCTGAATAATTTTTTTCTAACAACAGGTAATCTGTAAATGAATTGAAAGACATTTTTTAAGTTTAAGGTTTAAAGTTAAAAGTTAAAAGTTTAGAACACAACTTTTATGATGGTAAAAATGTTAAACAAAAAAAATCCCGCTAGTTGCGGGATTTTAATTTTATATAAGTTACAGATTATATGTCTTCTGCATCTCTTAAACCTTGAATGTATTGTGCTTTTTGTATTTGCGCTCTACGTTCTACTGAAGGCTTTGTAAATTGTTTGCGAGTTTGTAACTGACGCTTAATGCCTGTTTTATCAAACTTTCTTTTAAAACGCTTTAGCGCTCTATCTATATTTTCTCCTTCTTTAATTGGTATTATTAACATAGTGTCTTAACCTCCTCTCTTTTAGATTTTGTGGGTGCAAAAATAAAAATAATTATTAATTAACAATTATCAAATGTAAATTATTTTATGTTGCTGGTTTATATTCTTTTTTATCAATAATAATTTTAGCGATAATCTCTCTTAAAATTTCTGAAGTTCCACCTCCAATTGGGCCTAACCTGCTATCTCGAAGCAATCTAGCCATTGGATAATCTTCCATATAGCCATAGCCTCCTAAAAACTGTAAGCATTGATAAATAACTTCATCAGCCATTTTTGTTGACTTCAATTTAGACATGGTAGCGTGTTTAACTACATATTCTCCTTTATTTAGTCTATATGTAACAGAATAATTAAATTCTTTACAAATTTCCATTTCTGTGTATAAATCTGAAATTGTGTGTCTTAGTGCTTGAAATTTATTGATTGATTTACCAAAAGCTTGACGTTCGGACATGTATTGCAACGCGTATTCTAAAGCAAATTCTGCTCGTGCATGTGCATTAACCCCCATAATTAATCGCTCTAACGCAAAATGCTGCATGATATAAGAGAAACCTTTATTTTCTTCTCCCAAAAGATTACTTGCTGGTATTTTTACATTATCGAAGGCTATTTCTCCGGTATCTGAAGCTCGCCAACCTAATTTATTTAATTTGGTAGCAGACAAGCCTACTTCTGTTCTATCAACAAGAAAAATACTAATACCTTTATTGCCTGAATCTGGAGTTGTTTTTGCCGCTACAACCAAATAATCGCTATAAACGCCATTGGTTATAAATGTTTTTGAACCGTTTAAAATGTAATGATTTCCTTCTTTTATTGCTGTAGTTCGCATACCTGCCACATCACTACCACCAAAAGGTTCTGTTATACATAAACAGCCAATTTTATCACCTGATATACTTGCGGCTAAATAGTTTTGCTTTATAATTTCGCTTCCTTCAGCGTTTAAATGCGTCATTGCCAAATATACATGTGCCCAAATTGCTGCTGCAAAACCACCTGAGTTTATTTTTTGCAGTTCTTCTAAAAGGATAACCGTATAGAACAAATCTAGGTTTAGACCGCCATAAGTTTCTGGGTAATTAATTCCGAAGAACCCCATGTCTCCAAATTTCTTCCAAATAAACCGGTCTATCGTACCTGTTTGTTCCCAAGTTTCAATGTGAGGAACGACTTCTTTTTGTAAAAAATCTTGAAGACTTTTTCTAAAAAGATGATGTTCTTCAGTGAAGTACATACTACTCATTTATTTTTTCTTTTTCAATCGAGCGACAAATATAATTTAATTATATCGATTTTATTTACAGGAAAGTCTTTTACTTTTTTTAATTCATCTAAGGATTTAAAACCTTCTCTTAACTGCCGTTGTTCTACTATACGAAATGCTAAATTGTAATCTATGTGTTGTATAGTAACCAATTCGTCTATAGATGCTTTGTTTAATATTATTTTTTTGATGGTTCGCGGAGTTTTTACAGCAAATTCGTTATTAATGCGTTCAATAACCTCGGGTGTTAAACCATACACATCTTGCAGTTGTACAACATCAATAAAACCACCTATAAACTTATTTCTAAGCTTAATTATCCGTTCAGAAAGCACTTCGCCTATGCCGTTTACTTTTTGTAATTCTTGAGCAGTTGCTTTATTTAAATCTATTTTTTGATTGAAGGTTTTTGGCGTTTTGTTAAACGAATAACTAGATTTTTCGAATGATTTTGTTGGATTGGTTGCCCATTCTGGAAACTTGAAATATGGTGATATTGCATTTAAAAATGAATCGGAAACTTTGGTAACTTCTTGAAATTGCTTTGTTGAGTTTATCCATTTATCTTGTTTTCTAAAAGCTAATAATCTATCTATTTCCTCATTGGTCATTCCTAATGAAGCACCTTTATAATCGGTTATAAAATTTGGATTGAACGGATATATTTTGGGTTTCCGTTCTTCAATTTCTACTAATCGAAGTGAATCGATTTCTTTCTGAAATGCTGCAAGTTGGGTTTGGTTTACATTAATTTCTTCAGAAGAAAAGTTAATATAAAAATATATACACTGCAGAAGTATAATGAGTAGAATTAATAAAAAAATCCCATTCCGTTGGTTTTTTGTAAACTTGAAATGGGATGCTTTTAAAAAGTTCATTTGTAATAATTACATATGTTTGGTAACATCTATTGCACCATCTTCAATAGCTTCTTTTTTAATAGCTATGGCACTTAAATAACGTGTTAATTCTTGTTTCACCTTTGGGAATAAGAAAAATAAGCCTATCATGTTTGGGAAAACCAGTGCCAAAATCATCGCATCTGAAAACTTAATTACGGCATCTAAAGTTGCAGCAGCTCCAATTACAACAAATAATAAGAATAATACTTTGTAAACCATATCGGCAGTTTTTCCTTTTCCAAATAAATATTTCCAAGCTTGTAAACCGTAATAAGACCAGGAAATCATGGTTGAAAACGCAAACAATACAATGGCGATTGTTAATACATACGAAAAGTGCGGTATTACAGAATCAAAAGCCAAAGATGTTAAATCTACACCACTTATTGGAGAATCGGTAGATTTTAAAATAACACTACTACCATGTTCTGCTGTATAATTAAATACCGATTGTGCATCTGTACCATTAATATTGAAAAATATAATTACTAAAGCTGTCATTGTACAAATAACAACAGTATCTATAAATGGTTCTAAAAGTGCAACAACACCTTCTGATGCTGGGTATTTTGTTCTCACAGCAGAGTGTGCAATTGCAGCAGAACCTGCGCCAGCTTCATTTGAAAAGGCTGCACGTTGAAAACCAACTATCAATACACCTACAAGACCACCTAAGCCTGCCATTGGTGTAAATGCGCCATCAATAATTAATGAAAAGGCTAAACCAATATCGCTAATATTTGCAAAAATTATAACTAAAGAAGCCAAAATGTAAAGACCAGCCATAAAAGGCACTATCTTTTCTGTAATTTTAGCTATTCGTTTAATACCGCCAATTATAACTACACCAACAAAAAATGCTAGGAAAAGTCCAATAATTACACCGTTTGATCCACCTTGTAAATTTAATAATGTACTAATTTGTACTGCAGCTTGGTTTGATTGAAAAGCATTACCACCACCAAAAGAAGCTCCAACACATAAAACAGCGAATAATACACCTAGTATTTTCCCTAATTTACTAAAGCCAATTTCTTTAAAACCTTTTGCTAGATAATACATTGGACCACCATATACAGTTCCATCCTTTCCTATGTCTCTATATTTTACACCTAAAGTACATTCTACAAATTTGGTTGACATACCTAATAAACCACAAATAATCATCCAGAAAGTTGCTCCTGGACCACCTAAACCTATAGCAACAGCAACACCAGCAATATTTCCTAAACCAACTGTTCCTGAAACCGCAGTTGCTAAAGCCTGAAAATGAGACACTTCACCATGAGCACTTTCATCTCTAATGGTATCTGCGATATCTTCTTCGGCTAAAGCTTCATCATTATTATATAATTTATCAACACCATGTTTCTCAATATCAACATATTTACCTCTTACCGTATTAATTGCAGTTATAAATTTTGTAATACTTGGGAATTTAAAATAAATGGTGAAAAACGTAGCACCAAAAACTAATAGCAACACTACAAACGGAATTTGGTATTCGCCTATTGGTACTTTGGTTAATATAAAACCTTCCCACCAAGTTGCTACTGGCATGAATGCATCATTTACTTTCTCATCTAAGCCTTTTTGTGCTTCTTGAGAAAATGTTACTATAGGAATTAATAATGTAAGTACAGGGAGAAGATATTTCTTCATAAGAGAATATTTTGGTTTTTTTGTTATTTCTATTGAAAGATTCTTATTAAAAGTCGGCAAGATGCTAAAAAAAAATGATTTTTTAAAACATTTGCTGTTAAAATCAAAATGCCCTATTAAATATTATATTCTGAATTTAGTGCGTCTATTTGTTCTGGCCTTCCTAAAACAATAATTTTAGACTTTGGTGCTAATTCTAACTCTGCTTCAGGATTTACTATATACTCGCCATTTTCATCTTTGTAACCTATTATGGTACAACCTGTTTTTTTTCGAAGGTCTAAATCTTTTATCGTTTTTATATCTTCTTTTCTAAAAAGTTTTTCAACGGCAACTTCTTCAACATTAATACCCGATTTCCCTACAATTGACAAGTTATCTAAAAATTCCATTAAACCAGGAACGACCACTAAAGATGCCATGTGGTCGCCTCCAATTTTATCGGGCAAAATCACATTGTTTGCACCTGCAAATTTTAATTTATTGTATGACGATTCGTTTGAAGCACGACTTATTATATTGATATTCTTATTTATTTGCCTTGTAGAAAGTACCACAAATAAATTATCTGCATCATTTGGTAAAGCTGAAATAAAACTTGAAGCGCGATCAATTCCTGCTTGCATTAAAACATCATCTTCATTTGCATTTCCTATAACGTATGGAACATTATCTAACTGCAAACGTTCTTCAATTTCTTTATTTTTTTCAATAACTACAAATGCCTTTTTATGAGCTAACAATTTTATTGCTGCTTGTTTTCCATTTCTACCATAGCCACAAATAACTACATGGTTTTTAAAACTATTAATCTCTTTTTGCATCTTTTTGTGTTTTAAATCTTCAATATTATTTTTACTTAATATGTATTCTGTAATTATAGAAAGTGCATAACCCATGATTACAACACTTGATAATATTAAAAAAATTGTGAATATTTTTGAATTATAATCTAGCGGTATAACTTCACCAAAACCAACCGTTGTCATGGTTATTACCGTCATATAAACAGCATCTAACCATGAGTAATTAGAAATAAATTTATACCCAAAAATACCCACCATTAGCATAATAACCAACAAAAAAACGGCGGTATAAATTTTAGTTCTAAAAAACTTAATAAGTGGGTTCATATATATTATAAATCGAAAACCGAAGACCGTTTGGTGTAAACTAAATCTTTTATACGCATCCAAAATGCTAAAAACAAATACAATGCAAACCCAAAACCAAGCGTTACAAAGGTTAAATACATAAACGTTGTTCTAACTACTTTTGTACGTATACCCAAGCGTTCTGCAATACGCTGGCAAACGTAATAACCATGCTTTTGAAAAAACAATAAGGGTTTGTAAAAAATGCTCATGCTGCAATTTAGTATTAAGTTTAAAAGTGAAAAAGTTTATTTGTTTAAAAGTTTTATAAAAAACAAAATTACTTAATTAATTGACTTCCTACAGCGCACTGCAAACAGTTATTTTTATTGCAATATTCGGTTTTAAGTTGAATAAGTGCTTGCGAATGTAGTGATGTTTTTGATGTTTTTTTAAGCTTATTAAACGCATCAACTATACTATTTTTTTCTGAAGTAATTTCAGTAGCAATATTTAAAATAATGTTATTAATATCATGTCCGTTTTGTTTTGCGTAGCAAAATTTAATTGGCACTATGGTATTAATAAGCAATAAATCTATAAACGGCTTGGTTAACTTTTTTGTTGACGTTTTCGACGCTTTTCCAAATGAAAAATGCGTTTCCCAATATAAAGAAGTAGTTACATCAAAAAGTTTATAAAATTCATCTAAATTATTTAGCGCTATAATTTTTGAAAACAGGTTTTGGTTATTAAAATACAAACCAGCCAATTGCGAAAGCCTAATGGTTGGAAAATTTGGAGGTCGTAACCTAAAAAACTGTGGCGAAATTACATGCTTGTTTTCTAGTTTAAATTTTTGTTTTAAAAAGTGATACTCCTTAATTAGCATTGAATAATAACCATCTTCAATATCTTGTTCTAATAAACCTGCTTGTCCAAACAACAAGGCTTCCAATGTTTCTTGGTTTGATTGCACTTTTCTAACTATTGAAAAATCAACCGATTTTGCAATACTAAAAAACGATTCTCCGTTTACTTTTAGTCCAAAATTTTTAGTAAGCATCACAAATAAAACAGCTTCCCAATCGTTTTTTGTTTCTTCTAAAAGCTTTTGAATTTCTAATGATTTTCGTTCTAACCTTTCAAAATACAAACGTTCAAGCCAATTGTTAATCAAAAAATCATCAACCGAGGCAAAATCATTTTCACAATTAATCCATTTTCCACTTTTAGAAAACAATTTTTCATAATTGTTTAAAATAACATTACTAACAACATCTTTTAATTGTAGTGTTGGAATTGGCGTATTATTTTTTCTAAATATATCCGTATCGTGTTCCCAAACAACGTGTAAAATCACGTTATCATATGCCTTGTCTACTTCATGATTATGCAAAAACCAGTCGGATGATTTTACATGAATTTCTACATTGCCAGCCCAAAGTTGTTCACCAATTTTAAGTTGTGCATTAAAAAAATCAGGACCAGCATTAAAATTATGTTGCCCCACAGAAGTAACCAAAACAGCATCACCTTGTGTTGTTTTTAATTGATTTACTTCAAATTTTTTATGTTTCCAGATGTAATGTAAAAAATCTTCTTGCATTCAACGAATGTAAAAAATAAATTGAATCAAAATATACCCTCAAAAAACTTTAAAGTTGTTAAATTTGGGTAAATTCTTAAAATGGAAGATTTAACACTTACTACACCTGCAGTTCTTTTTTCGGCAATTTCATTAATAATGCTTGCTTATACCAATCGGTTTTTAGCTTATGCTGCTACTATTAGAGATTTGCATAGCAAGTATAAAAAGAACAAAGACAAGGTTTTAATGGCGCAAATACAAAATATAAAACAACGCTTATACCTAACGCGTAGCATGCAAATTTTTGGTATATCAAGTTTATTACTATGCGTATTAACCATGTTTTTAATTTACGTGCAACAACATACTTTAGCTATTTGGGTATTTGGTGCTGCCCTTATTTTTCTAATTATATCGCTTGCATTATTAATTATGGAAATTCAAATTTCAGTGAAAGCTTTAGAGCATCATATTAGCGATATTGAAAATAATTAAACCATTACTAAACTAAATAACCACCTTTATGTCTTTAAAAATTACTGTTTCAAAAAAAGTTTTATTCGCTTGCTTTGTAATTCTTTTAAGTCTCAATTCGTTTTCTCAAAAATTTGAAAAATTCTTCCCAACTAAAGACCTTACAACAGTTGGTGTTTACTACTATCCTGAACATTGGAACCCACAACAATGGGAACGCGATTTAAAAAACATAGCTGAAATGGGTTATGAGTTTACCCATTTTGCAGAATTTGCTTGGGCAGAATTAGAACCCCAAGAAGGTATTTACGATTTTAAATGGCTTGATAAAGCTTTAGAACTTGCAGCAAAATACAAGTTAAAAGTAATTATGTGTACTTCTACAGCTACACCTCCTGTTTGGTTAGTACGCAAACATCCTGAAGTACTTGCAACAAATGAAGATGGATCAAAAATGGATCATGGCGCACGCCAACATGCTACATTTTCAAGCAATTATTACCGCAGCTATTCTATGAAAATGATAGAACAACTAGCTAAAAGATATGGTAATGATAAACGCATTATTGGTTGGCAACTTGATAATGAACCTCGCCGTTTTCTTGACTATGGCAACGATGCACTTTTGCGTTACCGCGATTGGCTAAAAGAAAAATACAAAACCATTGCTACTTTAAACGAAGCTTGGGGAAACAATTTTTGGAGTGGAACGTATACTAATTTTGATGAAATAAATCTGCCTCTTCATCAACAATGGGGCATGAATTTACATTCACAATTAGATCATTATCGTTTTGCTGATTATGAAACTGCTTCATTTCTTGATGAACAAGCTTTGGAAATCAAAAAACACGCCAGTAAAAACCAATGGATAACATCTAACTACATCCCTATGTACGATGTTGGTTATATAGGTATGAGTAAAGAATTAGACTTTGAAGCTTACACACGCTATATGGTATATGGTAGTGATAAAGGCATAGACACCAACGGGTATCGTGTTGGCGAATACTCAAGAATTGCTATGGCAAACGACTTTTTTCGCCCATTAAAAGGTATGTATGGCGTTATGGAATTACAACCTGGGCAAGTTAATTGGGGTAGTATCAACCCGCAACCATTACCTGGTGCTATGCGTATGTGGTTATGGCATGTTTTTGCAGGCGGCAGTAAATTTACCTGTACCTACAGATACCGCGCTCCTTTATATGGCTATGAACAATACCATTATGGCATTGTAGGTCCTGATGGTGTTACACAAACTACTGGCGGTAAAGAATTCAGCCAGTTTATAAATGAAATTAATTTATTAAGAAAAAAATATAATGCTAAGGCTAATTTACCCGAAGCCTATTTAAAACGTAAAACAGGTATATTGTTTAATACTGATAATGTGATGGGTATAAACCTAAATAAACAAACCAACCAATGGCAAACCGAAGACCATTTTTTAAAATATTATAAAGCTGTAAAAGCCTTTGGAGCACCTGTAGATTTTATTCGCGATACAACTAACTTTTCAAATTACCCTGTTTTAATAGTGCCAGCCTACCAAATGATTGATGAACAAATGATTGCTAAATTAACCGCTTATGCTAAAAATGGTGGTAATTTAGTATTAAGTTGTCGTTCAGGAATTCAAAACAAAAAAGGTCATTTATGGGAAGCTAAGTTTTATGAACCTATGTGGAAATTGATAGGTTCAGAAATTGAATCATACGATTTATTAATGCCTCATGCACCAGGAAAAATTAAATTCAATAACAACGATTTTGAATGGACTAGTTGGGGCGATTTATTAAAACCATATAAAGACACTGAAACTTGGGCAACTTATAACTCTGAATTCTATTCTGGAACTTCTGCAATTATTTCTAGAAAACTAGGTATAGGCACTGTTACTTATATTGGTGTTGATTCTAAAAATGGTGATCTTGAGAAACAAGTATTAATCAAATTATACAACCAACAAAACATTCCTGTTGAAAACTACCCAGAAGGCGTGATAGTTGAATACCGCGATGGTTTTGGTATTGCAGTAAATTATTCAAACAAACCATATACCATGATTTTACCTCAAAACACTGAAATTTTGATTGGTAGTACTACTTTAAAAACCGCCGATGTTTTGGTTTGGAAATATTAAAAATTTAAAAACATAAAAATGATAATTGACGTACACACACATATAAACAACTACCATGAAGACCGTGTTGTTTCTTTAGATGATTGCTTAAACAAGCTAACGGACACCATGTTAGAAAACAACGTAGATTACTCCCTAGTGCTTTCATCTTACAAAGTAAACGAACACAGACCAAGTACAAAACAAGTAGTTGAAGCTATAAGCGACCGAGATAATTTAGGTGTTGTAGCAGGCATTAGCTATCTTAACTACACACACAGAGATTTAAAAGAAATTAGCGACTTTTTAGAAGCTGGACTTATAAAAGGCCTGAAGTTCTATCCAGGTTACGAACCTTTTTATCCTAATGATATTAGATTTAAAGTGGTTTACGATATGGCTATTGAATTTGATGTACCCGTCATGTTTCACTCTGGCGATACGTATGCACCAACTGGAAAAGTAAAATATTCGCACCCTTTACATATTGATGATTTAGCAGTTGATTATCCCGATTTAAAAATAGTAATTTGCCATGTAGGCAACCCATGGATTAAAGATTGCATGGAAGTTGTTTACAAAAACAAAAACGTACATGCCGATATTTCTGGATTGGTTCTAGGCGATTTCTCCGATAAATTTGAACGCTACATGAAAACCGAAATTGAAGAAATGATAACTTATGCTGGCGACCCAAAATATTTACTTTATGGCACAGATTGGCCAATAAGTAATATGAAATCGTATTTAAAATTCATGGATCAACTAGAGCTTCCTCAAGAAAAAAAGGAATTAATTCTTTGGAAAAATGCTGCTGAACTTTTTAAAATTGATGTAACTAAACTTTAAAAAAACCATAAACTAAATTCATTACATATGTCTTCTTTAAAAAACCTTTCTATCCTAATTGGCTTAACTGTAGCTTCCTTGGGCTTTTCTCAAAACCCTTTAAGTTTTGGAAGTGATATTCTTACTGCCGACCCATCGGGTCATGTTTGGGCAGATGGTAAAATGTATTTGTATACTTCACATGATGAAGAATGTCAAGAAGACTTTTGGATGAAAGATTGGCACGTATTTTCGTCTAGCGATTTAATAAACTGGACCGACCATGGCGCATGTTTAAGTGTTGACGATTTATCTTGGGCCGATAATTATGCTTGGGCTCCAGATGCTGCCTATAAAAATGGTAAATACTATTTCTGTTTCCCAGCTGGAACAGGTTTTAAAGACCGCGTAAACCCAAAAAACAGTACCAAATGGATGGGTATTGGCATGGCAGTAAGCGATTCGCCAACCGGACCATTTAAAGACCCTATTGGAAAACCACTTTGGACAACACCTTATGCAAACGACCCTTGCCTGTTTTTAGATGATGATGGCGCAGGCTATATATATTTTAATGGTGGTGGCGATTATTATGTTGCAAAGTTAAATGATGATTTATTGAGTGTAAAAGGCGACCTAGTTGCCATGGATATGGGTGGATACAAACCCAAAAGAGAAGGTCCATGGGTATTTAAAAGAAACAATATTTATTATTACACCATGCCAGAAGACAACCGCATACTAACCTATTATACAGCAAGCACTCCAATTGGTCCATGGAAATACCAAGGTGTTATTATGAAAGCTGAAGGTGAAAGCAATAACCACCATTCTATTGTTGAGTTTAATGGTAAATGGATATTATTTTACCACCGTTGGCTTGAAAACGATTTAGATTGCGAAAAAATACAACGTAAAGTATGTGCTGAATTTTTACATTTTAATGATGATGGTACTATAAAAGAAGTAGAACGTACCGATGCTGGTGTAAGCCATTAAAAAACTTTCAGTTTTTATATATTCTAATTTAATTTTTTTTAAAGTGCCATGACTATTTTCAATTTTAAAACGACGACTAATATCACTAATTGGAAGACAATAAATGATGTGGTTATGGGTGGTAAATCTAACAGCAGTTTTAATTTAAACGATACTGGTTTTGGTGTTTTTAGTGGTAAGGTTTCTTTAGAAAATAATGGTGGCTTTTCAATGGTTCAATATAATTTTGACGCTAAAAGCGTATCTGCTTTTTCTACAGTATGCATTAAAGTAAAAGGTGATGGCAAAACCTATCAATTCAGAACAAAAAGCAATACAGATGATAAACATTCTTATGTTGCTAGCTTTAGTGCTAAAAAAGAATGGCATACCATAGAAATTCCTTTCAATACAATGTATCCTGCTTTTAGAGGCAAACTATTAAAGTTACCAAACTATCCTGGTGAACAAATGACTCAAATAGCGTTTTTAATTGGAAATAAAATAGAGGAATCATTTAAACTAGAAATTGAGTCTATTACACTTAAATAAAATGTATTTCTAGTTACAAAATTTATAGTAAATCAAACCTTCATATGCATTGCATTTTTTATAGATAGTAAAAAACAAACTTTAATTTTCATTATACCATCTATAACTATAACTTTGCACAAAATGGGGTGCTTGTTTTTTAACAGGCTGAGATGATACCCAAGAGTTTTTAAGCTCGATACCTGATCTGGGTAATGCCAGCGTAGGGATTTTATGGACAAAGCTTCATAGCTATATTTCCATTATTGGTTCATCTCCGTTCTTCATTCGTTTAAAAAACAATAAAACAATGACTGCGGATTTTTTTTCACCAATTAGCATCTTTCAATGGCTTGGTACTGCTTTTGGAATTACCCAAGTACTTCTAGCTCGAAAAAATAACATCAACAATTATTTATTTGGCATCGTATCCATTCTTATAGGTATGTGGGTATTGTATGCTTCAAAATTGTATGCCGACATTCTACTAAACCTGTATTACTTAGTTATGAGTATTTACGGATGGTTTTATTGGAAATACGGCACACAAAAAGAAGAAGTACCTATCTCCTACGCTACTTTTGCAGAGCATTTTAAAGCTATTGGTATTGTGGCTGGTTGTTTCATTATTATGTCGTATTGGTTAGTTTTCCATACAAATTCCGATGTACCTTATTGGGATGCTACCACAACCGCTTTTGCTTGGGCTGGTATGTGGCTTATGGCAAAACGAAAAATGGAAAATTGGATTTATTTAAACATTAGCAACATCATTTCCATACCATTACTTTTTTACAAAGACCTTTATATTTACGCAGGTTTAACCATATTCTTGTTTGCTGTTGGCACTTCAGGGTATTTTAAATGGCGAACTATTATTTTAAATGAAAGAAGCAATGCATACAAAACAGCTTAGTCCCGTTTACAAAGAAGCATTCGTATTTCCAACAAATACGCTGGAATGGATTTCCCAAAACAACCTATGGCGTTTATGGGTACCAAAAGCATATAACGGTTTAGAACTTTCACTTACCGAAGGTTTACAAAAACTACAAACTTTAGCAAAAACAGATGGTAGTTTGGGTTGGACAATTACCCTATGTAGCGGTGCAACTTACTTTATTGGTAATTTACAACCCGAGGTTGCCGATGCTATTTTTTTATCAGGCAATAACCAAATATGCTTTGGTGGTAGTGGCGGTGTTTTTGGCGTTGCCGAAAAACAAGGTGATAATTATATCATTTCTGGAGAATGGCGTTATGCCACAGGTGCGCCATACTTAACACATTTTACTTTGAATGCCAAAATAATGGATAATGGCAACATGGTTTTAAAGGATGATGGCACACCGTTAGTCTATTCATTTGTTATTCCTAAAAATGATGTTAGCATTATTTACGATTGGCAAGCTATGGGTTTAAAAGCCACCGCTACCCATAGTTTTAAACTACACGAGGTAGTAGTACCCAAAACTCATGCGTTTGTGTATAACACCTTTTATTTACCACAACCCATTTTTAAAATACCCTTTACTGTATTTGCCGATGTTACCCTGTTTGCAAACTACTTAGGTATGGCTACCCATTTTTATGATGAAGCCAGCAACATAGTAAGCACAGAACACACACTACAACTACAAAACGTATTACAACAGGCTAACCAACTGCTATATACTATTGCAAACACTATAGATGCCTACACCAACAACCAAACACCTATTACCGAAGCCTACACAAATACCATACACACCACCACAAGCAATTTAGTAACCCAATTAACAAACGCTATTATAACCTTATACCCAAAACTAGGCATTAAAGCTTGTAGCGAACCACATATACTAAACCGTATTTTTAGAGATTATTTTACAGCTACTCAACATCATAATTTTGTTGGGCGATAATTGAAGTATTTAATTATTTACTGTACTGTTTATACTTTTACAACAAACGCTTTAAATAACTTTAGTCTTGTTATAATTTGATTTATCTACCTTTTCTTTATACATTTTTAAACCAGCAATTTGTTCAGCTGTTTTGTTTTCAGTTGATTCCAATTTATCTATAAATGATTGAGGTAATTTTAAATGATTATTCATTACATGAAGTCCAGTAATATTCGGATTTCGAGAGTAATTTGTTTTCTTGTGACTGATTTTATAGTCATTAGTAATAATCTCTAAAATCTGAGGAATTTTACTTTTAAAATCCAGTGCCGATGAAAAAGTCATATCATCAACAAATGAAGTAAAAGTCGCGTTATTTTCTTTAGAGAATTCTTGTAAAATATCTCCAGTTTTGATAAAAACTAAATTAGCTAATGTGGAGGAAGTTGGTGCTCCTTGTGGAATTTTCCCTTTATAGGTGGTTAGTTTAGTAAGAAGACTCGAAACTTCAGGGGAAAAACCTTGACTAACAAACATCTTAAAAACAGCTTTATTAGTTATTGATGGAAAGAAATCTTTTAAATCAGTTGTAAATTTATATCTTTTTCCTTGATGTTGTTTAGCATTGTCAAGGTTATCTTTTCCTTTTACAGCACCAAATGCATAACTTGGCATTTCAATTTGGTTTAGAATATTTCTATGTATTCTAGTTTGGATTACTTTTAATCTTTTTGTACTTGGATTTATTATCCTTTTTTTAGGTTCTCCTTTTGCATCTAATTTTGGCTTATCAAATTTGTCTTTTTTGATTTCAATTTTTTCTCTATAGAAATTGTCTATATTTTTTATGATTGACTGTATTTCTTTGATATCAACTTTTAAAGCATAAGCTAGATGTTTAGGTGTATTAATCATTGAATAGTAAAAAATTGGTTTATCAATGATTTTACTGAAGGTGCAATAATGTTGAAAGCATCTTCTTTTTCAGGACTGATGTCATTACTATCTATTGAAAGAAAAAATAGTATAGGTAAAGGTGTTTCCAATTTATTCGATATAGTTTTTAATGTCGAAAGATTTGGTTCCTTATTATTATTCTCAATCTGTGATAAGTAAGCTTGAGTAATATCACAGAGTTCCGCAAATTGGTTTTGTTTTAAACCTTTTTGTTTTCTAATTGATTTTATTGCTAATCCTAAATTCATACGTAGTGTATTTGAAAAAATTTATGGGGTGTCAGGTCAGAAAATGTTCGTAAAATCATCGAAATTGGTAATTACTCTGTAGAGTAAATCAATTCCTTTGAAAACTAAACTCCAATCTATAGGCTTTGTATCGCTTTCTTTTTTAGAGTTTTGTAAATACCTAATTGCATTAGATAGGAGAACTTTTTCATCATCTGAGAATGAACAACGGTTCTCAGAAAGGATAGTCCTTATACCAAGTATAAGACCATCAACGTGTTGATAATTGTGTTTTTGACGCATATCTTTAATGTATTTAATTATAAGGCAATATCGCCTTGCTACATTTACAATACGCTTGTAATTAAATTCAATATGCGTTGTTCACATTATCACCCCAAAATTATTCCTTGCTACTTAAAATAAATGTGTCTATTATTACTTTTTACTTCATAGCAAGTTATTAGTTTTATTCATTTCAGGTTTACTTCAAGCGTTTTTAGGGGTTTTCCCAAATGCATCTTTTCAGCTCTCCTTACTGAATGACTTCGCGTTTTCGGCGTTTGCCTAAACCGAGTTTCAACGTTGCTTTCTTTTCAGAGCGCTACGTGTCGTCGCCAATAGAACCATAATTGGTTGTGTAACTTAATACACTTTAGTAGTTTGAATTTTAATTACTACAATTTTCAATACTCTTTCAAAGAACTTATGATGCAAAGATAAAAGTTATTTTGGATTTACCAAACAAAAAAGCAAAAAATATAACTATGGGTATAAAAATAATACTTAAAAATATTCTTAAAGAAATATAAATATTTATATTTATGTTAAAAAGAGTAACTGTTACTTGAAAAATATATACTCATTTTAGCCATTAGTCGATTAATTACAGGTGCTTTTTAGGGGTTTTGTTCGAGTGTTGTTCGACATTCCTTCGAGTCTCCTTCGTAAAAACCCTTATTTTACGAAGGAATGTGGGAGAATCCTCGAAGGAATGTCGAACCTGATATGATGGGTATTCATGTATTTCATCGATTATTTATTTGTTTTCTTACGTCATTGCGAGTGAAACGAAGCAATCTGTTTATTGTTACTACTGTATCATAAGATTGCTTCGTTTCACTCGCAATGACAGTTAAAAAGATATAGCTAAAGGCATCTCCTTGATGCTACTCAAACCTTATGGCCTTTACGGGCGATATTTTGGTGATGATGTACGAGGGTATTAATAGCATAAGTAAACAAAGTATTAGCGTACCTACATTTAAGGCAATAATGTAACCCATACTTATGTACACTGGTGCTTCGGTTACGTAATACACACTAGGGTCTAACGGAAATAGTTTAAAGTATTTTTGTGCAAATAAAATGCTTAAACCTATTAAATTACCCCAAAAAAGACCTAGTAATATTAGGTAACTAGCGTTGTATAAAAACAGTTTACGAATGCTCCAGTTGTTACTACCTAAGGCTTTTAAAACACCTATCATTTGGGTACGTTCTAATATTAATACCAGTAGTGCGGTTATCATGTTTATACCTGCCACTAGTATCATAATACCTATGATGCCGTATATGTTTTTATCAAAAATGTTTATCCACTCAAAAACCGATGCGTATTTATCTGTTATGGCTTGGGTATTAAAAGTTGATGGTGTGTTGTGGTATATTTCAATGCTTTTTGTAGAAAGTTGGTCGTAATCGTCTATAAACACTTCAAAATTGCCAATTTGGTCGTCTTTCCATTTGTTTATACGTTGAATATGGCGGATATCGCCCAAAACGTATTGTGCATCTAAGTCTTGAAAACCTGAATTGTAAATACCAACAATGTTGTAAGTTATTATGTTTGGCAGCTTTTCTGGGTCGTCTTTTGGGAATACCATTTGAAAGGTTTCGCCCACTTTAAAACCAAGTCTATTGGCTAGGTATTGCGATATTAATACATCTTCATTTCTGCCTTTGGTGTAATCTGGCAGTTTACCTGCTACTAGAAATTCTTTAAAATACGTCCAATTATAATCGGCGCCAACGCCTTTTAAGTAAGCACCTTCAAAATCTGTTTCGGTTCGTATAACACCAAATTTTGAAGCAACGGCTTGTATGTGATTTACACCTGCTACCGCTGTAAACTTTGGGTAAAACTTTTGTTTTTTTGATATGGGCGATATGCTTTCTTGCGATGCATTACTATCAAAACTTGAAATAGTTATGTGCCCATTAAACGCCACTACTTTATCGCGTATTTTTTGTTGCAAGCCAATACCCGTAGCTATGGCAACTAGCATCACCACTATACCAATAGCAATTGCTGCAATGCCAATTTTTATTATTGGTGCCGATATACTACTTTTATACGCTTTACTACCAATAATGCGTTTAGCTAAAAAAAACTCGTAATTCAAAATACCGTATGCAATTTAAAGTTTTCAAAAATACAGTTTTATTATTTGTTTTGGTAATGATTTCTTGTGGAAACATTTCAAAGTCTGAAGACGGAAGACAGAATAAGGAAACCAAGAATCAAAAATCAAGAATCAAAAATCAAGAGCCAAATACCCAAAACCCTAAAATGCTTGTAGCTGCTAACCAAACGGATGCTTATTTACCTTTGCTAAAAGGAAAACGTGTTGGTATTGTTGCAAACCAAACAAGTGTAATTTTTAAAGTAGGAAGTAATAAAGTTAAAGGTAATTATACGCATTTGGTTGATTCATTAATAACTTTAAAGGTAAATATTAAAACCGTATTTGCACCCGAACATGGTTTTAGAGGAACAGCCGATGCTGGCGAACATATAAAAGATGGTATTGATACTAAAACAGGCGTGCCTATTGTATCGCTTTACGGTGATAATAAAAAACCTAAACCTGAACAGCTTAAAACAATTGATATCATGGTTTTTGATATTCAAGATGTTGGCGCACGGTTTTACACCTATATTTCGTCGTTACACTACGTTATGGAAGCTTGCGCAGAAGCCAATATACCTTTGTTGCTTTTAGATAGACCAAACCCAAACGGGCATTACATAGATGGTCCAATTTTAGAAATGGAAAACAAAAGTTTTGTTGGTATGCACCCAATTCCTGTAGTTCATGGCATGACAATTGGCGAATATGCTAGCATGATAAACGGTGAAAAATGGTTAAAAAATGGTGTACAATGTGAATTGAAAGTCATTCCTATTAAAAATTATTCACACCAAATGGCGTATAGTTTACCTATAAAACCAAGTCCGAATTTACCAAACGACACTTCTATAAATTTATACCCTAGTTTGTGTTTTTTTGAAGGCACAAACGTAAGCGTTGGTAGAGGTACAAACACACAATTTCAGGTTTTTGGAAGTCCGTTTTTAGATAAAACAACATTTAAATATACCTTTACCCCAAAACCAAATGAAGGTGCAAAACAACCGCCTTTTCAAGATAAGATGTGTTATGGCATGAATTTGGTTAATGCTAAAAACTTAAATAGTGTAAATTTAAATTGGTTAATTTCAGCATATAAAAACACTAAAAACAAAGCAGAATTCTTCAACGCCTTTTTCACTAAATTAGCCGGCACAAAAAAACTACAACAACAAATTGAAGCTGGTTTAAGTGAAACTGAAATAAAAGCTACATGGCAACAAGGCTTGGATGCATTCAAAAAAACTAGAAACAACTATCTTATTTATAAATAACATAATGAAACGAATTATTGCTTCTATAATGCTACTTTTAAGTGCTATAGGATTTACCCAAACCACCGAAAACCCAAACCTAGCAAAAACAAAAACTGCAAAAAAACTAGCCAAAAAATTTTTAAGAAAACATGGCATTATGGGCATGTCTATTTCTGTTTCTAAAAAAGGCGAACTAATATGGTCTAAAGGTTTTGGCTTTTCAAACAAAAAACCAAGAACACGTGTAAAAACAGATACAACTGTTTTTAGAATTGCTAGTATTTCCAAATCTATTACAGCAGTTGCTTTAGCTAAATTGGTTGATGAAAAAGCCTTAGAACTAGACGCTAGTATTTACAAATATGTACCCGATTACCCAAAACAAGATTATGATATTACCGTGCGCCAACTAGGTGGTAATATAGCAGGTATTAGGCACTATAAAGATAATGACGAATATGCCTTAAACAAAAAAATGAGTATTACCGAAGGTTTAGATTTGTTTAAAAACGACCCACTTTTATTCAAACCTGGTACGCACTATAACTACAGCTCGTTTGGATTTGTTTTGTTAAGTGAAGTAATGCAAAAAGTTAGTAATACACCTTTTGATGCTTATGTGTACGATGCTATTTTTAAACCGTTAAACATGACACATTCCTTAATGGATGTATCGGATGCTACAGTGCCAAACTTAACCCAATTTTATAGAAGTTCGGTATTAAAACACCCCGTAATTGCAAAACCTGTAGCTAATGAATATAAAGTTGCAGGTGGTGGTTTTTTATCTACTTCAGAAGATATTGTAAAGTTTGGTAACGAGCTTATATATCCTAAAATAGTATCAAAAGAAGCTATAAACGAAATTACAACCTCTCAACGCTTAATTACTGGTGAAAAAACAGGATATGGTATTGGGTTTTCTTCTGAAACTTCAAAAAATGGTACGCCTAAATACTATCATACGGGTGGTGGCGTTGGTGCTTCTTCTATATTATTAATTTACCCTGAAGAAGAAATTGTTATAACCGTTTTAACCAATTTAACAGGTGTTTCTATGACCGATTTTGGCAATGAACTTGAAAATGTGTTTTTAGATTAGTTGTTAGTAAAATTAACTTTTTACTTTTAACTTTTAACTTAATCAACAATAGTAGGCTTTTTATACTTTTGAAACGGTTGCTTCAACAAATCTTTAATATTGCTATTTTCTTTTTCATCTGGAAACACATCAACACCATAAACTAATTGGTTTCTATCTAAAGTCATGTACGTTCCAAATAGTCTATCCCAAACCGAAAATATATTGCCGTAATTTGAATCGGCATAAGGTAGTACGTGATGATGATGTACTTTATGCATATCTGGAGACACTAATACATAACTTAAAGCAGCATCAACCCTTTTAGGCAGTTTAATATTGGCATGCGTAAACTGTGTAGCTACTACCGACATAGATTGGTATAATAGCACAATACCCATAGGCGCACCAATAACCACAACACCAAGTAGTGTAAATGCAAAACGAATAACACTTTCTAAAGGATGATGGCGGTTTGCTGTTGTTGTATCTACCTTATGGTCTGAATGATGCACCAAATGTACCATCCAAAGCACTGGTATTTTATGCTCTGTAAAATGTGGTAAATAGGCTCCAAAAAAATCCATTAAAAAAACACCTAAAATAATATACAACCAAAGTGGCATATCTGGTAGCCAATTAAGAATACCAAAATTGTTTGCCATAACCCAACTAGCCGATTCAAACAATAAAAAAGCCAATATAAAATTGATTATAATAGTGGTTAATGTAAAAAACAAATTAGGAATAGCATGTTCCCATTTTTTATAATTGAATTTGAATAAAGGAACCGAACTTTCTAATAGCCAAAAAAAAGTAAGTCCGCCAACTAAAATTAAGCTTCGGTGTGCAGATGGTATGGTTTCAAAATAATTTAGAAGTGTTTCCAATTGATGTGTTTTTTTGAATTAAATATAACTAAAAAGCTTCAAAGTTTTATAGTTACTACGCATAGACTGCAAAACAGCAACAATAAATTAAACTTTAATACGCTTCTTCATTTCCTCTACAATATTATAAGCTGCAGGACACATTTCAACATTCTTCAAGGTTAAATTAGATATTTGCTGAAACTTTTTTCTATCGGTATGCGGAAATTCTCTGCATGCTTTTGGTCGTACTTCATAAATAGAACAATAATTGTCTGCGCCTAAAAAAGTACATGGTACACGTTGCAGCACGTAATCATTATCTTCATCAATTCGCAAATATTGAGCTATAAACTGCTGTGTTTTCATTCTAAAATGCTTTGCAATACGCTCAATATCTTTATCGGTAAATAATGGTCCGGTAGTTTTGCAGCAATTGGCACAATCCAAACAATTGGTTCGCTTAAACTCTGCATCATGCAATTCTTGCATAACATAATCTAAGTTTTTAGGCGGTTTACTTTTTAGCTTCGCAAAGAATTTTTTGTTCTCGTTATGCTTATCTTTGGCGAGCTTTGGAAGGTTTTTTAGAAATTGTTCCAAGTTGTTTGTTTCAGGTTTACACATCAAAAATATAACTTTTAAACCTGAAACTTTTTAAACTTTAAACTTTTTATTTTGAAAGATTTATTTGGAAAAGCGTTGTTAGATTACCAAAACGGAAACTATACCGAAGATATCATCACATCTACCAACATATCTGAAGAAGATGAGTTACCACTTCCCTACTTATTTCGTAGTTTTAAAGATATGCCTAAACTGGAACAAAAAGCATTAAAATTAACAAAAGGCAAAGTATTAGATGTTGGTTGTGGTGCTGGTAGCCATAGTTTGTACTTACAAGAAAAGGGATTTAAAGTAAAGGCTATCGACATATCAAAAGGTGCTATTGAAGTTACTAAACAACGTGGTGTTTTACATGCCGAAGTAAAACACATTCTAAATGAAACCGAAACCTTTGATACAATTCTTTTATTAATGAATGGCACAGGCATTTTTCAAGAATTAACGCAAGTTTCGAAATACTTAAAGCACTTAAAAAGTTTGTTGCAAACTAACGGACACATTTTAATAGATTCCTCGGATATTAAATACATGTATGAAGATGAAGATGGTGGTTTTTGGATGGATATGAATTCAACTTACTATGGCGAACTTGATTACTTTTTAAGCTATAAAGGTGAAGATGAAAACCCAATGAAATGGTTGTATCTAGATTTTGAAAAACTTCAACTAGCTTGTGAAACTGTTGGACTTAAATGCGAATTAATTGCTGAAGGCGACCATTTTGATTATTTGGCTAGATTAATTCCTGCGTAGGCAGGAATCTTTTTGAATTGATACTTAATTTTTAAAACGATAATGTCCAATAATCTTAAAATTGAACAAACAATCTTCTAAAACTTGACCTGCACCAATATTATGAACAATCAAATGCCGCTTTCCGTCATTAGATTTTTTGTTCACTACAATTCCAATATGTGTTATCGCACCACCTAAATTCCAGCAGACTATATCACCAGGTATATAGTTTTTAGGATTGTTCGTTATTGGTTTATCTGCCTTTTTACGTTCAAAATAAGTCATTAAATTAGGAACGCGTCTATGGTCAATATTCTTATCGGTAGTTTTTAGTCCCCAAATTTTTGGATATAAACCAAAGTTGGCTTTCATATCTTCGTGTACTTCTTTTTGTAAATCTATACCCATTTTTCTGTAAGCTCTAATAACCACATCTGTACAAACACCTTTGTTTGATGGCACATCACCGTTTGGATATTGAATGGAAAAATAACTTGAGTCATAAATAACGTCCTGTTTTGTTAATTCTAAAGCAGCATCTGAAAGTGTTAAACTCTGAATTCCGTTTTGTGAAATACAAAAATTAAAACAAAAACATAGAACTATAAAGAATAACCTTTTCATTGAATATGCATTTCAATTTGAAAGATTCCTGCTTTCGCAGGAATTTATTTTAGAAATCAAACTTATAAGTAGCTCCAGCTAAAAACTGTGCACTTTGTACTGGGTAATTTTGCCATTTTTGATAACCTTGATTTGCCATATTATTTGCCTTTGCAAAAATAGACAGTTGGTTATTTACATGATAGCCTACGTGTACATTGGCATCAAAATAGCTATCTAAATCTATTTCTGTAGATACAATTCCCATAATATTATCATCTACACTTAATAAATCTTTACGCTTGCCTACATAAAATAAATTAGCACCTGCAAACCACTTTTCGCTTATTTGATAATCTAAAAACATAGAGCCTTTAAAATCTGGTAAATTCCATGCTTCAGCTTGGTCGTCGGTTGTATAACTAAATGTTTCGCCTTTTAATGCCAACTTAAAATTTCTGTTCACATCTACATTTATTTCACCTGAAAGTCCTAAAGTTTTAACATCATCATACACAACGCCAAATGAGTTTCCGTATTGATAATCTTCAGCATTTAGCATATCAAAGGATGTTATATTATTTATAAACAAGGCTTTACTTCTATCGGCTAAATAACGTCCACTAACGTTGTAACTTACATTACTGGTAACTTTTCCTTTTAAGCCAACGTATGCATTATAAAGTTGATCTGTTGGTGTAATAGACAGTGTTGGCGACACAAACGGGTTTTCATTAGCAAAACCATAGTAAGAATTTTGTTTTAAATCACCTTGAATACCACCATAGGCAATTAACACATCGTTCACCAATCTGTAGGTTGCTGTAATGTTTGGGTATAAATAAATTTTACTATCGTTGGCTTCTCTATCATTCATATAAAATAATGAAACGCCTAATTGTAGGGTTAAATCATCTTCAATCAATTCATAAGTTGGTGAAATGCCTACTTGAATATTACCATAATTTATTTCGGAATTTGTATTATAACCATTTGCAAAACCGCCACCTAAATAATCAACAACTACATTTGTTGCAATTTCATAATCATTAATTGGCACATCTACTTTACCTTTAAAAGTAAATCTGTTTTCGCCCGAACCTTGATTATCGCCAAAGCGTCTAAACAAAAAACTTGCTGAATTAATATAAGTGTCTTCAAAAGTAATATCGCTACCAAAATGGGCATCAAAAAAGGAATGATTAACATCTAAAGTATTTGTAAATGCTTCATTATTGGCATAATTTTCTGGAAGTCCATACCAATTATAACGTTGGTATCCAAAACCAGCTTCGGCGTTCCATGATAAATCGCGTAAACGTGATGCGTAGTTTATATTTATTTTTGAATCTGAAAAATTATCATCTAAAAGCACATTTTCAATACCACCGCCAGAGGAATGATGACTTATGTAAGTTCCAAAACTTTCATTACGGTTAATGGCATGATTTAAATATACATCGCCCAAAATGGTAGTGTAAGTACCAACACCTAACGTTGCATAATTATCATATAACTTGATGGGTTTTGCTTTATCAACAGTTGCTGCTTTTCCTTTTGCTGGTGTGAATGTAGAAGCTACAGGAAACGAAAAAATATTGTATTTAATTTCTTTTTTTGCTTGCGTAGTTTCATCATTTGTTGATGGTACTTCTTTCACTTTAAAAGCATCGGAAATGGTTGGCGTGTATGGTTTTACAACGTCTATTACACCTGTATTTATAGTGTCATTCGATTTTTTTTGAGAAAAACCAAAAGCTACACTTAGTACAAAAATTGCTGATATTATATTTTTTATGTGCTTACGCATATTTCTTTATTTAAGATTTTAAACAATTGATAATTTTCAATTGACAATTGTCAATTGTTAAATTAATTTCCTCCTGCTTGAATAGACGAATTGGTTTTAGCTTCTTGTGTTTTAATTTTATTTAATTCTGCTTTAGCTTCGGTAACTACATCATTAAACTCTGTGAAGTTTTGAATAACACTTTCTAATATATAAGTTGCTTGAAAAGCATCTTTCAATGCATAAAAATTCTTTGCCATAAGTACCAAACCTTTGGCGCTGTAATATTTATACCCTGAAAAATCTTTAGCTAATTTTTTAATAGCTGTATTTGAAGCTTCAAATTTTCCATCCTTATTTTTAAAATACGCATTGTAATACAAAGCTTCTGCAGCAGTTTCGCCTGTAGCTACACTTTCTACTTTTGCGTAGGCTTCTTTAGCTTTTGTTTCATTGCCTGTTTTTATAGCAGAACGTGCAATAATAACATTGGCATCAGCTTTAATTTTATTATCAATACTTGCACTTGCTAATACTTTTTCAGCGTAGGTTACGGCTTTATTGTAGTTTTCTAATTGGTAATAAGCTTTCATTAAATTAGATTGTGCAAATACAACGTTTTGCGGAAAATTAGCTTCGTCTTCCAAACGCTCTAACAACGGAATGGCTTTATTCCAACTTTTACTTTCTAAATAAAATTGTGATAAACGCGATAAGGCTTCTTCTGTAAATTCACTTCTAGAAGTATCAACCACATATTTATAATGTGGTGCAGCATTATCCATCAATCCCTTTTTGTAATACATTTGCGCCAAGTAAAAATGCGATTGTAAGGCATGTAAACCGTTTGGAAATTGATTTATATAGCCATTAAATTGTGTAATGGCTTTATCTGTATTATTATCTAGATATTGCTTTTCGGCAGCTTCATAGGTAGCGTTGTCTAAATCGGCATCGGTAACTTCTACATATTTTAAAGTTTTCACCCAAGATGCATACTCATTAACACGACCTAAATCGATATAAATTAAACGTGCTGTCGCTACTGCTTGTACTGCTTCTGGCGTTTCTGGATAGTCGCTTGCTACTTGTTTAAACTTGGTTAAAGCCTGTTCATTTTTACCACTGTTGTAATATACCAAACCTTGTCTTAAATGCGATTTTGGTACAAATGAGCTCATTTTATATTCAGAATTTAAACGATTATACATTTGTACAGCTTTATCTGTATCGCCATTTTTTACGTAGGTATTTGCTAATTCGTACATGGCATCATCACGAAGTTTAGATTTTTGATACTCTGAAATAAACTGCTCTAATTCTTTTATTTTTTTTGAATCTTGCCCAATATAGCCTGCACTTATTGCTTTTTGAAAGAAGGCATAATCGGCATCAAGTGTACTTAACTTTATAGCATTTTCATAAGCATTGATAGCACTTTTATAGTCGCTTGACACAAAATACGCATCACCCAAACGCAAATATGCATCATTTAACCTTGTATTATCAGAACCCGTTCTTTTACTTGAGGCTATATATTGGTTGAAATACTGTGCTGTTTGCGAATAATTCTTCAACTTAAAATATGTATAGGCCAAGTTATAATCGATGTTTTTATATTCAGGTGTAGATGCTGCTACCGATTGCTGCTGAAACTGTTTAAAACTTAATAACGCATCATTATAATTACTTAAATTATAATCGGTTTCGGCTTTCCAAAAAGTTGTTCTTGCTGTAAAAGTTGCATCGCGTGGTTCTTTTAATGATGCATCAAAAAGAATTTTAGCTTCAGCATATTTACCTTCATTGTACAACTCTAAACCTCTATAAAATGCTACCTTTTGGTAAGCTGCTTTATTTTCAAAACTTTTTTTACCTTCCAATAATTTAAGCGCTTCTTTATAGTTTTTTGAAGTGATATACGAATCTATTAACAAAGTTTCAATTTCTTCTCTGTAGGTTGTTTTTGGGTATTTATCTAAATAACCTGCTAAAACTTGTGGTGCCGATTGGTATGGATTTCCAATATCGTAACTAATTTTGGCATAGTTTAAATAAGCATCTTCCTGAATTTTTAAATCGAAATCCATTTCCGAAGCATTTTTAAACGCATTTAAAGCTTCTTGTTTTTTACCAAGTTTAATATAACTTTCACCTAAATGATAATAGGCGTTTTGTGCTATTGAATTTGTACCACTTATAATTTTATTAAATTCTGAAATAGCTTTTTCAAAATGTCCTTGTTTATAATGTGCGTAACCAAGTTGATAAAAATCGGTATTACTCCACTTGCCTTTTACACCTTTATAAGCTTCTAAATACGGAATAGCTTCATCATATTTTTTTAAATTGAAATAACTTTCACCTATAATTTTTGATAGTTCTGAAACTTCATTAGCATCGCTACTTTTTAATTTTGCCTTCGCCAATTGAATTGCTTTTTCAAAATTTCCTAGTTTAAAATTCAAATCGGCTTGATAGTATGATAGTTTTTCTTTGTACTGCTCTTGGTTGCTTACTTGGTCAAAATACTTATTAGCGCTTTCATAATCATCACCTTCATAAGCCATAAAACCTATATAATATTTGGCTTGCGAACCGTATTCTTTAGAGTTTTCAACACGCGTTAAATATTGCTTCGCTTCCTTATATTGTTTACTTGAAAATGCAGAATAGCCGTTATTGAAATAAAATTTTTCTTTTTCATTTCTACCTAAACCGCTTTCATCTACTTTATCATACCACTTTCTGGCATGCGCATATTTCCCATTTTCAAAATAGTAATCGGCTACATCTACATAGGCCGTATTTCTTTTGGTACTTGTTGGGTATTCTTTTACAAAATCTTCCACCAATTGGTCGGCATTTTGTTGGTTTAAACGCACGGCGCAATTTGCTATGTAATAAGCACAATCAGACAACAAAACGGTTTCTTTAGTTTCTTTTTTTGTTTCACGAAACATGGTTTGTGCCGCAAGATATTGCTGGTTATTGTAAAGCGATAAAGCTTTTTGATACGTTGCTAAATTACTGGTGTAAGTAGCCGATTGCTGTGCCATAATTTGAAAACCAAGACTTACGGCAACCAAAAGGGAAATACTGCTTTTTAGAGTCATTAACAATTTATTTAATATTAGAATCAAAGATAATTTAATATAAACCCTATAACGCAACAATCGTGCTATAATTATAAACCGACTTATTAAAAGTTAAAAAAAGACTGAAGTTGGTTGGTAAAGAACTACGTTTTTAGAAATCTAATCAAACTTTTAACTTATAACTTTTAACTTTCAACTTTTATATAATACTTTTACAGCACATAAATTTATTTTACATATGCCTACTCCAATTTTAGAATTAAAAAACGCTTCGATATATCAAGGTGATAGTTTGGTACTTTCTAACGTGAATGTTGAAATCAACAAAGGTGATTTTGTTTATTTAATTGGAAAAACAGGAACTGGGAAAAGTAGCTTTATGAAAACACTTTATGGCGATTTACCTTTAACTGAAGGTGAAGGACATATTGTAGATTTCGATTTAAAAACTTTAAAAGAAAGTGAAATACCTTATTTAAGACGAAAATTAGGCGTTGTTTTTCAAGATTTTAAATTACTACCTGATAGTAATGTAAACGAAAATTTATTGTTTGTTTTAAGAGCAACTGGTTGGAAAGATAAAATTGAAATGAACATGCGTGTTGAAGAAGTTTTAAGTAAAGTTGATATGAAAACCATGGGTTATAAATATCCGCATGAACTTTCGGGTGGCGAGCAACAACGTGTTGCCATTGCTAGAGCCTTACTTAACAACCCAGAACTTATACTTGCCGATGAACCTACTGGAAATTTAGACCCACAAACCAGTATTGAGGTTATGGAGGTTTTGCAAGAAATAAACAAAAACGGCAACACCATTTTAATGGCAACACACGATTATGCTTTACTATTAAAATACCCAAGCAAAACCTTAAAGTGCGATGATAGTCAGGTTTTTGAGGTAGTGCAGCGCAAAGGGTAATTTTAATTTTCTTTTTTGTAAATATGAGGGTTTTTACGAATGCCTTTTTTAAAAATTTTACGTACCAACATTCTTAAATTAGCATCGAGGTCTAGTAGTATGTTTTTAAAAGTATCTTCTGGTCGTCCTCTAAATTTAGTAACATGAAATTTATCAGTTTCCTTCAAAGCTTCATCACTAAAATAATAATTTGAAATACAGCATCTACTTCTATCAACGGTTACTTTATTTACCGAATGCCAAGAAGCATCATGAGTTGCCATAACCACTAACCTATTAAACTTACTCTCTATTACAACGGGCTTCTTTTTCGGACCATTAGGCCACAATTCAAGATGTCCGCCATTTTTCAATTCCCAATCAGGAGTAATATAATAAAGTAAGTTAAGCACACGCCAACGTGCTCGTTCTGCATCATGGGAATTATCTAGATGTGGATTTAAAAAATTATTTTCTGCCATTAGCGAAAGTCCGCCTGCGTACAAAGACTCATCGGCATAAAGCGATTTTATACCACATATTTCTCCTATTAAACTCACCACTTTTTCATCTTGAAACGCATAAATAACTTCTTCTAAAAGTTTATCATGCTTATCCATTTGAGCAGAGACACATTTAAATTCGCGAATGCTTTTTAAAACACGCATTTCTGTTTTATCTGGAAATACATCAAAACAGGCTTGAGCTAAATCTTCAGGCAATAAATTATCAATATAAAAAAATCCTATTTGATTTTTAGATGCTGAATAAGATACCTTTAGTTCATCTTTTACACTATCAATTTTATCTACTATTAAATTTGAAATCTCTTTGGATGTTAAACAAGTCATAAGCCTATTATTATTCATTGCAATTTATAACCTTTTAAGCTAAAAGTTAAATTAAACATTTTAAAAATGTATTTTTATACTTTATCACAACCACCTATGCTATCTATTTTAATTCCAACTTTCAACTACAACATTGTTCCTTTAGTTAAAGAAATTTTTGAACAGGTTTCAAAATGCAACATTGTTTTTGAAATTTTAGTTTATGATGATGGTTCAAATTCTAAACTAAACATTAAAAATCAATCAATTAAACTTATTGAAAATTGTTTTTTTAAGGAATTGCCCCATAATATTGGAAGAAGTGCTATTAGAAACCTTCTTGGTACTGATGCCAAATACAAGACTCTATTATTTATAGATGCTGGAACATTTCCAAAAGAAAAAGACTTTATAAAAAATTACATTTTAATTCATAACAAGGAAGTCATTATAGGAGGCATGACCTATGGTGAAAAGCCACTTGAAAAAAAATATAAATTAAGATGGATTTACACAAAAAAAAGGGAAGCCACCAAAGGATTACATTCTTCTAATTTTTTAATTAAAAAAAGCTTATTTCAATTAAACTTATTTGATGAAACCTTAAAAAAATATGGTTGTGAAGATGTACTTTTTTTTAATAACCTACTTAAAAAAAATATAGAAATAATTAAAATAGACAACCCTGTAATTCATGAAGCAGATGATGATTGGAATACTTTTATAAAAAAAACAGATTACGCCATTGAAAATTTAATACAGTTAATTGATGAAGGCAAACTAAGTATTTCAAATTATAAAATATCCAAACTTTACATGCAACTTAGTCAATTGGGTTTAGATAAATTTGTTTCTTTACTGTTTAAATGGCTAAAACCTTTGTTGCTTAAAAATTTCAATTCTAATCACCCTTCAATATTTTTGTTTGATTTTTACAGATTAAGCTATTTTTGTTTTATAAAAAATAAGAAATGACTCCTTTTTTATCGATAGTAATTCCGTTATACAATAAAGAAACTTTTATTGCAAACACTATAAAAAGTGTTTTACAACAAACGTTTCAAGATTTTGAAATTATTGTTGTAGATGATGGCAGTACAGATAACAGTTATCAAATAGTTTCTAGTTTAGACAATGAAAAAATTACTTTAATTAAACAAGAAAACCAAGGCGTTTCGGTTGCAAGAAACTTTGGTATACAAAAAGCTAAAGCTAATTATATTGCATTGATCGATGCTGACGATATTTGGTATCCAAACCATTTATTTGAATTAAAAAAACAAATGGATTTATTTCCTGAAGCTGGACTTTATTGCAATAATTATGAAGTTTTTCATAATGAAAAAGTTTGTAAAAAAGCAGCTTTCAATTTTAGCTATGATACTGAATGTTTAATAGTGGAAGACTATTTTAAAGCCAGTATTATAAATTCTGTCGCATGGACATCGGCAATTGGCTTTTCAAAAGAAAACTTTACAAACTTGGGAGGCTTTAACACGAATTATAAAACAGCACAAGATTTGGATTTATGGATTCGGTTTGCATTAAATTATAAGGTAAGCTTCAATCCAACTATAACCATGAGCTACAAATTCTATATTGATAATAGCTTATCAAAAAACGAGAAAAACTATAATTACATTAGATATGATTTTATTAACAGCTATAATGAAGAAGCTCAAAATAATCCTTCATTAAAATTGTATTTAGATGTAAATAGGTATGCACTTGCTTTGCGTAGTAAGTTAAATGGAGATAAACAACTTTATTTAAAGGTTAAAAAAGATATTGATTTTAGTAATTTGAATTTGAAACAAAGAGTAGTTTTAATCGCTCCAAAAAGCTTACTTTTTACAATTAAAAAACTACAAATTTTCCTTTTAAAAAATCATATTTATTTAACAGTTTACAAATAGTTTAAACTCATCAAAATCTCTAATATAATCTTGTTCATCAAATACATTAGAAGCTAATACTAAGCATACTGAGCCTGATGAAAAATTATCAATTTCTCGCCAAATTCCAGATTCTACCAACAAACCCTTATTTGGTTTGTTTAATTGTATCGTTTCTGCTTCTTTTCCATTTTTAACATGCACTTCAAAACTTCCGCTTAGAGCTATTAGCAATTGATACAAGTTTTTATGAGCATGTCCTCCTCTAAAGGCATCACTTGGCACATCATATAAATAATAAACACGCTTTATTTGAAACGGAATAACGTCACCTTCAATAATTCCTAAATGCCCTCGTGGATCTGAAATTTTTGGAATATCAATAATTTTTACACCTCTCATATTTAATCAATTATTTTTCTCCATTGCATTCCAATGGTTTCTATTTTTAAATGGCTAATACTATTTACTGTATTTTGTTTTATATAATTATATAATTGTTCATTTTCAACAAGTTCATTCATGGCGTCAGATATTGCAGATTGGTTGTAATTTTCAACCAGCAAACCATTTTCCCTATTCTTTATTACTTCGCTTGGACCAGAATTACAATCTACCGAAAGTACTGGCGTGCCACAAGCCAATGACTCTATTAAAGAGAGTGGAAACCCTTCATATCTACTGGTTAAAACCGTAAATAAGGCATTTTTAACATACGGGTATGGATTTTCTGTAAACGACAAGAAAAACACATGACTTATTAATGAGGCTCTTTTTACCCTTTCTTTAATAAGTTTAACATCCTCCCCACTTCCTAAAATCAATAGCGAAATATTCTTTTTTGCTAATTTTGAATTTTTGTAAGCATCAATCAATAGGCTTAAGTTTTTTGATTGATCTTGAACTCTTCCAAAAAACAATATATATTTGTTATTTTTTCTAAAAAAAATAGGTTCATTTGCCTTTTTCATAATCCAATCAAAATCAACAGGATTATAAATAGCAATTACATTTTTCAAATCATACTGTTCTCTAATTTCATTTTTAATTTTTTTGCTTACGCAAACAATACGATAAATATCAGCATATAAAACCCTTGCTAAAAACCTGTTGTTAGGAATATAGTTTTTTATATTATAGCTATGTATTATTGGCAAAATTTTTTCCGCTTTAAATAAATACTTATAAATTATGTATTCCTTAAAGAAGACACTTCGAGGTCTGTTATCTATTATTACATCAAACTTATTTTCTTTAAAATATTGTTTTAATAACCGTAGTTTTTTTAAACCATTTTTAGAACCATTTAATGTCAATTCCACATTAAAAAGCTTACCAGCATATGTATATTTCACTACGTTTTTTGTAGTAAGAACATGAACATCGAAATTTAATTGGTCGAGTATTTGAGAAAGCATACCGCTAAACCGTTCTGCTCCACCTCTACCCAGTGAAGTTGTTACGATGCATATCTTCTTCATTTAATGGTTAGGACTTTAAATTAATTAAATACATTTGCATCAAAACTAATCATTTTAATGAAAATTTTATTGATAGGAGAATATAATTCATCTCATTACACTTTAAAAGAAGGTCTTGAAGCTTTAAATCACGAAGTTTTGGTTGTTGGTATGGGCGATGGATTTAAAAAAAGAATGGTTGATATAAACCTAAAATGGTACTTTAGAACAGGGTTTTTATCTATTATTAAAAAAATTATTTTCAGGGTTTTTCGTATTGATTTAGCTTCTGTTTTAACCCAAATACAATTCAACCATCATAAAAATAAATTCAAAAATTTTGATGTTGTACAATTAATTAATGAAAGTCCCTTTTTAACTGTTACCAAGACAGAAACTACATTATTATCATTTATTTTTAAACACAACCCAAACGTTTTTTTATTGTCTTGCGGCACAGACTATATAAGTGTTAATTATGCATATTTAAAAAAGTTTAGGTATTCTATATTAACTCCCTATTTTGAAAGTAGAGTTTCTAAAAAAGATTTTCAACATATACTAATGCGTATTGAAAAGCCTTATAAAAATTTACACGATTTTGTCTACAAAAACATAAAAGGCATCATTGCGTCCGATTTAGATTATCACATACCTTTAATTGAAAACCCAAAGTATTTAGGATTGGTACCCAACCCCATACAAATTAAAAAATTAAAAAAAATTAATTTAAATATTAATGGTAAAATTGTAATCTTCCATGGAATTAATAGAGAAAATTATTACAAGAAAGGAAATGATATTTTTGAAGCAGCACTACATATTATAGAACAAAAATATAGCAATCTTATAAAAATAATTACTGTAGAAAGTTTGCCATATAATGAATACATAACCAAATTTGATGAAGCCCATATTTTATTAGACCAAGTATATGCTTACGACCAAGGTTTTAATGCATTGGAAGCCATGGCTAAAGGCAAGGTGGTTTTTACTGGAGCTGAACAAGAATGGCTAGATTATTATAATTTAAAGGAAGATACTGTAGCCATAAATGCTTTGCCTGACGCACAAAAAATTGCCGAAAAATTAGAATGGCTACTGCTAAATCCCAATAAAATTTTGGAGATATCTAATAATGCTAGAGAATTTATTGAAAAACAACATAACTACATTGATAGTGCTAAGCTATACCTAGAAAAATGGCAATCTAAAATTTAGTTTTCCAGTTTTGGAAATCTTAATTCTAAAGCTACCCTAGTTATATTATCATTTAAATTAACTCCTGCTCCATGAATTAAATAGGGAGTAAAAATTAAAACTTCCCCCTGTTTTGGATTAGGTCTTAGCATTTTAATAGGTCTGTTTTTTGTTTCTAAAATACAGGGTACATAATAAGTGTTTCCATTTATTTTAGCACCTTTACTTTCTGTTCTTAAAATATTGTTTTCAGGAATCAAATGACTTTTAGGAAAAACGGGTAATGACGATTTTTCGTTGCAGCCAGCTATAGGCATCCAAACATTTATTATATTTTCCCAATAACTTAAATAACCATCTCTATGCGGCGGATTAATGTCTAAAGAATTTGGTCTACTAATTCTAATTTGGAGGTGTGACTTTTTTAGTTCTTCTACCCAAGATGTTAATTTATAACCCAAGATAGCACCTAATCGTTCTGCCAAAACATCAATATCAAAATCAAAATTCTCGTTTTCAAGGCTTCGAGTTACTTCTATAACTTTGTTGTGTTCTTCGTTTGTAGTTACAAATTCATGGTAATTTTCAAGTGTGAAATTCTCTTCATCAAATTCAATATTTTGCTGTTGTAAGGCCTTGATAATATTTTCTTCAATAGATTTTTTCAATTTCAAAAACTCGTCTGCTTGAAATAAATTCACAACAGCATAGCCATCTTGTTTCCATGGCATTTTGGAAATAACATTCTCTTCTTCTTTATATAAAAGCCCTTCATTTCCCCAAAAAAAATTTCCTTCTACTTGAAATTCAAATAACTTATCATCAATATATAACTTGCATATTTTATTCATAACCAAGGTTGTTTTTTTGTCTTTTAAAATAGTTCCAAACTGCTAATATTACAATAAAAAAATAAATAATGTATCTATATAAATGTGCCATCACTACACCTTCGGCTCCATAAACCACTACCAAGTATCTAGCTAATACGTAAAATAACCCCAAAGACAAAAATTCGGTAATTATAAAAGTTTTTACCATTTTTTTAGCTAAAAATTGATGCGATACTACCAATGCTGCCAACCGAATAAAATCTCCTATTAGCTGCCATTTAAACAAGGGTTCTAAGCCTAAAAAGTTAGGATAAACAACTTCTATAACCAGTTTTCTAAAAAAATAAACCAATAACATACCTAACCCAAAAAGCGGCAATAAGGTTTTATATATATATATTACTTCTTTTTTAAACACGCTACCTTCATGAATTCGAGCAAATTTTGGAATTACATACAGTGTAAATAATCCAGATGAAAACACCATGTAGTTTTTGGAAATAAAAGTCATGGCAGTCCAATAACCAGCTTCATTGGCGCTTATTTTATTAGTTATGGTTGTCCTAATATCAAGCTCTACATAATTCAATAATATGGAAGACACGAACGACATCAGGGTAAATCCTAATATTTCTTTAGCGAATGGAATTTCAACTTTTAAATTTTTAACATTAATATGTTTTTTTATAGTACTTCCAAAAATATATAAGATTACAAATAGGTGTAGAATAGGTGTTAAAATAATAGAAAACAAAACGCCTTTTAATTGATAATTGTACAAAAAAACTAACAATAGCAAGGCTGAAAGCAAATAACTGACTAACTCAATTTTAGCATATTTTTTATAATCGGACAATCCGTTAATGAGTCCACCAAAAATCATATTAATTGCTATAACGGGTGGTAAAATGGCTAAAATTTTTATCAGCTCAAGAAAATCCAAATTGCCAAACAATGATTGAGTAATCCAAGAAGCTCTAAAGAAAATAATGGTTGCCGACAAAAATGAGCCTATAAAACCAAAAACAAATGCTGTATTAAAAAACCTATTGAGCTTTTCTTTTTTTTCGGTAAATTCTGAAACATATTTTACGATTCCATTAAAAGTTCCTAATGAAGCAGTACTGGTTATAATTTGCATTAAATTTCTAATCTGCCCTATTTTTGCAATACCCACTTCACCAAAAGAAACTGCCAATACCCGTTGTATAATCAATGAAATTACAAGCCTAATAGCTATAACAATAGTATTTAAAGAGGTAATCTTTAGAATAAGGTTGCTTTTCAAAATTCTTTTAAAATTTTTCACAAAAGAGTACAAATTTCAATTTATGAATAATTGTTAATTGTTTTTATAACTTTTTCCACCTCTTTTGATGTCATTACTGGACTTATAGGAATGCTTACTATTTGATGGTGTATCATTTCCGTAATTGGCAAGGCGCTTGCTTTTAAATGTGAAAAGGCTTGCTGCTTATGTGGTGGAATGGGGTAATGAATTAATGTTTCAATATTATTTTTATAAAGAAAATCTATAAAACTTTGTCTATTTTCTACCATAAGCACAAACGCATAAAATACATGATTGCATGATTGATTATAAAAAGGAAGTTTTACTTTTTTATTTGTGATTCCTGATAAATAATGGTTTGCAATTTTGCGCCGTTTACTGTTATCTTCATCTAAACATTTTAATTTTATGTTTAAAAACGCTGCTTGAATTTCATCGAGCCTGTTGTTATTGCCAATAAAATCGTAAACATATTTAGAAGAAGTTCCGTAATTTCTCAGCTTAATAATGGTATTGTTTAAAAGTTCACTGTTGGTAGTAATTGCACCAGCATCACCTAATGCACCTAAATTTTTACTTGGATAAAAGCTAAATGCTGCTGCATTTGAAAGATTTCCCGCTTTTATACCTTGTTGATTTTTGGCACCATGGGCTTGCGCTGCATCTTCAATAAGCAATAAATTATTTTTTTTTACAACGCTGCTTATTAATTCCATTTCTGCAAGCATTCCGTACAAATGCACCACTAAAATAGCTTTTGTTCTAGTAGTTATGTGCTTTTCAATTTCTAAGACTGACAGTGTATAGATGTTAATGTCTGGTTCTACCAAAACAGGTTTTAAACCCGTTTTTTCAATAGCTATAATAGTGGCAATGAACGTGTTTGCTGGCACTATAACTTCATCATTTTTTTTTAAAACACCTAACTCTAAATATGCCTGAAAAATTAAAATAAGCGCATCCAATCCATTACTTACACCTATACAGTATTTTGTTCCACAATAATTGGCAAAGTTTTTTTCAAATGCAGCTACTTCTTTTCCAAGAATATAATGTCCTGAATTTAAAAATTCGTTAAATTTATGTTGAAACTCTAATTGAAAACGGGCGTTTATTTTATGTAAGTCTAAAAACTGTATCATAGAAAAATATCGTTTAAAATGGCATGGTTTTTTGTTTTAACTTTATAAAAGTCTTGAGTAATTGTTCTTGCGCCAAAACCTTCCTTCCAAAACTGTAATCCCTTATTTATTTGCAACCCATAATTTTCATTAGAGATTCCAAAATCAAAATATTTTTTTTCTTTAAATACCTCGTTTATTAAATATATATGCAAAAAATCCAAACTTCCTAATGAATTTTTACTTTCATCACCAGATATATATTGAGAATGTGCCACATATTTTGATTCGAAAACAGTAGTACCTGCAACAATTTTATTGTCTTTGTAGACATTAAATTGCTTGATGTTATTTGGGAAACGTCTTTTTAATAACGTCATCTCCTCAAGACTGTGTACTGGTGAAGCATTATGTTTTTTCTTTAGATTTTTTATTAAAATGTCGTTCCAAAATAATTCAAAAGTATCTTCTTCTCTAATAACTAAACCATTCTTTTCTCCTCTTTTAAATCCTTCTAATCGATTATTGGATATTTTTAACCTTTCAAATAAGTTAACTACAGATAAAGTATCTCTTTTAAGCAATTCTGCCTTTAAAACAAACATTAGATACAGAATTTCATCATTAGTATTTGTTATATAAATAGATGGAATTTGTTTTATAATTAGATTTTTAACAGATTGAGTTTCTAAATATTTGAGTATATTTTTAAAAATTTCAACAACAATTTCAAACTTCACTTCTTTTTCTAAAACCACGCCTCCATAGGTAAGCCCTTGATGCGAATAAACATCTTTTCCATTCTTGTTTGCAGGTAAAACAGCAACTAATTTATTTTTTTTATAAGCCAACAATGAAAAATCCTCAAACCTATCTGAATGATACTCCATAAAATCTCTATGAAAAAGAAATGTAGCATTTTTTGAGTTTTCAATAAAACTATTCCACTCGTCATAATAATCTCTTGTATATTTTACTATTTTATACATGGTAGATTTTTCAGACATATTTTTATATAAAACAAATATTAATAACGCTAAATAACATAATACTTAACTTTTTTCATTATTTTCAGTATCTACTCCAAAAAGCGAACTACCAAATATTAGTAAAATAATACCGTAATACATAATATAGCTTACAAAATGTGCGATAACTGCGCCTTTTACATTATCGTATAAATCAATAAAATAAACGCTTGTGGCATATAAAATGACTACCAAAAAAGCTTCGGTTAAAATGTAATGCCAAAACATTTTTTTGGCTAAAAACTGGTAGGCTATCACCATAGATAATACTTTTACAAAATCGCCCAACAATTGCCATAAAAACAAATCTTCAACAGGTTTAAAATCTTCTGAAAATATAATAGTTACAATATATGGTTTTAATAAAAATATAGCTACTAACCCAATGGCCAAAAAAGGAATAACTGTTTTATAAAAACTAAATACTTCTTTTCTAAACTCTTTAACATCGTCAATTTCAGAAAATCGTGGTAATATATAAAGTGCCATTAACGAGCTAACTAACATTAAGTAATATTTAGATATGCGTGTCATCGCTTCCCAAAAACCAGCATCTTTATACCCAATATTGTCTATAATGTAGGAGCGTATAGCAATAGCAATTAATGGCATTATAATAGCTGAAAAAAGAGCCATTAGCGTATAAGTGCTCATTTTTTTTAGAAAACTAAAACTAATACTATTAACTTTTATTAATGGTACTAAAGTTCGTCTATTAGTTATACCTACTAATGTTATTAAGAAAATTAAAGATTCGGCTATAACCACCGATATTAAAGCGCCATTAATTTTATTTTGGTAGATTAACAACAATGCGATGGAAACACCTAAAATTTGACCTATTATGTTGATTATAATAAGTATTTTATACTTTGAAAAACCGTTCATTATAGAAAATGAAAACATATTTAAAGCATAAAAAGGCAATACCATAGCAAAAATTTTAATTACAAAAGCGTAATTATTATAAACAGGAAATATGATATTGTTTATTAAATCTGCATTAAAATAACAGAAAAAAGACACTAAAATAGTTGACACAAAGCCTACATAAAAGATGGTCGAAATAGTTTTGCTAAGTGCTACAACATCATCTTTAAACTCTGAAATGTATTTTACTGCACCATTATAAAAACCAAGTATAGCAATGGTTTGAAATGAACTTACAAAGTTGCGTAAATTACCTATTAATGCTAAACCTGTTGGCCCAATAAAAACAGCAATAGCCTTTGAAGTTAATATTCCGGCAATTATTCTGGTTAATACTGAGGCAGCTTGTAACGAAGTAACTTTAACTAAAACGTTATTATTTATATAATCTATTAATTTTTTCAATTAATATATAGGTTTACAGTTGTTTATGCAAAATAATTCAATAATCAAACTACGTACATATAACATAAATTTGAAAAAAAATATTATTTTGTTTGTTAAAGAAACCAAATATACAAAATCATTTAACGTATCAATATAATTTCAATTTTAAAATGTAAGAAATTATATATTTAAAAAAGTTAACTTATTTTTTAATTAAATAGTAAATATTAATAAAAAAAATAGCGGTATTTGTAATAATAATGGGCTTTGATAAAGGTGCTAACATAACCCCATAAAGCACAAATAGTAAACACCCTAAGGAGTTTACTATTCGTAATTTATTAACAGATTTCATTAAGAATGAAATTAATACCGTAGCCATAGCAGCATACCCAATCCATTCTACATATGAAATTCCTAAGAATTCCATATTATATAATTTTATATCGTTTTCTATCTACTTCTGTTAAATAGATTTTACGTATGCGTAAGTGGTTTGGTGTCACCTCAACATACTCATCTTTTTGAATATATTCTAAGGCTTCTTCTAATGAAAATTTAATTGCTGGAATAATTCTAGCTTTATCATCGGCACCAGATGAACGTACATTACTTAACTTTTTAGTTTTGGTTACGTTTACCGTCATATCATCACCACGCGAGTTTTCACCAATTACTTGACCTTCGTAAATATCTTCACCCGGATCCACAAAAAACTTACCTCTATCTTGTAACTTATCAATAGAATATGGAATGGCTTGCCCTTTTTCCATAGAAACTAACGAACCGTTTTGGCGTTCTGGAATACCACCTTTTAATGGTTGATATTCTTTAAAACGGTGTGCCATAATTGCTTCACCAGCAGTTGCCGTTAATAATTGATTTCTTAAACCAATGATACCTCTAGACGGAATCATGAATTGGCAAACCATACGCTCGCCTTTTGCTTCCATACTTAACATTTCACCTTTACGAAGTGTTACCATTTCAATTGCTTTTCCTGAAACATTTTCAGGTAAATCGATTGTCATTTCTTCAACTGGCTCACATTTAACACCATCAATTTCTTTTATAATTACCTGTGGCTGACCAATTTGTAACTCATAACCTTCACGACGCATGGTTTCAATTAAAACTGATAAATGCAGTACACCACGACCAAAAACCATAAATTTATCAGCACTATCTGTTTCTTGTACTCTAAGTGCTAAATTCTTTTCAAGTTCTTTTGTTAAACGATCCTTAATATGACGCGATGTTACAAACTTTCCATCTTTTCCGAAGAAAGGAGAATCGTTTATTGTAAACAACATACTCATAGTTGGCTCATCAATAGCAATGGTTTTTAAACCTTGAGGGTTTTCAAAATCTGCAACAGTATCACCAATTTCAAAACCTTCTAAACCAACTATAGCACAAATATCACCTGTTTGAACTTCGTCTACTTTTATACGTCCAAGACCTTCAAAAATATGAAGCTCTTTAATTTTATTTTTAACAACTTTACCATCTCTTTTTACTAAAGAAATGTTTTGCCCAACTTTTAAACTACCTCTTGTTAAACGACCAATAGCAATTCGCCCAGTAAAACTAGAGAAATCTAAAGATGTAATTAACATTTGTGTTGTTCCTTCTTCAATTTTTGGTGCAGGAATATGCTGAATAACCATATCTAGCAAAGGCTCGATGTTTTCGGTTTGGTTTTTCCAATCGTCACTCATCCAGTTATTTTTAGCTGAACCGTAAACTGTTGGAAAATCTAACTGCCATTCTTCAGCACCTAATTCAAACATTAAGTCGAATACTTTTTCATGTACTTCTTCTGGTGTACAGTTTTCTTTATCAACTTTATTTACAACAACGCATGGTTTTAAACCTAAATCAATCGCTTTTTGCAATACAAAACGCGTTTGTGGCATTGGTCCTTCAAAGGCATCTACTAATAAAAGTACACCATCTGCCATGTTTAGTACACGCTCTACTTCGCCTCCAAAATCCGCGTGACCTGGTGTGTCGATAATATTAATTTTAGTGTCTTTGTATATTACAGAAACGTTTTTAGATGTAATTGTAATACCTCTTTCACGCTCCAAATCGTTATTATCTAAAATTAAATCGCCTGTATTCTCGTTTTCACGGAACAATTGACAGTGGTACATAATTTTATCAACCAACGTAGTCTTGCCGTGGTCAACGTGTGCAATAATTGCAATGTTTTTAATATTAGCCATAATAGTGCCTTATTTTAAGCGTGCAAAGGTACGCTATATTTTAAAATTTCTACTATACTGCTATAATATTTAGTTAATTAAATGTTATAATTGATAGTTTTGAAAACTTTTTGCGGTTTTCACTCGTTTAATTAGTAACTAAAACTTTTTAAAAATATGCTTAAAATTACATATAAATACTTAATTTTAAGCAATTTATATCATGAAACACCTTAGCAATTATACAAAATTTATACCTTACCTTTATTTTATAACGGTTGTTATTTATTGGTTTACTAACATTAATAAAAGTGAAGGTATAACTGCGTATCCTATTTTATTTTTTGGTATTCCGTTTTTGTATCAAATTATAAAGCCTAGTAAAAAGCTAAACTTCACGCTAGGAATTACTTTTGTTTGCCTATCTTCTTACTTAATTTTGGTCTATTTGTTTGATATTATTGACTTTATAAAACTAAGTAACAACACCAAAAATTTTATAATAAGTGGTGGTTTATTTGTTTTTACAAACTTCATAATGGCTTTGTGGATAATAAGAAATAGTATGACAAAAAGCTTTTAATTTGATTATATTTGTCGCTTAAATTTTAAGCTGATGAATCTTCAAGATATTCCTAAAATAAAACATACAAACGCAAATAACTTTTTCCTTTTATGTGGTCCGTGCGCCATTGAAGGTGAAGATATGGCTCTTCGCATTGCAGAAAAAGTAGTTTCTATTACCAATAAATTAGAAATTCCTTATGTTTTTAAGGGTAGTTTTAAAAAAGCAAACCGAAGCAGAGTAGATAGTTTTACAGGTATTGGCGATGAAAAAGCTTTAAAAATTCTTAAAAAAGTATCTGAAACTTTTGATGTACCAACAGTAACTGATATTCATGAAATTAGCGATGCCCATTTAGCAGCTCAGTTTGTTGATGTGTTGCAAATTCCAGCGTTTTTAGTTCGTCAAACAGATTTGTTAGTAGCTGCCGCAGAAACTAACAAAGTAATAAACTTAAAAAAAGGACAATTTATGAGTCCGGAATCTATGAAACATGCGGTTCAAAAAATTCACGATTCTGGTAATAACAAAGCATGGATAACCGATAGAGGCACTATGTTTGGCTACCAAGATATGATTGTAGATTTTCGTGGCATTCCAACAATGCGCCAATATGCCCCAACGGTTTTGGATGTTACACATTCGCTACAACAACCAAATCAAATAGCTGGCGTAACAGGCGGACGGCCAGATATGATTGAAACCATAGCCCGTGCAGGAATTGTAAATAATGTTGATGGTTTATTTATTGAAACGCATTTCGACCCTGCAAATGCGAAAAGCGATGGTGCTAACATGTTACATTTAGATAACCTAGAAAAGTTACTTACCAATTTAGTAGCCATTAGAAAAACCGTTAATTCACTTTAATTACAACCTACTTAATGAAACTTTTTATATTTAAAAACCTATTAGGTGCTATCATTTTTTTGTTTACACTGAATATAATAGCACAAGATGCTGAAGCAGTAAAATACACCACATCAAACAAAGGAAAATTTTTTATAAGTTGGGGTGGAAATAGAGAAAGTTTTTCAAAATCGGATATTCATTTTAAAGGTGAAGATTATGATTTTATTATTAAAGATGCCGATGCTAAAGACAAACCTAAAGGTTGGCATATTGATTATATTAATCCAACCAGAATTACCATACCACAAACCAACTTTAAAGTTGGTTATTTTATAAATGACCATTACACTGTTTCACTAGGCGCAGACCATATGAAATATGTTATGACGCACAATACCAAAGCAGTTAGTGGATATATAAATCTTCCAAGCACAGAACCTGGTGCTATTTATAATGGAACTTATAACAACGACGATGTTCTTTTATCTGATGATTTTTTACAATTTGAACATACAAACGGTTTAAATTATGTTTATGCTGAATTTGCTCGTTTTGATGATATCTCTTCGATTTTTAATCTGCCAAACACCGATAAGTTTCAAATTAACCTTACCGAAGGTGTTGGAGGCGGCATTCTTTACCCTAAAACAAATACCACTTTACTTGATAAGGATAGATATGATGAGTTTCATTTGGCTGGTTATTGTGTTTCAATAAATGCGGGATTAAACCTTACCTTTTTTAAACACTTTTTTATGCAATTAGATTTAAAAGGTGGTTATATAAACATGCCCGATATTAGAACAACTAGCAATACAGCCGAAAGCGCATCGCAACACTTCTTGTATTTACAGCGTATTATTGCTTTTGGTGGTATTTTTAAAATTTAAAGAAACCAAGCTTTTTTACTTTTCTTAATTAAAGCTGAAGCTTCATATAATAAAGCTTTAAAATTTTGATGATCTAAATCTTCAATTGTTTTTAATTGAATAGATCGAACTTGTTTTCTTTTATTATTATTTTTAAGACTAGGAAATTGTTTTTCTAAAAGAATTCCTTGTACAAAAGCCACATCTACATAATTAGTTCCTTTCAAAATATTAAGATATAGCATTGGCTTTTTTTCAATATTATAAAATGGAATTTTATAACTATACCGCTCTTCTACTTCTGGCAAAGTGCTTAAAATAACACTTCGCACATATAGCATTATAGATTGGTATGGCTCTTTTTGACTTATAAAGTATTCATCTACTGGCTTCACAATAAATGCAAATTATTTATCTTCAAACTTAACAAAAATTTATGATGCTGATTTCAAAAATATTTATTTACTTTGTTTTTCAAAGTACTTTTATATGGAATCAAAAGATTATTTAAAAGACCTAAGCGAGATTAAAGATTTAATGAATAAATCGTCTCGCTTTATTTCACTAAGTGGTTTATCGGGTATTATGGCTGGTATTTATGCACTTATTGGTGCTACAATTGCTTATTGGTTGGTTACAACATCGGTAAGAGGCTATCTTATTCTAGATGGAAAAATATTTAGATTATGCTTAATAATACTATTTTTGGTAGCTTTATTGAGTGTTATAACAGGCATAATACTAACTACCAGAAAAGCAAAAAAACACAATACTAAAATTTGGGACGCAACTTCAAAACGTCTGGTAATTAACTTTTTAATTCCATTAATTGCAGGTGGTTTGTATATTTTAATCATGTTAAGCAATGAAAAATATGGGCAAACTGGCGCATTAATGCTTATTTTTTATGGCTTAGCTTTGGTTAATGCATCAAAATATAGCATTGGCGATATTCGCTATTTAGGTTACACTGAAATTATTTTAGGCTTAATTGCTGCCCTTATGCCAGGATATGGGTTTTGGCTTTGGGTTTTAGGCTTCGGTATTATGCATATTGTTTATGGTACATGGATGCATTTTAAGTATGATAGAAGCAATTAACTTACTTAACAATCAAATGATTTTAAAAAACAAAAGAATACTAGTTTTTTTAATAATAGCCATAATGTTATTATTAACACCTTTTATTGCAATGCAATTTACAAATGAAGTAAATTGGACATTATTAGATTTTATGATTGCTGGAGTATTATTATTTAGCACTGTTTTTTTTATTGAATTAACATTAAATGTTATAAAGAAAAAACAAAAACGATTAATTTTACTCGTCATTATACTATTATTTTTTAAACTAATTTGGTTAGAACTTGCCGTTGGAATTTTTGGAACAGCTTTAGCAGGAAGTTAAATAATGAGCATTATAAACAACATAAATAAAGTATTTGATCATCGTATTAGATTAGGCATTATGTCTGTTTTGATGGTGAATGAGTATGCCGATTTTAATATGCTTAAAGACCTTTTAGGTGCAACCGATGGTAATTTAGCAAGCCACACAAAAGCGTTAGAAACCGCAGAATATATTAAAGTTGAAAAACAATTTATAGGCAGAAAACCCAATACCCGATACACAACAACCAAACTAGGTGAACTTGAATTTAAAAAGCACATTGATGCTCTTGAAAAATTAATAAATAAACATTAACAAAAAATTTTAATCTTTTACTTTGAAATACAAAGTACTTTAAATTTAATAATTATGGAAAACACAAACCCACAACCTCAAAACAAATTTGGCAATTGGCTAAAAACATCCATCACTGCACGTATGCTTATGGTAGGTTTTTTAATTATCATTTTACTAATACCTTTATCTTTTATTGAAAGTCTTATTCGTGAACGTTCTTTCAGGCAACAAGATGTTGTAAACGAAATAAATGAAAAATGGGGAAACAACGTACTGGTTTATGGACCAATTTTAAAATTACCCTACAAAACATTTATCGAAACAAATATATTTAACGAAAAAACAAAAACTTATTTAAAAGAAACCAAAACCGAAATAAACTACGCTTATATTTTTCCGGAAATACTGAAATCAGATGTAAAAGTAAATTCAAAAAAATTAACTAGAGGTAATTTTGAATCTGCTGTTTTTACAACAAATATGGATTTTTCAGGATTCTACATTCCAACAGATTTAAATTCAAAAGACATAAAAAAAGAAGACATTATATGGGATAAAGCAACCGTAATTATTCAAACCTCTAACCTCAAAGGCATTAAAAGTGAAATGCATTTAAAACTTAATGATGAAACTTATGCGTTTCAAACAAACTATGATGAAAATTCCAAAAACAACAACACATATTTAGATGCTTTAGAAACCGATTTCATAAATCCCGATGCAATATCAAAAAATGCAAATGCAAACTTTAGTATCTCAATTGCTTTTAATGGTAGCAAACAAATAGAGCTTATTCCTATTGGAAAAACAACCACTATGCACATGACTTCTAATTGGGCAGACCCAAGTTTTATGGGTAATTATTTACCTAACGATGAAACAAAAACAATAACAAAAGATGGTTTTAAAGCCGATTGGAAAGTACTTCATATTAACCGTGCTTTCTCACAACAACACCTCAATAAAATACCAAATCTTAGCGAGTTTGCATTTGGCACAAAATTCATGGTTATGGTAGATGAATTTCAACAAAGTGAGCGTTCAGCTAAGTACGGTTTTTTAGTAATTGGACTTACTTTTTTAATTTTCTTTTTAATTCAAACTTTAAGCAAAATAGATATTCATCCGTTTCAATATTTAATGATAGGAATAGCCTTAACCATGTTTTACACGCTATTGGTATCAATTTCAGAACACAGCAACTTCTTAAAAGCATATCTAATTGCGGGTATTTCGGTCGTAGTACTTATTACACTATACTCTAAATCCATTTTAAAAACATACAAATTCCCATTATTCATAGGATTCTCATTAATGGCTCTTTACACTTTTATTTATGTCATTATTCAGTTAGAAAATTACGCACTTTTAGTAGGCAGTATTGGTTTGTTCATAATATTAGCAACGGTTATGTTTGTGTCAAGAAAAATAGATTGGAATAATGGTTAGTTTCTAAGCCATTTTTGAGCGTAACCCCCGAAGAAAAAATGGGGGTTTCACTTTTCTTTCAAATCCTCACTTCTATGTTATTGTAAATTTTCTATTTCAAAAACAAAATATTAACCATTTTAATAATTTTAAATATAAAAATTTGTAATGATTAAAGATTTAACAACTACAAGTAAGGCTATTACAATTTTAAGCTTTGTGATAGGCACAATTCTGTTTGTATTATACCTATTCTTTAAAGGTTGGGAAGCGTTACTATTTACTGGAATTATTTTTGTTATATGCGCTATAATTTTAAATAGCATTTCATTATTTACTATGCTATTATTAATGATATTTCATCCAAAAGAAAGACTATTAATTATTCAAACTTGTGGACTAATTTTATTAAATATTCCTGTCGTTATTTTATACTTCTACATTTTATTCATTTACACATGAAACTACATTTCAATAAAACCTATTTAGCCATTACAATTATACTTTTAATAATAGAAATATTAATAGCTAAATATCTAAAAACAGGATTTATACGCCATACCTTTGGCGATTTTTTGGTGGTTATACTTATGTATTGCTTTTTTAAAAGTTTCTTAGAAATCAATTCACTAAAACTTGCCATTTCCGTTTTAATTTTTTCATTTATTATTGAATTTTTACAACTAGCAAACCTATTAAGCTTACTTAATTTACAAAACAACAAATTTGTTAGTATCGTTTTAGGCAGCACTTTTAATGTTACTGATTTAATTGCCTATACCCTAGGAATTATAATAACGCTAATTATCGAATTTCAATCACAAAAATTATGTACCAAATAAAACAACTTTTCAATAACCAATTTAAAACCTTCACCTTAGTAAGTGTATCCATGCTTTTAAGTTTGGTTTTATTAATTATACGAATAAAACTTTCTCATTCCCTTTTTTATATTTTTCTGGTTTGGAATTTATTTTTAGCCTTTATTCCTTTTGCTATTACTACGTATTTAATGCAAAAGCAAAAAAGCAACAAACTCGTTTTATTACTATGGTTTAGTATATGGTTGCTGTTTTTACCAAATGCACCTTATATAATTACAGATTTAGTCCATTTAAGGTTAAACACTAATGGCTATTTATGGCTAGATATTTTAGTTGTAAGTGCTTTTGCTTGTAATGGTATATTACTTTTCTACTTATCTATTTTAGATATGAAAAGTGTTTTACAAAACCATTTTAAAAATTATGTAGTAAACTATACAATACTTTTCACATGCTTTTTAAGTGGTTTTGGTGTGTATTTAGGCAGGTTTTTACGTTATAACTCTTGGGAAATTTTAAGTAATCCTAAATATTTATTTTTTGATATTGCAAACATCATTACAAAACCACAATTCAATAAAGAGGCTTGGTTATTTACATTTTTATTTGGTATATTTTTAAGTATTGGGTTTTGGGTGTTTAAAAATTTGATTGTTTACACAAAAAATTAAAGTAGAAAAAAACAAGATTTTACATATATATTTTAAAGCAAATTCTTATATTTAAATTCTGAAATATCGTCAATCAAAAACTAATGACAGAGAGTCTTTACCCAACAAGCCCCGAAAATTTATCTAAAAAAATTACCTCACTAACAACATCCTACCAATTAAAAGCCTTTTTAGCAATTCTATCAATTATACTATTTTTTGCTCTCTATGTTGCTTTAGTTGTTGTTCTTGCCTATTTAGTTTATTATGCCTTTAAATATGATATGGGCTATATCAATAAACTAACAATTATTATGAAAATAGGAGCCATTGCTGGTTCTGTAATGCTATTTGTGTTTACTCTTAAATTCATTTTTAAACTTAAAAATCACAAACCAAATAATCGGATAAAATTAGACAAAAAAAACTATCCTAAAATTTGGGATTTTGCATATAAAATTTGCAAAGAAACAGGTGCGCCTAAACCTAAAAATATTTATGTTGATCCTGATGTAAATGCTTATGTTTCATATACCAACATGTGGTTAAGTTTATTTCTTCCAGTAAAAAAAGAACTAACCATAGGTTTGGGCTTAGTAAGTTGTTTGAATTTAACAGAATTTAAAGCTGTTATTGCTCATGAATTTGGACATTTTGCTCAAAAAAGCATGAAAATAGGCAGCTATATAATTTCTGCAAACACAATCATCCACGATATGATATTCTCTAGAGATAAATGGGATGATTTACTGGATCAATGGAGAGCTTCAGACATTAGATTATCGGCTGCTGCCTGGGTTATCACACCAATAATTTGGACTATACGACAAATTCTAAATCTATTTTACCAATTTCTCAATATAATGTACTCATCATTATCAAGAGAAATGGAGTTTAATGCAGACAAAGTAGCAGTTAGTACAGCTGGCAGCGATTCAATAATTTCTGCACTTTGGGAATTAGACAATGGTTATACCTGTTGGAATACTAATTTAAACAATGCGTATTTAGCATCACAAAAAAAAATATATGTACAAAATTTATATACTCATAACAACTTAGGTCTAAAAAGAATATCAAATATTAGAGAAGAACTAATCAACAGTTTACCTAATGATTCTAGAGGTGGAAAAAAATACTTTTCAAGCTCAGAACAATCTAAAGTAAACATGTATGCAAGTCATCCACCAAATGATAAAAGGCAAGACAATGCAAAATCACCCTATATTACTTGTGAAATAGATAAAAGAACACCTTGGCTATTATTTGATAATAATGAAGAGCTTCAAGAAAAAGCTACCGTACTAATTTATGATGTTTACTTTAACAAAAAAAGTTTAGAATTCTCTAATGCCGATGAGTTTGAAGCATTTATTAAACATGAAAACAAAGGCAAAGATTTATTAGAAGCATACGCTAATACATTTGAAAATCGATTTCTACACATTCCAGAACTTAAAGATTTAAATTTTACTTCAATTAATCTAAATCAGAATTATTTAAACACTATCAAAACTGAATTAAATTCTTTAATGAAGCCTGTAAAAGAAATTGAAAATTTAATGCACAAAGCAAATCAAATAGGCGAAGGCACAATAAAAGAAACCTCATTTTCATTTAAAAACAATGTTTATAATAAAAAAAATCTACAAGAAGGATATATGTTGCTTTTAAACGAACGTGAAAAACTATTTACTGAAAATTTTAAACAATGGGATACGTTGTTTTGTTCATTTCATTTTGCATTAGCTAAAAAAAATGCGCAAGAAGTTGAACTTACAAACTTATATAAACAACATTCTGAATTATCAAATATTTACAAATCTGCTGTTGCCGTTAAAAACACTATTTTAGAAGAATTAAATACGTTACAAACCAGACAAGATGTAACTCAAGGTGAAGTTACAAGATTTGGATATAGAGCAAATGATTTATATACAAGTTTGAATGACAGTTTAAACAAATTAGACACACTGAACTTTGTTAAACTTCCTAATATTGATACAATTTCAGAACTAAAAGAAGCCATCATTGAAAATGGTATTTTTGAAAGAGAAACAGGTAATATATTTGAAAATGGTGGGTTCAATAAATTGATAAATACGCTAAATAATGTTGTTACCCATTGTCAACGTTTAGATCAAAAAAGCATTATTTCTATACTAGCTTTTCATCATAACTTACACAATTTACTTGAAAATTAAAGTCAACAAAAAGCTAATTTCTATTCTTTTCTTGAATCTTTCGTACAATTGCTGCAGCTGCATTTCTAGAAACCAACCTAGGTAAAATGGCTAAAAACTTATTGAATTTACCAGGAATGGCATAGGTTTTACCCTTTAGCATAGATTTATATCCATAAGCAGCTACAGTTTTTGCAGAAGCCATATTAAATGTTATTTTATTATCGCAGGAATTAGCAGAAACTGTTTTTTGAAACGATGTTTTTGTTGGCCCAGGGCATAAGGCTGTTACCGTAACACCCGTACCTTTTAACTCGTTTGCTATTGCTTCAGAAAATGACAGCATATACCCTTTTGATGCATAATAAATAGCCATTAATGGTCCAGGTTGAAATGCTGCTAATGAAGAGATATTTAATATTCTACCAGAACCACGTTTTACCATACCTTCTAGCACTAATTTGGTTAAATGTGTTGTGGTTAAAATATGTACGTGTAACATTTCAGATTCACGTTCCCAATCGGTATCTACAAATGAGCCAAATAACCCAAACCCTGCGTTGTTAATTAAAACATCTATTGGTTCGTCTTTAATTTCTGCAATAATATTTTCTGCAATATTTTTTTCACTTAAATCTTTCTCTAAGGTAATAACTTGTATTTTAAAATTGTTTTCTAGTTCTGTTTTTACTTTTGATAAACTATTAGCATCAATATCTACTAAAATTAATTTATAAGCATCGGTTGCCAATAAAATTGCAAGTTCATAACCTAAACCAGAAGCTGCTCCTGTTACTAAAGCGGTTTTTGTCATTAAAATAATTATTAGAAATTATGGGGTTTGGTACAAATCTATTGTTTTTAACGCAAATAATTATGAAATAGCACAAATTGGTTAGAATTGTTTGTTTTTAAGCTTTATATATTTGAATATATTAAATAGTTAATCAAACTTTTAGCTATAAAAACGGAATAGTTTTTGTTTTTATAGAATTATTATGAAAAGTTTTTTGATACCTTTGCTGCCCGCGTTAGGGATTACTCATGCTTTTTTATTTTTATAAATCGGAAATCGTGAATACCTAAGGTATTAGTAGCGGCATCCTTTTGCTTTTGCAAAAGATATAGCGAAAAGCCCGACCCTTTTGGGAAACGCCATTATTTTTAAATTAATTTGGGGTCGACTGGTTTTGACAGCGAGATTAATTGAATTGTAAGCACGTGGTGTAATGATTTTGAAACACCTTAAAGACTAAATCAAACTTTAAACGGCGAGAATAACTACGCTTTAGCTGCATAATTCGAATTATAGTAGAATTAGCCTAGGTACACAAGGTGTACAAGCTTTATGTCTCCAGAAAGCCTTGGTTAACGGCGTTCTTTTTTGAGGCATCGTAAATGTTAACATAGAATAGGTAGTGCTTTGATGCCTGTTTGAAACTAAAAAAGCTAAGTTGTAACTAGGTTGTCTTTAACCAGGTTACCATCGAAAACCCAAGAAAAGAATAAACGTGTAGAAAGCCTTTTGGTTACTTGTTTGGACCCGAGTTCGAATCTCGGCGACTCCACAAACAAAAAAGTCCATGTAAATAACTATTTACATGGACTTTTTATATATATAAATTTAGTTTAGCTCACTTGTTGCTTCTTTTTCATTTTTTCTAAAAGCATCAATTCTCTATGAATTTCTTCTTTTCGTTCATTAAATTTTCTAACACGCTCATCAATAAGTTCTTGATTCATTTTGCGCTTTTCAAGTCTAAGTGCTTCTTTTTGTGCTTCTAATTCTTTATTTTTTTTAGCTCTTATTTTTTCCATAAAAACCGAAAAATAAGCGTAGCCATACATACTTATAAATAACAAAGCTATTATTCCTAATATAATGTAACCGTTTTGCATGAAGGGAGATTTTAGATTAATTACTATAAAAGTAAATAGATAGATTATTTTTTGAAAATAAAAAAGGTAAAGTACCCAAAAAAAAGATGAAAATGCAAAACATCGACAAACTACATGCCTGTAACTACCTAAAATTCAGAAAAAAAATATGCGTTATTAATCGATTACAATTGGTAGGCTTTTTGTTTTCCAATTTAAAATACCACCTTCTAAATCATAAATTTTGGTAAAACCTGCATTTAATAGAATTTTTACACTTTCATTACTTCGTTTTCCTGAACGGCAATACACTAATATGGGTTTTTCTTTATCTAAAGTGTTTATGTTTGTTGTGAAAGATGGTGATGCCATAAAATCGATATTTTTAGCATTTTTAATATGTCCTTCTGCAAACTCTGAAGGCGTTCTTACATCAATTATTTGTATTGCTTTATCTTGTAAAACCTTGTTCGCTTCTGTAGGTGTTACAACACTTACTTGGTTTTGTACTGTTGTTTCTTTACAACTAAATCCAGAAATACTTATAAAAAAATAGATTAACAGTATTAATTGTTTCATTTTAAATTGTTTTAGTCTTTATCAACCAAATCGCCTTCCCATTCTAAAATACCTCCTAAAAGGTTATAAGCGTTTTCAAAACCTAATTGGTTCATAACCGAGCAAGCTTGACCACTTCTATTTCCTGAACGACAGTAAACATAATAGTTTTTAGTTTTATCTAACGCTTCAATTTCATCAATAAAGCCTTGTCCTTTATATATATCTATATGAATGGCGTTTTTTATAATTCCATCAGCAACTTCAGCATCTGTTCTTACATCTAAAATAACGGCGTTAGCATCATTTTCTAATTGTGACACCCATTCTTCTTGTGTTAAATCTTCCATGTATTTTAATAATTTATTTTCTACAAAATTAATACTTCTAAAATTTATAGACGAAAAAAAATCTAAAGTATTACACTCTAGATTTTTTCTTAATCATGTTTAATGTGTTATTTAAACTTTTATTGAACAACCAATAGCTTTGGTTTCTGTTTGCTCAATGTCTTTTCCTTGTAGTAAGGCATCAACTGCTTTTTCTACATATTTTGTTGTTACAGATGCTGCATCTTTATAATTATCATCAATAGCACCTATATATTTAACGACATTGCCTTTTTTTGTTTTTTGTAAAATAAACATGTGCGGTGTTTTTGTAGCACCAAATTTAGGATACACTTTTTGTTCTTTATCTATTAAATAAGGAAACGTAAACCCTTTTTCTTTTGAGCGTTGTTTCATGGCATCTAAATTGTCGTCTGGTTTTACAGATACGTTGTTTGGCATAATAGCAATTACCGGATAACCTTTTGACGCGTATTTTTTATCTAAAGCTATAATTCTGTCTTCATAAGCTATAGCGTATGGACAGGTATTGCAAGTAAATGTTACTATAAATCCTTTAGCATTTTTATAATCGGATAAAGACACCATTTTACCGTCTACATTTTTAAGTGAAAAATCTTCGGCTACATCGCCAATTTTATAACCTTCGCTTAATGTTGTTTTGGTTAATGTAAATGCGCTAATACATAATACAATAACCGCTGCCGTAATTAGTTTGATTGTTTTTTTCATTGTATTCTAATTTAAAAATTGATTTATTTCTTTTTCTAATTCTTGAAATGTAAATGATTGTTCAAAAAATTTACGTTTGTTATTTTTATAAATAATGGTTGCTGGCAAAGAACCAGACCATGCCTCATTAACCTTAGGAATCCAAGTATTCATATCTACATCATCAAGCGCTATCACTTTCGATTTTAGTTTTTTCTCCTTTATAAATGGTTTCAGTTTTGATTCATATAAATGCGGAAAATCTAAACTCACCAATAGTACTTCTACATTTTTGTTAGCATATTCTGAATTCAATTTTTCAAAATAAGGTAATTCTTTTACACAAGGCGCACACCAAGTTGCCCAAAAATTAATTACATAAATTTTATCGTCGTTTTTGTTTAAAAACTTTTCAAAACCTGCAAAATCGTAAACTTCAAGATCTAAATTCGTTTCTATTTGTTTTTCAACAACACTATTTTTAGTTGCTATTTCTATTTTTTTATTTTTTGTATTACAACTAACAAAAACAAGTAGAAGTATAAGTACGGCTTTAAATTTCATATTACTTTTTGGACTAAAAAAAGATTGATTGATTTAATAATATTTCATTTTAGTTATAAAAATAATTAATACTTCAAGGTTATTACCCCGTTTAACATTATTTTATGCAAAAATTAACTTGAAGTATTGCGTATTTCTATTATCATTTCTATATTTGAACCAATTAATAATAACAAATGAAAACAATTTTAAATAATACTTGGTGGTGGAGCTTACAAAACTTACGTTTCGTGAAGTAAACCCTAGTATATTTAAAACTTAAAATATCCAAAAGGCTTGTCGTTCACGACAAGCCTTTTTTTAATACCAAAACACTGAAACACATTCAGCATAATGAACAAATTTAATTTATATACGCACTACAAAAAAATTCTGGCAGATACCATTACTCCTGTTAGTATTTACTTAAAAATTAGAGACAAATACCCTAATAGCATTTTACTTGAAAGTAGTGATTATCATGCGAACGATAACAGTTTTTCATACATCTGTTTCAACCCAATTGCAACTATTAAGGTTGAAAATGAAACTATTTTTCAAACGTTTCCAGATGGTAGTAAAACTGCAAATCCTATAACCAAAACAACTGATGTTTCAGAAGAAATTAATCAATTTACTAAACGTTTTAAAGTAACTTCAGAAGAAGACTTCAAATTTATAAACAACGGTATTTTTGGATACATTGCTTATGATGCTGTTAGGTATTTTGAAGATGTTGAAATTTCTAAAAAAGAAAATTCAGTAAACATTCCCGATGTAAATTATGCAGTTTATCAAAATATTATAGCAATTAATCATCACAAAAATGAAGCTTATATTTTTGCACATTGTTTTAATTCTGAACCTAATATTGAAGAAATAGACCACTTAATTAAAGTTAAAAACTTTGCATCATACAACTTTGCATCTAGTGGAAACATAACCTCTAATTTGTCTGATGATGAATACAAACATCATGTAGAATTAGCTAAAAAACATTGTGGCCGTGGTGATGTATTTCAATTGGTTTTATCAAAAAGCTTTGCTCAGGAATTTAAAGGTGATGAATTTAATGTGTATCGTGCTTTAAGAAGCATAAACCCTTCGCCGTACTTGTTTTATTTCGATTATGGTAACTTTAAAATATTTGGAAGTTCGCCCGAAGCACAACTTATTGTAAGTGATGGAAAAGCTGAAATCCACCCTATTGCTGGTACTTTCAAACGTACCGGAAATGATATACAAGATGCCGAATTAGCAAAAAAACTTGTTGTTGACGCCAAAGAAAATGCAGAACACGTAATGCTAGTAGATTTAGCAAGAAATGATTTAAGCAGACACGGAAGTAATGTAACTGTAGATACCTATCGAGAGGTTCAATTTTTTTCACATGTTATCCATTTGGTAAGTAAAGTTACAGGGCAAAAACACAAAGAAACCTCAACAATGCAAGTCGTTGCTGATACATTTCCTGCAGGAACGTTAAGCGGCGCACCAAAACACAGAGCCATGCAACTTATAGAGCAATACGAAAAAACCAGTCGTTCGTTTTACGGTGGTGCTATTGGTTTTATGGATTTTGAAGGCAACTTCAATCACGCCATCATGATTAGAACCTTCCTTAGTAAAAACCACAAATTGCATTGGCAAGCAGGCGCAGGTATAGTATCAAAATCAAGTTCAGAAAACGAGTTACAAGAAGTTTATAATAAATTAGGGGCTTTAACAAAAGCTATTGAATTAGCAGAAACAATATAAATTCCTGTAAAAAAAAAGGAACATTTTTAAAATAAACAGTCAAGAATATATTATTGTATTATTGGCTAAAAAGATTAAACTAATTAAAAACAGATTCCTGCTTTTGCAGGAATAAAAAAAGATGACGAAAGTATTAGTTATAGATAATTACGACAGTTTCACATACAATCTTGTACATTATTTAGAAGATTTAAACTGCGATGTTACGGTTGTGAGAAACGATAAATTAACCTTAGATGATGTTGAACCTTTTGATAAAATTGTTTTATCACCTGGTCCAGGCATTCCAGATGAAGCTGGTTTACTAAAACCCATTATAGAACGCTTTGCACCAACAAAAAGTATTTTAGGTGTTTGCTTAGGGCAACAAGCCATTGGCGAAGTTTTTGGAGGTTCGCTTATTAATTTAGACGATGTTTATCATGGTGTGGCAACAAAAGTGAACATTACGGTTGATGATGAATCCTTATTTAATGGGATGGATAAAGAAATTGAAGTAGGTCGTTACCATTCATGGGTTGTTAGTCCAAATTTACCCGAAAGTTTAGAAGCAACTTCTGTGGATGCAAACGGACAAATTATGTCGCTACGTCATAAAATTTACGATGTAAAAGGTGTACAATACCATCCTGAATCGGTTTTAACCCCTAATGGAAAACAAATTCTTAAAAACTGGATCAATTCTTAAGAAATGAAAAACATATTAAACAGACTCATAAACCACGAAAGCATTTCTAGCGAAGAAGCTAAACAGGTTTTGGTTAACATCTCGAAAGGTGATTACAATCAAAGTCAAATTGCCGCTTTTTTAACCGTTTATATGATGCGAAGTATTACGCTAGACGAATTACGTGGTTTTCGTGATGCACTTTTAGAATTATGTATTCCAATTGATTTAAAAGATTTTAATGCCATTGATTTATGCGGAACTGGTGGTGATGGGAAAGACACCTTTAACATTTCAACGTTAGCATCATTCGTAACTGCTGGTGCTGGTGTAAAAGTAGCAAAACATGGAAACTACGGAGTTTCTTCAGCATGCGGTTCTTCAAACGTTATGGAATATTTAGGCATTAAATTTTCAAACGACGAAGATTTTTTAAAACGCTGTATTGATAAAGCAGGTATTTGTGTATTACACGCACCATTATTTCACCCAGCTATGAAAAATGTGGCGCCTATTCGTCGTGAATTGGGTGTTAAAACCTTTTTCAATATGCTTGGTCCTATGGTAAATCCATCGTTTCCTAAAAATCAAATGGTTGGAGTTTTTAATTTAGAATTGCTTCGTCTATACGGATATTTGTATCAAAATACCGATAAAAATTATTCCATAGTACATGCCTTGGATGGTTATGATGAAATATCTTTGACAGGAAAAACAAAAGTGATTTCAAACCATGCTGAAAGAATGTTTTCACCAGACGATTTAGGTATTTCAGAAATAACACAGGAATCTATTTTTGGTGGAAACACAGTTGAATCATCTGCCAAAATTTTCATGGATGTGATTCAAGGAAAAGGAACAGAAGCCCAGAATAATGTAGTGTGTGCCAATGCAGGTTTAGCCATTGCTACCACAAACAACATAGAACACAAACTAGGGTTTGAATTAGCTAAAGAATCACTACTTTCTGGCAAAGGATTAAAAGCATTGCAAACCATTCAAGAATTGAGTAAATGAACATTTTAGATAAAATTGTAGCAGATAAACGCATTGAAGTCGATTTAAGAAAATCATTAATTCCAGTTAAACAATTGGAGCAATCGGTTTTGTTTGAAAGACAAACTATTTCATTAGCCAACAAATTAAAAAATAGCCAAACAGGCATCATTGCAGAACACAAGCGTCGTTCACCATCAAAATCGGTTATCAACCAAAACTTAAATGTGTTTGATGTGGCAAAAGGATATGAAGCTGCTGGCGTTTGTGGTATGTCCGTTTTAACCGATGGTAAATATTTTGGTGGTTCTTTAGACGATTTGTTAACCGCTAGAGCCAGTTGCAACCTACCACTTTTACGCAAAGAATTCATCATTGACGAATACCAGTTATTAGAAGCCAAAGCCTATGGTGCCGACGTTATTTTACTTATTGCGGCTATTTTGAGCAGAGATGAAATTAAGCAGTTTTCAGAATTTGCAAAAAGCTTAAATTTGGATGTGTTGTTGGAAGTTCATAATGAAGAAGAATTGCACAAATCCATCATGCCTAGTTTAGATATGTTAGGTGTAAATAACCGAAATTTAAAAACCTTCGATGTTAGTTTAAATACCAGTAAAGGACTAAGTGAACTCATACCAAACGATTTTGTAAAAGTATCTGAAAGTGGCATTAGCAACATTAAAGCTATTAAAGAATTACAACCTTATGGCTACAAAGGTTTTTTAATAGGTGAAAACTTTATGAAAACCGATAATGCTGGTGAAAGTGCTAAACAATTTATTAAAAGCCTCCTCTAACACCTCCGAAGGAGGAGAACACTCAAATGGCAAACAGTACGAATAAAAAATAAATGAACAAAGATAAACGAAATACTCCGCAATCCATTCCCTCCCCTTTGGGGAGGGTTAGGGTGGGGCTTCTTAAAGTCTGCGGCATGAAATATCAAGACAACATAGAACAAGTTGCAGAGTTGCAACCAGACTATCTTGGGTTTATATTTTATGAAAAATCTGCACGACATTTTGATTCAAAAAATATTCCTGAAACACCAAAATCTATTAAAAAAACAGGTGTTTTTGTTAATGAAGACATAGAATTTGTTTTAGAAAAAATAAAGACTTATAACTTACAAGCAGTTCAATTGCATGGTGAAGAATCTCCTGAGTATTGTCTAAAATTGAAATTTGTCGCATCAACAACAGTAGAAATCATCAAAGTATTCTCAATAAAAGATGAATTCAATTTTGATATTTTAAAACCCTATGAAAACGTGTGCGATTATTTTCTTTTTGATACCAAAGGAAAATTACCTGGAGGAAACGGATACACGTTCGATTGGAATGTACTAAACAACTACCCATCAACCAAACCTTTCTTTTTAAGTGGTGGTATTGGCTTAAATGAAGTAGAAAAAATTAAAGAATTTCAGCAAAGTAAAGCTTCAAAATATTGCTATGCTATTGATGTGAATAGTAAATTTGAAATAGAACCTGGATTAAAAAATATAGAGTTATTAAAATATTTTAAAGAAAAGCTCAAAGAATAGGTCTACTTGAAACTTTGAACTTTTCAACTTTAAACTTATAAAATGAATTACAACGTAAACGAAAAAGGCTATTACGGTAACTTTGGAGGTGCTTACATCCCCGAAATGCTATACCCAAATGTAGAAGAATTACGCCAAAACTATTTAAAAATAATGGCCGAACCCGACTTTAAAAAAGAGTTCGACCAACTTTTAAAAGATTATGTTGGACGTCCTTCTCCACTCTATTTTGCAAAGCGTCTTTCAGAAAAATACAATACCAAAATTTACTTAAAGCGCGAAGATTTAAACCATACTGGCGCACATAAAATAAACAATACTATTGGTCAAATTTTAATGGCAAAACGCCTTGGCAAACACCGTATAATTGCCGAAACTGGTGCGGGTCAACACGGTGTTGCAACAGCAACGGTTTGTGCTTTGATGGGATTAGAATGTATTGTTTATATGGGTGAAATTGATATTGCACGACAAGCACCAAATGTGGCACGTATGAAAATGTTAGGTGCTACCGTGGTTCCTGCATTATCTGGTAGTCGCACCTTAAAAGATGCTACCAATGAAGCCATTCGAGATTGGATTAACAACCCAGTAGATACGCATTACATTATTGGTTCTGCCATTGGACCGCACCCGTACCCAGATATGGTTACACGTTTTCAATCGGTTATTTCGGAAGAAATAAAATGGCAGTTAAAAGAACATGAAGATAAAGAAAATCCCGATTATGTGGTGGCTTGTATTGGTGGCGGCAGTAATGCTGCTGGAACCTATTACCACTTTTTGCACGAAGAAAATGTAAATATCATAGCTGTTGAAGCTGCTGGTTTAGGAGTTGATTCAGGCGAAAGTGCTGCGACTTCTGTTTTAGGAAAAGAAGGCATCATTCACGGTTGTAAAACACTGTTGATGCAAACTAAAGACGGTCAAATTACCGAACCATACTCTATTTCTGCTGGTTTAGATTATCCTGGTGTTGGCCCAATGCACGCTCATTTAGCAAAAACAGGTCGCGCTGAATTTATGTCTATAACTGATGACGAAGCTATGAAAGCTGGTTTAGACTTGTGTAAGTTAGAAGGCATTATTCCTGCCATTGAAAGTTCGCACGCACTCGCTATTTTCGAGCAAAAAACTTTTAAACCAACCGATGTTGTAGTAGTAAGTTTATCAGGCAGAGGTGATAAAGACTTGAACACATATATTAATTATTTCAAATTGTAAGCTGTGAATAGAATACATCAAAAATTACAAGAAAACAAAAAGTTACTTTCTATATATTTTACTGCAGGTTATCCTAGTTTAAATGACACAACTACCATTATTCAAGATTTAGAAAAAAATGGTGTAGACATGATTGAAATAGGTTTGCCTTTCAGCGATCCGTTAGCCGATGGACCAACCATTCAAGCAAGTTCAACGCAAGCTTTAAAAAATGGCATGACTACGGAAGTACTTTTTAACCAATTAAAAGATATCAGAAAAACAGTATCAATTCCATTAATTATTATGGGGTATTTTAACCCAATGCTTCAATACGGTGTAGAAGCATTCTGTAAAAAATGCCAAGAAATTGGTATTGATGGCTTAATCATTCCCGACTTACCTGTAGATGTGTATAACGAACAATACAAAGCAACTTTTGAAAAATACGGATTAATAAACGTATTTTTAATTACACCTCAAACTTCAGTGGAACGCATCAATTTTATCGATTCAATTTCAAACGGGTTTATTTATATGGTAAGTAGTGCTAGCGTTACTGGTTCTCAATCTGGTTTTGGTGATGAGCAAACTGCCTATTTCAAACGTATTGCAGATATGAATCTTAAAAATCCGCAAATCATTGGTTTTGGTATTTCAGATAGTGAAACATTTACCCAAGCTACACAATATGCAAAAGGTGCAATTATTGGAAGTGCATTTATAAAATATCTTACAAACAATTCTGTTAGTGATATTGATAAGTTTATCAAATCTATTCTAAACTAATGCCTCTTAACATCGTTCTTATTGAACCCGAAATACCAAATAACACTGGTAATATTGGGCGTTTAGCTTTAGCATCTGGTTCTACATTACACTTAGTAAAACCCTTTGGGTTTGAAATTAGTGATGCCCGATTAAAACGTGCTGGTTTAGACTATTGGCAACATGTTACTATCATTTATTATGATGATATTAATGACTTTTTTAATAAAAACCAAAACCAGAATATGGTATTTCTTTCCAGCCATGGCACCAAAACGCATTATGATATTCCTTTTGAAGACAATCTTTTTTTAGTATTTGGAAAAGAATCGGTTGGATTACCAAAAACCATTATTGAAGCTCATGCTAATCAACTTTATAAAATCCCATTATATAGCGAACATGTTAGAAGCTTAAACCTTGCAAATGCTGTGGGAATTGTGGTTTATGAAGGTTTAAAACATTTTTAATCAACATTCTACCCCTGTCTTTTAAACCTTTTTTTAATTGTAATGTCTAAACCTCATTATAGATATCATAAACAATTAAAAAAATAAAATATGAAATTAACAACATTAAAATTAGGTGTATTAGCATTAGGCTTATTTGCTTTTTCTCAAGGAAATGCTCAAGACAGACAAAAACCAGATCCAGAAAAAATGTTTACTTTTTTAGACACCAATAAAGATGGCTCTATTAGTTTAGAAGAATTTAAAGCACGTAAAAGAAAGAATGAAGTATCTGATGAAATGCAAGAAAAAAGATTTGCAAAAATAGACACTAATGCTGATGGCGCTGTATCTTTAGAAGAATTTAAAACTGGTATAGCAAATAGAGGTAACAAAGGCGAAGGCAAGAAAAAACCAGAATAACAGTTTTTATTAAATTAAATAAAAAAGGTTCAAGTTAATTACTTGAACCTTTTTTGCTTTGCTTTAGCATATTTAAATACATTGCTTCTACTTTTGTACGTGCCCAAGGTGTTCGTCTTAAAAATTTTAAGCTTGATTTTACAGAAGGATTATCAGTAAAACACTTAATTTTTATGACATAACCCATATATTCCCAACCATAATGTGCAACCAAATCATTAATAATTTGTTCTAGTTTCACACCATGTAATGGGTTATTTGGTTGCAATGCCATTTACTAGTTTTTTAATTTTTGTAGCTTTTTCAAAATGGTCAAGTTTATGTTCCATAATCCACCAGGTTGCTGCTTCCATTAATAATTCTGGATTGTTGTTTTTATTTTCAAAAAAAGCATAAAAAGACAACCCAACGTTTTCACCTTTTAAAATTATCTTTTCATTACAAACTTTAATAATTTTAGCTTTTAAACTTGCAGTCATTATTAATCTCTTCTGTCGTTTCTACGTCTGTCGTTATTACGTTTTGGGCGACGGCTGTTATCGTTTTTTTGAGTATTTGAATTTGCTGCTCTTTCATTGTTTCTAGAACGGTCTTTACCACCACGTTGTTGGCGCTTTTCTGGCTCGGTTGAAGCATTTGGGTCGGGTTCAAAACCTTCTATTATTTCCGAAGGAATCTTAATCCCTACTAACTTTTCAATATCACGTAAAAAAGTTGTCTCATCTGCACTTACTAATGATATTGCTTCACCACTTGCTCCTGCTCTACCTGTTCTTCCTATTCTGTGTACATAATCTTCAGAAATGTTAGGCAATTCAAAGTTAATAACATGTGGTAATAACGGAATATCTAAACCTCGCGCAGCAATGTCAGTTGCTACCAACACACTTACACTACCATTTTTAAAACCACCTAAGGCTTTTGTTCGTGCGCCTTGACTTTTATTTCCATGTATAGCAGCAGCTTTTATTCCTGCTTTTGCCATTTTTTCACATAGCTTATTTGCACCATGTTTTGTACGGGTAAAAACCAATACTTGATTCCAGTTTCCGTCTATAATTAATTTAATAATTAAATCGGTTTTTAATGCTTTTGCTACACGATATACTTTTTGGGTAATAGCATCAACCGTTGTATTTTCAGGTGTTGCTTCTACTTGTACAGGATGGTTTAAAATACCATGAGCTAGTTTTTTTATATCGGGTGAAAAGGTTGCAGAAAACATTAAGTTTTGGCGTTTTTCTGGCATAATTTTGATGACACGTTCTATATCGCGTAAAAAACCCATATCTAACATACGGTCGGCTTCATCTAAAACAAAAATTTCAACGCGCTTTAACGATATATGGTTTTGATTCACTAAATCTAATAATCGTCCTGGTGTTGCTACCAATACATCAATGCCTTGACGCATAGTTGCTATTTGTGGATTTTGGTTTACACCTCCAAAAATAACGGCACTTCGTATATTCAAAAACTCGCTATACTCGCGCACATTTGCATATACTTGCGCTGCAAGTTCTCTGGTTGGTGTAAGTATTAATGCTCTAATTGGTTTATATTTTTCCTTTGGGTTTTCAGAAAGTAAGTGTAATAACGGCAATGTAAATCCTGCTGTTTTTCCAGTACCTGTTTGTGCACTTGCCAATACATCTTTACCTTGTAATATGGGTGGAATGGCTTTTTGCTGAATTGGACTTGGGGTAGTGTATCCCTTTTTGCTAATTGCTTTTAGCAAGGCTTGGGATAAGCCTAAAGAATTAAATGACATATAAATTGTTTGGTAAACCCTTAATTGGGTATGTTGAGATGACAATCTATATTTTAAACATCACCTCGCTTTTTATTAAGCGACAAATGTACGGTTAATTTATTGGTATATAATATTTATTTAATTACATAAAAAAAGCGCCCGATTATATTACTATAACCAAAGCGCTTTCCCTAACAAAAAAACCAAAAAACCTAAACCAAAAGGCTTTTTAATAATCAACTTTTCTTTTTCATTTGTTAGTTTCTTCTATATGCAATCCCTCAATAAAAAAAACATTCTATTTTATTTAAAACTTATAAGCAATTGTTCCTTTTATAAAAAAAGGTGTTCCAGGTGTAAAATGAATTTCTTCAACAGGTTGTGCTTCGTTTTGAAGTCTTGATTCGGTAGCGAACTGCGTTTCATTCCATTCTGTATCAAATAAATTTTCAATAACTAAACCTAATGTGATGTTGTTAAATGTATAATTAACATTAAAATCGGTTACAAAATACCCGTTAGCAATAATGCTGTTATCTTCATTTGCTGGTCTATCATCTAAATATCTGTAACGAATACCTCCAGAAAAACCATTTAAATTATTAACCGAAATGCCACCAGCCATGGTAAAATCTGGTGCTAACGGAATGTAGTTTTCACCACTTGAATCTTCGGTACTGCGTGCGTGTGTATACGTAGCATCTGTATCAAAAAACAACCAATCGGTTAATTGATATCGCAAACCTAAATCTGCTCCATAGCGTGCTGTTTTTCCGCTAGGTTCTACAATACCTGCATCGCCCACATATACAAACTCTTGTTCTAAAAACAAATACCATAGTGCTGAATTAACAATAAACTTAGGTGCTGGTTTCCATATAGTTCCTAAATCTACACCGTACGAACGTGGTAAAACATCTTTTCCTTTTTGGCTAACTACCACACGTGTGTCATTTGAGTGAAAACCTATTCCTGATTTTAAGTACACTTGTAAATTACTAGCTGCATCATAATAAAAGTTAAGTTTTGGGCTTAACATGGTTTTCGTTTCGACTTGTACTGTGTAATTGGTTTGTAACTTATCATGGTACAAAAACTTAAAATAATCTAAACGTAAAGCTGGAGCTATTCTAAATTTACCAAAATCAAATTGTAAATTAGTAAATGCACTTAGGTTGGTTTGGTTTAAATTGCCTAATTGAGTTTGTTCTAAAGTTGTGTTTCTATTAAGTGTATGCGATAATTCAATATTGTTAACAATATCGTGCCTTAAACTAATACCTGAAGTGGTTGTTAACTCTATTTCACCTAAATTAGTTTCATTTATAATGGTAGTATTAAAGCCTAATATGCTTCTATCTTCCTTCTGTTTAATTTGGTCGCCATTAACAGCATCTTCTAAAAAGAAGGTAAAATTAGAATAAAGTTCAAAACCATAATGCGAATAAAAGGCATTGGTTTTTAAGGTGCTATAATCTGATATATGCTTATTAAATTCTACATTAAAATTAGCACGTTCTGTGTTTCCACCTTCCGTATCATCAATAGCTCCAAAACGGGAAATGTTGCCATTATCAACTTCACGCTGTGGAATTTGCCCTGAAGCATCCCAACGACTGGTAAAGTGCGAAATAGTTAACGATACTTTATCATTGTTTGGTGAAAAAGCAACGTATTTTCCAAACAAATTAAGACGATTAAAATTTTGTGGCGACTTGTAAGGACCATCAGTTGCTATATATTCAGTTGTTATATAAGCATTTTGATTTTTAGTAGTTTCTAATAAATTAAACATACCCAACGTACGGATGCTATTAAATTGACCTGCTGATAATGCTATAGAACTTTCTTTTAAATAATCTTTAGTTGAAAAATCGACATAGCCAGCAGTTGCAAAATCACCACGTTCTGCGTAATAAGATCCTTTGCCGAAATCAATTTTATTAACAGTTTCTGGTATTATAAAATGTAAATCGCTATATCCTTGACCGTGTGCATGCGACACCATATTGATTGGCATACCATCAACTGAAAGCGAAATATCTGTACCATGATCGATATCAAAACCTCTTAAAAATATTTGTTCTGCTTTACCACCACCAGCATGTTGACCGATAATTAAACCTGGTACTTTACGCAAAATTTCTTGAGACGAATTTACTGGATTAGTATTTATATCTAACCTAGTAATGGTACTAACTGGGTTTAAAGCTTCAGTGATAACTAATTCATCTAACTGAAATGATTTTTCATCTAAAGCAATAGTTATCAAAGAATTAAAACTTACATCATTTAAAACAATGGTTTTATTTTTAAAACCTAAAAGTCCAATTTTTAATGAATCGCCCACTGCATTGTTTTCTAAAACAAACACACCATTTTCAGACGTATGTGCATGACTTTTAGAGTTTAAATTGTAAATGTAAGCTGCCTCTAAAGGTTGGTTTTCGCCATTGGTTACAATTCCTTTTAGTTGTTGTGCACTTGAAACAGTAACAAATACAAAAGAAAAAATAAGTAGGATAAATTTCATGAGATTGGTTTAAATTTTATTGATTTCTTGTTCGGTTAATGGACCAAGTTCAAAAGTACTTTCTAATAGTTCTTTTTTCAAGTTTTTAGCTTGCTTTATTTTACCATTGGCTTTATAAACTTCGGCTAAATGATACAAAGCTTTGGGTTCTGATGTTTTACCAGAAACGTGTTGCTCCATAACTTGCAATGCTTCTTTTTCATATCCCATTTTATAGTAAACCCAAGCTAACAAATCGTAAGATAGTGGTGTTGGCCTATTATTAATTTCGGTTTTTGCAATAGCTAAAGCTTCGTCTAAATTTTCAGAAGCATTGGCATATAATATTACATTATATGCGTTATACATATCGCCATACAATTCGTTTTTAACGGCATTTTTATACATGGCTAATTGTAATTTTCGCATAGTTTTATCACCTTTAAATTTGGCTATTTCAGCCTTTAGTAAATAATAATCGGGAGCATGATAGGTATTTGTTACACTATTTAAAATACGCAAAGCTTCATCTGGATTTTTTTCGTGTGCGTACACTATCCATGCTATGCCTTTTTTTGCGTAAGCATCGTTAGGAAACAATTCTAATGCTTTTAAAAAATGATTGTAGGAAGCTTCAATATTACCATGATGTCCATAAAAATCGGCTAAATTGGTATATACCCATTGCTTAGTAATTGGCGAATTTGAAAACTCTGCATTAGCTTTAGCTTTTTCTAAAAACCTGATGGCAGCATCTAAATTACCACGGTGGTCGCTCCATTTAGCTACACGTATTAGGTAATCAAAATCTGTATCATCACTAAATGTATCTAAATAGCTTTTTGCTAAATCGTAATTACCCAATTCTAAATGCACATCAAAAAGCATTTTTTGAGTACCTTCCAGCCTATCGCCATTGGCTTCAGCTTTATTTAATAAATTTAAAGCATCTTTAAATTTATGTTGTGAAATATAATTGGCAGCCAACCCTTTTAGGTAACCTGTTGTTTTATAATTTGTAATAGAATTTAACTCTAAGTAGGCATTTTCAGCATTTTTAAGATATTGAATATCGCCAGTTATAGTAAATAAATGCGCGTTAGCACTCGCTATTTTTGCTAAATATGGAAACTGATTGGGTTGTGCTTCTAACTTTTGTTGCCAGAAAGCTAATTCGTTTTGAGCATCTTGCAGTACTTTTGTATTTGAAGATTCTAAGTAAACATTATATTGCTTACTATTGGTTATTTTTTTTGAAGATGTTGTACAACTTAACACGGATGCCAATATGCAAATCATCATTATAAATTGTGACTTCATGGTTTTTGTTTTTTAGGTTTTGTTTTGTTAAGTAAAAATTCTGGAACAAGGAGAGATGTAGGTTTTACTTGCTCCAGAATTCTGTTTATACTTCTACCAAGGTGAAGCTAAATAAGGGAATGAGGCAAGAAAAGGTTTATCGTTGGCATCTACATTATCGTTTGATAATCCTGGGTTTTCAGAGAAATCTTCACCACCAAAAATCAACAATAATTCAACTGTAATAACATCGTCTGCCAATGCTCTACCCGTTAGTAAATTTGTACCATCGTAAAAAGTTGTTTTTCCATCTAAAGACACATTTAAAACATCGGTAGCTAAAAGACCGGTAAATGCTGCTGCATCTTGACCTAAAGCGTTTTTTCCTCCGTTAGCATAAGCTGGACTTAAAGCCAACAAATTATTTTGAAACATGCTTTGAAACGCTGCGCTTTGTGCACTTGGTGTTGTAACATTAAACATATCTTTACTAGATGAAGACACAAATACGGTGTTTACAGCTGGTCTTCCCATTTGGTCTTCTTGAGTATAAGTGCCAGAGAAATCTAGTTTTGTGTTCATGGTATCGTCATCATCATTCGAACAGTTAAAGACTAATATTGCTACTGCAAAAGCAACTGTTAAGGCTTGTAATTTTTTTATATTTTTCATAATACTAATATTTAATATGGTTAAGTTTATTTTCTTTTAGATTCTACCCAAGTTTTTATAGTTCCTGTACCACCAATCATCGATTTTGGTACTTCAACTACAACCGATAATACGTTAGTTCCTGCAAACGTATCTGCACCTGGGCTATTAAAACTGCTTGCCGTACCTCCTATAATGGCAGAATATTGTGCAAAATCAAAAAAGAATGGATCATCACGCGGTCCAGCAAAAAAGCTCATTCCGTTTCTTGTGCTTGTAATAGCGTTCGTTCCGTAAGGTGTAATATCTACAACACCACCTACGTTTGTAGTATACATTATAGAACTATTCAAGCCTGCTTGTGCAGGAGCAATTGGCCCGAAAAAATACATTTTACCATTTCTTGGAATAGCTTGAATTACTAAATCTTCCACATTATCACCTGTGTTGTCAATATTAAATTCAATTAATACATCTTCTTCAAACATAGCACTAGCTGTTGCGGTAGGGCTTAATAAACCTTGAACGTTAGCTACAAATACTAAATTACTTGTGTTTTGCCCTTGGAAGGCATAAAAATCGGTAATATCACTTGTACCACCTTTTACTGCTGGCGCATCTATATGATCGGCCGCAATTACGAAGAAACTAGCTACTGCTAAAACTCCAATTCCTAAAACTACTTTTAAATTTTTCATGTTTTTGAGATTTTATTATTAGTTATTTATTTGACTCTCACACATACCTACGGAAAAACTTAAAGTGCGGTTTTGTTAAAATTTTGTTAATGAAAATATTTGCTAATAATAATCCTAAAACATTACTTTTGCATCATATAAATAATGGCGCTATGAACCCATCAGCTAATGGCTGGATAAAAAAATTGCTAAAAGAACTAGCAAAAAACAACTCTTATCTAAATGTTGAAAGCGAAACCTTTTATAACGCTTTAAGAGATTGTGGTTTTATTTATGGAAGTAATTTTGATATTGTTTGTAACGTAGTTCAAAACAGAGATTTTACCGACGAGGAACTTTCTAAAACCAATTTATGTTTAGCACTACTATACACCCACAAAAACAGTAATACCGAAACACCATTCATTGAAAGCGTTATTAATTTTTACACCGAAATAAACGAACTTAAAACCTCGTTTTTTGATGATTTTTTAGGCGGAAAAAAATCGTATGAACAACTTGAAAAAATAATTCATAAACGTATTCAAATTGATGATAACTTCTTAACAAAAAACTTCAACTATTTTATAATTAATGCCTTGTTGTATATAGATGTTTTAGCTTTTGAAGAATATTTGAAGCAAAAAACCATATCTATAGATTATATTAAGAATTTAGAATCATCTATCGAAACCATTACATTAAACGTATTAAACTCCAAAGCATCAAAAAACCAGTATGATGAAAGTTTAATAAAGCTTTTTGAATCATCGTTGCGCTACCACGATAATACACCTATAACCTATATAGAAGCAATAAAAAATGTAAAAACAACTTTAGAAAAATTTTATATTCTAGATTTAGCTTGCATGGCAACGTGGAGTGATAAAACTATAGATAAGAAAGAAGAACAATTTTTAATTAAATTAAGTACCGACTTACAAATAGATGCTATACATATAAAGCAATCTATAAAAACTGTAAACACGTTTTATAACTCACATAAAAATGAAATTGCGCTATTAAGTTCTAACAACATTGCTAAAAGTTTTTACAATAACTCTAGTAAAATGGTAAAAAAACTAATTACCAGAAATAGCAAACGCCTATACCAAGAGTTGAGAGATAGCAAAGAACTTATGGTGTTACTTACCCAATCTACGCAACGCGATTTAACCCCAAAAGAACAAAAAAAGGTACAAGAACAGTTATTAGATATTTTTAAATCGATACCAAGTTTAGCTATATTTTTATTACCTGGTGGTGCAATATTATTGCCTCTGGTTGTAAAATTTATACCAAAATTACTCCCATCTGCTTTTGATGAAAACAGAATTGAAGAATAATAATTTATAGTCTCACTTTTTTCATTAAATTTACGAATACTTCATACTAACCAATAAATCCAACTAACATTTTGAAGAAATCGTACTCTATTGAGGAAATAAACAGCATTTTAAATGGCGAACTTATAGGAACTACCACACAAAACATTGAAGGTCCTGAACAATTACAAAATGCAAAAAACAACCACATTTCATTTATTGGAAGTGTAAAATACGTAAAACATTGGGCAACTTCTAAAGCTTGTGCCGCTGTAATAAACGACAATTTAAAAATAGAACCAGGTGAAAATCGAGCACTAATAAAAGTAAAAAATGCTGACTTAGCGATGGCTAAAATATTAGAATTATTCAATCCGCCAGCACCAGAATTTAGTGTCGATATACATCCAACGGCAGTTATTCACGATACTGCAAAAATAGGTAATGGCTGTAAAATTGGGGCAAATTGCTATGTTGGTAAAAATGTTGAATTAGGCAATGGCGTTGTTCTATATCCAAATGTATGCGTGTTTGATGAAACTATAATAGGTGATAACACCGTTGTTTGGTCTGGAACTGTTATTCGCGAGCGTTGTATTATTGGTAGTAACTGTATTTTTCATACGAATGTAAGTATTGGTGCCGATGGCTTTGGGTACAGACCAAGTGATGATGGCCGTGGATTGGTAAAAATACCACAAATAGGTAACGTTATCATTGGGCATTATGTAGAAATTGGTGCCAATTCATGTGTAGACAGAGCCAAATTTAGCTCGACTATTATTGGCGATGGCTGTAAAATTGACAACCTAGTTCAAATAGCGCATAACAGTATTATGGGACGTTCGTGCATTATGGCAGGACATAGCGGGCTTGCTGGTTCGGTAACTTTGGGCGATGGCGTTATTATTGGCGGAAGTGCTTCCATAAAAGACCATACTACCATACATTCTGGTGCTACTGTTGGTGCTGGTTCTGGTGTTGTTGGCGATGTTGAAGCTGGTAAAACCGTTTTAGGATATCCTGCACAAGACGCTAGAGATATGCTGAAACATTGGGTTGCCATGCGCCAGTTTATGAAAAAACAGTAAGCGCATTTTATACTTGTAATTTTATTAAATTTACACGAGTTTGCGTTAGGGATAGCAGTGAAAATCCTTTTTAAAAATGATAACACCTAACTATGATATTTGTTAATAATAAACAGATTGTTATGTGTTTCATGCAAAAAACAACGTTTTAAAAAGATTGCAACGAATAGCCCGACCCGACCCGATAGCTATCGGGACGGGTAACGCCCAAATAATTATAATATTAAAAAAGAATAAAAATTACACATGATACGTAATATTGAAAACATAGAATTACAATTTTTAACGGTTGAAGACTACACCGAACTAAAGGAAGTAATGATTGAAGCTTATGCAACAATGCCTGGATCTTACTGGAAAGAAAGCCAAATAAAAACATTGGTTGAAAAATTTCCTGAAGGTCAAGTTATTATTAAAGTAAATGGCCAATTGGCAGGTTGCGCATTATCCATCATTTTAGATTATAACCAGTTTGACGATCATCATACTTACCAAGATATTACGGGTAATTTCACATTCAGCACACATAATAATAGAGGCGATGTTTTGTATGGTATTGACGTGTTTATAAAACAAGAATATCGTGGTTTACGCCTTGGCAGACGTTTGTACGATTACCGAAAAGAATTAACCGAAAAATTAAACCTTAGAGGTATTGCTTTTGGGGGTAGAATACCTAATTACCATAAGTATGCTGAACAAATGAGTCCTAAAGAATATATAGACAGTGTTCGAAGAAAAGAAATTCATGACCCAGTTTTAAACTTTCAAATTTCTAATGATTTTCATCCATCAAAAATATTAAAAGGCTATTTGGAAGGCGATAATGCATCGGGTGAATTTGCTGTTCTTTTAGAATGGGATAATATTTATTACGAAAAGAAAACCAACAAAGCTATTAGCAACAAAAAAGTAATTAGGCTTGGTTTAATACAATGGCAAATGCGTTTGTATAAAGATATGGAAGAATTAATGCAACAAGCTGAATTTTTTATCGATTCGGTGTCGGCATATCGATCAGACTTTGCCTTGTTTCCAGAGTTTTTTAATGCACCTTTAATGGCAGACCATAACCACATGAGCGAAAGTCAAGCTATTAGAGAGCTAGCAGCATACACGCCAACAATTGTAAAAAAGTTTTCGGAATTTGCTATTTCATACAACATCAATATCATTACAGGTAGTATGCCCGAATTAAGAGGCGATTTACTGTACAATGTAGGCTATTTATGTAAGCGTGATGGCACAACCGAACGCTACGAAAAACTGCACGTAACACCCGATGAAGCTAAAGTTTGGGGTATGCAAGGTGGTAATGAATTGAAAACGTTTGATACAGACTGCGGAAAAATAGGTGTTTTAATTTGTTACGATTCGGAATTTCCAGAACTAAGCAGAATACTTGCTGATGAAGGCATGGACATATTATTTGTACCCTTTTTAACCGATACCCAAAACGGTTATTCCAGAGTACGCCATTGCGCCCAAGCACGTGCAATAGAAAACGAATGTTATGTAGCCATTGCTGGTAGCGTTGGTAACTTACCAAAAGTACATAATATGGACATCCAATTTGCACAATCTATGGTATTTACACCTTGCGATTTTGCATTTCCTGCAAACGGTATTAAAGCCGAAGCAACCACAAATACCGAAATGATTTTAATTGCCGATGTAGATATTGATATGCTACGCGAATTGAACCAATTTGGTAGCGTTAGAAACTTACGTGACCGCCGTAAAGATTTATTTGAGTTGCGGAAGAAATAGACTTATTTTAAAATTATATATTTAGAATCCTGATAAAATTTATCAGGATTTTTTTTATGCACACCATATAATACAACTTGATTTTGTCGGAAAAAAACTCTAAATTCGTTTAACTTCTGATATAAAACATTAAAACGATTTTATATTATTAGAGTTAGGCAACATTTAAACAAACCTTAATCAAACCACTGAATGAAAACAAAACACACTTTAGTATTCCTATTTTTTATATCATTAACTACATTTTCACAAAACAAAAAATTTAGCGTAGAAGTCAATTATCCGTTAGGAATGTCAAATGGATTTGAAAATCTTTCTGGAATTATTGATGCCAGTATTAATTATAGATTTGCAACAAGTGAACTATTTAGTTACGGTGCATCAGTAACTTTCGACTATTTAAAAGGAGACATTAATTTCAGTAATCAGGACTTGAATCGGAATTTTTTTTTCTATCACTTTGACGGATTCGCTGAAATGACTATACCCTCGGCTGAAAAACTTCATCCTTTTGCGGGAGCTGGACTTACTTTACTGAATTATGATTATCAATACCTTAGTGGAACTAACGAATTCCCAACAATTGAAACACGAAAAGAAAAAGATTTAGGTTTTAATATAAAATTAGGAATTCAATATGATTTAAATAATAACTTATTTATTCAAACATATTTTCATTCAATACGGACTTTCAATAAGTCGGATTTCAATAATGAGACAATTGGAGTAAATTACAACCAGTTAAAAATTGGCCTTGGACTTAGATTTTAAAAAACATTGCCTAACACCGTATAAAAAAAAATTGCTAGTTTTAGCTCAACCAAAGTTAGTTACTCGTTTGCTAGCTTCTGATTTTCCTTCGGAAAATCCTCGCACACAAACACGCAACTTTCCTTATACATAAACGTTAAACGAAACCAATAAAGAAAAATTAAAACTATGAAAAGACAAATCACTTTTATAATTCTACTTTTATCTTTTAATTCCTTTTCTCAAAAAACTCTTGTACTTGAAGATTTACAACTTAATGAGAAAACAAGATTAATTGGAATGTATCCTCATTATGATGAAAAAAGGACTTACGAGAATTATAATTTCTTAATAGAGGATTCTAATATCATTGATTCAATTTCCAAAATAATTGTAAAAGGAAAAGAGATAATGAATCAATCTACGAGACAAGAATTTACAATTTGGCTTTGTGACGGTGATAAAAGACTGAAATATTGGTCTTTTGACCCAAAATATAATTTTATTCGAATAGAAGGAAAATCTTACGAATTTGATGCGAACCAAATTCTAAAAATTGCTGAAAAATACGGGTTTAGTTATGTTTTGAATAAAAAATATTACCAAACTCAGGAACAGTTCGACAAAGATTATGCAAATATTAAAACCAATTCTAATTTGCTTTTTTTCAATGAACCAATCTTTAAATTTGAAGGAAGTTTTGAAATTTCTTATCCAAAAACAAATAAATTCAAACACCCGAAAGCGATTTCACAATATCTCGCAAAAAAAATTAGTGAATTTAGAACTGAAGATGAATATAGAGTTTATTATGTTGCGAATGATTATAATATAAAAAATAGGAATCAATTCACTATGACAATTGAATCTGATTTTAGACTTTATGAATTGTTTTCAGATAAAAATTGCAAAAAAGGGGACTGGAAAACAAAAGAGTATTCTGCATATATATTTTTAAAAAACTAAATATAACAATGGCTATAAGTAATTATTTCTACTTACCACATGAAAATACTTGCATATTTGCCATCTTCGGTTTACGGAAAAAAAATCCTCGCACACAAACACACAACTTTACTTATACAAACACGTTAAACGAAACCACTTCAAAATCTATTAAAAGTTTAATATTAATAAACCATGAAACCAACACCAGAACATAACCAACGTATTGAAACCATGACATTTGCTTCGGTTTATCCGCATTATGTAACAAAAGTGGTTAAAAAAGGCAGAACAGAAGATGAACTACTACAAGTAATTGAATGGCTAACGGGTTTTGATAAAACTAAAACACAAACACTAATAGACCAAAAAGTAACCTTTAAAACCTTTTTTGAAAAAGCGACTATAAACCCCAACGCTCATTTAATTAAAGGTGTTATTTGCGGTTACCGAATTGAAGATATTGATAACACTTTAACCAAACAAGTAAGGTATTTAGACAAATTAGTTGATGAACTAGCTAAAGGACGCAGCATGGAGAAAATTTTACGAACGGAGTAACATACCTTTTAATATTACTCCAACCACGCTTTAAAATCTTTCACACGCTCGCGTGCAACAATAACCTCATCGTCGTTATACGAGTTTAGTTTTATTTGTAAACGTGAGTTTGTATAGCTTACCATATCTTTTATGGCATTAACATTCACATAAAACTTTCGGCTTATCCTAAAAAATGTTTGTGGTTCTAGTTCATTTTCTAGCAGTTCTAAAGTTGTGTCTAGCAAATAGTTTCTACCTTCTGTTGTGTGTAGGTATGTGCCTTTGTTTTCGCTGTAAAAACATTCAATATCGTCAATATTAATCAGTTTTAAATGTTGCCCAACTTTTACCGAAAAGCGCTTTTTATACTCGCGGTCTATGGGGTTTATAAGTAATTTTTTAATATCGTTAAAATCTAAAGTAACTGCTTGTTTTTGTGGTAAACGTTCTTGGTATTTTTTTACTGCTTTTGCTAAATCGTCATCATCAATTGGTTTTAGTAAATAATCGATACTATTTAGTTTGAAGGCTTGCAGCGCATACTCATCATAAGCTGTGGTGAAAATTATGGCAGATTTTATTTCGATGGCTTCAAAAATTTCGAATGATAGTCCGTCGCTTAATTGTATGTCTAGAAATATTAAATCGGGATGTTGGTTGTTTTGAAACCAATTGATTGCTTCTTCAACGGAATGCAACATGGTTTCTGCTTCCAAATTTAATGTAGCTAACATGCGTTGTAAGCGTCGTGCTGATGGCTTTTCATCTTCTATAATGATTACTTTCATTGGTTGGTTTTTTTTAAATGAGTTGCAAAGATTAAAAGTTTTAAAGTCGCAAAGTTTTTTACTAAAAACTGAGACTGGGACTGAAAACTGATACACTGGTATGTGCGTTAGGGATTGAAGCAAGCTACCGTGTAGCGCGTAAAGCCCGACCCGAAGGGTAACGCCCAAAACTTATTGCCATGGCTTTTTATCTTTACCCATTAATTCCTTTATTTTACGCTCTTCCCAATCTTTTCCTAATATAAATCTTGGTGTAAAAACCGATAAGCCATGTGCTAGCAAACCAATACCCCAAGCGATTAAAGTGATGAAATTATGCCATTGAAAATAACTTTCGCCTTCGGGTAAATTTTGAACGTTTATAACAATAATCATGATATTAACTACCACATAAACTAAGGCGTGTCTATAAAATCCTGTGATTTGTTTTACGCGTTTTGCTGCGCGTTGATACCTGTCTCTTTCCAAATAATTGTTTTCCATTATTTCCAAATTTTATTGTTTGACGATTCTTCTTTTTCTAAAATTTCTTGAATTTTACGTTCTTCCCACGATTTTCCGTAGCCAAAAACACCAAAGGCATGAAATATTAAGCCCATACCCCAACCTAACATAGGAAACCAAAACCATTGGAAACCCCAAAAGGTTTTATAGTTTATAAATATTAAAAAAGGAATAACTAAGCAATAAGATATTAAATTTGAATAAAAGGCTTTTATTGCTTCTACACGCTTTTTTGCTTTATAATAAGCGTCTTCTTCGTTGTAATTATGACTTGTTTCCATTTTGTGAATTTGTTTTGTAAGCATTGGTATTGCTACTGCAAACCGGTTTGCTTCTTTATTAATATTAATTTTTTTGTTTGTTAGTAAATCATACCGTTGCATAATATTACTTAACCCAACACCTGTACTCTTTTTTATTATTTGTTTGAGTTGTAAATTGTTTTCTATAACTAAACTATCACCATCTTCATAAATTTTTATCTGTAAAGGTTTTGCCGATGTTACCGTATTATGCTTTACAGCGTTCTCTAAAAGTAATTGTAATGATAGTGGTACAACTTTACTTTCTGGATTTATTGCTTTCTCAGGAATATCGAAAATGATGCTGTCTTCAAATCGCATTTTTAATAGCGACATGTAGGTTTTAGCAAATTCTAATTCTTCATCTACCAACACTAATTCTTTATTTTTTTGTTCTAAAACATAGCGATATACTTTTGATAATGATGTTGTAAACTTTTGAGCGTTTTCTGGGTTTTCTTCAATTAAACTGGTTAAAACATTTAAACTATTGAACAAAAAATGTGGATCTAATTGGTTTTTTAAAGCATCAAACTTTGCGCTTGCTGTTCCTGCTATAACCTTTTGCTCTTTTATTTTGTTTTGTTGATACCTGTTATAGAAGTACACAAAATGAAAAATGGCAACAATGGTTAAGGTAATCCACAATCCAAATTGATAGTATCTAAATTTTTCGTTTGCTAAAAAACTTTGAAATGGATTGCCTTCATAAATTACCGAAGTAAATGCTCTAAGAAAAAACAACCCTATTAACGTAAGTATTGTAGAACCTAAAATGCCAATAGCAATGCGCTTTACACGTTCACTTTTTTTCCAAGTAAGGCGTTCCAAATAATCAAAATAATACATGTTTGAAAAGCCCAAAACAAACGAGTAAAGTTGGTAAAACATAAAATCTACTAACGCTTCATTTAAGCTTTCAAAATAAAAACCATTGGAAAGAAAACTACCTATTACAAAAACAGCACAACCTATTATTAAGGTTAAAATGATTGATTTTCTTAGGTTTTTCATGGTTTTATAATAATATTAGATTACTTACAATCTTTTAACAACAACTCAACTCGGTCATTACCCCAATTTGGGCTAAAAGGTGTTTCTGGTTTAAAGTTAGCAAAAAGTTCTTTGGCGCGTTCCAAATCCTTACAGAATGGCTTGGTGTCTTGCCCAAAATACTTTGCGCCACCAATATTCCACTCTGCTTTGCAATACACAACTCGTGGGTTTTCTGGAGCAATCATTTCTGCCTTTGTATAAAGTTCAACTATTTTTCCAGACAATGTCATGCCATACGTTGCACCATCATAAGCCACCCAAGCAGTATGTAATAAGGCTTGTAACACTAAAATTTCTGGGTTATTTTTTGAAATGGCTGTAGCATCATTAATAAAGTTTTGTGCTTTTTTTAATTGTGCTGATAGCTTTTCCTCATTACGTTCACCAAAACTGTATAAAATATTAATTTGTGCTACATAGTATGATGGTAACCAATTATCTGGTTCTGCTTTTGCAATGCGCTCAAATAAATTTGAGGCTTCAATTGGATTGTTTTGCCTCCATAATTCAAAGGCTTTTTGCATGCCTTGTTCGTAGTTGGTTTGTGCTGTAGTAATAGCCGTAACCAGCAGTGTTGCGATGATGTATAGTTTTTTCATTGGTTAATTTTTTAAAGTTTAATATTTTGTGTTATTGTTTGATTACTTATTTCAAATTTGGCATTTTCCCATTTTGGTGGTCCAAAAACCCCTTTAGCATTATTAGAACATCCGTAAGCTTCTTTAGGGATTCCTAAAAAATTAGTATCTAGTTTGTTATTATTGTTTTCATCATGAAACATTGAAATTGCATAAGTTCCTTTTGGTAAATTTTTAAAAGTAACGCTACATGTATTGTTTTCAATTTTAACTTTAGCAGATTTAAACCCTTTGTTTAAAAATGAATCTTCGGTATTAAAAACAGCTACAAGCACTTGACCAGTGTTATTTTTTAAATTTGTAACGTTCACAACTACATCGTGGTTTTCATTTTCTTGTGCTTGAAGAATGGTTATTCCTAAAAATAAAAAACTTAAACTTTTTACTAATGTTTTCATATTTAATTGGTTTCCTTTTTTAATTACATGACAAATATCTAACAGCAATTTACGTTTTTAAAATACGACTTACTGAATTGTTATTTTTTTATGATGAAATGTTATTTTCAAATATATTACGATTATGAATTATAAAACAAAAAAACCAAGAGCTATTAAAAACTCTTGGTTTACTAATCTAATTCAATAATTAATCTAAACTATATTCCGTCGTTATATTTAAAATATATTGGAACAGCATAAGATACTTTTACAGGTTTTCCGCGTTGCTTACCTGGTTGCATTTTGGGTAGCAAATTTATTATGCGTTCTGCCTCTCTTTCTAAAATTTTATCTGGACCTCTAGAGCGTACATTTACAGTATAACCTTTGGTGTCTATCATAAAAATAACTGATACACGACCTTGTATACCTAAATCTAAAGCTGTTTCTGGGTATTTAAAGTTTTTAACTACATGTTCTTGAACCTTTTGTTGAAAACAATCTTTTGTAGCACTTTTTGATAAGCCTTCGCATCCTGGAAATACAGGAACGTCTTCAATAACAGCAAAAGCTACCTCAACTTCTTCTTCTACAACCTGAACTTTTACTTCACCAATACCTATAACTTTTTGTTTATCTGCTATGGCTTCACTTTGGTTTGTTTCAGTACTTTCCAAAACACTTTCTTCAACATCTTCAACATCATCAACTATTTCAATATTTTCACTAATGGCCATTGGTGGTGGCGGTGGTGGTGGTGCATTAACTTCCACAATTGGTATATCTTCTTCAGTTTGAGCATCCATACTTACAACACCTATGTCTATGTCTTCCTTATCATAGGTTTTGTATTCTAAAGCTTGCCAAGAAAAAAATAGCATTAGGTTTAACCCTATAGCAAAGTAAAGACTGCTATTTCTTCCTATTTCTAATTCGGGATTTTTTTTGGGTAACATGACTATTAAATTTAGTACTTAAAATTATTACATTTACAAAGCACTAACTATGACAATTGTCATATATACAGCCATCCATTTAACTCGATTTTAGCAAGTATTATTTCGAAATTCTTTCAAACTTGAAAATTGTTTCATTTTGCTTTACATGAAAAAATTTGCAATTGGAATAATGAATAAATTTATAGTTTGAATGATAATTAAAACCTGTTTCAATAACTCTAAAAGTATCATGAACATCAATATTTCCATGTGGTGAAATACGCTTAAATTGAAACTCAAATTCATTTTCAGTATTAAGCAATTCAAACCATGCACCAGCAGCAATACCAGATAACCATTGCGACTTTTCATGTAACCCTTCAACCTGTTTTGGCTGCAATGTGCCTTCAAAATTAGGTGTATGTGTATCAAGTTTATCTAAAAAACAACGTATGTTTTCACTTTTTTGCGTTCCTGTAAATTCTGAAATAATTCCAGTTTCTGATACTTGAAACACCTTTTTTTCTGTATTAGCCAACAGCACATTACCAACGGTACTGGGTGTAAACCACTTTGATTTTTGAAGCTTTGTTTTAATAGTTTTGTTAGTTACTGAAGCTATTAAGGTATCGGTTACAAATCGGGCACAATTACATGCATTTTTTAAAAAAGCAGCATAACGTATAAAATGTTTTTCTTGCATTTTGGTAATATGAAGTCTTGCAGCTTCATAATCTATTGCTTTACAAACTGAAGCTACCAACTTACCATCACCATGTGTTAGTTTTGGATGCGTTGCTAAAAACACCAAAATTGTTTCTAAATTGGTAATTTCACCATTACTAATATGCGCTTTTAGGGGGAAATGAAGTTCGTTATCTGTATCGCTTCCTCGAACACGACCAGTTGGTTCTGGTGTAATATACCTTCCAAAATCATGATATTCTAAAACACCTGTTTCTTTACTTATAAGTACTAAAGCGGCATGACCAGCACGTAAATAATTCTTTTTACCAATACCCAAAAATCTTAAAAATGGCGAAAACCATTCTTTAGAAACCATGACAATAGTTTCAGGATATGCTAGTGTTAAAATAATACCTGTATTAGCCATTTACTACTTGAGAAAGTTTAAAAGTTTTGCTTGAAATTGTACCATTTTGAAGGTTTTCATGATACATTTCAAACGATTCGTCAAACTTTTCAATTTGCGTAATACTAGTTGTTTTAACAAAACCACGATTCATAACAATACCGTAATCTTTATTGTTTATTGCTGTTGTTTTATGAAATTTCAATAGAGATTGTGCATCTAAAGGTGAAGCTACTTTAAAATCTTCAAACCATTGTAAACGTTCTTCTTTCATTGTTTTGTTGTATAACGTTGAAGACGACCAAATTTTTGGTTCTAAAGGTAATTTTACTAGATGCTTTGTTTCGCCATCCCAAACCAATTCGTAGAATTTCAAAGTTAAATTCCAGTCTATAAGCACCATAGTAAAGGGTTCAATATTTTCTAAATTATAAGTTTCAATAGTTGAAAGTAAATTTTCAGAAAGTAAAAAATCTATAGTTACTATACCTCTACTTTTTCTATAATTTTGTTTATGTTCATGCTTTACAAATCCACCATTTAGTGTGCAAACTACACGGTTTTTTTCACTTAATCCAACCCATGTTCCGCCAGATAGTTCATCCATTGGAAATAGTAGTTTGGTATCGTTTTCCAAATAAATTTTTGGCGGAAGTGATTTTCTATTTGGTGCTTCATCTCTATTAGATGTTAATACAAAATCAGTGTTTCCTTTAGGAATTATTGTTACTGTACACATAAAAATTATAGTCTGAAAACTGTTTAGCAACTTACAAAAAAATTATAAACTTTAACGTGCTTTTAAGACCCAATGAAACCTATAAATCATTTGAAAATTCGTAAGTTTGTAGCTTATTTACTGATAATTCAATAACAAAAACAAACAAATCATGGGAAAAGGTTTTTTTAATGTACCAATTGCTATTAACGAACCTGTAAAAAGCTATGCACCAGGAACGCCAGAACGCGATGCGGTACTTAAAGCTTACAATACAATGTATAACAGTACTATAGACGTGCCTTTATACATAAATGGGCAAGATGTAATAACAGGAAATACCAGAACCATGTCGCCACCTCACGACCATAAACACGTGGTTGGAACCTATCATTTAGCTGAAAAATCGCATATTGATGATGCAATAGCAACAGCTTTGGAAGCTAGAAAAACATGGTCTAAAATGCCTTGGGAACAACGTGCTGCTATATTTTTAAAAGCTGCTGAATTGGTTGCAGGTCCATACCGCTACAAAATAAATGCCGCTACCATGATAGCGCAATCAAAAAACATATTTCAAGCAGAAATTGATGCCGCTTGTGAGTTGGTAGATTTTTTACGTTTCAATGTACAATACATGACAGAAATATACAGCGATCAACCTAAAAGTACAAGTGATGCTTGGAACCGCGTTGAATATAGACCTTTAGAAGGTTTTACTTATGCTGTAACGCCTTTTAATTTTACTGCCATCGCTGGAAACCTACCTGCGTGTATGGCATTAATGGGCAATGTTGTAGTTTGGAAACCTAGTGACAGTCAAATATATTCTGCAAAAGTAATTATGGATATTTTTGAAGAAGCTGGTGTACCACCTGGAGTTATAAATGTTGTTTTTGGCGATCCTGTTATGATTACAAATACCGTATTAGCAAGTCCAGATTTTTCTGGTTTACACTTCACAGGCTCAACATTTATATTTAAAGAACTTTGGAAACAAATAGGAAGCAACATCCATAACTATAAAACCTACCCAAGAATTGTAGGTGAAACTGGAGGAAAAGATTTTATAATGGCTCATAAATCTGCAAACCCAAAACAAGTTACAACAGCCATCATAAGAGGCGCTTTTGAGTTTCAGGGTCAAAAATGTAGTGCAGCATCTAGAGCTTATATACCAAAAAGTATATGGAGCGATGTTAAAAAACAAATTATAGAAGATGTAAAATCTTTTAAAATAGGTTCGCCTGCAGATATGAGTAATTTTATAACAGCAGTAATACATGAAGCCTCTTTTGATAAACTTGCAAAATACATTGATCAAACTAAAGTTGATGCCGATGTTGAAATAATTGTAGGTGGTGGCTACGATAAAAGTAAAGGTTATTTTATTGAACCAACCGTTATTGTAACAACCAACCCAAAATACACAACCATGTGTACAGAATTATTTGGACCTGTTATTACTATATATGTTTATGAAGATGATGCTTATGCAGAAACGTTAAAATTAGTTGATGAAACTAGCGACTACGCATTAACTGGTGCTATTTTAGCTACCGACAGGTACGCAATTACCCAAGCTACAGATATGCTACAAAACAGTGCTGGCAACTTTTATATTAATGATAAATGTACAGGTGCTGTAGTTGGGCAACAACCATTTGGAGGCGCAAGAGCTTCAGGAACTAATGATAAAGCTGGAAGCGCACAAAACTTGCTGCGTTGGGTTTCGCCAAGATTAATAAAAGAAACATTTGTAACACCAACAGATTATCGTTATCCTTTTTTAGGCGAATAAATAGTTTGACAGAATGTTAAAAACAGAAACGCCTCCAAAATTTTGGAGGCGTTTCTGTTTACATTAATTTATACTTTTTACTTAATTATTATTTTTTTACTTTCTGATTCTTTATGAGTAGCTAATTCTACTTGAAAATAACGTTAAATATTTATACCTCTATTAATTTTAAATAAAAATATTAGTAATTTTAATTTCTTAAATTAGCCTATTAAATCTTATTTTGCTATGAAAAAGACCTTCTTAATTTTAACATTAATTTTAAACTACAATATAAATTATTGTCAGGCTAATAAACTGCTAAGACAAGCCAATAAAACCGATAACTTAACAGAGAAAATAGATTTATTAAATCAAGTAATTGATTTAGAACCCAATAATTTAGATGCTTACTTTTTTAGAGCACTTGCAAAAAATAATATAGGTGATTTTTCAGGTGCTATTGTTGATTATTCTAAAATTATTCTAATAAAACCAGATGCTGACACTTATTACAACAGAGGAAATTCAAGATATAGTCTAAAAAATTTCATTGGTGCTAAAGATGATTACCAAAAAGCATATGAATTAGATCCAAATTTTTTAGACGCTTTATATAGTTTGGCGCATGCAAAATATGATTTAGCAGATTATGAAGGCTCTATAAAAGATATTACCAAACTAATTCTTATAACACCAACCGAAACAAAAACCTATTTTTTAAGAGCCGAAGCTTACACCGCTTTAGAAAAATACACCTTTGCTTTAAACGATTATTCGCTTGCTATTTTAGCTAATGCAAATGCGGAGACTTATTATAGACGAGGTGCATTTTTATTAGATATTAATTATTATGAAAAAGCAAATTTAGATCTTTCAATTTCGTTAAAGCTTAATGAAAATAATAGTTTCGCTTACTTTTTTAGAGGCACATCTTTCATGTTTTTAGGTAATTACCCAAAAGCCCTAACAGACTATAATGTAGCATTGCGCTTTGATGCACTAGATTTTGATGCCTTATTAGGTTTAGCACTAACTTATTATAAAGCGAATGATGCAACAAATGCAAAACTATATTTTGAAAAAGCAGCTAGTATAATTTCACCAGAAGGAAACTATAAAGACATTGAAACCTTTAGTAACACTTATTGGTATCAAAACCAGTATTTCTTTTTTAATGAAAACTTTAAAGGACTATCTAATTTATAATTAACCTCGATACTTTAAAGGTAAATGAACCACTTTTTTAGTTTCGTAAAAGTCTTCAGTATAAAAATCACTTAAATTATAAATGGTTGCCGTTCTGTAATCTTGAAGTTCTTCGGTTAAATCGCCGCCTTTTAAATACAGAATTCCATTTTTTAGGTCGTGTGTTTGTTCTTTAGCAATTTTTCCTTTTACCCAATGTGTAAACGTAGGCATAATAGCCACAGCTCTACTTACAATAAAATGATACGTATCATCAATATCTTCCACTCTACTATGGGTTATTTTTACATTAGTTAACCCCAAACCCTCAACAACTTCATCAACCACTTTTAACTTTTTAGCAATACTATCAACTAAATGAAACGCGCAATTTGGAAACAAAATAGCCAACGGAATTCCAGGAAAACCACCACCTGTTCCAACATCTAAAATTTTTGTACCATCATTAAACTGTATTACTTTTGCAATACCTAAAGAATGTAAAACATGGCGCAAATAAAGTTCGTCAATATCTTTTCTAGATACTACATTAATTTTCAAATTCCAGTCTTGATAAAGCGACTCTAACTTTTGGAATTTTTGTATTTGGTCATCAGTAAGATTTGTAAAGTATTTCAGTATTAGCTCCATTCATGTTAAATTTTCAACAAAAATATAGTTTTTACACACATATTTTTACAAAAAAACGTTATTACTTCACTTAGTTTATACCTATCTTTGCGCCGTATTTAATATAGCCAACTAATTATTTACAAACATTAAATTAATAGCATGACAAATCAAACACTGTCCTTTTCAAGAACGGACTCTGCAAAGTTTTTTAGAACACTTAATAAACGTGTTAACGATTACTTTAAAGACAACAACATAAAACGAACTGGTAACTGGAAACTTTGGCTTAAAACCATTGTTATGTTCTCGTTATTTTTAACACCTTATTTTTTATTACTTACACTAAACATTCCTGGTTGGGCGCAACTATTACTAACCATTGTTATGGGTATTGGTATGGCAGGAGTAGGCATGAACGTTATGCATGATGGTAACCATGGTTCTTTTTCTAACAAAGAATGGATTAATCGCTTAATGGGAAGTAGTATTTATATCCTTGCAGGAAATGTGTATAACTGGAAAGTACAACACAACGTATTACACCATACTTACACCAATATTCATGGTCATGATGAAGATTTAGAAGCTGGTAGAATTTTACGTTTTACAGAACATACCGAGTGGCGTTGGCACCATAAATTTCAGCATTATTATTCGGTATTACTTTATGGTTTATTAACTATAAATTGGGCAATTACTACCGATTTTATTCAAATGAAACGCTATATGAAACGTAAATTATCATATGGCAAATTCCCAAATCCTGTTTTAAACTGGAGCAAATTAGTTATCTCTAAAGTTATATATGTAGCTATTTGGATTGTTTTACCAATGTTAATTTTAGATATTGCTTGGTGGAAAATACTTATTGGCTTTTTTATAATGCACTATACAGCTGGTTTAATATTAAGTATTGTATTTCAATTAGCACACGTTATGGAAGATGCTGAAATGCCTTTACCAGAAGCCGATGGCACCATGAAAAACACTTGGGCTATACATCAGCTAAAAACCACAGTAAATTTTGGCCCTAAAAGTAGAATAATCAATTGGTTTACTGGCGGTTTAAACCATCAAGTAGAGCATCATATTTTTCCACATATTAGTCATGTTCATTACACTAAAATTTCAAAAATTGTAAAAGAAACAGCTAAAGAATTTAACTTACCATACAACGAATATAAAACTACCCGTAAAGCTATTATTGCACATTTCAAACACTTAAGAGACATGGGCATGAAACCAGCTTTACACATCTAACAACTATTTATTTTATTTTAAATGCAATTACTATCCGATAGAATTTTAAACATGGCACAGTCTGCTACGTTAGCAATGGCTGCAAAAGCAAGAGAGTTGAAAGAAGAAGGCAAAGACATAATAGGTTTAAGCCTTGGTGAACCAGATTTTAACACACCAGATTTTATTAAAGAAGCTGCTATTCAAGCTATTAACGACAATTATAATTCATACTCACCAGTTGATGGTTATGGCGATTTAAAACAAGCTATCATCACCAAATTTAAACGTGATAATGGGTTAACTTACACACCTAACCAAATTGTAGTTTCTACAGGCGCTAAACAATCGTTGGCTAATATTGCAGCGGTAATGACTAATGCTGGTGATGAAGTTATAATGCCTTGTCCGTATTGGGTTAGTTATGCCGATTTAGTAAAATTAAACGATGGTATTCCTGTTGAAATTAAAACATCTATCGCTACCGATTTTAAAATGACGCCTGCACAGTTAGAAGCTGCTATTACACCAAAAACTAAAATGATTTGGTTTAGTTCGCCTTGTAACCCAAGTGGCTCTATTTATAGCAAAGAAGAACTCCGTGGTTTAGCTGATGTATTGGTGAAATACCCAAACATTTATGTGGTTTCTGATGAAATTTATGAGCATATAAACTATGTTGGCGGTCATGCAAGTATGGCACAATTTGAAGATATGTACGATAGAACCATAACTGTAAACGGTGTATCAAAAGCATTTGCTATGACTGGTTGGCGTATTGGATATATTGGTGCTCCTGAGAAAATTGCTCGTGCTTGTAACAAAATGCAAGGACAAATTACCAGTGGTGCTAACTGTATTGCGCAACGTGCTACTATTACAGCTTTAAACGAATCGCCAAGTCGTGTACAATACATGATTGACGAATTTAAAGTGCGTCGTGATTTGATTTTAAGTTTATTAAACGAAATAGAAGGGTTTAAAACAAACGTTCCAGAAGGTGCTTTTTATGTATTCCCAAATATTTCTTATTTCTTTGGAAAAACACTACGTGGAACAACTATAAATAACGCGTCTGATTTTTCAATGTATTTATTAGCAGAGGCTTTAGTAGCAACTGTTGATGGAGAAAGTTTTGGAAATCCAGATTGTATAAGAATTTCGTATGCCGCTTCACAAGAGCAAATTATTGAAGCTATTAAACGTATTAAAGAAGCTGTAAGTTAAATTTAGCTTCCTGTATTAATAAAAAAAAAAAAAAAGACTGCTCAAAAAAGCAGTCTTTTTTTTGTTATTAATATGATGTATGTATTTTAAAACTGGTATCTAATTCCTAATGCTATATCAAAATCTAAATCATTATTGTTATACACTTCATCACCAAAGCCTATTTCAGGTCTAAAGTCTAACGATAGTAATAATGGAATGTTAAAATTATATTCTATACCAATATCACCAGCTGCAAAGGCAAATGTATCGGTGTAATCGTTCCCGTTTCCGTTATCAAAACTAAAAGAACCTAAACCACCACCTACACCAGCATACCAATTAAAACCACCATCTATATTCCAAACCCATTGGTGCAATGCCGCTAGTTTAAAACCATCGTAGTTTTTACTATCTCTCCAACCTAAATCGAACTCCAATCGTTTGTTTTCATTTAAAGCTCTTTGGTATGATACTTCGCCTCCAAAACCATCACTATCACCTAATCGTAATCCTAGTGCGTTTTTTGAAATATCTTGCGCATGCATCGATACACTTGCTATTAAAATTATAATACTTGTTATTAAATACTTTTTCATCTTTTCTGTTTTTAAGTTAATTGATCAATTTTTATTCTTATTTTTTTGCTTGTGCATTTTCTTCCGATTTTGCACCCATTCTATTTAAGGTATACATAGGCGCAAACTTTAGTTTTAATGCTGCAATTTTTCTGTTATCAGAACTTGTTAAACCTTCTTTTTCAACAGTGTTCTTTCTGGTATCAATAGCTTCATATAAAAGCTTAATTTCATCCCAATCTTCTCTTGAATAAGTATCTTTATTTTTTTCAACCGTATTAACAAAATTTTGATACACATTTAAAATATTGTCTTTATTTACCCATGTAAACGTCATATCGCCACCTGTATAATGACTACCTAATAATGATTCTCGCATTTTCATTTTAGATTTTTCAGCTTCCATTTGTTCGTGTTCTGCAATTACCTTTGCTTTGTAAGTTTCATATTTTAAAGTTGCTTCATCTATTTCCATTTGCAACCCTGAATTTTCTTTTACAGATGCAATGGAATTATTTACATCGGTTTTCATTTTCTGATAATTCGCCTCAATAGCTTCCCAATTTTCAGCTGCTTCATTTGCTGCTTCACGACTTACTGAATCTATAAAAAACTCGTAATTATCTATCTTTTTTTCAGCCATATCTCTTTGGCTATCGTTACACGCTACAAATATTATTGATGCTGCAACTACTACTAATGTTATTTTTATTGTTTTCATTTTCTTGTTTTTTGTTTCTAATTATTGTTCTTTTTCTGCACTTACTTTTTTTGAAATAAAATTGGTTACGGCATACTGTAACACATAACCTAAAATGGTTTTTACAAAAGAATTTGATTTACCGAGTAATAGTTTTTTTGAAAAATAACCTCCAGAAATACTTAATATGGTTTCTAGCAGATTTGTTTTTACTTCTGGCAACTCTCTAAAATCTTTTACCGTTTGATTGAAAATATTTATGGGTTTAAAGCTTTCGGAAGTTTTATAAAACTGTGCTTTTAAATCGTCATAATCTTTCCTTCTTTTTGCTTCCAAAAGCAGTATGGCATCATCCAATAATTGCATCTGACTTTTATGCTGCTTCATGATTGTTGTCTTTAAGTTTATCAAAAATGTTTACCTCTGAATGTTTCGATTTCAACAGTTTGACTATAATCAAATTTGTTACTGGCGATTTTATTAATTCTACTCTATACACATAAAGCAGTAAAGCCAAAACCAAATAGAATGCTGATACTATAAAAAACCCTAAATAATATTGATTTAACAGTTTACCTATAAAAAGGCCTAAACCAATGTTTATAAACAATGTAAACATGGCAACAACAATGACTATAAGTATGATTGCTGTTAAGGACGACAGTACATCGGCCGATTTATCAACTGCTTTTAAAGCCAATAATTCGGTACTAGTTTCTGTGTACTTTTTGGCTTTTTCATAAAGCTTATCAACACTTGTTGCCATGTTTTCTACATTGTCCATTTTTTAGGCTTTAGAGTTTACTGTTTCTTTTACTTCTTTTTTTCCTTTTTCTAGAACTTCTTCCCCATTTTTAACTAACGTTTCATATTTTTTTGAAACGGTATCTAAAAACCCATCAAACTCTTCTTTTAAGCTTTCTTTAGCTTCAATTGATTTGTTTTTTATTTTTTTTCTGGTTTTTGATCCTTTATCTGGTGCAAATAAAACACCTAAAACTGCGCCTGTTGCTATTCCTGCTAATACGCCTAATACATTTGATTTCATAATTAATTTTTTTTTGATTTATAATGTTGCATCAATCTTTTTGATGCCTTTACTATTTTTAAAGTTTGTGCTATAATTACACACCTTTTCCACCTATTAATCTTAGTAATATGGCTATTACTGCAATTACTAATAAAATGTGGATTAACCCGCCTGCACTGTAAACAAAGAACCCTAAAGCCCAACCTATTACAAGTACTACTGCTACTAGATATAATAAACTTCTCATAATGTTTAATTTTTAATGATTAATAATTTGTTTTAAGTATGTTTTGTATTTGATTTAAATTATATTGCAACGTTACCAACAACTTGACTGTAAGTACTTTAAAATCGACGTCATTTGTAATGTTTGACAAGTATTTTAACTGTGCAACTTCACTTTCCAATATCAATTTTACCTTTTTTAAATAAGTTTCAGAAAAACTATTTTCTTCAATTTTCAATAACTCATTAATTACGGTTTCATCTATTGAATTTGGTAGTAGTATTATCTTTTTTTCTGCCAAATCGCTTAACTGCCTTTTAATTTTTAGATTATCTTTTTTAAGTTTGCTTGATATCTTTTTTACATGATATTCATTACTTTTTATTTGTGATAATTGACTTATTGAAATAACAGTTTCATTCAATATTGCAACGTCTGATAATACTTTTGCTTCTTCAATATTTATTTTAACACGTTTTGATGTTGCTTCATTATTATATAAATAGTTTTCGTTTTCTGGTTTATCAAAATCGCACGCCACTAAACAAATACTTGTTATTATAATTAGCAATGGTGTTAAGTACCTTTTCATTTTAAGTATTACCTTTTGTTCTTTTCTACATTACAAAGATGCAACCGCTTTAAAGGTTTTGTGTTACAGCATTTTTAGTGATTGTTATAGAATTTCAACTAAAGCCAATTTTAAAGCATAAAAAAAGCCTTAACACACATTGTTTTAAGACTTTAAGTAGTATTTTGATTTGTTTTAGAAATTTACTCTGGAAGATATACCGTAAAAATGGCGCCAACATTTGGTTCGCCTTGCGCAAAAATAAATCCGTTGTGGTTATCTGCAATTTTTTTACAAATTGATAACCCAACACCTGTTCCGGAATACGCTTGTTTGTTATGAAGCCTATTAAATAACTCGAATATTTGATTCGCATATTGTTGATCGAAACCAATACCGTTATCGGAAAATGTTATTTTATGATAATTACCTTTAATTACCTTTTGTAAATTTTTGTCTTCTTTAGAATTTACTTTTGAATATGAAATATCAATTACAGGATTTACACCTGCTTTACTATATTTTAATGAATTGCTAAGCAAGTTTAAAAACAATTGATGTATTTGAAATGGTATAACAGAAACAGTTGGTAAAACTGCACTTGTAATTACAGCTTGCTTTTCTGAAATGGTTTCAGCTACATCTTGTTTTGCGTTTTCTAAAAGTGTGTTTAAATTGGTTTCAACAAATTCTTTATCGGGTTTATTGGTTCTTGAAAACTGAAGTAAATCGTCAATTAACAAACGCATTCTAGTTGCTGCTACATTAATTCGTTCTAAATATTGTTTACCCGAACTTGAAAATTTATCGGCTTCTTTATCTTCTAATCTTGAAATGAATGTTTGAATTTTTCGAAGCGGTTCTTGCAAATCGTGACTGGCAACATAATTGAATTCTGAAAGTTCTTTATTATTTTTTTCTAGCTCTAAATTGCGTTCTTCAATTTCAAGATAACGTTCAATTTCATCGGTAATATCGGTAATATTTCCAACTATTCGTTTTTCGCCATCTTCACTTACTAAAAGTTTTCCGTAGCCTTTTATGTGTTTAATAGTGCCATCTTTTTGAATAATTCTGTAGTAAATAAATGGTAAATCTTCAACCTTCATCATGTTTTCAACATCTTTTGCAAACTTTTCTTTGTCTTCTGGATGCACAAAATCCATGTAAGCTTCCAAAGTTGGCTTAAAAGCGTTTGGTTTTTCACCTAAAACACGATATAAATTATCTGAAAAGGCAAAGGTATTATTTGCCACATGCCATATCCAATTGCCATGTTTGCCTACAACCTCTAGTTGTATGGCGGCTTCTTTAAATATTAATAATTGATTGTTAATCAGTTTAATATTTTTAAAATCGTTATTTATTTTGTTGTATGAAATGATGATTAGCACCAAGGTTACTAAAAGTACTAAGTACAAAAATAAGGGTGTAAACTTTAGGTTGGTTTGGTATGCTAGTTGGCGCTCTTTTAGCTGTTTATTTTCAAAGGCAACCATTTCGTTTATTTTTTGCCTTATAGAATCCATTATTATTTTTTCTTCAAAAAAATTGGTTTTAAAGGCTTCCGATAGGGTTTCATCACCGCCTATAAATGCATTTGTTTCAGAAAAATTTGTAAAAAGTGCATCTATATACTTGCTTAGGGTTTTTAAGTTTTGGCTTTGCTTGTTGCCATGGTTTGCTATTTCTTTAAGTTCTGCAAACGATTCGTTTACTTTTTCTCGGGCAGTTAAATAAGGTTCTAAATAAGTGGTATCTTTAGTTAAAATATAATTTCTATGTCCGTTTTCGGCGTCTTTTAAGTATGAAATTACTTTTTCTAGTTCTACATTTACTTTATAAGTACTAAGTACAAGCTTGGTTGAATTTGTTAAATTTGAAATATGTTTATAGGTAAAACCGCCAATAACAAGAATAAGAAACACACTAATGATAAATATGGTTCTTAAAACTAAAGCCGATTTTGAAAACACTTCTTTCGTCATTACAAGCGCATTAGAAAATTATCTTTATTTAATCCGTTTGTATGGTATTGCCAGTTAATTGATACCACTTCTGAAAGAACTTTTTTTAGATCTTTAAAACTGCTTGGTTTTTTTATGTAAATATTAGCACCTAGCACAAATGTATCTTCTATATCTTCTTCGGAAGCTGACGTTGAGTAAATTGCTATTGCAATATCATTCATTTTTGAATTGGCTTTAATTTCGTTTAAACATTCAATACCACTTTTTATTGGCATGTTTAAATCTAGAAAAAGTACATTAGGCAAAATAGCATCATCGCTGTTTAAATATGCCATAAGTTCTACACCATCATTAAAGGTAGTTACTTTTGTATTCATATTTAATTCTTCAAAAGCATCGGTAAAAAATAGTCTATCATCTTCATCATCATCAGCTAGAATAATATGTATATAATCGTTTGGCATAAACTGTTAGTTAGTTTTTTTGTTGAGAAATGGTTCGTCGTTTTAAAATAATGCGTTGAAATGCTGATGGCGTAATACCCGTTGCATTTTTAAATTGCGTGCTTAAATGTGCTACACTTGAATAATTGAGTTTAAAGGCTATTTCGGTTAAACTTAAATCGGTAGTTAATAGTAATTGCTTGGTGTATTCTATTTTTTGAATGATTATGAAATTTTCAATAGATGTATAAGTTACTTCTGAAAATAAGTTGGATAGATAGCCGTAACTATGTCCTAATCTTTCAGATAAATACACAGAGCTTTTAACGTTTACTTCCGAATCTTCATTAAAAACCATATCTATTATAGCGTCCTTAATTTTTTGAACTAAAATGCTTTTTTGGTTTTCAACAACTTCGATACCGTATTCGTTTAACGAATTATATAACTGGTTTTGAGCTTCTGGCGTTATTTTTTCTAACAATTCAACTTCACCAAAAGCTAAGATTTTGTATTTTATATTGAGTTCTTCAAGCTTTGTTTCTAAAACTTTTTTGCAAATGGTATTAAAATCGAACTTTATAAATAATTTCATATAACTTTTTAATTATTGTAAAGTTAAGAAAGCATTTTGTTTTAGCCTTAATTTATTTTAAGATACCTGTTTTGCTTTTCTTATGCGTTTCCATTTTTTTAAACGCATTGTGGCTTTACTTTGCAAATGTTTATCAATTGGTTCGCCTATTAAAAAACCATAAGCTTCAAAACCAGGTGTATTATCAAAAATTATTTTTAAGGTTGCGGTAATTGGTAATGCTAAAACCATACCTGTTATACCCCAAAGCATAGAAAATACAATTAATGATGTTATTACCACAAACGCATTAACACTTACCTTTGAACCCGTAATTTTTGGTGTTATAAAATTACCTTCTAAAAATTGAATGAAGCCAAAAACAGCAATAACACCAAAGGCATACCACGCTGTATCTTTAGTTGCCAAAGCTATAATTGCAGGCAATAACGACCCAATAATTACACCTATATAAGGAATTAACAATAAAAATGCTGCTAAAAAACCAAAGAAAAATGGGTTGCTTATTCCTAAAAGCAGTAAGCCTAAACTGTTTAAACAGCCAACTATAATAATTACTTTTATTAAACCTAAAAGGTAGTTTTGCTGTATTTGATATACTTTTTTTAAGATGCTGTTTATAAACGATTTTGATTTAGACCTAAAAAGCTTGTACAAAAACGTTCTAAAAAATGCCCTGTAATACAAGAAGAAAAATATATAAATGGGTATTAAAATTAAATCGCTTAAAAGACTGCTTGACTCTGTTAACACTACCCCAACTTTATCTAAGTTATCTTTAATAATTGTTTCTGCCTTAAATTCTTGTTGCGAAAAAAGCCTGTTGTTTCCAATATTGAATGAATGCTCTAAACTGTTTACCGATTTATGAAATAATTCACCAAGCTTTTGCGAATACACTTCGCTATTATCCATAAAATACAACAACCGTGTGCTAATTAAGAAGAAAAATAAGGCTGTTAAAACAAATAATATAGCCAACGATGTTAGTGTTGCAAATAGCCGATTACAACGCCACTTTTTTTCAAGAAAACGTTGTATTGGAAAAATCATCACGCTAAATATAATAGCAAATAATATAGGTACTATAAACGGTTTTAATACATATAAAATAAAAACCACCGCAATAAGCGACACTAAACTTAAAGCACTGTGATTTGTGTAATTTTTTGCATTCATATATTGGTTTTTAAAATTAAAAAACTGTCTAGAAGTTACTTGCTACATAATTAAACTAACCAACCAAACTATTATGCAATGTAACTATTCTAGACAGTTTAAAGTTTTCTATAAATCTGAAATAATTTTATGTACTTCATCTTTCGTTTTGCCAAGTTTTTCCTGTAATCTGCCAACTAATTCATCTTGTTTTCCTTCAGCTAAAAGCAAATCATCATCAGTTAATGATGCATATTTTTGTTTTAGTTTACCTTTTAACTCGTTCCAGTTTCCTTTAATTTGTGTTGTGTTCATCGTTATAATTTTTTAAGATTTTTTACCACCAAAAAAACTAATAAGCAATGCTACAAGGCCTAAACCTATAGTTATATACGCATTAGTATTATCTTGTTTTTCTACAAGATCTAAATCGCCAATACTTATTTGGGTTTCTGGAATTATCATGGTATAAATACCATAACCCAGCAATACCACTCCTACTATTATTAAAATTGATTTTACACCTTTGTTCATAGCTTTATTTTTTTGGTTATTAGAGTACGTTACCCTTTGACACAAAGATACTGTAGCACTAAACCTTTGCTGTTACACAATTATTAGGGTTTGTTACAGAATTTTAATAAAGCGCTTAATTAGAATTAAATACATAACAATTGAAGTAATAATTACAATAATTATTGTAAACATTATAGCTTGTTTAGTTCTAGCTATTTTATTTTCTTGTTGAAGTTTTTCTTTAATCTCTTTTAGTTGTTCTGAGGTTGCTTTTAAACTTTTAAACTCAAGTTTTTTACTTTCTTTTCCAGACAAAGTACCTTTTAATTTACTTCTTTTATCTAATAAATCTCTATTACTCTTTAAAGACGCAATCATAGATTGTACAACACCAAAACTCATAACTTACTTATTTAGAATATAAAGAATGAATGAAATAAAAATTAGTAATACAAATCCTGAAACCACATACAGTTTCAAGCGTTTTTGTTTATTTTCATTTTGAATTCTATGTTTAATACTTTCCAATTGCGCTTCTGTAGCTTTAGGAAATTTTTTAAGTTCTATATTAGCATAACTACCCTCTAAAGCTTTGGTCTCTTTTCGTTTTGCTAAAAGGCTACGATTGTTTTTTAATGAATTGTTTGCATCCATCATTGCGCCTTCTCCACCAATAATTTCTAAGTTTTAATTGTGAAACATATAGATTGATAAAAGCATTATAAACAATGCATTTATCATCAAACTAAAAAAAGCTGCTTTGTATATTAGTATATAAATTGTGAGGAATGTTACAATAAGTGGATAAAATAAAAGGTTTTACTCAAGCGTTGTTTGGCATTCCTTAAAGCAAATTTCACATATTACGCCAGAAGAAAGGTGTAAATAAAATAAGTACTGTAAACAATTCTAATCGCCCGATTAACATTAAAAAAGACGACCACCATTGCGCTAGTAAAGGCAATGCAGCATAGTTATTTACTGGCCCGAAATTACCTAGTGCTGGTCCTATATTACCCAAACTGGAAGCTGATAAGCCTACAGCCGAAGTAAAATCGATATTAAACATAGAGAATACCAAAGCACCAATAATAAATGACAGCATATATAGAATAAAAAAAGCTAACACATTAAAAACTATAAATCTGTTTATAGCTTTATTGTTATAACGTACAGGCACAATAGCACTTGGGTGCAAAGTACGTTTAAACTCTAAAAAACCATTTTTAATTAGTATTAAATGCCGAACTACTTTTACACCACCTGCTGTACTACCTGCTGAACCACCTAAAAACATAAGACCAAAAAAGAAAACCACCAAAAAAGGCGTCCACAATGTATAATCGGCAGATATAAAACCTGTAGTTGTGATAACTGTAAGCACTTGAAATAAGGAATGCCTAAACGCGCTTTCGGCTTCGCCCCAAACCATAGGATGATCTATAGAAGATAGAGAAACATCTGCTTTGAAATAAATTATAATTGCAGCTATTGCAGTAAAAACAGCTACAAATTTAAAGTATAGTTTAAACTCTTCATCATTAACTATTTTTTGAACTTTCCCTTTAAATGCAAAATAACTCAATACAAAATTAGAGCCAGCCAAAAACATAAATAGAATAATAATATACTGTATGACAGGTTGGTTATTCCAATAGGCAACACTGGCATTTTTTGTTGAAAATCCACCTGTTGATAAGGTTGCCATAGAATGATTAATAGCATCAAAAAAGGACATTCCAGCAAGCTTTAGCAATATCGTTTCAGCTGCTGTATAGCCAAAATAAATAAGCCACAAACGTTTGGCTGTATCGGTTATTCTTGGGTGCAATTTATCACCACTTGGTCCTGGTGCTTCAGCTGCAAAAAGCTGCATTCCACCTATACCTAATAATGGCAAAATAGCAATAGCAAGTACAATAATTCCCATACCACCTATCCAATGTGTAGTGCTTCGCCAAAACAATACACCTTTAGGTATAATTTCAATATCGTTTAAAATAGAAGCACCCGTTGTGGTATAACCAGACATGGTTTCAAAAAATGCATTTGTAAAGTTAGGAATACTTCCTGTTAACACATAAGGCAATGTACCACAAAGCGACATGATAATCCAACCAAAAGTTACTACTATGTAACCTTCACGCTTATTCATTTCTTTTTTATGTTTATGGGTAAGTAGCATGATTACAACACCAGCAACCAAGGTTAGTATACCCGCTAACGCTATTTGAAATGTTACACCATCTTTATAAAGATAACTAACCAAAGCTGCCAACAGCATAAAACCACCATTAAACAATAATAGTAATCCTAAAAAATGAAAGATGATTTTATAATTAAGTTTCAACAGCTATTCTATTTAATATTTATAGAAATAATTTTTCAACACGCTTAATGGATTGAAGTAAGCTACATACAACCACGCGGTCGCCTTCTTGAATTTTAAAGTTACCAAGTGCTATCATTCCAACACCATCTCTAATAACGCCTCCAATAATAGCATCTCTAGGGAAATCGATTGATTTTATTGTTTTATTACAAACCGCAGAAGTGCTTTTTACTACAAATTCCAATAATTCTGCATTAAAATTGTTTAGTTTCGTCATAGCTACAACTTCGCCTCGGCGTATGTATCTAAAAATATTATTAGCTGCTAATAATTTCTTATTTACCAAAGTATCAATTCCAATAGAATGTGATAATTCAAAATAATCCATATTTTCAACCAACGCTATGGTTTTTTTTACGCCTTTAGATTTAGCTACTAAACAAGACATGATATTGGTTTCAGAATTATCGCCAACAGCTATAAACGCATCCATATCACTAATGTTTTCTTCATCTAGTAAATCTACGTTACGTCCATCACTATTTATTACCAGAACTTTATTTAATACTTCGGCAAGCTCAAAAGACCTATCTCTATTTCCTTCTAAAAGCTTAACATTAAAGCCCTTTTCACTTAAATCTCTAGCTGTTTTGTAACCAATTAAGCTTCCTCCTAAAATCATAACATTTTTAATGGCTCGATTAACTTTTCCTGTAAGTCTACAAAGTTCATCTGCACCACCTTCAGAGGTTATAAAAACAACATTATCACCACGCTTAAATTTAGTATCGCCTCGTGGAATAATGGTGAATTGTGTACCAAAACGCTGTATTGCAATGGGTACAAAGTGTAATTCCGGAAAAATTTCAGCAGCTTCTTTTACTGTTTTTCCAACGAACGATGCCGATCTAGATAGTGTTAAGCCTGCCATGGTAAGCGCACCATTTTCAAACTCATAATTTTCGTTAAATGATGACTGTTTTAATGATAATTCAATTTCTGAAGCGGCAAGTGCCTCAGGTGAAATGAGTTCATCAATACCAAACTTAGTAAAGCCAACTTCGTCTTTATAATGTATAAATTCGGTATTTGAAATTCTTGCAATGGTACGTTTAGAGCCTAATTGTTTTGCTAAAACACACACTGTAATATTGGTGGTTTCGCTTGAAGTTACGGCTATAAACAAGTCGCTTTTATCAATACGCGCTTCTTTTAATATTGCAATAGAGGTTGCATCACCTTTAATTACCCTAATATCTAAATGTGTATCAGCATACGCTAAACTTGTTTTATTTGGGTCTATTAATGTAATTTCTTGAGATTCGTAAGATAACAACTTAGCTAAATGAAAGCCTACTTCACCAGCACCAGCAATAATTATTTTCATTAATTTAAATTCATATAAAGTATTGCAATATAGTATAAATTAAGTATAAACCTAAAAGTTAAAAATTGAAAAAGTTAAACCAAAAACCAAAAACCAAACCTCAACAACATTTTAATTACTGTTTTAAAGTAGAAATAAATAATGTAGATTTGCCAAAAAAACAAAGCATTGACTAAAATTAAGCCTTACAAAAACAGCGATTTAGGAAAAAAAGAACAAGTTACTCAAATGTTTGATACCATTTCTGGTGATTATGATGGGTTAAACCGTGTTATTTCCTTTGGTATAGATATTAAATGGCGTAAAAAAGTAGTTAAAATAGTAAAAGAAACTAATCCGGATACTATTTTAGATATTGCAACTGGAACAGGCGATTTAGCAATTAATTTAGCCGAAACCAATGCTACAAAAATTGTAGGTTTTGATATTAGTAGCGGCATGCTAGAAATAGGCAAGCAAAAAGTTAAAAAGAAAGCTTTAGAAAGCAAAATAGACATGATTTTAGGCGATAGCGAAAACATGCCTTTTGATGATAATAGCTTTGATGCCATAACAGTAGCTTTTGGTGTGCGTAATTTTGAAACTCTTGAAAATGGCTTAAAAGAAATTTATAGAGTTTTAAAACCTAATGGAACATTTGTAATTTTAGAAACCTCTGTACCAACCAAAACGCCTTACAAACAGGGTTATAAATTTTACACCAAAAACATTTTACCACTTATTGGAAAAGCGTTTTCAAAAGACAGAAGTGCCTATAAATATTTATGTGAATCGGCTTCTGTTTTTCCTTATGGCGAAGCTTTAAACAATATTTTACGTAAAATTGGGTTTATAAATGTTGAAGATTTTCCGCAAACCTTTGGCGTTGCAACAATCTATAAATCGTCAAAATAAAACTATGAAGCATTTTTTTGCATTACTATCTATTTTATTCATTATTGAAACTTCTAATGCACAGCTATTTAGAAAAGAAAAAGTAACTTATGATGCTAACCAAGGACGAGGTTCTACCGATAATAATTTATTACGATGGGGCTATTTTTTAGGCATTAATAATTACGATTTCAACTTTGATTACAATGATGATTTACGCGATATTTACGTAAAACGTAGCCCAGGTTTTAGTGTAGGTTTAATAGGAAATTTACGCATTAACGATTATTTAGATTTGCGTATGGAACCTGGTTTATTAATAACAACCAGAGAACTTTACTATAGCCAATCCTACTTTCAAGGTACAGCTTTTACAGATGTCGATTTGGTTCGCGAAGTTAAATCAACATATATACACTTACCTTTATTGTTAAAAGTTTCAACCAAACGCATCAATAACTTTAAACCTTTTGTTGTTGGAGGTATATCTACAGCCTTAAATTTATCAAGTAATGAAGATAACCCCGATGATAATGCTAATGGGCAATTTAGAACAACCAAAAACAACTTATATTACGAACTTGGTTTTGGTATCGATTTTTACTTGTACAACTTTAAATTCACACCATCTATTCGCGGTCTTTTCGGTATTAATGATGAATTAATACATGATGAAGATCCAAATAGCCCATGGACAAGCAACATAAACAGCATGAAAAGTAGAGGTGTTTTTATAAACTTTACGTTTCAATAACTGCTTATTTTTTTATTGTTTACAACCTATTCAGCTTAACAACTTACTCCTAAACAACTCACTGTCGTCTAAATTCACTCAACAAAATAGCAGTTGCAGTAGCTACATTTAAACTTTCGGTAGCTTGTAAATCGCCATATCTAGGAATGGCTATTTTTTCGGTTATAATAGCTTCTATTTCTTTTGAAACACCGTTAGCTTCATTACCCATAACCAAAATTCCTTTTTCGGGTAATCGTTTCTTGTAAACCGTTTCACCTTCCATAAAAGCACCAAAAACAGGCAACTCTGCTTCCTTTAAAAATGTGGTTAAATTAATGTAATTTATATTAACACGTGCTATAGAACCCATAGTAGATTGTATTACTTTTGGATTAAAACAATCTACAGTTTCAGTACTACAAACCAATTCTTTCACTCCAAACCAATCGCAAAGTCTAATAATAGTTCCTAAATTCCCTGGATCTCTAACAGCATCAAGTGCCACAACAAGTCCATTTGTTTCAATAGCTTTTGGCTTGGGTATTTTAAAAATTGCTAATGCTGTATTGGGCGTTGTTAAAAAACTAATTCGCTTTAAATCACTTTCTGAAATTAAAACTTCAACTTTGGCATCAATATTGAATGTTTCTGTCGTATATAACGCATGAAGCTTTAAATGAGATTGCAAAAGTTCTTTGATGGTTTTAACACCTTCAACAACAAAAAAACCATGCTGCTGTCGTTGTTTTTTTTGCTTTAAACTGGTTATTAATTTTATCTGGTTTTTAGAAAGCATATTAGTATATTAGAGTGTAATTTTTTATAAAGAAATGAAAAATGCAGTGGTTTGCATCTCAATTTTTTTAAATATTTTTTTCAATAGAAATAATGTATTTTTGAATTTGCAAAACGTATTTTTTAATTTAAGCACTTAAATAAAACCTGTTTCGTTTAATTAATTTTAATATCATTTAAAATGAGTCTTAAAAAACTCTGTAAAATAATCCAATTATCAATATGCGAATTACATCTGTCCAATTTAAAAAAATAGAAATTAGCAGATGAAACTACAGCTCTCAAAAATACTACTTTTAGTTTTAGTTACAGCCTACTTCTTTTCTTGTGATGCTGTAAAACGAGTTCCTGAAAACAGTTATTTACTTAATAACAACAAAGTTTTAGTAAATGGCAAAAAAGAACAAACCGAAACCATAAACAACTTATTATACCAAAAACCCAACAGCAAAATTCCTGTTATTGGCATGCCGCTACGTTTGTTTATATACAACATGGCTCGAAACAAAAGAGATTCTTTATTTGAGGCTTGGTTAGATAAAAGCCCTAACCGTAGAGCTAGATTAACCAAACGACTATCAAAAAAACAACTTGATAAACTTAAACAATCGGCAATTGGATTTAATAATTGGTTACGAAAAACGGGCGAAGCACCAGTAATAATTAGTGAAGAAAAAGCCGAAAAATCTGTTAAAAGACTAGAAGATTACTATATAAATAATGGTTGGTTTGATGTAAAAGCAAACCATACCATTTTGAAAACTGAAAAAAAACGGGCAGATATAGAATATACTGTTGAAACTGGTAAACCGTTTATACTAGATAGTATTTCAGAAAAAATAAAATCACCCATAATTGATTCATTGTATCAAAAATTTAAAAAGTATAGTATAGTTAAGCAAAACGAACAGTACAAATCCTATAATTTTTCACAAGAACGCGAACGTATTGCTAATGAATTGCGCAATTCTGGTGTGTACCATTTCAATCAAGATTATATTAATTTTGAAATGGATACTATTGGTACAAATAAGAAAGTTAATGTTGAAGTTCAAATTCAAGATAGAGCTATTAGAACTCAAGATTCGGTTAAACGCGTACCTTTTAGCATATACAAAATTAAAGATGTTAATATTATAACCGACTACACGTTTGAAAACAGAAACAAACCTTTTCAAGATTCTATAACTTTTGAAGGCTATAAAATTTACAGCTACAACAAAATAAAATATAGAGCAAAAGCATTGGCAGATGCTGTATTTATTACACCAAATACAATATTTAAAGATAGTGATAGAACTCTTACTTACAGACACATAAACGAACTACGCACATTTAAATACCCAAATATTGAATACATTGAAAATTCAGATAATACTCTAACGGATACTATTAGACTTACACCGTTAAAAAAATTCAGCTTAAGTTTCAGTACAGATGCTTCAACTAGTAATATTCAAACCATTGGATTCTCATTAAACCCAAGTTTATTAATTAGAAATGTTTTTAGAGGCGCAGAAACTTTAGAGTTATCGGCTATTGGTGCCATTGGAGCTTCAAAAAGTGGATCAAGAAACAATGTTAACGACCCATTTTTTGATATTAACGAAATTGGTGCTAATTTAAAATTAACCATACCCAGATTCTTTTTTCCGTTTAACACAGAAAAAATTATTCCTAAATACATGTCGCCAAGTACTAGAATTAGTTTGTCTACCACCAGTCAAACCAACATAGGTTTAGATAAACAAACCTTTAGCGGTATTTTTAATTATAACTGGTCGCCTTCAAGCAAAGTTACAAACAGACTTGATGTATTTAATATTCAATACGTTAGAAATCTAAAAGTTGAAAATTATTTTAAAATTTATGAAAATTCATTTAATTCGTTAAACAACATAGCGCAAAATGTTAATTACATAAACCCAAATGAAAATTTAAACATCCCAACCGATACGAATGCTTTTTTAAGTTATGCCTTAAACACGCCTACTCCTAATGAAATATCACCAACACAATTGGCAACCATTAGCAGTATTAACGAACGTAAAAACAGATTAACCGAAAACAACTTAATATTATCATCAAGTTTTAGCTTAACAAATGATGAACGAACCAATTTATTTGATGACGATTTTTCAATTTTCCGCTTTAAGTTAGAATTGGCAGGAAATATTCTTTCAAGTTTATCAAGTGCCATCGGGCTTAATAAAAATTCTGATAACCGTTACGAACTTTTTAGCGTTGCCTATTCGCAATACGTAAAAACCGAATTTGATTATATTAAACACTGGAATTTAGGTAATAAAAACATACTTGCCACCAGAAGTTATTTTGGCATTGCCATACCTTATGGTAACTCTAACAACATACCATTTTCAAAAAGTTTCTTTGCTGGCGGACCAAATGATAACCGTGCTTGGACAGCGTATCGTTTAGGACCAGGAAGCTCTGCCTCTAGCAACGAGTTTAATGAAGCAAATTTAAAATTAGCATTAAGTGTAGAACAACGCTTCAATATTTTCGCAAATTTAAACGGTGCTATTTTTGTAGATGCAGGAAACATTTGGAATGTATTAGATGATGTAACCGACACAAATGCAACATTCTCAAATTTTAGCTCTTTAAAAGATATTGCTGTTGGTTCAGGTTTTGGATTACGCTACGATTTTAGCTTTTTTGTTTTTCGTTTTGATATTGGCTTTAAAACCTACGATCCTTCATACCAAAACCAAAACCGTTGGTTTAACGACTATAATTTTTCCAACGCTGTTTACAATATTGGTATAAACTATCCTTTTTAAAGCTTCAATAAGTATTTAAAAACTATAACGTTTTAGTGCCTTTTTAATATTTTAAAGACTACAAATGGTTCCTAAATATTTAAAAAATGATTACTTTTGAAACTTACAAACTAAAATCAAAATCAAATAATTATGGGACACAACATAAAACCAGGAGTTGCCACAGGACAAGAAGTTCAAGCCATTTTTAAACTAGCAAAAGAAAAAGGTTTTGCTTTACCTGCTGTAAACGTAATCGGTTCAGATACCATTAACGGTGTATTAGAAACTGCAGCTGCTTTAAATGCGCCTGTAATTATACAATTCTCTAATGGTGGTGCACAATTTAATGCAGGAAAAGGTTTAAATAACGATGGGCAAAAAGCAGCTATTGCTGGTGCTATTGCTGGTGCAAAACACGTTCATACATTGGCAGAAGCTTATGGTGTTCCTGTAATTTTACATACAGACCACTGTGCAAAAAAATTACTTCCTTGGATTGATGGTATGCTAGATGCTAGTGAAAAACATTTCGCTGAAACCGGAAAATCACTTTTTAGTTCTCATATGATAGATCTTTCAGAAGAACCAATTGAAGAAAACATTGAAATTTGCAAACAATACCTTGCACGTATGAGCAAAATGGGAATGACTTTGGAAATTGAATTAGGTATTACTGGTGGTGAAGAAGATGGTGTTGATAACAGCGATGTTGATGATTCTAAACTATACACACAACCTGAAGAAGTTGCTTATGCTTATGAAGAATTAAGTAAAGTAAGCGACCAATTTACAATTGCTGCTGCTTTTGGAAATGTACATGGTGTTTACAAACCAGGAAATGTAAAATTAACTCCGAAAATTTTAAAAAATTCTCAAGATTATATATCTAAAAAATACGGTGTTGGTCATAATCATATCGATTTTGTATTCCACGGTGGTTCTGGTTCTTCAGTTGAAGAAATTCGCGAAGGTATAAGCTACGGTGTCATTAAAATGAATATTGATACCGATTTACAATATGCGTTTATGGCAGGAATTCGTGATTATATGGGTAGTAAATCTGAATACTTAAAAGGTCAAATTGGTAACCCTGAAGGAGATGATTCACCAAACAAAAAATATTACGATCCACGTGTTTGGTTACGTGAAGGTGAAAAAACATTTATTGAGCGTTTAAAACAAGCGTTTCAAGATTTAAACAATGTGAATACACTATAAAACAATTGTATTATTAAGTTATAAAAATCCTGTTTAAAGCAGGATTTTTTCATTTATAAATACTTACAAAAAATTATTTCACCAATAAAAAAGGTAAGGTGTTACACCAAAATTAAAATAAAACTTTAATTTTGTAATCTAGCTTTTGGCTTTAGCTATGTTAAAAAAAAGCCTAAAACCCTAACAAATAACGATATAAGGTTTTAAAATCTGAAATCGTAAATTATAAATCGCGAATCATTATGTCTTGGTTTAAAAGAAAAACAAAAGGAATTACAACCACAACTCAAGAAAAAAAAGATACCCCTAAAGGGCTTTGGTATAAATCGCCTACTGGAAAAATAGTAGATACTGACGAACTTGAAAAAAACTTCTACGTAAGTCCAGAAGATGGCTACCACGTTAGAATTGGTAGTAAAGAATATTTCGAAATTCTTTTTGATGACAATAAATTTAAAGAGTTAGATGCCAACCTAGAATCAAAAGACCCATTAAAATTTATTGACACTAAAAAATATCCAGATCGCTTAAAATCGGCTCAAGAAAAAACACATTTAAAAGATGCTATTCGTGTTGGTGTAGGCAAATCTAAAGGAAAAGATCTTGTTGTAGCTTGTATGGATTTTGCGTTTATTGGTGGTTCTATGGGAAGTGTTGTTGGTGAAAAAATTGCACGTGCTGCTGATTATTCATTAAAGAAGAACATTCCTTTGATGGTAATTTCAAAATCTGGTGGCGCACGCATGATGGAAGCTGCATTATCGTTAATGCAATTAGCAAAAACATCAGTAAAATTAGCTCAATTGGCAGATGCTGGTATTCCTTACATTTCATTATGTACCGATCCAACTACAGGTGGCACAACCGCTTCGTTTGCTATGTTAGGTGATATTAATATTGCTGAACCTGGTGCTCTAATTGGGTTTGCTGGACCTCGTGTTGTGAAAGATACTACTGGAAAAGATTTACCAGAAGGTTTTCAAACATCAGAGTTTTTACTAGAACATGGTTTCTTGGATTTTATAACCTTAAGAAAAGACCTGAAAAACAGAGTAAATCAGTATTTAGATTTAATTTTAAATCAGCCTTTAAGAGCTTAATCATAATTTCAATTTACAAAGCTCATTATCAATGAGATTTAAATTCAAATCAAGATTTAAAACTTTTTAACTTTAAACTTTAAACTTTAAACTCAAAAACACTATATTTGCCGCTCGAAAGATAGACTTTCGTGTACATAAAAATTATTTACAACAATATTAGCATGTATTTAGCAAAAGAAGTAGTAGAAGGTATCTTCGCAAAACACGGTAAAGGAGCAAACGACACTGGTTCTGCAGAAGGACAAATTGCGTTATTTACGCACAGAATTAACCACTTAACTGAGCACTTAAAAAAGAATCGTAAAGATTATAACACAGAGCGTTCTTTAGTGAAATTAGTAGGAAAGCGTCGTGCTTTACTAGATTACTTAACTAAGAAAGATATCTTAAGATATCGTGCCATAGTAAAAGAATTAGGATTAAGAAAATAAGAAAAAGAGGCTTTTTAGCCTCTTTTTTGTTTAAAAAATAACTCTGCGTAGAGTATAAACACGTTTTGAAGAAGCTTATTATAGTTTTTCATTGGTCAACACACAACAACTACACACAACAACACAACGACCATTGTTTAATTAGAATTAAAAAAATTTATGATTCCAAAAGTTTTTAGAGAGGTTATAGACCTTGGTGATGGAAGAACAATTTCCATCGAAACCGGAAAATTAGCAAAACAGGCACATGGTTCTGTTGTTGTGCAATCTGGAAAATGTATGTTGTTATGTACAGTTGTTTCCAACTACCAACAAAGTGATGTTGACTTTTTACCTTTAACGGTAGATTACAGAGAAAAATTTGCTGCTGCAGGAAGATACCCAGGTGGTTTCTTTAAAAGAGAAGCAAGACCGAGTGACGGCGAAGTTTTAACGATGCGTTTAGTAGACCGCGTTTTACGTCCGTTATTCCCAAAAGATTATCATGCTGAAACGCAAGTAATGATTCAGTTAATGTCTCATGATGAAGAAGTTATGCCAGATGCTTTAGCAGGTTTAGCTGCTTCAACAGCGATTCAATTAAGTGATATCCCTTTTGAAACACCAATTTCTGAAGTACGCGTGGGAAGAATTGATGGTAAATTCATCATCAATCCAACACAGTCTCAATTATTAGAATCTGATATCGATATGGTTATTGGCGCATCTGCCGATTCTGTAATGATGGTTGAAGGTGAGATGAAAGAGATTTCGGAAGAAGAAATGGTAGACGCTATTAAGTTTGCGCATGATGCTATTAAAGTACAATGTGCTGCTCAAATTAAATTAGCTGAAGCTTTTGGAAAAAAAGAAACTCGTGAATACGAACCAGAGCGCGAAGATGAAGCTTTAGCTAAAAAAGTTCATGACTTAACATACGATAAAGTATATGCTGTAGCAAGAGCTGCATCGGCAAAACACGAGCGTAGTGCTGCTTTTGAAGCTATTAAAGAAGAAGTGAAAGCTACTTTTACTGAGGAAGAATTAGCTGATTTTGGCGGATTAGTTTCTAAATATTTCTACAAAGCTGAGAAAAAAGCGGTTAGAGATTTAACTTTAAATGAAGGTTTACGTTTAGATGGACGTAAAACAACCGACATCAGACCAATTTGGTGTGAAGTTGATTATTTACCATCAACACACGGTTCTTCAATCTTTACACGTGGAGAAACGCAAGCATTAGCTACAGTTACTTTAGGAACATCTAGAGAAGCAAACCAAATAGATATGCCATCTTTTGAAGGTGAAGAGCGTTTCTATTTACATTACAACTTCCCTCCTTTTTCAACTGGTGAAGCACGTCCTTTAAGAGGAACGTCTCGTCGTGAAGTAGGACACGGTAACTTAGCACAACGTGCATTAAAAGGTATGGTACCTGCAGATTGCCCTTATACAGTAAGAGTTGTATCAGAAGTATTAGAATCTAACGGGTCGTCTTCTATGGCAACAGTTTGTGCTGGTACAATGGCGTTGATGGATGCTGGTGTTCAAATTAAAAAACCTGTTTCTGGTATTGCAATGGGATTAATTTCTGATGCTGAAACAGGAAAATATGCTGTGTTATCTGATATTTTAGGTGATGAAGACCACTTAGGTGATATGGACTTTAAAGTAACTGGTACTGCCGATGGTATTACTGCTTGCCAAATGGACATAAAAGTTAAAGGGCTTTCGTACGAAATTTTAGTAAATGCTTTAAAACAAGCACAAGCTGGACGTTTACACATCTTAGGCAAATTAATTGAAACCATTGCACAACCAAATGCAGATGTTAAAGCACATGCTCCAAAAATGATTACGCGTGTAATTCCTAATGCGTTTATTGGTGCATTAATTGGACCTGGTGGAAAAGTAATTCAAGAATTACAAAAAGCTACCAAAACAACGATTGTTATTAATGAAGATCCAATTACTGAAGAAGGTATTGTTGAAATTTTAGGTACTAACCAAGAAGGTATTGATGCTGTATTAGCTAAAATTGATTCGTTGTTATTCAAACCAGAAGTTGGCGGCACTTACGAAGTAAAGGTGATAAAAATGCTTGATTTTGGTGCTGTTGTTGAATATACAGATGCTCCAGGAAATGAAGTTTTATTACACGTAAGCGAACTAGCTTGGGAACGTACTGAAAACGTAACGGATGTGGTTAATATGGGTGATGTTTTTAACGTAAAGTATTTTGGTATTGATCCAAAAACACGTAAAGAAAAAGTATCTCGTAAAGCATTACTAGAGAAACCTGAAGGTTATGTTGCTAGACCGCCAAGAGAGAATAACGACCGTGGTGGACGTGATAATAACAGAGGTAGAGATAATCGTGGACGCGATAATCGCAGAGACGACAGAAAACAAAGAGAAGACAGAAAAGACGATTAAGTTTTTTAATCTATAAACTCAAAAAACCGCTTCAAAATTTGAAGCGGTTTTTTTATACCCAAATGTTAAACCCTGTTAAATATTTGCTTTTCTCTATATTTTCACTATATTATATGTTATGATATACGAAGACAAAGAGAAATATTCCGACATTTTAGAAACCTCCATTTCCTATTTAGAAAATAGAGGTTATGAAAACATTAAAGCTGATATTAAGGGTTACGAAACCCCAAAATCGTACACAAAAGCCGGAAGCAATATCACCATTACACCAGATATTGTAGCTGAAAAAGAAGGTAGAAAACATTATTTTGACATTAGTTTAAAATCTGAAAAACCAAATCTATTAAAATCTAAATGGTTATTTCTTAATGCATTAAGCAACCTAAAATCTTCAAGGTTTAGATTAATTACAGCTAAAGGACATTATGCGTTTACGCAAGAAATGCTTGAAGCTACCAACATTAACAAAAATTCGTTAATAAAAATCTAAAAAACGCATTCAATTATAGTAATGAAACTCGAGTGACATTTTCACAAGTATTGGGTCTAAATATAAAATGCTAAAAAATAAATATTTTTTTGTAACATTTTTTAATATTTAAACGTATAACTACTGAATAACAATATTCACCTTAAAACTTACAGGAGAACTTTAGATGAGACAACTTAAAATTACGAAGCAGGTTACCAATAGAGAAACCGCTTCGTTAGACAAATATCTTCAAGAAATTGGAAAAGTTGACTTAATTACCGCAGACGAAGAAGTAGAATTAGCACAACGCATTAAAGCCGGAGATCAACGCGCTTTAGAAAAGTTAACTAAAGCTAATTTACGTTTCGTTGTATCGGTGGCTAAGCAATACCAAAATCAAGGTTTAACATTACCAGATTTAATTAATGAAGGTAACTTAGGTTTAATAAAAGCCGCACAACGTTTTGATGAAACTCGTGGTTTTAAATTTATATCGTATGCTGTTTGGTGGATTCGTCAATCAATTCTTCAAGCCTTGGCTGAACAATCACGTATTGTACGTTTACCTTTAAACAAAATTGGTTCTATTAACAAAATTAATAAAACGTTTGCTTTTCTTGAGCAAAGCCATGAACGTCCACCTTCTGCAGAAGAAATTGCAAAAGAATTAGACATGACAATTAACGATGTTAAAGAGTCCATGAAAAACTCTGGTCGTCACGTAAGTATGGATGCACCTTTAGTAGAAGGTGAAGATTCAAACTTATACGATGTATTAAATAGTGGTGAATCGCCAAACCCAGATAGAGAATTATTACATGAATCACTACGCACAGAAATTGAACGTGCTTTAGAAACATTAACACCTCGTGAAGCAGATGTAATTCGTTTATATTTTGGTTTAGGAAACCAACACCCAATGACTTTAGAAGAAATTGGAGAAACGTTCGATTTAACTCGTGAGCGCGTACGTCAAATAAAAGAAAAAGCTATTAGAAGATTGAAACATACTTCTAGAAGTAAAATATTAAAAACATATTTAGGTTAGTAATTTAACAAAATTACGACTAAATTACAGTAACAAACAGTTACACATAACTGTTCGTTTTTTGATTGATGAAAGAACCCTCGGCTGATTACCGAGGGTTTATTTTTATTCTAACTTTATTAAGAGACAAAACTTAAAAGACTTTTCTATATTTGCAAAAACTTTATAACACACCTTTATAATGAGTTCTAAATTAATTGCACCTTCACTACTTGCTGCCGATTTTGCCAACCTGCAACGCGATATAGAAATGGTAAACCAAAGTGAAGCAGATTGGTTTCATATAGATATTATGGATGGTGTTTTTGTACCAAATATTTCTTTTGGTATGCCAGTGCTTCAAGCTATAACAAAACATACAAAAAAAACGGTTGATGTACATTTAATGATTGTTGAACCAGATAGATATATTAAAACATTTGCCGATTTAGGGAGCGATATTTTAACCGTACATTATGAAGCTTGCCCACATTTACACCGCACACTACAGGCTATAAAAGCTGAAGGGATGAAAGCAGGTGTTTCTTTAAACCCACACACCAGCGTAAATCTTTTAGAAGATACTATAAACGATATTGATTTAGTACTAATTATGAGTGTAAATCCAGGTTTTGGTGGTCAAAGTTTTATTGAAAACACTTATGATAAAGTGAAACAACTTAAAGAACTTATTAAACGTAAAGGAGCTTCAACCATTATCGAAATTGATGGTGGTGTTACCACTGCAAACGCCAAAGCACTTACTGATGCTGGTGCCGATGTTTTAGTTGCTGGTAGTTTTGTATTTAAAAGCGCCAACCAACTTGAAACAATAAAGGAATTAAAAGCTATTGCGAATTCTTAATATTGTTTTATAAAATAGTTTAGCAAATCGGTAGTTGTTACAATACCAATCAAAATAGAATCATCTACAACTGGTAATGCATGAAACTCATTTTTAGCTAAAATTTCTGCAGCTTCTTTTATAGTTGTTTTGCTAGTTATACTTATTACATTTTTAGTCATAACTTGTTCGATAGTAAAGGAATTATAAACTATAGAATCCACATTACATTCATCTTCAGCCAGATCAGAATAACTAATTCTTAACAAATCCGAATAACTTAACATACCAATAACAGACTCTGAATTCACAACAGGAATATGTCTTATTCTTTTTGATTTAAACAATTTTTCGGCATATTGCAAATCATCATCCAAAGTTAGTGCAATAACATGTTTACTCATTATTGTTTCTATGGGTGTTTCACTTTTCATTTTATTTAATTTAAACTGAATATTAGATTGAATTAATTAAAATTGTGCTAATAAATATTTAATAAGATCGGTGGTTGTTACAATACCTACTAGTCGGTTATTATCTACAACTGGTAAAGCATGAAATTCTTTTGTAGCAAGTATTTCAGCAACTTCTTTGATTGAATTTGATGATGAAACAGTAACTATGTGCCGTTTCATAACTTGTTTAATAGTAAACATGTTATAAATTAGTGTATCAGCATGAACATCATCACTATTGGTAATATCAGCAAAACTAAGTCGTAATAAATCTGTATAACTCAACATTCCAACAACAACGTTGGAAGACACAACAGGAATATGCCTAATATGATGCTTTTTAAAAAGCATTTCTGCAGTTTCTAAACTATCGTGCTTCTTAAGGGTAATGACGGGAGCAGTCATTATCATCGAAATTGGTGCTTTTCGTATCATGACTTTTTTATTTAAACTTCACTAAAGTTATTTAAATAAAAATCTAAAAAGTATGACAAAAGTCATTAAAAAAACACATTAATAACCTGCTACCGTAAAATTTAGCATTTGTTTTACTTTACTGTAAATGTTAGGAAATTCAGCTTTAAATAGTTGAGGCGTTTCTATAAAATTTTCAATAATTACTGCTAGAAATTCAAATTGATTGGTGAAAGCATATTTTCTAAAATAGTCTGATTCCAACAATTTATTTCTTAATGTTTCGTTTGAAGCTAGCATTTCAGAAAGCTCTTTAAATGAATCACTAAAAACAGTTGAACTTATATCGCGCTCTTTCATACTATTAATGTGTATGGCATGTGTAAATTCGTGTATTCCTAAATTTATATTATCATTTCCAATAGTATATCCTTTAACAAAATCTTCCCATGAAATAACTAATGTTTCCAATTTAGGATTAAATTCACCTTTATGAAATGCTTTATTTGTATTTGAATAAAACGCTTTTGGATATATTATAATTTTTGAAATTAAGCCAATATAAAAATCGCGAAAGCCAAATGTTAGCATAATTGCTGTTGCAGAAATTAAAACTCGAATCTCTTCGGAAATTAAAATACCATCTCTACCAATAAAATGTTTGTCTTTTATGAAGGATGCAACCCGATGTTCAAAATATTTTTTTTCTTTACTATCAAGCTTTTTGTAAAACTGAAATTGATGCTCTAAAACCTTTTTTTGAACATTGTTTAAACGCCTTAACCTAAAATAAATATGGTTAAATAATGGTTTTTTATGCTTAAGAATATAGCCAACCTCTATCATAACAAACATATTTTTCAAAATAATCCAAATTAATACAGCTAGTAAAATTCCTATCATGATTTTACTACTTAAGTCAAATTCTTTCGCTATTAATACTATTTGCATGAAGTACAAACGTTTTCTTTAAAAATTGATTGTATGTTTAGGCTAAAATACAAAACCTAAACATACAATTATTAAGTTGATTATGTACTAAATAATAAATGAAGATTAATTAAATGATGATATTTAGCAAATAGCTATATGCTGAAAATAAAAAATCTCTGTTTACAAATTCAAGCAAGCTTGATTTGAGGGATTATATTTCCCAAAGCATTCCGCTTTGAAAATAAAAAATCTCTGTTTACAAATTCAAGCAAGCTTGATTTGACACAGAGATTTTTTATTTATTCGTGACCACGAAGGGATTCAAACCCCCGACCGCTGGAGCCGAAATCCAGTGCTCTATTCAGCTGAGCTACGTGGCCATAATTCCTGCGAAAGCGGAAATCTATTTTAAGACAATTTAGCCTTTACAATATTTGAAATGGTTTTGCCATCTGCTTTTCCTGCAAGTTCTTGACTTACAATACCCATAACTTTGCCCATATCTTTCATGCCTTCTGCACCTACCTTAGCAATAGTATCTACAACCACTTTTTCAATAGCTTCATCACTCATTGCTTCTGGTAAAAACTGACTTATTACTTCAGCTTCTGCCAACTCGGGTGCTGCTAAATCTTCGCGTCCTTGACCTATGTATATTGCTGCACTATCCTTACGTTGTTTTACTTGTTTTTGTAGTATTTTAAGCTCTTGGTCTTCTGTTAATTCTTCCTTTGCGCCACTTTCTGTTTGAGCCAATAAAATAGCCGATTTTACAGCTCTTAAAGCTGTTAAAGCTGTTTGATCTTTAGCTTTCATAGCTTCTTTTAACGCATCCATTATATTTTGTTGTAAACCCATAATGATATTTTTATTAGAGGTGCGAAGATATAAAAAAGTAAGCAGTCTTCAATCTATAGTTTTAAGTTAAAATATATTAGATTCCTGCTCTCGAAGGAATTAAAAACCCGAAAAGCTGAGGGAAACTTTTCGGGTTCATAACTAAGTAAGGCTAGTAAAATTTTAATCTACATTATCATGTAAAAATGAATTATTGCTTCTTATTTGGATATCATCATTATCATCTGTTCCAACGCTTGATCTTGAAAAATCGGTTTCAGATGAATGTTTTGCATCATCTAAATTAATGCCTTGGCGTTTGTATGCTGGAACACGCTCTATATCATCAATTTTTGCGTTATTGAATTTATAGTTGAATTCTTTCATTTTGCGTCTGCGTTCTTCTGCACGTTCTTTTAGCAATTCTGAAATAGGACTATTCATTGGATCTATTTCATCTTCTATATTTTCTTCTTGAACTGGTGCTTTTACAACTTTCTTTTCAAAAACAATTTCTTGATCAAAAGCCTCTATAGTTTCATTTGGTTTTTGCTGTTTTTTGTTCATTGAAGATTCTATTTCAATATAATCTTCTAAAGCATAACGCACATCACCTTTTTCGTTGGTTTCATTTACAGGAATTAACTCAACATAATCTTTAACCGAAATATCTTTTACTTCGTCATTTAATTGAAACAAGGTTATATTATTTTCAGCTTCATTTTCTTCCTCTGCAAAAGGCATATCGAAAGTTAATGTGATTTGTTGTTCTTCCTCAATATAATCTGAAACTACTTCAATATCAGCAATATCTTTGTCTGCTTTAGACATTCTTGTTACTGGTTTTATGATGAAATCGTCTTCCTCTTGAATGGTAGCACTTACTTCTTCATAAACAACTTTTATGTTTTTTATAAGTTCTGAAGTTGGAATTAAATCGATATTATGGTCTGGTTTTGAAGTTTCAACTTTAATTTCAGCTTTAGGCGTTTCTTCTTCTATATCAAAATCTAAAGTGTGCTTAACAATTGTTGGTTCTTCTTTTTCTGTTTTTAATTCTATTACAGGTGCAATAATTACAGGTTCTTTTTCTTTTGAAACAACATCTATATGGTCGCTAAGTGAGTGTACTACTTTTTTAGCTTCGGTATTTGAAATTTCGTCTTGTTGTTCTATGTTGAAACCTGTTGCTATAATAGTTACTGATATTGACTCTTCTAAAGTTTCATCTTCACCAACACCCATAATAATATTTGCACCATGACCAGCTTCACTTTGAATGTGGTCGTTTATTTCACCTATTTCATCAATGGTGATTTCGTGTGTTCCTGAAACTATTAGCAGCAATACATTTTTAGCTCCAGTAATTTTATTATCGTTTAATAATGGTGAATCTAAGGCTTTGCGAATAGCATCTTGCGCACGACTTTTACCTGATGCTAATGCAGAACCCATAATTGCAGTTCCGCTATTACTTAATACGGTTTTAGCGTCACGTAAATCGATGTTTTGTGTGTAATGGTGTGTAATTACTTCGGCTATACCACGAGCAGCTGTAGATAGCACTTCATCTGCCTTTGAAAATCCTGCTTTAAAACCAAGATTACCATACACTTCGCGAAGTTTGTTGTTGTTAATTACAATTAATGAATCGACTACATTTCTTAAGTTTTCAATACCAATTTGCGCTTGTTCAATTCGCATTTTACCTTCAAACTGAAATGGCATAGTAACAATACCTACGGTTAAAATATCTAAATCTTTAGCCATTTTAGCGATTATTGGTGCTGCACCAGTACCTGTACCACCACCCATACCAGCAGTGATAAATACCATTTTGGTATTAGAATCTAGCATGTTTGAGATGTCTTCAAAACTTTCAACTGCCGATTCTTCACCAACTTGAGGGTTTGCACCTGCACCTAACCCTTCGGTTAAGTTAAGTCCTAATTGAATTTTGTTTGGTACGCCACTATTTTGAAGTGCTTGTGCATCTGTATTACAGATGTAAAAATCGACTCCTTTAATGCCTTGTTGGAACATGTGGTTAATAGCATTACTGCCGCCACCGCCAACACCAATAACTTTAATAACATTTGATTGATTTTTAGGTAAATCAAATGCGATACTTGCGAATTCTTTTTTGCTGCTCATAAATTCTGTTTTACTGGTATTATACTTTAATTATTACTTTTATTTTTTGCTCAATGGATGTATTATTACTCGGCGTTATCTAAAAAATCTTTAACACGCTCAGTTAATTTATCTAAAAACGAACGACGTTCTTTTTTAGGTTTTTCTTTGATGTCTTCTACAGGTTTTACTTCGTCTACTTCTTTTGAAGCTTTTTTTATTTCTTGTTGTTCAATTTTCTTTCTTTCATTACGCTTCAAACCGTCTAAAACCAAACCAACAGCTGTTGCGTAAAGTGGACTTGTAATATCTTCATCACTATCGCCAGCCAAATGCTCGTTAGGATATCCAATTCTGGTATCCATACCTGTAATGTATTCTACTAATTGTTTTAAATGTTTTAGTTGGCTTCCACCACCTGTTAAAACAATACCTGCAATTAGTTTTTTCTTTTGTTCTTCGTGCCCGTAGTTTTTTATTTCAACATATACCTGTTCAATAATTTCAACAATGCGTGCATGAATTATTTTTGAGAGATTTTTAAGGGTTATCTCTTTTGGCTCTCTACCGCGTAATCCAGGAATAGACACAATTTCGTTATCTTTATTTTCTCCTGGCCATGCTGAACCAAATTTTATTTTTAATAATTCGGCTTGTTTTTCAATAATTGAACAACCTTCTTTTATATCTTCAGTAATCACATTACCTCCAAATGGAATAACTGCTGTATGACGAATAATACCGTCTCTAAAAATGGCTAAATCAGTCGTTCCACCACCTATATCAATAAGTGCTACACCTGCTTCTTTTTCTTCTTGACTTAATACAGCATTTGCTGATGCTAATGGTTCCAAAGTGATACCTTCTAAGTTTAAACCTGAACTTTGAACGCATCTGCCTACATTTCGTATAGATGACACTTGACCTACTACTACGTGAAAATTGGCTTCCAACCTACCACCATACATACCAATAGGTTCCTTTATTTCGGCTTGCCCATCAACTTTATATTCTTGTGGTAGTACATGTATAATTTCTTCACCGGGAAGCATAACCAATTTGTGTACTTGGTTTATAAGTCTATCAATATCATCTTCATCAATAACCGTTTCTGAATTAGCTCTTGTAATGTAATCACTGTGTTGCAAGCTTCGTATGTGCTGCCCTGCAATACCAACGGTAACGCCTTCAATTTTAATATCAGAAGCTGCTTCTGCTTCTTGAACTGCTTGCTGTATGGATTGAATGGTTTGCGTAATATTATTTACAACACCACGATGTACACCTAAACTTTTAGATTTACCTATACCTAAAATTTCGACTTTACCATAGTCGTTTTTACGACCAATCATAGCCACAATTTTAGTGGTTCCTATGTCTAATCCTACTGCTAAATTATGCTCCATAGCTTATATTTTGGTACATACTACTTGGTTATCAAATTGCAAATTAACTTTGCTATAATTTCCAAGCGTTTTTTGTTCAAGATTTTTTTGATAAAACGCTTTTAGGTTATTAATTTTTTTATCCAAATTTTTAACGCTTCCTAATTGCACTAAAAATTGGCATTGACGTAATTTTAAATATAGCATGTGGTCATTACCTCTATAAATTTCTATTACATGCTTTTTTAGAAACTCATCATCTTTAATTTTGTTAGCAACTATATAGATGCTTTTTAAATTATTTTTTTCAACATAACCAGTAACTAATGGCACTCTTGCGGCATAATTACTTGACAAAGGCATGTAAAAACCATCAGCATCAATATAATATGATGCGTTAGTGCTTACTCTTGCAATAGGTGTTTTTTGTTCAATTTCAGCTTTAAGTGTGCCGTTTACAGCAACATACACTTCAGCTGTTTTGATCATGGGGTTAGATTTTAGGGCATTTTCTAACTCATTCAAAGCTAAAGTTTCTTTAGGAACATTTTTAACACCTTTGAAATTTTGTATTAACAATTTACTAACATTCTGGTTAGTTATGAACGGGCTACTTTCTCCAATAAATTCGATATTAGGACTTGTTACAATTCTAACTGCATTTCTTTTGGAAGCAAAGACAAATAGAAATACTACTAAGCCCATTAAAACAATCATTTTTATGTAGTTCCAGTTAATTTTCAAGGCTAAATTCTTTTTTAATATGTTTAACTTCTTCACCTATATCACCAGCACCAATAGTTAATACAATTTGCGCTTCACTTTCATGTATTTTTTGCAACAACTGTTTTTTACTAACTAGTTGCTTATTTTCATTAGTTATTTTACTTAATAACCAAGCCGATGTTACACCTTCCATAGGTAATTCGCGTGCTGGATAAATATCTAACAACAAAACCTCATTAAACTGCGATAAACTTTTTGCAAAATCATCAATAAAATCGCGGGTTCTACTAAATAAATGTGGTTGAAAAACAGCCAATACTTTTTTGTTTGGGTACATTTCTCGCACAGCTTGATGCACTGCATTTATTTCCTCAGGATGGTGTGCATAATCATCGATATACACAAAATTATCCGTTTTAATTTGATAGGTGAATCTACGTTTCACACCCTTAAAAGACGCTAATGCTTTGGCGAGCTGTTGGTGAGAGCAACCATATTCTACAGCCATCGCCAAGGCCATTAGTGCATTAGACAAATTATGTCTACCAGGTAGGTTAAATTTTAAATTTTCAAGCACAGTAGTTGGTGTTTTTACATCAAAAACATATGTGCCATTTTCTATTTTTATATTTTGAACCGAATAATCGGAATCATCTTCAATACCATAAGTTATACCCTGAATTGGCAAACCGTTCTTAACAAATAACTTTCCATTAGGTTTTACTCTTTTTGAAAAATCTTCAAAAGATTTCACTAATTCTGAAGCATCACCATAAATATCTAAATGGTCGGCATCCATAGATGTTATGCCTGCAAAATTTGGTGATAATGTTAAAAATGAACGATCAAACTCATCTGCTTCAACTACCGAAACTTCGGTGCCGTTGATGATTAAATTAGAATTATAATTTTCACAAATACCACCTAAAAAAGCGGTTAGTGGCACATTACATTCATTCAATAAATGTCCTAATATACTAGTTGTAGTTGTTTTTCCATGTGTACCTGCAACTGCTAAACAAAACGTGTTTTCAGTAATTAAACCTAATATTTTGGAACGTTTTAAAATTTGAAAGTTATTATTCTTAAAGTATTCAAACTCTAAATGTCCTTGCGGAATTGCCGGTGTATAAACAACCAGTGTGTTTTCAATATTCAAAAATGCCGTTGGAATATTTTTTACGGCATCTTCAAAATGCACTTCAACACCTAAAGTTTTTAAACCATCGGTAATATCACTAGGTGTTTTATCGTAGCCAGCAACAACTTTACCGTTGGCTATAAAATAGCGAGCCAAAGCACTCATACCGATACCACCAATACCTACAAAATAAACGTTATGTATGTTGTTTAAATTCATTTGCTTTTTAACAGTTTTTCAACCTCGTCGGCTATTTGGTTTGTTGCATTAACTAAGGCTAATTTTTTTATATTTTCTCCTAATTCTTTTTGTTTTTCTAATGATGTTGATAGTTTTAAAAACGTACTTTCAAAATCAACATCCAAGTCTTCTTCTTTAATTATTAACGCTGCATTTTTATTTACAATTGCCATAGCGTTTTTGGTTTGATGATCTTCAGCTACATTTGGCGATGGTATAAAAATTACTGGTTTTCCAACAATACAAAGCTCGGATACTGAACTTGCACCTGCACGAGAAATAACAAAATCTGCCGCAGCATAAGCAAAATCCATATTATTTAAAAACTCACAAACTTGTATATCTTTTGTATTGTTATAAATTTTGTACTGATGATAATACAACTTACCGCATTGCCATATTACCTGAATATTTTGCATTTGAAAAAACTCCAGTTCTTTTTCAATTAATTCATTAACACGTCTAGAACCTAAACTTCCACCTAAAACCAGAAGTGTTTTTTTTCCGTTTTTTAAATTGAAGAAATCTTTAGCTTCAGCGGTTTTAGATTCAATATCTAATAAACTACTTCTTACTGGATTTCCTGTTTTAATAATTTTATCTTTTGGAAAAAAACGCTCCAACCCATCATAAGCCACACATATTTTTTTTGCTTTTTTTGCTAGAACTTTATTTGTAACTCCTGGATAAGAGTTTTGTTCTTGAATTAAACAAGGCACTTTTTTTGAAGCCGCCACTTGCAATAATGGTCCGCTTGCAAAACCTCCTGTACCAATGGCTACATCTGGTTTGAATGTGTTTACTATATTCCTAGCATTCCAAAGACTACTTATTAACTTAAACGGAAACATTAAATTTTTTAATGTTAATTGGCGCTGTATTCCAGAAATCCAAAGTCCTTTAATAGGATATCCTGCTTGCGGCACTTTTTCCATCTCCATTCTATCTTTAGCACCAACAAATAAAAACTCTGCATTTGGAAATCGAGATTTTAACTCATTTGCAATAGCAATTGCAGGGTAAATGTGTCCGCCTGTACCTCCGCCAGATAAGATTATTTTATATGTTTTATTGTTGTTACTCACTTTCTATTTTTCTTATGTACTTTATTTAAATTGCTTCCGATAATATTTCTAACGGGTTTTCTTCTATACTTTCCTGTTCTTTAATCTCGTCACGTTTTGCACTCACACTTAGTATTATTCCAATGGCTAAACACGTCATCCATATAGACGTTCCTCCACTACTAATTAGTGGTAATGTTTGCCCTGTTACGGGAAACAATTCTACTGCCACAGCCATATTTATTAATGCTTGAAAAACAATAGGCAAGCCAACACCAAGTACTACTAATTTCCCGAAAACGGTATCCGATTTTTGGGCTACTATTACTATTCTGAATAAAAACCACAAATAAAGAATCATGATAAAAAACCCACCAAGCAAACCATATTCTTCAATAATAATTGCAAAAATAAAATCGGATGACGATTGTGGTAAAAAATTCTTTTGGATACTTTTACCAGGACCAACACCTTGAATACCTCCTGTTGCAATGGCTATTTTAGCTTTTTCAATTTGATAATCGGCTTCTGTATCTTCATTGTTTGAATAGTTTATAATTCTATTTTCCCAAGTTTCAACTTTTACACTTAATGGTCCTGTGGTTAATTTTGCAACAACTATAAAAAACATCAACCCAATTAAACCCAATCCTAAAATAACTCCAATATATTTTAATGGATAACCACCTATAAAAACCAATATTAAAACCATTAAAAACATAATAGCTGTTGTTGAAAAGTTTGATGGCAATATTAATGCTAACACTAAAAAAACTGGTGTCCAAAGTGGTAAAATGGAACTTTTAAATGTAATGGCTTTATCTTGTATTTTAGACATATATCTTGCTACATATATCATAAGCACCACAGATGCCAATGTTGATGTTTGAAATGATACGCCTACAACTGGTATTTGAATCCATCTACTTGCACTTGCTCCTTCAATGGTTGTGCCTTGCAACATTGTTATACCTAACAATACCAACACAATAGGAATCATGACTAACGACAAGCCTTTGAAATAACGATAAGGTATTTTATGAACTCCATACATTATGGCAAAACCCAAAGCTAAATGCACTAAATGCTTAATCAAAAAAGTGAATGTATTTCCACCTACTGTTCTGTATGCCAAATTACTTGCAGCACTATAAACTGGCATAAAGGACACAATAGCCAACAATGCTACTATTGCCCAAATTAATTTATCGCCTTTTATGTTATTTAATAGTGTTTGCATTTTTTATTCCTGCGTATGCAGTAATGAATTATAAATTTCTTACTGCGTCTTTAAATTGACGACCTCTATCTTCATAGTTTTCAAACAAATCGAAACTTGCACAAGCTGGCGATAGCAACACATTATCACCTGCTTCAGCTAATTTGTAAGCTATTTTAACCGCTTCACTCATAAACTGTGTTTCAACAATAACATCAACCATGCTTCCAAAAGCATTTAACAACTTAGCATTATCAACACCTAAGCATATAATTGCTTTTACTTTTTCATTCACAAAAGGAAACAATTCTTCGTAATTATTACCTTTATCTACACCACCAACAATCCAAACTGTTGGCGCGTCCATACTTTCCAACGCATAATATGTAGCATTTACATTTGTTGCTTTCGAATCGTTTATATACTGTACTTTATTAATTTTTAGCACTTGCTCTAAACGATGCTCTACACCTTGAAAATTCTCAAGACTTTCACGAATGGTTTGCTTTCTAATTTTTAACAAATGCGCTACAGTAGAAGCTGCCATGGCATTTTTAATGTTGTGTTTACCTTCTAGTGTTAAGCTTGATGTTGGCATAATTATTCTGTTATTATCTATTGTTATTATTATATTTTTATTTTCTAAATACGCACCATTTTCTATTGTTTTTACCAGAGAAAACGGTAGTAATGTAGATTGAACTGGGTGGTTTTCCAACCAACTTACGAGTACCTCATCATCAGCATCATAAATCAAATAATCATCTTTGGTTTGATTTTCAGCTATTCTGAATTTTGAAGCGATATAATTTTCAAATTTGTAATCATACCTATCTAAATGATCGGGTGAAATGTTGGTGATTACAGCAATTTTTGGTTTAAAATCAACAATATCATCTAATTGAAAACTGCTAATTTCTAATACATAATTTGGGTAATCTTTTTCCAAAATTTGTTTTGCAAAACTATCGCCTATATTACCTGCCAAACCAACTTCTAATTCTTGTTTTAAAAGATGGTGTGTTAATGTTGCCGTGGTTGTTTTACCATTGCTTCCTGTAATACCTACAATGGTTGCGTTGGTATATTTTGAAGCAAATTCAATTTCTGAAACTACTAAAATACCTTGTTCACGAATTTGCTTTACCAAAGGTGCTTTATCAGGAATTCCAGGGCTTTTCATTACAATATTAGCATTTAGAATTTTAGCTTCTGTATGCGTTTCATCTTCCCATTCAATCTCATTATGTATAAGAACTTGTTTGTACTTTTCTTTTATTTTTCCTTTATCGGAAACAAAAACGTCGAATCCTTTTTCTTTTCCTAAAAGTGCTGTTCCAACACCGCTTTCGCCTCCTCCAAGAATTACTAATCTTTTCATCTATCTAATTTTCAAAGTCACTATGGAAACGATGGCTAACAAAATGCCTACAATCCAAAAACGCGTCACTATTTTACTTTCGTGATATCCCTTTTTTTGATAATGATGATGTAGTGGCGACATTAAAAAAATGCGTTTACCTTCACCAAACTTCTTCTTAGTATATTTAAACCAACTTACTTGTAATACCACCGATAAATTTTCAGCTAAAAAGATGCCACACAACACAGGTATTAACCATTCTTTTCGAACAGCAATGGCAATAACCGCTATAATACCACCTATGGTAAGACTACCTGTATCACCCATAAACACAGATGCTGGATAGGTATTGTACCATAAAAACCCTATAAGCGCTCCAACAAAAGCTGTGATATAAATTGTAATTTCTTCTACCCTTGGGATGTACATAATATTTAAGTAATCAGAAAAAATAATATTACCAGAAACCCAAGCAAAAATTCCTAAAGTGAGCACAATTATGGCGGATGTTCCTGCTGCTAACCCATCAATGCCATCGGTAAGATTTGCTCCATTTGAAACTGCTGTGATAATAAATATTGAAATGATTACAAAAATAACCCAACCATAATCTTTTAAACTTGGACTTATCCATGTGATAACATCGGCGTAATCAAATTCGTTTCCTTTTACAAACGGAATGGTTGTTTTAGTTGATTTAGCTTCTTCTTTAAAAAATTTAGCAGGTGAAACATTTGGGTTTTCTGCCATCATTTGTTGACGAACTTCAATAGGCAATTTTTCTTTAATAGTTGCATACGGACTGAAGTATAACGTTGTTCCAACAATAATACCCAAACCTACTTGACCTAATACTTTAAAACGACCTTTTAAACCTTCTTTATCTTTTTTAAATTTTTTAATATAATCGTCTATAAACCCAATTGTTCCCATCCAAAGGGTTGTAACAATCAATAAAACGATATATACATTACTTAATTTTGCCAATAAAAAAACAGGAATTAGTGTAGCAAGAATAATGATAATTCCACCCATAGTTGGTGTTCCTGCTTTTTCACTTTGTCCTTCTAATCCTAAATCTCTAATGGTTTCTCCTACCTGTTGTTTTTGTAAAAAACGAATGATGCGTTTTCCGTAAATTGTAGAAATTAACAACGACAAAATCATAGCTAAAGCTGCTCTAAAAGTTATAAAACCAAATAGAGATGCTCCAGGAATTTGGAATTGTTTTTCTAAATAATCAAATAGATAGTATAACATTTTTTTTTGTTTAGTTGTTTGTTGTTTAGTTGTTTAGTTGTGAAATCGACTTAACAACTCCACGACAACCGACTTAACTTTTTACTTATTCAGTTGTTTTAAAAATTCACTTACTATTTTAAAATCATCAAAATCAAAACGTTCTCCTTTAATTTCTTGATAGGTTTCGTGTCCTTTGCCCGCAACAAGAATTATATCGTTTGGTTGCGCCATTTGACATGCTGTTTTAATAGCTTGAAGTCTATCAGAAATAGTTACTGTTTTTTTATAATTTTGAGGTTCTACACCACTTTCAATATCTTTTAAAATGGTTTCTGGCTCTTCACTTCGTGGGTTATCACTCGTAAAAATTACTTTTGTACTTAATGCCGTAGCAATGTGTCCCATTTTTGGACGTTTGGTTTTATCTCTATCACCACCACAACCTACAACGGTAATTAGTTCTTCATTTTTAGTTCGAATACTATTGATGGTTTCTAACACATTTTTAAGTGCATCTGGCGTATGAGCATAATCAACAATAGCTGTAATTTTATTCTCTGAAACTACATATTGAAAACGACCACTTACACTTTCCAGTTCACTTATCAAGCGTAGAATTTCTACTTTTTCAAGTCCTAATAATTCCGCAGTAGCGTAAATTGCTAAAATATTGTAGGCATTAAAATTCCCTATAAGGCGTGTCCAAACTTCAGCATCATTAATTTTCAATAACAAACCACCAAATTGATTTTCTAATATTTGCGATTTATAATCGGCATACCCTTTTAAAGCATAAGTGTATTTTCGGGATTTGGTATTTTGCAACATTACCAATCCGTTTTTATCATCTACATTTACTAATGCAAATGCTTTTTCTGGAAGTGCATCGAAAAACGATTTTTTTACGTCGCGGTATTCTGCAAACGTGCTATGGTAATCTAAATGATCATGTGTTAAATTTGTAAAAATACCGCCTTCAAAACGTAAACCTTCAGTTCTATATTGATGAATACCATGCGAACTTACTTCCATAAAACAAAACTCCACACCTTCAGTATTCATCAATTTTAAATACTTATTAATGGTTAAAGAATCTGGCGTTGTGTGTGTTGCTTTGTATTCAATAGTATCAACCATAATTTTCACGGTAGATAGTAAACCTACCTTATAACCAGCTTTTTTAAATAGCTGATACAACAAACTCGCCACAGTAGTTTTTCCATTAGTACCTGTAACACCAACTAGTTTTAAGTTTGCTGAAGGGTTTTCATAAAAATTAGAAGCCATTATTGCCAAGGCTTTACTTGAATTATCAACTTCTACATAGGTAATACCTTCAACCAAATTTTCTGGCATTGTTTCACAAACAACAGCAACAGCACCTTGTTTTACAGCGCCTTCAATAAATTTATGTCCATCTGAAACTGTTCCTTTAACAGCAACAAAAACATAACCGTTTTTTATATTTCTAGAATCGAAATCTATAGCAGTTGCCATAACATTTGTAGAACCAACTACAGCGTTAATGGTTACTTTATACAATATGTCTTTTAATGCTATCATGATGCCGTTAATACTACTATTTGATTATTTTTTAATTTGATATTTTGTTCGATGGATTGCTTTTTGATAATGCCATTACCTTCTAATTTCACTTTTACTTTTACCTGCATATTTTCAAGTAATGCCAAAGCATCCATAGCTGGCAAACCAACCACATTAGGCATAATGGTTTTGTGCGATTGTGCTGTTTTGTAGAAGTTATTATATTCATTATCAACCGAAGCAATTCTTACTTTTAATGATTTAACCTCATCAACAATAGGTGTATCTGTAAATATTTTTTGTGCAATTTTTTTGAAAACTGGCCCAGAAACATCGGCACCATAATACCCAACACTTTTATCAGGTTCATGAATAACCACGATGCATGAATACTTTGGATTTTCCGCAGGAAAATAACCTGCGAATGATGATATATAACTTAACTTATCTTTATTAGCATAATCTTTCTGACAAGTACCTGTTTTTCCTGCCATTGAGAAATTTTCAGAATACAACCTATGTCCTGTTCCGTGTTTTTTATCAACTACATTTTTAAGTAGTTTTTGAACTTTAGCAATCGTTTCTTTTGAACAAATTTGCTTATTAATAACTTCCTTTTTAAAAGGCACAATCACTTCATCAAACTCTCTTACTTCTCTTAAAAACTGCGGTTTTACCATTTCGCCACCATTTGCAATAGCATTATAAAACGTTAATGTTTGAAGCGGTGTGAACGATACACCATATCCATACGCCATCCACTGCAATGCAATACCACTCCAACGCCCGTTTTTAATTCTTGGGTCTGGAATTACTGGTTTTGGCTCACCAATAATTGGTAATTGTAAATCGTTTTGAAGATTCATTGCATACAATCTATCAACAAACTTGCTTGGTGTTTTTCCGTAAGCTTTATCAATAGCTCTTACAATACCCGTATTTGACGAAACTTCAAATGCTTTTGAAACAGTTATTTTACCATAACCACCATGATGTGAATCTCTAACAGGTTTACCATAAAACCAGATAATACCTTTCTCGGTATCAACCACATCACTTGTATCTATAACTTTATCTTCAATACCGGCGGTTAAAGCCATTAATTTAAAAGTTGATCCAACTTCATGCGATTCACCTAAAGCATAATTCAAACGCTCATAATACAAGCCTTCGCTATTTCTTCCTAAATTTGAAATAGCACGAATTTCGCCAGTTTTAGTTTCCATAACAACCACACAACCGTGGTCTGCTTTGTATTTTTCTAACTGCTCTAAAAGTGCATGATGCGCTATATCTTGTATATTAACATCAATAGTTGTATACACATCGTAACCGTTTTTTGGATCAATTTCATTCGCATCATTTAAAGGTTTCCATTGCCCTTTTCCTATTTGTTGCTTTTTTCTTTGACCATCAACACCTCTTAAATATTTCACACCAAACGCACCATCAATACCAGGTCTTGTAACGTTTCCGTTTTCATCAATACGTTCATAACCTATGGTTCGTTGCGCAATACCACCCATTGGATGCTCGCGTTTTGTGGTTTGCTCTACAATTAATCCGCCTTTAAAAGCACCTAATTCAAGCATTGGAAAGTTGCGTAATCGGATATATTCTGAATACCCAACATTTCTAGCAATTAAATAATAGCGGTTTTGAAGCGCTCTTGCTTTTCTAATGTCATTTTGAAAATAACTAGATGGTTTTCCTGAATATTTTGAAAGCGAATCGCTTAATGGTTTAATATATTTTTCAAATGTTTTAGATGAAGGTGTTATAGCATCAAACCTAATATCATACTTAGGAACCGATGTAGCCAATAAATTACCCTTTACAGAATACACATTACCTCTATTTGCAGGTATGATAACGTTTTTCACAACACGTTCGCTTGCTAAGGCTTTATACTTATCGCCTTGCATAAATTGAATACTAACCAATTTAAAAACTACGGCAAGCCCAAAGACGAACATACATCCTGCTATAAAATACAATCTGTTTAATATGTTTTTCTCGCTTACCACTACGTGTTATTTATTCTTGAGATTTTACTTTTATTTTTTTTGGCGGAATTACCGATGGCGCAATACCTTTTTCTTGCATTACTTCAACTACATTCGATTCCATTTTAAGTTTCATTAGTCTTGAACGTCCATCTATAAATGCCGAACGCATTTCATTTACTTCATTTTTTAAACGCGCTATTTCATAAACTTTTTTATCTGCACTATGTGAGCTTGCTATCATTATTATTGCCAAAGCTGAAATAAATAAAATAAACCTCCAATTTTTAAAAGAGTCGTCACTTACTAAAAAAGTACCTTTCAACAGTTTATAAATATTTGTTTTCATATTATTTCTTTTGGCTTCAAACCCGATTTGCCACTTCTATTTATATTTTTTCAGCAATGCGCAGTTTTGCACTTCTTGCTCTACTATTCGTGTTAATTTCTGCTTTTGAAGGCACTATTAAACCACCAACTTTTTTTAATGGCACATCAAAATTGCCATACATGTCTCGCATTGGTTCACCTTCAAAAAGTCCGTTTCGCATAAAGCGTTTTACCAATCTATCTTCTAAAGAATGGTACGAAATAAAACTTAACCGCCCTTCTACCTTCAATATCTCTGGTGTTTGTAATAAAAATTCCTTTAATGCCTCAATTTCTTGATTCACTTCTATACGAATGGCTTGATAAATTTGTGCCAACACTTTATTCTCATGCCTTGGCGGCAAAAATTTATTAAGTACTTTTTTTAATTGTTCACTAGTTACAATTGGTTCAATTGCTCTACTTTCAATAATCAACCTCGCCATTGCTGGTGCAGCTCGCAATTCTCCATATTGCAAAAACACTTGTTTTAGCTGCTCTTCATCATAATTGTTTACCACTTGAAATGCTGACAAGGCATTTTGCTGATTCATGCGCATATCCAAATTTGCTTCAAAACGTGTTGAAAAACCCCGTTCAGCAACATCAAATTGATGTGACGATACACCAAAATCTGCCAAAATTCCATCAACTTGTTTCACGCCATAAAATCTTAAAAAACGTTTTATGTAGCGAAAGTTTTCATTTATCAACGTAAACCTAGAATCATCAATCGTATTTTCAAGAGCGTCCAAATCTTGATCAAAAGCAAATAATTTTCCTTTTTCACCAAGGCGTTTTAATATTTCTTTACTATGCCCACCACCGCCAAAAGTTACATCAACATAAATACCATCAGGTTCAATATTTAACCCGTCAACGGTTTCTTTCAATAAAACTGGATTATGATATTCCATAGTCATCATCATCTTGCCCCATTACTTCTTCAGCTAAATCTGCAAAATCTACAGTAGCATCATCAATGGCTTGTTCATATAAATCTTTATCCCATATTTCAATAATATTTACCACCGAAGTAATCACGATATCTTTTGAAATATTTGCAAAAACCGTTAAATCTTTTGGTATTAATAAGCGCCCATTAGTATCAACCTCAACCATTTTTACTCCCGCAGTAAAGCGACGAATAAAATCGTTATTCTTCTTTTTAAACTTATTAAGCTTGTTTATTTTTTGCATGAGAACCTGCCACTCACTCATAGGATACAACTCTAAACACTTTTGAAACACCGAACGACGCAAAACAAACCCATCTTCTAAAACTGAAGACAGTTGTTTTTTTAGCGGAGAAGGCATCATTAACCTGCCTTTAGCATCCACTTTACAATCGTATGTTCCTGTTAATAAATCCAATGTGATTTTTTGGTGTTTCAGCGTTTAAGTTTCAAATATATTGAAAATTTTACCACTTTTTACCACTTCTTACCACTTTGTTAATAAATTTTCGACTAAATGATGTTTGAAACCGCCATGAACAACTAAATACACTTACACGCACTAAGAATCAATGCATTAATGAGATACAATTAATAATATTAGAATTGTTAATATCTCCATTTTTAAATTTTAAATTCCCAACTCAATAAAGTCATTGAAATATGAATGAAATAACTATATTTGTTTCAAAGCAATGACCAACTGATTAATGACGCATCGTTTAAAAAAAGAGAAAAATTACAGCTATATTGAAGCTGGTGAAGGCACACCTATTATAGTTTTACATGGTTTAATGGGTGGTTTAAGTAATTTTGATTCGGTAATAAAACACTTTAGCCAAAAAGGCTACAACGTTATTATTCCGGAGCTGCCTATTTACACCATGTCTATCCTTAAAACCAATGTTAAAAGTTTTGCAAAATACCTGCATGATTTTATTGAATTTAAAGGATTTGACGATGTTATTTTATTAGGAAACTCGTTGGGCGGACACATTGGTTTATACCACACAAAATTATATCCTGAAAAAGTAAAAGCGCTTATTATAACAGGAAGTTCTGGACTTTATGAAAGCGCTATGGGCGGTGGCTACACCAAACGTAGTGACTATGAGGTTATTAAAAAGAAAGCACAAGATGTTTTTTACGACCCAGCTGTAGCTACAAAAGCTATTATAGATGAAGTTTATGAAACCGTAAACGACCGCAATAAACTTATAAAAACATTGGCTATTGCCAAAAGTGCTATACGCCACAATATGGCTAAAGATTTACCAAAAATGAATCTTCCAACATGCATTATTTGGGGTAAAAATGACAATGTAACACCACCAGAAGTTGCCGTAGAATTTGATGAATTATTACCAGATTCTGAATTATTTTGGATAGACAAATGTGGACATGCAGCTATGATGGAACATCCAGAAGAATTTAACCAGATTATGGATGCTTGGTTACAAAAACGAGGTCTTTAAAGTAAAAAATCCAATATAAAAAACACCAAATTCTAATATCGTTTTATTTATAATTTGGGTTAATTTAAAAAAAATGCATATAAAATCGGCCGAATTTGTAATGAGTAATTCTAATGTGGCAAAATGCCCAAAAGGATTATTGCCCGAGTATGCATTTATTGGCAGAAGTAATGTAGGCAAATCGTCGCTTATTAATATGCTAACTAATAAAAAAAGTTTAGCAAAAACATCTGGACGCCCAGGAAAAACACAACTTATCAATCATTTTTTAATTAATGAAAATTGGCATTTGGTAGATTTGCCCGGTTATGGATATGCACGTGTTTCAAAAAGCTCGAAAAAAGTATTTCAAAAATTTATTACCGAATATTTTGGCTTACGCGAGCAATTAGTTTCTGCCTTTGTTTTAGTTGATGTTAGGCACAAACCACAACCTATTGATTTGGAGTTTATGCAATGGCTAGGTGAACATGGTGTGCCATTTTCAATCATTTTTACAAAAGCTGATAAGCTAAAACCCAACGCTATTTTAAGACATGTTGAAGACTACAAAACCGTGCTTTTAGAAGCTTGGGAAACGATGCCCAATTACTTTATAACCTCATCCAGCAACGAAACTGGGAAAGACGAAGTTTTGGCCTATATTGATGCGTTGAACAATAATATGCAATTAGATTCTTTTTAAAATTTTCTGGTTTTAAATTAACACTTCTACTTGATTTTGTAAATAAAATCAACTAAATTCGTTTAACTTCTGATATAAAATATTGAACTGGTTTTATATTATTAGAGCTGGGCGACATTAAATAACATCTTTCAATAATTAAGAAACTAAGCACATACTTAATTTACAACCTTTCTTGTTTAATATTTTTGCAATATTCTTAATTAAGAAGTATCTTTGTTTAAGTTTATACTTAAATAAAAAAAATGAAAACATTCAAATCTGGCAATTATATAAACCAAGGAACTCACAAAAGCTTTCAGCCTACTAAAATAAATCAACAATGGACTATTGACAATATGGAGGTATTAACTCTTTTAAGTCAAGCAGACAGGCAACTTGGAAGACTTGATATGTATTCTGAATACATCCCAAATATCGATTTATTTATCAGTATGCACGTTTTAAAAGAAGCAACTCAATCAAGTAAAATTGAAGGGACAAAAACGAATATAGAAGATGCTTTATTAGATAAGGAAGATGTAAATGATGAAAAAAGAGATGATTGGGAAGAAGTACAAAATTATATCGAAGCATTAAATTCTGCTATCAAAAATTTAGAAAAGTTGCCTTTTTCCTCTCGATTAATACGGGAGACCCATAAAATACTACTACAAGGGGTCAGAGGAAAATATAAACTTCCCGGAGAATTTAGGAGTAGTCAAAATTGGATAGGAGGAGCAAGTATCAATGATGCTACATTTGTTCCACCAACTCACACAAGTGTTAATGAGTATATGGGTGATTTAGAAAAATTTGCCCATAATATTGAATCATTTTTTCCTGATTTACTTAAAATAGCATTGATACATTATCAATTTGAAACTATTCATCCATTTCTGGATGGTAATGGTAGAGTTGGTAGATTAATGATTACTTTGTATTTAGTTGAGAAAGGAATATTAAAAAAACCTATTCTCTATCTCTCTGATTTTTTCGAAAGAAATAGAATGCTTTATTATGATAATCTAACAAAAGTTAGAGAGAAAAATGATTTAAGTCAATGGTTTAAATTCTTTTTAGTTGGAGTAATAGAAACAGCAAAAAACGGTATAAATACATTTGATAGTATTTTAAAACTACAAAAAGAAGTTGAAATCAAACTACAAACATTAGGAAGTCGCTCCCGTAATGCACAATTGATTTTAAACCATCTTTACCAACGACCAATTATAGATGCCCAAAAAGTTAAAGAATTGACAGGCTTATCGTCACCTTCCGTTTACAAATTGATTGAAGAACTCGAAAAACTAGAAATATTAACTGAAATAACTGGTGCGAAAAGAGGAAAAATTTATTTATTCAAAGAATACACAAAACTATTTAAATAAAAACGTTGCCCAACAATGGCTGTAAGTAATTGCTTATTATTGCATAGTTCGGAAAATCCTCGCACGCAAACACAAAAGGTTCCTTACACATAAACGTTACATACAGTTTAACCCACTCAATGAACAGAATTCTAACATCAATCTTTTTTTTACTTTTTTTAAGTTTTGGACTTGCTCAAAACGGACAATTAATCTCGAAAAATTTAGTTGACATTTCCAACACACCTATTTGGGATAGAATTTCTCAAGACAATGAATTGCACTCTGATTTTGAACATTTAAAAAAATTAGATTTTTATTTTATTACTTACAAAAGTGACAACCAAAAAATTAAAGGTCTATTAATTGAGCCAAAGAAAGAGGGAAAATATCCTGTTGTAATTTTCAATCGTGGTGGAAATAGGGATTTTGCCCAATTAACAGTTGCAACAATGATAATGTACACTTCCAAATTAGCAGAACAAGGTTATGTTATTATTGGTAGTAACTATCGAGAAAAGGATGAATTTGGAGGAGCAGAAATTAATGATGTGCTGAATTTGACAAAAACCATAAATAAAATTGAAAAAGCTGACTCAAACTGTATCGGAATGTTTGGTTGGTCAAGAGGCGGAATGATGACCTATTTAGCTTTACAAAAATCGGACAAAATAAAAACAGCTATTGTTGGAAACGGAGTGTCTAATTTGTTTGACACAGCCAAGTTTAGACCGAAAATGGAAACTAATGTGTTTGCCGAATGTATTCCTAATTATTGGAAAAATAAAGAACTGGAATTAAAAAAACGCTCTGTAGTTTATTGGGCAGATGAATTAGACAAAAATAGTAGTCTTTTAATTTTATGTGGAACAAACGACAAAAGAGTAAACCCAGATCAAGCTGATAAAATTGCAGAAAAACTATCCGAAATCAATTACGATTTTGAAATAAGAAAATTTGAAACAGATCATTACTTTTCAGAATATAAAACAGAATTGAACGAAATAATAATTGAATGGTTTGACAAAAGATTAAAAAAATAAAAACTAATAGCAACAACAGAATGACACCAAAAATCACCCCTTCACATCCAAGGCATCACGCAACGCATTCCCAATAAGCATAAATGCCATTACCAAACTCATAATACAAAGCCCAGGTATGATAGCTAAATACGGTTTTCCGAGGATGATATAATTATAATGATCTTTTATCATAGCGCCCCAACTTGCCATTGGTGGTTGTGCACCAATACCTAAAAAGCTAAGTCCACTTTCAATTAAAATAGCTGCGGCAAAATTAGCTGCCGATATAACAATAACTGGTGCCATGATATTTGGCAATATATGTTTGGTTATAATTCTAAAATTATTAAAACCCAATGCTTTGGCGGCTGTAACGTATTGCATTTCTTTGGCACTAATTATTTGTCCGCGTACTACCCTAGCAACTTCAACCCACATAGTTAAACCTACAGCAATAAACACTTGCCAAAAGCCTTTTCCTAAAGCTAAAGTAATAGCTATAACCAACAATAGCGTTGGAATAGACCATGTTACATTAATAATCCACATAATAAAAGCATCCATTTTGCCCCCAAAATAACCAGCGATACTTCCCATAAAAATACCGACAATTAAGGATATAAATACCGCTACAAAACCAATAAAAAATGAAATTCTGGCACCTACCAAAACTCGGCTAAGTAAATCGCGACCATATTTATCAGTTCCAAAAAGAAAGTTTTTTTCTTTAATGACATTCTGAATAGTTTTATTAGAAAATGCATTTAAAGACATGCTTTTTTCAACACCTTCCAAACCATCGGAAGCATATTCTTTATAAGTTAATGTATTACCTTGTATATTGTATTTTGTAATAGGAATTTCGGTATCAGCATTTGTGTTACCAAAAAACAGCTTATCAAAACCACTTTGGGTACTTTCTAATTGTGTTGGTATTGTTAGCATCTGCACTTTAAAACCAGGTTTTTTTGAATGAATTGCTAAATGCATTTGGTTTGCATATTGCGAATTATCAGGCGCAAATGCATAGGCAAAAACAGAAATTATACCAACTAAAATGATGAAACAAAAACTAAAAACGCCCCAAAAGTTCTTTTTAAACTTTTGGAGCGCTAATTGTTTTAATGAGCTTGATTTATGACTCATGTAGTATTTAATTTTTTGCAGTTGCTGCAACTTTTTTAATTGGGTATGCAGTTTTTAAATCTTCTAAAACGTTTATAGCTTCTTCAACATAAATATCTTGACTTAATGTTTCGTGCCAACGAGTACGTTTTTCTTTTAAATCGGCAGTATCGTTATTAAAAAGTGATTTTTCGTATTTTGTTGAATCGAAGGTTAAATTTGTTTTATAATTGGTTAAAGCATCAAATCGTTTAGCTTCTTCTTCATTTAAATCTAATCCTGCTTTATACTTTTTGTAATTTAAAGGCACAATGGTTTCATCAATTTTACTTTTTACCCATTTTGCATTTTCCTCTATAAGTTTAAGTTGTGCATTATTACTCATACGTTCTTTACTTTTTTTAATAGTAGTATCATAATCATAATAATTTTCCCAAGGTGTATAACTTGCTGCATCAATTTCATCCCAAGGCAATGGGTTATCTTTATCTTTTTCACCTACTTCAATAAAGCTAAAACGACCAGGCACATTTACATCACTTTTCACACCTTCTAATTGTACAGAACCACCATTTATTCTGTAATACTTTTGGGTAGTTAAGGCTAAAGCACCTAAATCGCCACTTGTATTATTTCTTAACATGGTATTAAGGTTAATAACGTTTTGAACCGTACCTTTTCCATAGGTTTGTTTTCCTCCAATAATAATTGCGCGTTTATAATCTTGCATTGCTGCTGCCATAATTTCGGAAGCTGATGCTGATATTTCATTAACTAAAATAACCAAAGGTCCATCCCAAGTAATTGATTTATCTTTATCGCTTAATACCTCTTTAGCTTCACCTGTAGAACGTACTTGAACAATTGGTCCATCTTTAATAAATAAACCCGCCATATCTACCACTGTTGGTAATGATCCTCCACCATTGTTACGCAAATCTAAAACCAAACCTTGAATACCATCGGCTTTTAAGCGTTCAATTTCGGCTTTAACATCTTTGGCTGCATTTATGTTTTTATAGTCTTGAAAATCTACATAAAACGATGGTAAATCTATAATTCCAAAAGTCATGTTATCTTTTTTTACTACTGATGATTTTGCATAAGTTTCTTCTAACTCTACAACATCTCTTGTAATAGTAACATCTCTAATAGTACCATCAACTTTTTTAATTGTTAATGTTACTTTAGTTCCTTTTGGACCTTTTATATATTTTATGGCATCGTTAATACGCATGCCTACAATATTTACAGGAAATGCTTCATTTTCTTGCTTTACTTTTAAAATAACATCTTCAACTTCAAGCTCTTTACTTCGCCATGCTGGACCACCAGAAATAAGTTCAACTATTTTAATATGATCCATACGTTTTTGTAAACGTGCACCAATGCCTTCTAATTTTCCTGACATACGCTGGTCAAAATCTTCTTTATTTTTTGGTGCTAGATAATAGGTATGCGGATCGAACTCTTCAACAATGGTGTTTACATAAATTGAAAACCAGTCTTCCCGCTGTAAATCGTCAATATTATCATTAAAATAAACATCAATTGATTTTAAAGTTGATTCGCGCGCTTCTTTTTCTATCTCTTTTTCAGATTTCTTAACATACGAAGGATTATTCTTTTTTGATAATTCTTCTTGCATTAACAAATCGTGGTAATTAGAAAGTGTAGAAAATTTAAGTTGTTGTCTCCAACGTTCTTTCAATTCTTTTCTATTTTTTACAAATGCACTGTTTTCATAATCTGTATTAAATGTTTCATCAACAGTATAATCAAAAGGTTCTGATAGTACTTCTTTGTAAATTTCTTTAGCTTCTTCAATACGTTTTAGCATGCGCTCGTGTACAACATTAAAAAATGTAATATCAGTAGCTTTTAGTTGATCGTCAATTGTAAGTTTATATTTTTCAAAATCTTTAAAATCCGATTCATAGAAATAACGTTTAACAGGATCAATAATTTCTAAATAATCTTTAAATAATTCCTCAGAAAACGAATCGTCTAACACCAACGGATCAAAATGACCTTGTTCTAACACAAAGGTTATTACTTGTATTAACAATTTATCTTTATCAGGATTACTAAACTTTTTGGTTGTAAAACTGCACGATGCAAAGGCTAGCAGTATTGACAATAATAGCACCTTATAATTCCTTCTCATAATATTTTTCATTCGTTTAATAATCTACGACGCATGAAACGCCCAACATTTTTTTACTAAAATAAAGAAAAAACCATGCCATTAAGGGTTATGTACCACTAAATTTTTGTTAAACTGAATAAATAGGCTATTTCCTAAGGAAATTATGTATTTTAGCGATACTTTTTTAAGTATAAAAATGACAAAAAAACCGCTTATATTAGTAACCAATGATGATGGCATTAATGCACCTGGTATTAGAACATTAATAGCTGTAATGAATACTATTGGTGATGTTGTTGTGGTTGCGCCTGATAGTCCGCAAAGCGGCATGGGACATGCCATTACATTAGATTCTACACTGTATGTTGAACAAGTTTTTATAGATGATGGCCCGCAAACCGAATACAGTTGCTCTGGCACACCAGCCGATTGTGTGAAACTTGCTATAAGAGAAAAACTAACTAGAAAACCTGATATTTGTGTTTCTGGAATAAATCATGGCTCCAACTCATCAATTAACGTTATCTATTCTGGCACTATGAGTGCAGCTATTGAAGCTGGTATTGAGGGAATTCCTGCCATTGGATTTTCATTATTAGACTATGCTTGGAGTGCTAATTTTGAAGCAACTAAACATTTTGTAAAAACCATTACAGAAAACGTTTTAAAACAAGGTTTGCCAAATGGCATTGTTTTAAATGTAAACATTCCTAACCTTGCAAAAGAAAATATAAAAGGCATAAAAATATGCAGACAAGCCAAAGCTAATTGGGTTGAAGAGTTTGATAAACGCAAAACACCACAAGGTCGCGATTATTATTGGCTTACCGGAAAATTTGTTAATTTAGATGGTGGTGAAGATACCGATGAATGGGCTTTGGAAAATGGGTATATTTCAGTTGTACCCATTCAATTCGATTTAACAGCACACCACTACATTCAAAATTTAAACACTTGGAATTTAAATGATTAAAAAGGATATTTTTATAGGCATACTTGTAGGTTTAATAGCAAATGCTGTTGGTTTACTTCTAGTAGCCACATTATTAGGGCAAGGTGATGATTTTACTACTGTAATAAAAGCTGCTGCCAAAGAAGGTTTTTTAGGCAAACTTATCAGTCTTGGTGCTATTTTAAATTTAGTAGCTTTTTTTATTTTTATAAGAAAACGACAAGATTATAGAGCACGTGGCGTGCTACTAATTACTATTTTTATAGCAGTTTTTACGTTTGTTTTTAAATTGTTTTAACTAAAAAATCGTAAAAAACAATAACTTAAAACCAATTACCCTGTAAATTACAAGCAATGAAATACTATATTATAGCAGGTGAAGCATCAGGCGATTTACATGGCTCAAACCTAATGAAAGCATTACAAAAAGAAGATGTAAATGCCCATTTTAGGTTTTGGGGTGGCGACCTTATGCTAGCAGTTGGTGGCACATTGGTAAAACACTATAAAGAACGCGCCTTTATGGGTTTTGCTGAAGTGGTTATGAACCTGTCTGCTATTTTTAAAGATATTTCATTTTGCAAAAGCGATATTGAAAACTACAAACCCGATGTTATTATTTTTATTGACAACTCGGGGTTTAATTTACGTATAGCTAAATGGGCAAAACAAGCAGGTTTTAAAACAAACTATTACATTTCTCCACAAGTTTGGGCATCTAGAGCTAAACGAGTAAAGGACATAAAACGCGATATTGATGCTATGTACGTTATATTGCCTTTTGTTGAAGACTTTTATAAAAAATACGATTACAAAGTAACCTTTGTTGGTCATCCGCTAATTGATGCTATAGCCAACAGAGACCAAGTTGATGAATATAAATTTAGAGCCGAAAACGAACTTTCAAGCAAACCAATTATTGCATTATTGCCAGGTAGCAGAAAGCAAGAAATAACAAACATGCTATCTGTAATGCTTAGTTTGGTTGATGAATACACCAATTACCAGTTTGTTATTGCTGGTGCACCAAGTCAGGAATATTCGTTTTACGAACCGTTTATAAAGTCGAGCAACGTAAAATTTATTTCAAACAAAACTTATGATTTATTAAGTATTTCATACGCTGCTTTAGTTACTTCTGGTACAGCCACTTTAGAAACAGCTTTATTTAAAATACCTCAAGTTGTTTGCTATAAAGGCAGTGCTATTTCGTATCAAATAGCAAAACGTATTGTAACTTTAAAATATATTTCACTTGTTAATTTAATTATGGATAAGGAAGTTGTTACAGAACTTATCCAAAATAATTTCAATAAAAAACGCCTTAAACTAGAACTCGATAAAATTTTAAACACCGAAGAGCGTTCTAAAATATTTATTAATTATTACGAACTTGAGAAAGCCTTAGGAGGCAAAGGTGCTAGCGAAAAAACTGCTAAATTAATTTACAAATCCATCAAAGCTTAATCTTATTTATGAGAAACATCATCATTTTACTTCTAATTGCAATTAGTTTTAGCAGCTGTAAGTCTTCAAAAGCAATCGTTGTAAAAAAATCCACATCAAAAAAAGTTGTTTCTCAACCAAAAACAGTGGTAAGTGCCACAAAAACTACTAGCAAAGTATCTTCAAAAAAAGGAAATGATGATTCTACTGAAAATGATTCAGTTGAATTTTCAAAAGCCATTAGCATTGTTGATTATGCAAAACAGTTTAGTGGCGTAAAATATAAATTTGGAGGTGCAACTAAAGACGGTATGGATTGTTCTGGTTTGGTTTTTGAATCGTTTAGAGCTTTTGATATTATTTTGCCACGAATTTCTCGAGATATGGCAAAACAAGGTGAAAAAATCACTTTAAAAAATACACAAGAAGGCGATTTACTTTTTTTTAAAACCATGAATAGACGAAACGATATTAGCCATGTAGGACTTGTAGTTAGTGCTGAAAATGGCGATATTGAGTTTATTCATTCTACCACACGCGCTGGTGTAATTGTATCTAAACTTTCGGAAAGTTATTGGGATAATGCCTTTGTTGAAGCACGTAGAATGTTATAACATTTTTTATATATTAGAGTAGTTATGAAGCTACTCAATTTCACCATAATCAAACTAACATTTTGCTTTATTTTAGGCATTGTAATCGGCTACGGTTTTAACATACCGCTTCAACTAAGTTTATTGATAACAGGTATTGGTTTTCTTCTTGTTTTTACTTTTTATTTAATTGACAGAAACCGATTTATTAAAACCATTTGGTTTGGAATTTCAGCTTTCATTACCATGGTTTTTGTTGGCGTTTTAGTAACGAATCTTCATAATGAAAAAAATAATTCTGAACATTATTCATATCAAATTAAGCATGAAACAGATTCTTTAAAAACCATTACATTTAGAATTCGTGAAGTTTTAAAACCAGGCAATTACTATGACAAATACATAATTGATTTACTAGAAATTAACAACAAGAAGGTTACAGGCAAATTATTATTAAACATTCAAAAAGACTCTTTAACGAAACCATTAAAAGTTGATGCCGTTTTTGTTAGTAAAACCGCATTTAAAAATTTAATAAATCCGTTAAACCCAAATCAATTTAATTACAAATCTTACCTCGAAAAAAAATATATTTACCATCAAATATTCACTACAGAATCTTCTCTTTTTAAAGTAGAATCAACCACAAAAACACTTTTTGGAATTGCCAATGAAATAAGAAACCACATTAATGAAAAACTAAAACCATATCAATTTAAGCCAGATGAAATAGCAATAATAAATGCACTTTTATTAGGACAACGACAAGATATTAGTGAAGAAGTTTACACAAGTTATACCAATGCAGGTGCTATACACATACTTGCTATTTCAGGTTTACATATTGGTATTATTTTACTGATTTTGCAATATATTTTCAAGCCAATAGAACGCTTAAAACATGGTAAATTATTAAACGCTATTTTGCTTGTTAGTATTTTATGGAGTTTTGCCATTATTGCAGGACTTTCAGCTTCGGTAACGCGTGCAGTAACTATGTTTAGTATAGTTGCTATTGCAAAAAATTTAAATCGCCCAACCAATATTTACAATACACTGGCCATTTCCATGCTTGTAATACTGCTTTTTAAACCCATGTTTTTGTTTGATGTAGGTTTTCAATTAAGCTATTTGGCTGTGTTTGCTATTGTAACTATTGATCCGTTGCTATATAAATTATGGAAAACTAAGTATTGGCTTCCAAATTTGTATTGGCATACATTTACAATTACGGTTTCGGCACAGTTTGGTATTATACCTTTAAGCTTATATTATTTTCATCAATTTCCGAGTTTATTTTTTCTTTCAAACTTAGTTATTATACCACTTTTAGGACTTATTTTAGGCTTTGGTATAGGTATCATACTCTTGTCTGTTTTAAACATATTGCCTCAATTTATAGCCACTGGTTACGGTTATGTTATTAGCCTTATGAACTGGTTTGTTGGGTGGATTTCTAAACAAGAAGCATTTTTATTTAAAGACATTCCGTTTAGTTTACTATATGTTTTTGTTTCATATATCCTCATCATTTCATTTGTTATATTTTATGTAAAACAAAATTTTTCAGCTTTAAAATGGTTTTTAATCAGCATTCTAATTGTACAATTTAGTATTATTTACACAGCTAATAGCAAGCCTGAAAATCAATTCATAGTTTTTCATAAAAGCAGATATACCTTAATAGGAAATACCGTAAACAACGCTATTACTGTGGCTTCCGATTTAGATAGTATTACAAAACTTAAAACTAAAATAATTACAGATTACACAGTTGGAAATCATATTAAAAGCGTAATTGAAGATTCGTTACATTCGGTTTATATGCTTAATACAAAAAAATTATTAGTAATTGATAGCTTAGGAATTTACAATATAAAATCGTTTCAACCAGATTATGTTTTGTTGCGGCAATCGCCAAAAATAAATTTAAATAGATTGATTGATTCTATTAATCCCAAACAAATAATTGCCGATGGAAGCAATTACAAATCGTATGTAGAACGTTGGGAAGCAACTTGCAGAAAACGAAAACTCCCTTTTTACCAAACTAGTAAAAAGGGAGCATTTATTATTGATTATTGATTTTATCAACCTTTAAACTCAGGCTTAAATGCTGTGTAATAGGTATTAAATTTTTCTTGAGTATCTAAGGTTTTATGCTCATCAGCTTTAAACATTTTTAAATACAATTCTAGCTGCGTTGGTGTTTGATAACCTCTAATAGGCGCGATAACATCGGCTTTTTCATCCATAAAAACAATGGTTGGATATGCTTGAATTTGAAAGTAGCGTGATAATTCGTGTGCCGAATTACGTCTTTCAGCTAATTCTGGTTTATAATCTGGATTTGAAAATGTTTTACCTTTATACGTTACAGATTGGTTTCCTTCTGCATTAAACTTAACAGCATAGTAGTTTTGGTTTACATATTTTACAACGTCTGGGTTATGAAATGTATTTTTGTCTAGCATTTTACATGGACCGCACCAACTTGTGTAAACATCAATCATTATTTTTTTGGGGTTTTTCTTTTGAAGTTCTATTGCCTTTTCAAGTGTTACCCAATTAATTTCTTGTGCTATGCTACTAACCGATGTTAAAACAGCAAAAACGAATATATATACTAGTTTCTTCATAATTAACTTTGTTGTGATATGGATATCGAACTTACAAAAAATGCGCCAAAAATGGCACATTTAATATAATTTTTAACTATTTCTTCGATTAACGAACACCATGCATTAGTTTTTTAATGATTGGCGTCATTACTATTGAAACAATAGCCGCAAGTGCAGATACTATAGTTAACATCCAAAAGAAGTAGCTAATTCCTTTTTCATCAGCTATTTTATCAATATTTTCTCCAAATTTACCCGCGCCTTTCATACCTATTGCAACCGCTAAATACCAAACGCCAAACATAAAAGCAATCATTCTTGCTGGCACCAATTTACTAACATACGAAAGTCCAACAGGAGAGATACATAATTCTGCCATGGTATGAAATAAGTAAACCAATATTAACCAAATAATACTAACAGAAGCGGTTTGAGCACCAGGTTCAATACCACTTGCACCAAAAGCAACAAATGCCATACCTATAGCAAGTAAAAACATACCAATACCGTATTTCATATTTGCCGATGGATTGTATTTACTCTCCCACCATTTTGAAAACAGTGGTGCCAATGTAATTATGAACAACGAGTTTAAAACACTAAACCAAGATGCTTGTATTTCTGTTAAACTTTCAGTTACTTTTTCAATTTTCAATAATTCAAGTGTACCATCAGATAACGATAAATAGCCAGCAGAATAGAAATCTTTAACTAATTTCCAAATAGCAATTAGCCAAAGAATAACGAAACTAAAACTTAAAATAATATTAGCTTTTCCATATTTACTAAAGGTTTGTTTAGAAAGAAGATATAAAACCCAAGAAATTATAATTAAAGGAATGAATGTCATTAAAGCATCTACTATTAAAAATATTAAACTAGCGTTTCCTTCTAAAACTCTATTTGTATAGTCTCTTGCAAAAATGGTTAATGTACCAGGCGACTGTTCAAAAATAGCCCAGAAAAAAGCGCATATAATAGCAAAAAAAGTAACAGCTATCAACTTCTGTCTTGTAATTAATGAATATTTAGATAGCCTGTATATAGTAAGGCCAATAAACAACAAAATTGCAAACAGTATTGTAAAATTATTACCAGACAATCCTAAAACACTAAAATTGAATATATTTATTTTCCCTTCTGATATTAATGCAACTGGTTCAAAAATTAACCAAGCAATTCCCATTAAAACCATAATTGCAATTAAAACTAATTGAACAGTTGTAAATGGAACACGTATATCTTTATCTAAAGTTTCAACTGAATTTACGTCGTCTTTTTTTGGTTTCAAACCTATATCGCCAAATATATTTTGAGCTAACCAAAACTGAATCAATCCAAAAAACATAAAAATTCCTGCTAATCCAAAACCAATACTCCAACCAACTTTTTCACCTAAATAGCCGCATAATAAGATTCCGAAAAAAGCACCAGCATTTACGCCCATGTAGAAAATTGTATAGGCACCATCCTTCTTTTCTGGTCTATCTTTATACATTTCAGAAATTATTGAAGTCATATTTGGTTTAAAAAAACCATTTCCAAAAACCATAAGTCCAAGTCCTAAGTAAATGAAAAAAGGTGTTTCTAACGCCATTGAAAAATGCCCCAAAGTCATTAACAATGCACCAACTACAACTGCCCATCTATAGCCAATAATTTTATCGGCAAAATAGCCTCCTAACATTGTAGAAAGATATACTAGCCCTACATAAGAACCAAATAAAGCCATGGCATGTTCTCTAGGCCATTCCCAACCACCTCCCATAATGGATGTAGTAAAAAATAATACTAAAAGCGCTCTCATACCATAAAACGAAAAACGCTCCCACATTTCGGTAAAAAATAAAACAAATAATCCTGATGGATGCCCTAAAACGGTGCTTTTGAAAAATTGATCGGTTGAATTCTCACTCATAATATTTAGTTATTTAATTCTTTATCAACACCATGCATTAACTTTTTGATTACAGGCGAAAGGATTAAAAGCAATACTCCAAAACCTAAACCTGTATAAAACAAATATTCAAAAAGCTTTAAATAGCTTTGCTTGGCGATATTTAAATCTGGCGCGGTACCATTAGTAGTATCTACCGATGCTATGTTTGCTAAAAGTGATGCAATAAACTCAGAACTTGCGGTTGCTAAAAACCAAACGCCCATCATAAATCCAACAATTTTAACTGGTGAAAGTTTTGTTACTGCCGATAAGCCAACTGGAGACAAACATAACTCGCCACAAGTATGTAAAAAATAAGTTATCACAAGCCAATACACAGCAACTTTCCCCATTTCAGAAGCATTAATTCCCATTACTAACGATCCAAAACCTAAACCTACAAGCATAAGTGCTAAAGAAAATTTTACTGCTGTATTGGGGTTATATTTACCTAATTTTACCCATAACCAAGCAAAAACTGGAGCTAACAAAATAATAAACAAGGCGTTTAAACTTAAAAACGTACCTGCGGCAATCTCTCCTCTATCTAAAATACGGTCTGCAAATAAATTTAGTGATGTATAAGCCTGTTCGAACAATGCCCAAAATATTACTGTAAAAACAATTAAAATTGTTAAAGCTAGTAAACGTTCTTTTGCAACTTTGTCTAATTGTGTTAAAGCATAATAAAGTATATAGACAAAAGAAATTGCACCTGCAATTATTAATAAATTTTGTACTACACTATGGCTTTGCACCATTTGCCAAACAACTAAAGTTGACAAAATACTTAAACCATAAATAAGCCATTCGTTTTTTATACCAAGAGTTTTTTTGTTCAATAATTCTGGCACATTTGATTCACCTTTCCCTAACAAATGCTTTTTACCTATTATAAAGGTTAACAACCCAAAAAACATACCAACACCTGCAGCACCAAAACCATAACTCCAACCATAAGTTTCACCCAACCACACACATATTATAGTTGCTAAAAAAGACCCTAAATTAATACCCATATAAAAAATGGTAAATCCAGAATCCCTACGCTTATCACCTTTATGATATAATTCACCTACCAAAGAAGATATATTTGCTTTTAAAAAACCAACACCTAATATGATAAAAGCTAATGACAAATAAAATATTTGAAGTGCAAAATTATCTCTAACAATCTCGCCAGTAACCGATTGAGTGGCTGCATTTCCTTCATAAGCCATACCAGCATGCCCTAAAACTAACATAATACCTCCAAAAACAATGGCTTTTCGAAATCCTAAATACTTATCGGCTAAAAAACCACCAACTACAGGAATTGCATATACTAATGCGGCATAGCTTCCTATCAATAAATTTCCATCTACATCTGTAAACAAATGATATTTGGTTAAATAAAAAATTAAAAGAGCTTTCATTCCATAAAATGAAAATCGCTCCCACATTTCGGTAAAAAACAAAATGAATAATCCTTTAGGATGCCCAAATAATTGTTTCGGCTGTTCTGGATTATTTATAGTAGAATCAGACATATATAATTATAAATTAAAACTTTATAACTTGAATAATAAAACCTCTTTCAATTAAAATAATCTTGCTAATTTCAATTAATCGTTGCGGTTTTATTAAAAGTTTTCAAGTTTACTAAAAATTCTTCAAAAAACAACAAAGATTAACAATTAAATCCGTCTAGGTTCATATAAAAAATGGATGTAGTATCTTTGCTTTTTTAAATCTGAAATTAATGTGTGCATCCATTTCTGGCTTCTCTAAATTATCAAAATCCAAAAAAATTGATTGGATTGTTGAAACTTATTTTTCTAACACTGAAGATGCAAAACGCATTTTAAAACAATATTGGAATAGCAACGATAAATTACAACAGCTTCATGATGAGTTTATTGAAAACACCATTACTAATTACTATTTACCCTTAGGTGTAGCTCCTAATTTTTTAATAAACGGTAAGTTGTACACCATACCTATGGCTATTGAAGAAAGTTCGGTGGTTGCCGCTGCTAGTAAAGCTGCTAAATTTTGGATGGATCGCGGCGGTTTTAAAACTAAAGTTATTAGTACTACAAAAATAGGGCAAGTGCATTTTATGTTCTATGGCAATCCTGAAACCCTAAAAAATTACTTTAAACACATAAAATCGCAACTAATTTATGACGCAAAACCCATTACCAAAAACATGGAAAAACGCGGTGGCGGTATTTTAGATATTGAATTACGAGACAAAACACATGATATAAAAGGCTATTACCAATTACATGCATCGTTTGAAACGTTGGAAGCTATGGGTGCTAATTTTATAAATTCCTGTTTAGAACAGTTTGCCAAAACTTTTAAAAATGAAGCATTTCATTTTGACGCTTTTACGGAAGAAGAAAAACAGATTCAAATTGTGATGAGTATTCTTTCAAACTATGTGCCAGATTGTTTGGTGCGTGCCGAAGTAAGTTGCAAGGTTGAAGATTTAAACGAAGATAAAACCATTTCTGCTGAAGAATTTGTAACTAAATTTATACAAGCTGTAAACATTGCAGAAGTTGAACCGTTTCGTGCCGTAACCCACAATAAAGGTATTATGAATGGTATTGATGCTGTGGTTTTAGCAACTGGAAATGACTTTAGAGCTGTGGAGGCTGGTGTACACGCTTATGCTTCTAGAAACGGTGCATATAGTAGTTTATCGCACGCCAACATTGAAAATGGTATTTTTACGTTTTGGATGGAAATTCCGTTAGCATTAGGCACCATTGGCGGTTTAACAGGCTTGCATCCGTTAGTTAAATTATCGTTGGAATTATTGCACCATCCAACCGCTAAAGAACTCATGCAAATTGTTGCCGTTGCAGGTTTAGCACAAAATTTTGCAGCATTACGTTCGCTTACTACAACTGGTATTCAACAAGGCCATATGAAAATGCATTTAATGAATATTTTGAATCAATTTGAAGCTACAGAAACTGAAAAGACAACCTTAATAGAACATTTTAAAACGAATGTGGTAACACATAGTGCGGTGGTTGAAGCAATTCATCAATTAAGAATGAAAAATTAAGAATGAAAAATTATTACAGCAACGGGAAACTTTTAATTACTGGTGAATATGTGGTGCTTGATGGTACGTTATCGCTTGCTGTTCCTACAAAGTTTGGACAATCTTTAAGTATTGAAGCTATAGATGAACCTAAAATTAGTTGGAAAAGTTTTAATAGTGATGGTTCTATATGGTTTGAAGATACATTTTCAATTAATGAGATTACTTCAGGTTTTATAAATCCGAGCAATGATATTTATGGAAGACTCATTCAAATTTTAAATGCTTCAAAAACATTAAATCCTGAATTTTTAAATACAAATCAAGGATATAAAATTACTACACACTTAACATTTCCTAAAAATTGGGGATTAGGCACTTCTTCTACCTTAATAAATAATATGGCGCAATGGGCAAATGTTAATCCGTTTGAATTATTAAAACTAACTTTTGGCGGTAGTGGTTATGATATTGCCTGTGCACAAAATAATACTCCTATTAGTTATCAATTAGTAAACGAGAAACCCAACACTAGTATCATTCAATTTAATCCATCGTTCAAAAACCATTTATATTTTGTTTACTTAAATAAAAAACAAAACAGTAGAGATGGTATTGCGCAATACCGATTAAACAAACCACATGAACTTATTTTGAACGCCATTAGCAAGATTTCAATTAAGATTATGAATGCTAAATCGCTTATTGATTTTGAAGAATTAATAACACTTCATGAAGACTATATTTCTGAAATTATTAAACAAAAACCTATTAAGCAACAATTGTTTAATGATTTTAACGGAAGTATAAAAAGCTTAGGCGCTTGGGGTGGTGATTTTGTTTTGGCAACTTCAACAGAAAACCCAAATGCTTACTTTAAGAATAAAGGATTTGATGTGGTTATTCCGTATGATGATATGGTTTTGAAATTTTAAATTAATTTTACTTTTAAAAACCCACTTAAATTGAATGATATTCTTTCAATTTATTACTTTACTAACACACTGATTTTTGTTTTTTTGAAAGAATAATTCAATACATTTGAAATCAAACATTTCACTTGCAATTTATTACGAAACACAAGGACTTATTAATAAAATTAACTTAATCGTTGTTAAAATGAAAATTTCAAAATCAACTCTTCTTCTACTTTTTTTATTGCAAAGTATTATAGTATTAGGTCAAATTCCTAAAGAAATACCTTTGTTCCCAAATGGAATAAAAGATAACCCAATCATACACGAACAAACAGAAAGCTTTGTTGATTCACTTGTACAACCAGGTTCATTCTCAAATAAAAATCGAGTTTTCAGCAATATTTCTGAGCCAACTTATATGATTTTCCCTGCTTCTGAATCCAATAACAAACATGTAGCCACTATTATTTTTCCTGGAGGTGGCTTTCACACTAATTGGGTTGATAAAGAAGGAACTGATTTAGCATTATGGTTATCAGGTCAAGGAATAACTTGTATGGTTGTGAAATACAGAACGAATAAAAAAGATGAAAATGGAAAATTTATTATCCCTATGGAAAAATACTTTGGAGCTCTTTTTAACGATGTGAATTCTAGTGTTATGACAATGATTGGATTAGCCGAAAAGTTTAAATTTGACAAAGATAAAGTTGGTGTACTTGGTTTTTCTGCAGGTGGTTATATTTGTGAACAGCTTACATTCAAAACCATTGATGGTAAGATGGGATGGAAACCAGCTTTTGTTGGATTAATTTATGCTGGAGAAAATATAAAAGCTTTAGAAAAGGTAAATGATAAAAGCATCATCCCTCCATTTTTTATGGCAATTGCCCGAGATGACAAAAAATGGACATTAAAAAGAGCGCTTCCTTTCTTATCTTCTGTTGTTGCCGAAGTTGACAAATCGGAACTACATGTTTACTCTAAAGGCAACCATGGATTTGGATTAGCTTACAATGAAGGACATTCTGTTAAATTATGGAAAAATAACTTTTTCAATTGGTTATTAGATATTTACAATAAATAATTTATTGGTATAATTCGGTAAAATTTCATTAAAAAACTTTAGATTCCGGATTAAACTAAAAAGCAACTTCAATAAAATTTGAAGTTGCTTTTTCGTTGCGTTAGGGATTACTCTTGCATACTATTTTTTAAATTAATGAAATAGTGAATGCCTCGTATTTGAAGTGAAAAACCCAACGCTTGCAGTAACCCAAAACTGTTTATCCATAAAGTGCTTTGTAGGTTTCACAAGCTCTATAATCGGATGATTCTTTATCCATACCAAACGATGCCCACGCACTTGGACGGAAAATTTTATCTTCTGAAACATTGTGCATATTTACCGGAATTCGCAACATAGATGCCAAGGTTATTAAATCTGCACCAATGTGCCCATAGGTAAACGCACCATGATTTGCGCCCCAATTTGCCATAACGCTATACACATCTTTAAACGCGCCTTTGCCTGTTAAATTTGGCACAAACCACGTTGTTGGCCATGTTGGATTGGTGCGCTCGTTAATAATATTATGGACGTTTTCTGGTAAATCTATGGTTTTACCTTCGGCAATTTGAAGTACTGGCCCAATGCCTTTTACAATATTAATTCGGCACATGGTAACAGGCATATCGCCTTTGGTTTTAAAAGTTGACGAATAGCCACCACCTCTAAAATATTCTAACATACCTGGACCCCAAGTGGTGTGTTCCAAGCACTTTTCAACCTCATTTTCGGTGATATCCCACCAGGGTTTCATGGCAGGCTTTCCGTTAATTGTTTGTTGCCCTGTACCATCTAAAGCTGAAGCTCCTGAATTTATTAAGTGAATAAATCCGTTTGCTGCATCGCCTGTAAGTGTGTAACCTGTTACACGTTTTACCGCTTCTGGACTCCAATAGGTTCGTACATCACTAAATATTTGTGCTGCACCCGTAAGTAAGTGACCAAATAACATAGAAATTCCGTTTAAACTATCGTTTTCGGTAGCGAACATAAAGGGTTGACGAATGCCATTCCAATCGAAAGACGAGGTTAAAATGGCTTCCATGAAATCGCCATTAGGAAAATGATCTGTCCATTGGCGTTGGCCTTGGAAACCTCCAGAAATAGCGTTTCTACCTAAAGCTTCTTCACCGTAGCCTATGGCTTTTAATTTTGGATTTCCTATCATTAAATCACGCCCAATTAATGCCATTTTAACTACAAACTCCCAGTCTTTATCTAAGGCTTCACGTGATTTTAGTTTTTCAGTTGGATTATAGTTTTTGCCTTCTTTACAGTTGGCTTTGGTCCAAGCTAGCGCTTTTTGGTATTCTTCTTTATCGTAAATTTCTTGTTCTATGCGTCTTATAAACTCAGACATATCGATATTTTCACAGCGCATACCTAAATAGCTTTCAAAGAAATTAGTATCTAAAATAGAACCCGCAATTCCCATAGATACAGAACCCATTGATAAATATGATTTTCCCTTCATGGTTGCTACCGCTAAACCTGCTTTTCCAAATAACAACAATTTTTCTTGAACATCATCTGGAATATGCATATCGTTGCTATCTTGAACATCACGACCATAAATACCAAATGCCGGAATACCTTTTTGATTATGACCAGCTAAAGCGGCGGCTAAATATACTGCACCTGGACGCTCTGTTCCATTAAAACCCCAAATGGCTTTAGGTATTAACGGATCCATATCAATGGTTTCGCTACCATAACACCAACACGGTGTTACTGTTAAACTTACACCTACACTTTCACGTGAAAATTTATCGGCACACGCTGCTGCTTCGGCAACACCGCCAATACATGTGTCGGCTATTACACATTCTACTGCACTGCCATCGGCATGACGTAGATTTTTGCTTAAAAAATTGGCAGCTACTTTTGCCATATTCATGGTTGAGATTTCAAGCGATTCTCTTACACCATCTAGCCTTCCATCAATTACTGGTCTAATACCTATTTTTGGTAATTGACCAATTAAGTTTTTATAATTCATTTTTTATAATTTTTCAATATTAAAATTTAAGCTGATTGATTTTTAGGTTTCAATAAAAAAGCACCTAAAAAACCAACCAAGAAAATAGCAATTGTGCCAAACACTATCGTTAAATAGGTATGAAACGATGCTCCAATTGAATCTTTGCCAAAAATAGTTTCAGAAAATGTTAGCCAAAGAATAACTAATATTCCAGCAATCATTCCTAGTATAGCCGCTTTGATGTTTTTGGTTTTTGAAAACATGCCTAAAAGAAACAACCCCAGCATACCACCACTAAAAATAGATGATAGTTTCCACCAAGCATCTAAGGCACTTTTTACGTTTATCATAGCAATACCAATACAAATTCCTATAATACTTATTATTAAAGAAGATGTATATAATACTTTCATTCGTTGATTATCACTTGCATCTTGCTTAAAATATTTATTGTAGTAATCGGTTAAAAACACAGTGGCAGAACTATTAAAACTTGTAGAAATAGTACTCATTCCCGCTGCGAAAATAGAGGCAATCATTAAACCTGTCATTCCAGCAGGTAAAGCGTTAACTATAAAATAAGGAAACACCCTATCTGCTTTACTTACATCTTGAAGTTCAATAGGAAGTGTTGCTGCAGAATGGTAATAAGCAAAAAGTGATGTTCCAATAAATAAGAACAACGCCGATATGGGCAAATAAATTAAACCACCTATTAATGCAGAACGTTGTGCTTCTTTATCCGATTTCAAAACCATATAACGTTGCACATAGTTTTGATCTATTCCGAAGTTTTGAAGATTTATAAAAACACCATAAATTAAAACCACCCAAAAGGTAGGTTTTGAAACATCTAAATCAAAACTACCTAAACTAAATTTATCGTTTTCTGAAGCAATAGAGAATATTTGCGATGGACCTTCAGGCATGCTGTAAAACATGTACCCAATACAAACTAAAGCACCAACAATTAAAATGATACCTTGAATGGCATCCGTCCAAAGTACAGCAGTAATACCACCTAACATAGAATAGACCGCCACAATTAATCCTGTAAATATGATAACAGTAGCTATATCCCAACCTGTAATCGCATTTAAAGTTAATGCAAGTAAATATAAAATAGTTCCTATCCGCATTAACTGCGTAAGTAAGTAACAAAGTGATACATAAATACGCGCCCAAGATCCAAAACGTTGTTCCATAAACGTATATGCCGAAGGACTATTGATTTTTCGGTATAAAGGCACAAAATATTTAACCGCAATTAATGTTGCTATTGGTAGTGATAAACTAAACACTAAAGCATTCCAGTTTGATTGAAATGCATTCCCTGGTAAAGCTAAATAACTAATACTACTTACAAAGGTTGCGAAAATAGACATGGTTACAACCCAACTAGGTATATCATTATTACCAACAGTATAAGAAGATGATGTTCTGTTTTTCTTAAAAAAAGAGCCTCCAAAAAGTGCGATACCACCTATGTAAACAAAAAAAACGATTAGATCGATAGTGTTCATTAATTTAGTTTTATTTAGTTACGTAGGCAGAATTATATAGATATAGGACAACTCAAAAACAGTTTAAAGTGGTTAGTTTTAAACGATAATCATATTAAAAAAATTTAGTCATTTCTTTTTCAATTCTTTTTATGTTTTTTTCAACTTCTGTCATTTCTTTTTCATCAAAACAACTAAAAGGCGGTGCTATATTTGGTTGAATAATTCCTAAAGTACCTAATGCGCCTTTAAGTCCTTTAAGGTAACTAGAACCGTAAGACCCTAAGGTATAAATACTGGTGGTAATATCCATTACTAAAGGTTGTAGAATTTCAATTCGTTTTAAATCTTTGGCTATGGCCGCGTTATATATGGCTACATATAATTTTGGAAACATATTTGCACCTCCATTAACGCCACCTTTTCCACCCATTAAAATGGTTTCTGCGGTTATTTCTTCAGGACCAACTATAAGTGAAAAATCTGGTTTTGATTTGAGTAAAAAACATAAATTCTGAAAATAAACCGTATTCGCAGAACTATCTTTTAAACCAACAATATTTGGATGTTCAGACAAGCGAATAACCGTTTTAACATCAATATTTATTTTAGTATGCGACGGCATATTATAAAGAAAAAGTGGCAATGGTAAAGCATCTGCCAATCTCCAGTAGTATTTAAACAATTCTTCCTGCCCCAAACCGTAATAATATGGTGGTGCTGCAACAACGTATGAAGCACCAGCTTTTTGAGCTATAATAGCTAAATCAATACTTTCTTCAATAGACGTATCGGTAATTCCAACAAAAACTGGGATTCTATTATTTACAATCTTACAACTTTCATTAATAAGTTGTGCTCTTGTTTTGTAACTTAAACTTGTTGATTCACCTGTTGTGCCTAGTATAAAAACCCCGTGAACACCACCTGAAATTACATGTTCTAATAGATTATTAACGCCTTTTAAATCTAAAGATAGATTATCGGATAATAATGGTGTTACCATGGGCGGTATAATACCTCCTTTAAATGATGTGTTCGTTTTTACAGACATAATATGTTTATTACTTATAAACTTTAGCAGTATTTAATATTTAAAAAGTTTGATGCTAATGCTTAGCTAAGGTTCATAATTTAAACATAAAAAAATGCTATTTTTAATCGATGGTCAATTTTATAAGTAATAAACTTTATGATATAATTTTAATTTAAAAAGCATAATTAAAGCCCCAAAAAAAAAGAGCAAATTAAAATTTGCCCTTTTTAAATATATTGTAATTTGATATTACTGTATTTGATTTTTCGCTCTATTATCTTCAATTTCTGAAGCCTCTTTTAGTGCGTTATACAGTTTAGATGATACAACATTTAATTTTTGTTGTTCTACTCTGTTTGCTACTGCTTGATAACTATCTAATTTAACAGCATTTTCAATTTTAGTAACTTTTATCATATACACGCCATAAACACCATCAATTAATTTTGATGTTTGTCCTTGTTTTAAACCAAAAGCAGAACCAACAACTAACGGTTCTCTACCTGCTCCTGTAATGGTTGGGTTTTTCATGTTTATACCTGTTGCTGTTTGTACAGTTACATTTTGAGATTTAGCTACTGCATCTAAAGTTTTAGCAGATACTTTATTTCTAATCATTTCTGCTTTCTTTTCATTGCGTACTATTGGAGTAACTGTTGCCGATGCGTCTTCTACAGACATAAGACCTTCTTTGTGCTTTGCTACTAACTGTGCAATAACATAGCCGTTAGGGATATTGAAACGTTTAACATCACCAACTTTAGCATCGTCTTCAAAAGCCCAACGTACAATAGGTCTTTGACTACCAACACCTGGTATGTTTTCATCTAAAATTTTAAGACTATTTACAGGACGTACTTCATATTTTTTAGCCTTTGCTGCTGCTTCAAAATTACTTTTACCGATAGCAATTTCAAAATTAGATGCGTCTCTAAAGATTTTATCAACCGTAGCTTCAGATGGTTCTATTTTTCTAGCAACTGTTGCTAATTGAATGGCTTTTTTCTTTTCTTTTAAACCTTCAATTTCTATAATATGAAATCCGAAAACAGTTTTCACAACACCTAAATCACCTACGTTACCATTAAACTCAAAATCGTTAAACTCTGTTACCATAGAATTGTATGGATGCCAATCATAACGACCTTCGTTATTTACACTTCCTTGGTCTGATGAATATTCAGTTACAAATTCAGAAAACCTAGTTTTATCTGCTTTTAATATTCCTAATAAACTATCGGCAGTTTTTTTAGCTTCAGCCTCTGTTTGCGTTACTTCTGGAGTTGCACCTTGCGAACCTAGAAATGGAATTAAAATGTGTCTTACTTTTGCTGAGTCTGCAACTTGTTTAACAGCTACAACTTTAGAAACTTTGTAATAACCGTTATCCTTGTAAGGTCCATAAATTTGACCTTCATTTAATTTATAAAGACTATCTGCTACTGAAGCTGGTAAGGTCGATTTAAACACAAAACGTTTATCAAATTTTATATCTGAATTTGCATTAACAAAATTTTCATTGTTGGTTGTGTTTAAAAAGCCTACAATTGTTTCGCTTGCCTTAGAAACATCATTGTACTCTACTTTGTCCTTTAAAAGTCCTTTTAAACTTTCAATAATTGCTTTTTCATCAGCTGCTGAAGCTACTTCGTTAAACTGAACAAATTTAATATCTCTTGAAGCTTCAACTTCAAATTGTTTTTTATGCTTTTCTATGTAGTTTGAAATATCCGATTTTTCAACTTTCACTTTTGCATCATCAATTGATGAATAAGGAATTTGAACAAACTGAATATCTACTTTATTACCTTCTAGCTTATGTTCTAACTCGCCTTCTTTAAGTGTAGCAGTTAAACCTGCTTTAACCATATTAAAGTAGTTTTGTTGTAAAGCGTTTGTAGCAATAGATTTTTCGTAGTTTACCCAACCTTGATAACCTTCTGCAGATGTTTCTTTTAAGTTTGCTATATATTCATTCAACTTATTTTCATCAAATAAACCAGCAGCATTTAAAAATTCTGGACTTGTTGCTAATGCTGTTCTTAACAAATCTCTCATTTGGTCTTTTTCAATAGAAATACCTAGTTTTTCAAACTGGTTTTCCATGATAGCTTGTCTTACTTCTTGTTCAAAAACTTGATTAATTACTTGTGTGCTTGTTGCATTTGGTCCTGCTTGACGTTGCATTGCCTCTACTTTTTGCATAAAGTCTTCGCGGGTAATATCCTTTCCGTTTACGGTTGCAACAATGTTTTGAGATTTTGCAGAAAACGAACTACCGCTTTTAAATAAATCTGCTAATACAAAAGAAAATAACGCTAACGCTATAATTACGATTAAAAATAGTGAACGTTGTCTAATCTTATTTAAAACTGCCATTTGAAATTATGTTTTTTAAAAAAATCTGTTGTTAAGATTTAGCTTGTTAAGTTGGTTAATAATTTTGAACTAACAAAATATCGTGCGCGAAAATACTATTTTCTATTTAATAATAAAAGGGTTATTTGGCATTTGTTTGCTATAATGCAGATTGTTTTTTATTAAATAAAAACAGCCATATTTTTAGAGAAAAACCTTATGCTAAAATTTAATCTTCAACTAAAATTTTTAATTCTACTAGGTCTATTTTTGTATTAGAAACTTCCAAAATTGTAAAGCCAAAATTATCAATTTTAACCACTTCATCTTTCTCAGGAATTTCCTCGGTATGATTTACTATTAAACCACCTAGTGTTTCGTAATTTTCACTTTCTGGAAGATCTAATTTGTAGGTTTCGTTAATATAATCAACCTCTAATCGAGCTGAAAATGTATAGGTAGTATCGTCAATTTTTTCTTCAATCAAATCTACAGTATCATGTTCATCTTCAATTTCACCAAACAATTCTTCAACAATATCTTCAACCGTCATAATACCTGCTGTTCCGCCATATTCATCTAAAACAACCGCAATACTTTTTCGCTTTTTAATAAGTACACTTAGTACATCTTTAACAAGCACAGTTTCTGGAACATACTCTACTGGAAGCATCATGGCTTTAATATTTTTTGGTTTTTTGAACAACTCAAATGAATGTACGTAGCCTAAAATATCGTCTATCGTTTCTTTGTAAACTAAAATTTTTGTAAAACCTGTTTCTGTAAAAAGAGCATTAAGTGATTTTATAGAATCGTTAATTTCTATAGCTGTTAATTCGGTTCTAGGCACCATAACTTCGCGTGCTTTTACTTCAGAAAATTCCAATGCATTTTGAAAAATTTGAATTTCAGAATCTACTTCTTCATGCGATTCTACCGATTCCATTTGCTCGCTTATATAATTACCCAATTCTACTTTTGTAAATGCCAATTGTATTTGGTCGCCTTCCGTTTTGAAAAGATGTTTTAAAACAAAATCTGAAATCCAAATAACAAATTCTGAAATAAATGAAAATAACAAATAAAACCCGTAAGCTGGAATTGCTAAGATTTTTATTAAGCTATTTGCATAAATTTGAAAAAATACTTTGGGCAAAAATTCGGCAGTTATTAAAATAATAAGTGTAGAAATAACGGTTTGGGTTAATAAACTAAAATCTGTTAGCATCAAATCTAAAAAAACATATGATGTTGGCACCATAGTTTTAAACCAATCTACCAATAAATCGCCCATAAAAAATCCATATATTACCAAAGCAATATTGTTTCCAATAAGCATAGTGGCAATAAATTTTGATGGTTTTGCAGTAAGTTTTGTTAATACTTTTGAAAGTGTACCATCTTGCTTTTTTTCAATTTCTATATGAATTTTGTTTGAAGATACATAAGCTATCTCCATACCCGAAAAAAAGGCAGAAAGTATTAAGCATGCAATAATGATGATAACATCAACACTCATTTATTTTGAATTATTGTTATCAAATTTTTTAATAAAATTTCGTCGAAAGAAAAATACAAAAATAGCCGTAACACAAAGTAAAACAGATGAATAATCAATAATTTTTTCTTCCATATACTTTAAAATAGCTGTGTAAGCAAAGTAAATAGCAAAAACTAAATAGGCATATAAAAAAATCTTTGAATACTTCATTTGTTATGTTTATTTGTAAATATGTTGTAAAGATAATTAAAATTGAAGAAGCTTCATTTTTAATTTGTTTTTAGCCTTTAATTAATCTTCAACAGTAATAATACCATTAACTTCTAACACTTCTGCATTTGTGAATTTTGAGTTAGAATCGAAACCTGTGCCATTAATAATATCGGTTTCTGTTTTAAATGTAACAGGCTTATTGGTAAATAACCATTCCTTCTTTTGGTCGTAAAACAATTGATCTGTTTTTAATACTCTGTTATCTGCAGTAGTAATTACAACGTTTCCTTGCAAATCTAACAAATCGGTTTTATCATAAACAATAGCATAATTGGCAACAACTACGCTCTTTTTATTTTGCTCGTCATACAGATTTAAAGTAATACCTTCTGGAAACTCATTATAAGGAAAATCTCGATTTGTATAATCTAACATTTTTGGACTTAACAAATTAGCTGTAACCCTACCAGAATCGGTATGTTTTAAATTAATGTTTTCTGCAATACCAATAGGTTCGTTCTCTGAAACACCAATTTTTTGAACTTGCTTAAAACTGTCGTTACATGAAAAAAACATAGTCACCAAAAGTATGGTGACTATGTTAAGTATTTTATGTAAATGTTTTTGTTTCATTAAATTCTTGGTACGGTAACCGAAGCGCCTATCCAGCAACCAATTTTTATAACTGTACCTGAGCAGCTACAAGTAAATATGTCAGATTTTTGAGGTGCCTTAGATAAATAATTTGCTGCAGATTGTGCTGCTGCTCCAGATAATTTAGGGTCTACACGTGCTGCTTTTTGAGCCTCTTCAGCAGCTAACCAATATACCGCTCTTTTGTTAAAGTTAGTATCGCCACAGTCGTTAGCACTGGCAGCATACATAGCTGCAATTGATAAATATGGACGCCCGTTTGAAGGGTTTAATCTTAACGCTTCTCTAAAGAATGTTCTAGCTTGAGAATAAGCACCTTTAGATTTTAGTTTTAAAGCTATTCTATTATTTAAGTTTGATTTTTTGAAATTATCAGTTTCTAAATCAATTGCTTGTTTATAAAAAGAGATTGCTTCGTTTGATTTTCCTTGTTTATCCTTTAATATTCCTAAGTAATAAGCCGAATTAGCTGATGGACTTAATTCATGATAAGCATTAACTAACTTAAAGAATAACGGATCATCAGTGCAATCTTTTTCAGACATTTTACCCGCTGCTCTTTGTAACCAAACTGCATTGGCTTTATTAGCTTCAAAGTTTTTAGTGTATAGAGGAATTAAAATTTCACAATTAGCTCTTGTTCCCATTTTCTCATCAATGCCTTCGGTAATTTGATCGTAAGCTGCTAAATAACTTTCGTAGTACGCTTTGTATTGCGACTCTTTGTTAGTTAATTCTGTACCAGCTTCTTCTTTTTCAATAAGAACATTTAAACTTTCAGAGTAGTTTTTTACTTCATCTTCAACTTTCTCAACAATATCATCATACTTATCAAATAATGCTTCTGCTGGTTGTTTACCTGCATCAAACAAATCTACCATTAAAGAGAAATAAGTGTACAAACTTTGTGGGTTTGTAAACGTTGCTTTATCTGCTTGGTATGCAGCATCAAAACAAGCATACAATTCTTCATTAGTTTTGTTTAAAATTGCTCTGTTATCATAAAGTAACTGGCAAGATTGTGCACCATATTCACCTTTTGGTGTTTTGCTTGGAAAATGCTCGCCTCTTTCTTCCCAAAGTTTTACTAAATCGTTTATAGCTGCAACCTTTTCTGCACCTGTTGATTTTTCAATTTTATTGGTTAAAATTTTCTCACCATCTACATAAATGGCATTGTTAAATTTTGGGCATTTATTTCTAACATCCATCCAAGGTTGGAAAGCTGCTTCATAGTTATTTGCTTTTACATATTCATGGAATATAGACAGTTTAGTCATGCACTCTTCATCTTGCTGTGCAAACCCTATATTTAAACCAATAAATAATGCTGTTAATAGTAATGTAAATTTTGTTTTCATGATAATAATGTTACGCTGTTGTTAGTCATATTTTCTTTTCTGAAACCATCTATCGTTCAAAGATAAACTTATTTGGAAATTTATAAAATTCTCTTGTATTAAATTGCTGTTAGTTGTTCCTCTTTTTCCTAGTTCTAGACCTAAATTGGCATTAGAGAAAAAACTCCCTACTGGTACTCCTATACCAAAAGATATGCCAAACTCGTTTATCGATTCGTCTTTTATATTTGGATCAGTATTTGTGAAGACCAATCCTGTATTCTCAAAGTGCAAACCTGCTCTATAAACTGCGCGCTTAAAATAGCTTGAAAACGAATTATACTGCGGAATGTAAAAACCACCAATAGAAACGTTTGTTGAGTTTTCATATTTCACGACTGTACTTGAATATAAATCGTTTGAAAAACTGCTTGTATTTTGATATTCAGATTCTATACCTACAAACCATTTTCTTGGTTTACCTATACCTGCTCCTATTGAAAATTTTGAAGGCATTACTAAATCTGTTTCTAATAATCCTGAAGCTTCCAAATCAGCATCTACCGTATTATAAACAGCATCTTCACCTGAAGTTGAAGCTATTATTGTTGAAAAGGAGCGTTCATTTTTAGAAACTAAATTACTTTCTGGTGTATAAGTTAACCCTGAAACTAGTTCTAAGTTTTCACTTAGCATTGCTTTATATGACAATCCTAAGTTAAAGTTTACGCCACTTAAATCTGATCTATTGTTTTCTCTTGTTTGATACTGCGTCATAATATCATCTTCATCATAGACAAAAGCTATTGTACTATTTTGAATGTTTCCAAAGTTATACTGTGCATCAACACCTATACTTAATCCTTCTGTTATTTGATAACCTAACCCTACAAAGGCTTTATTTAACCCGCCTTCTCCTCTAAATCTATTAGCTATTCTATTGTCTTTATCACTATCTAGAGATTCTAGTTTATACCCTACAGCTGTATAAGGTAACAATCCGAAACCAAAACCAAATTTTCCAATTGGCACTGATAATGCTAAATAATCGAAAGTTGTAGAATTAGCATTTGCTTTACCTGAATCACTTTTTAAATTTATACTAGAATAACTTCCTCCAACCGTAAATTTTACAGGTCTACTCTCGCCATTTAGTACTTCTAAGTTTTTTCCGGCGTATGATGCAGGATTTCGTAAGTTCATATGAATACTGTCCATATAAATACTTAATCCGCCCATACTTCTATTTTCTACAGTTCCTTTAAATTTTAAACTTCCAATACCATAAAAAGAATAAGGTGAGGCTGTACCCTCTTGTGCATAACTGCCAATTGCAAAAGTTGCAATAAAAACTAATACAAGTTTTTTAATCATTCGTTTGAATTAAATTGTAAAATATAGTTTAGTCCCACTAAAAGAAAATTAGGAGTGGCAAATATGCTACTTTTTAATTGTTTAGACAAGAAATTACTATCGCCACCTGTTAAAATAACTGTTAAATCTGAATATTTCTGTTTATATTCTTCTATTACTCCATCTATTTCCTTTAAAACGCCATATACTACACCAGAATGTATCGATGCTGATGTAGATTTACCTATTATACCTTCTGGCATTTCAACATCTAATAACGGTAAATTTGCTGTTAAAGTATTTAATGATTTATAACGCACACCTAATCCTGGTGAAATAGCACCACCTAAATATTCATTGTTAGTATTTATAAAATCGTAAGTAATACAAGTCCCTGCATCAATAATAAGAACGTTAGTGTTTTTAAATTGTTTAACAGAAGCACAAACAAGTGCAATTCTATCAACACCAAGCGTTTTTGGTGTTTCATATAGACTTATAAAGGGTAGTTTAATTTCAGAACTTAAAATTAACAAATCAAAAAGTGTTTTAATAACCTTAATTGTTTCTGTATCTAATTTACCTACTGTTGATAGAATTGCATGGTTAACGGCTTTAAAATCGTTCTTAATTGCTTTTAACGCATCTAAAATAGACTCATTAACTATAGTTTTCTTTATAATTATTTCGTCATTTTCAAAAATAGCTAACTTAACTAGCGTATTACCGACATCAATTATTAAATTCATACTTTATTTTATAGGCTAAAATTACAAAAACACAAATTATTATTATTCCTATTTAACTTATTATATTGAATATAAAACGTTTAAAAAAAAGATGAATTTTTTATTGTTTTATTTTGGTGAATAACGAAAATGAGTATATATTTGCATCCGCTTAGGCAAGGTATCTTAGCTCAGTTGGTAGAGCAAAGGACTGAAAATCCTTGTGTCCCTGGTTCGATTCCTGGAGATACCACAAAAAAATCCCGAAACTTTAATGTTTACGGGATTTTTTGTTTTATAAATCTCTCCCTATTAATTAGCTTTTGAATATAGTAACTTGAATAATTTCTAAAGATATTTTTTCAAATAAAAATCACACTGTTCACTATATTTTTTAAAGATTCAATAATTAAATAGACCGATTTGTATTATTTACAAAATCCCAAGCTAATTTCAGTTCTTTATTAATGTCCATTAAGTAAATATAAATAGATCTTTAATATACAAATTTAGCCCTATTTGGGTAACAAACTTTCA
>NZ_JBHTJI010000043.1:0-1027 GCF_042675665.1 Mariniflexile jejuense
CCCAAGTTAAGATTTTTATTCCTTTCTTAACATTTTCGGGAAGTTCCAATTCATTGATGAATTTACCTATCGGTTTTTCCTTAGTTTTCATTTTGTGTTTTGAGTTGGCGACATTGTGTACAACGTCTCGGCTATGAGTAGTTGCGTGGTTTAGCACTTAACTTTGCAAGTACACACCAAACTGAAAATCCGCGAGGATTTTCAGAAGTAAGCGAGAACAAGCAATTACTTATAGCCATTGTTGTGTGCAGTTTTTATTATTTCGTTTGTTTTTTCTGTTAGAATTTCGATTAATGCTTTATCCATATATTCAAATCTATCTTCTATATCTAATACTTCGGTTTTCGGAATGTCAATTTTTCTATATAATTCCAAAAGTCTTTTAGAATGTTCATATTCCATTAAAAGTATCAAATCAGCCCAATTAACAAGCTTTTCAGATATTTTTACAGGACTTTTACTGCTAAATCCAGCTGATTTCACATATACTCTTTGGTCATTCGAGAATATTTTTTCAGCTGTTCTACTTCTTCTTTTATTTCGGCTACAAACAAACAGGATATTCATTAAATCTGTTTTATAGATTTATAGCTTTCATCAGTCCAAATAAAGTTTGAAGTTGTCATATATTCAATTCCTTTTTCTTCCAATATTTTGATTCCTTCCATCGTTAAATTTGTAGTCAGAATTAAATAATCTGACTTGTCAAAATCCAGCTTTGAAATAACTTTTTCTAACTCTCTTGATAAAACAACATCATTTCGGTCAGTCTTAAATGACACAATTTTCTTTCCAATTTGATTTTTAGTCATAAGTCCACTAAATCCGTTCGGAACTTTTGAAAAGTCGGACTTGTCTTTTATATATATAGTTTGAAATTTTATCATTTTTTCAAATTGCACACAACGTTTATGTATATGGAAAGTTGCGTGTTTGTGTGCGAGGATTTTCCGTAGGAAAATCGGAAGCAAGCAAGCAAAGCAACTAACATTGGTTTAGTATAAAACTAGCAATTTTTTATATACGG
>NZ_JBHTJI010000044.1:0-702 GCF_042675665.1 Mariniflexile jejuense
CGTTGTACAACATTTAAATGAAACGCAATTTCACAATCATATTTCTAGTTCTAATTTCCACTTTATGTAACTCTCAACATTCTGAACGGTTTCTGGAACTTGTAAAAGATTTAGAGCAAATCACTTGTAAAACGGATACCACTTATTACAAAAACGGCAATGTTTGGTGGACAACTTGTTGGACAACATATGAGTATAATTCTGAAAAGTATTCTACAAGAACTGGAAAAATGGTTCAATATTATAAAAGCGGACAAATTGCAAATGAATACTCTTTAGATAATTATGGTAACATAAAATCAAGGAAAAACTTTGACAGAAAAGGAAATAAGACATTAGAATCTGTTACAATAGAAATCGATTCAAATGCAAAATCTATGGATGAATTTTTTGATTCTCAAAACCATATGACTTTTAAAACATACACTGCGATTTACAGATGTTCTAAAAAGTTAGGAACTTACTATTTATACAAAGAAGGCCAGTGGATTAACGGAAAGAAAAATGGAGTTTGGACAACTTATGATGATAACGAAGAGGTAAAAAAAGAAAAAGAATATTAAAAAACGTTGTACAACATTGTATAAAAATAATGCGTAAGTTTATTCCTAAATCAAAAGTTTGTGCTTGTTTGCTTGCATCTGATTTTCCTTCGGAAAATCCTCGCACTCAAACTACGCACTATTCTTATACGTAACCGTT
>NZ_JBHTJI010000045.1:0-638 GCF_042675665.1 Mariniflexile jejuense
TTTTTTTATACAGTTCAAAAATCTAGTAATATTCCGCTTAATTTCCGCAAAATTTACGTTTGCTTTTTTCTGGGTTTTTACTGCTACATAACGTGTTTGTGTATGGTTAGTTGCGTGTTTAAGCAACTAATTTAGCAAACAAATCACAGATAGAAAATTCCAGTGGAATTTTCGTAAGTCGGCAGTGACCAAAGCAATTAATTATACACGTTGTTAGGCAACGTTTTTTATATTCCAATTCCAATATAAATTCCTGCGTTGAAAGAAAAACCTTTTTCGTTTTCATCTTCTCTATCAAATAAATCTTTAGCCTTTCCAAAAGCAAATCCTGGTCCAAAATATGGATTTATTATAATTCTTTTCGCAATCACTAATTGATAACCTATTAAAGCTCTTATGTTATAAAGATTAAATTCTCTTTCCCATATTCTTTCATTATAATCAAAAGTTCCATCTCCATTTCCAAAAGATTCTTTTTCCATTGCATAAAATCTTTCTTGATATTTTAAATATTGAATTGACGGACTTATGTAAAGTCCTCTGTGGTTATTTTCTGAACTGAAATAATATCTGAAATCAATATTCATTGCAAATGTTTTTTCAGAATATTCTGTGTCTTTTGCATCATTAAGATTTCT
>NZ_JBHTJI010000046.1:0-832 GCF_042675665.1 Mariniflexile jejuense
ACAACGTTTATGTATAAGGAAAGTTGCGTGTTTGTTGCGAGGATTTTCCGAAGGAAAATCAGAAGCTAGCAAACGGGCAACTAACTTTGGTTTAGCTAAAACTAGCAATTTTTTTTATACGGTGTTATAAACAGGTTTTTAATTCAGTTAATTTTACGTTTCCAAAATCCGCTTCTTGAAGTTGTTCAAGTTGCATTTTACATTTGTCAATTGAAATTATTTGATAAATATTTTGGTCGGAAGTTTGGTCAAGTGTAAATATTAAAAAATAGTTTTGATTAATTTCTTTTACATACCAATAACCTTCATCGTTCCAAGTTTTATTTATAAAAGCGTTTTTCTTTTTCGGTTTTTCAAACATTTCATCACGAAAAAAGAATTTATCACTGAAAATAAAGTCGATTCCTCCATTTATTTTCTCGAACTTATTCTTGGTTAGAAAATCATTAATTTGGCTTTTGCTTACTGAAAGCTTGTGATTTAATTTTAAAGGTCTGAAAACGTGCATCATATTTTGTTCGAAGTCTATTTCAATCGAGTCTTTTCCAAAAGTTCTGAAATTAATACTTAATGAGTCAGTTTTGAAATCAAGTTTGGAATCTTTAAAATCAATTTTGATAGGTACAATACTGTCACTATAAATTGAACTAAAAGTTTTATTATCGAAGTCAATTATAAAACCTTCATTTCCAGAAGTAAACATTGCCTCTTTGTCAATCACATAATTATTGTAGGACATCCAAATTCCGTTAATATCTTGTGCTTTGCAAGATGTTAATGCAATAACTAAAAATATTAATTGGAGTACTTTTTTCAACTTGTTTATAACGTT
>NZ_JBHTJI010000047.1:0-870 GCF_042675665.1 Mariniflexile jejuense
TTTCTCGCTTTAAATCTTGATAGAATTTAATTAAAAATATTCCAAGAATAATTAATAGTATTCCAATAAGAAGATTAATCCAATCCATTTATTTTTTATGAGTTCTGTTAAATTACCTACAACGTTTATGTATATGGAAAGTTGCGTGCTTGTGTGCGAGGATTTTCCGAAGGAAAATCAGATGCAAGCAAGCAAAGCAACTCACATTGGTTAAGCTAAAAATAGCAATTTTTTATATACGGTGTTGCCATTAGTTTTTTTTCACTTGGGCAGCATTTGTTAAAATTCCGCCATATTTTTTTCCGTACTGATGTTTTGTTTGGATTTCAGCTTTCCAGTAAATCCTTTCAGTATCCAATTTCTTTTCGTAATGAAATCCGCCATTTTTTAAAGTAAGTGTGTCGGGATTATAAAGTTTCTTTGGATTATAAGAAATACTGTCAATAATTATTACACTCGTATATTGAATATCATTATTGTAACCAACAAAAACAATTTCTCCACTAATATTTGAATTCAGTTCATAAGAGTTTTTATAGGAAGGAATGTCTCTTACTGTTATACTGTCAAAAACATATTTATTTTTTATTTCCGCTACAATTTTTTTCAGTCTATCATTTTCCGCACGCAAGTTTTCAATTTGCGCAATTTTATTTTCCGTTTGATTAATATCTGTGCAACTAAAAATTAATAAAGTCAGAAGTATATTTATTATCGGTTTGTTCATTTTTTCAAATTAATGGCAACGAATTGGTATAAGAATAGTGCGCCAATTAAAAAAAGTCACGTTCATAACCTATAACATCGTAGCGCATTATTTTTATACGGTGTTGTGTTTAGTTTTAGTCACATGTCCAAAGCTCAAGTTTT
>NZ_JBHTJI010000048.1:0-519 GCF_042675665.1 Mariniflexile jejuense
TTGAATTGACGGACTTATGTAAAGTCCTCTGTGGTTATTTTCTGAACTGAAATAATATCTGAAATCAATATTCATTGCAAATGTTTTTTCAGAATATTCTGTGTCTTTTGCATCATTAAGATTTCTGCCAATCCTATCAAGTAACAAATCGTTAAATTTATTTCTATCTGTAAATCCGTCTTTTCCAGAAGCAAATCCAATTTGAATAGAACTTTTAGGACTTATTACTCTTTCAAATTGGAATTCATATATTCCTTCAAAAGCTGGAACAATGTTAAATTTAAAAATGTTTTTCACTTCTTTGTTTTCCTGTGAGAAACTTACATTGAATGTAAATATAAGCGCTAATAATAAGATTATTTTTTTCATTTGGTAGTTTTGTAAATGTTGCCTAACGTTTTGTATAATTTTTAGTTGCGTGGATTAGGTACTAAAATAACAAAAAAACGCAAGCCAAAGGAAAAATCCGCAGGATTTTTCCGATTAAGTAACTACAAGCAATTAAATTTATACCATGTT